>CAZRWN010000025.1:14574-37004 GCA_964603735.1 uncultured Sediminispirochaeta sp. | reverse complement strand
CGGGGTCTTCCGGTTCGGGGGGCCTGGTTCACCGGAGCTGGAGGAGGTCCTGGCCGTGCCCGATCCGGCACAGCGGTACAAGCGGCTTCTCGGGCTCTACCTGTCCGAGAAGAAAATATTGCCTCTTGGAGTGCATCTATCGCAGGCGGAGCTTGAGCTCGGCCGGCCGGAGGAGGCTGAAATTTGGCTGGCGGAAGCCCGGAAGGCAATTGAAAGCGGCCGGGGAGAGCCGTCCGCTAAAGCTATCGGAGACGCATGCCTGATCTGGGAGCTCGCGACCCGGGCGGCGTGGCTCCGGCAGAGGTACCGGGAGTGTATAAGATTCGCCGCCAAGGCAGGCGAGTACTCGGATGCCCTGCGCAGTGCCGGTGCTGACGAGCGCTTGGCCCGGGTACAGCTGCTGGCCGCCCGTTCCAGGCTGGCCGGCGGAATCGACCCTCTGCGGGGATGCCAGACCATATACGAGCTGGCTAAAAACCATCCGAAACTGCTGGTAATTGAAGATGTGCTGCGGGCGGTCGAAATCTATGACGGGGATGAAGAGGACCATGCGGCGGCACACGAACATGCGCAGGCCTTACTTCAGCATTACTGGAGCAGCTGCGCGTATTCGCCCGGCCATGCCGAAGCGGCCGTCGAGTTCAGCCGCCGCTGCGGAATGGATGCCGCCCGGCGGATAGGACAGCTGGAGCTGCACACCTTCACTTTGAAAAAGAAGGTTCCAAATGCAGACGAGCAGTTGGTGAAAATCAGCCGGATCGGAGAGGAGCTCTGTGCCGTCCTGAAACATATCGAGGCCGGACTCTGGAGGGAGGCGGAGGCTGCCATGCGAACACTGGAGCGAGACCAGGAAGTCCCTCCCCACCGCTTTGTCAGCTATCTGCATGCACTAGTGCGTCTGTACCGTAATCCCGGAAGTGAAGCAGTCCGCCGGGAGTATGCCCGGCAGGCGCGGCACTACGGTCGGGAGCAGCGATATTTTGTACACCTGTTTCGGGCTTTAGCGGATACGGCTGGCACTGAAGGTGCGTATGCGGCCCGGGAGCTGTACGGGCAGGCCCTGCAGGGCTGTATTGCCGCCGGTCCTTACACTGCTGCCGCCGACGAGGCCCGGATGAGGCTGGCCGAGCAGGCAGGCATCCCGCCGGAACTGCAGGCGCGACCGCTGCTGCCGGCTGAGATGAAACAGATTGCCGCATTGGTACAGGAGGGCGGGCCGCCACAGCTGCTTCAGCCTCTGACCGCGGCACTCGAATGGCCGGAGAATCGGTTTACACTGCAGGCGGGTTTGTTGCTCCGGCAGCTGCGGGGGCTGCCGGCGGTGCGGGAGTATCTAAGCGCTGAATTTCAGCTCTGCGAAGGGCGGGCCCGGGAGCGGCTGCGGGCAATACTGCAGCTGTAGTCTAGTACCGGGAACTATACCCCGTAGAAGCGGCCCTTGAGATGACGGCCCCCGTCGATAAAGATGATCTGTCCGGTGACGAACTCATTTGTGCTGAGAAAGAGTAAGCTCTGCGTATACTCTTCAACCCGTCCGATGCGCTGCAGAAGGGTTCCGCCTTTGTACTTTTCCAGCAGCTGCGGGTCGTTGTCCGTGTCGGGCAGGATGATGCCGGGTGCAACCCCGTTTACTCGGATTGCGGGCGACAGTTCTACTGCCAGCATGCGGGTAATGTCGTGCAGGCTGCGTTTACTCAAGTGATAGGCGTAGTGTTGAGCGTCATAATCCACCATGCGGGCATCCAAAACCTGGATTATCGACTCAGGGTTGAGGCTGGCGGCAAAGGCTCTGCTGAGGGCCAGGGGTGCGTAGGTGTTCAGACGGTAGGAAGCGGCCAGATCCTCGAACTTCACCGATCTCCAGGTGGAGTGCGGGTAAATCGAGGCCGAATTAATCAGAATATGCGGCGGCATGCCGGCCGCGACCGCCCTTTCAACCAGCTGTGCGGCAGCATCCTCCGCCGACAGGTCGGCCTGCAGCAGCAGTACCCTGCTCCCGAGAGCCTCGAGTTGGGCGGCGGTTTCGTGAGCCTGCTGCTCGGAACGGTGATAGTGCAGCACTATGTCCGCCCCCTCGGATGCAAACGCCTTGGCCGCGGCTGCCCCCATCCGATGTGCAGCGCCGGTAATCAGTACAGTTTTGCCCTTTATTTCCATACCTCCAGTGTAGTGGATTCCGGGCTGGATGTCAGCCGGATGTCAAACGGTATGAACGGTATGAACGGTTGACTTGGCGCGGCGCCGGAAGCGAGCGATGAGCAGAGGGCCCCGAGACAAGGGCGGTACTGAGGAAGATCATCGCCCATGACGACCCGGCCCCTATTGCTATGACTACGGACAATCCGCTCAGTACGCCACCGGCACCCCCACTTCCGAACAACAGCGGAATAACTCCCGCGGCGGTGGTTACGGTTGAAGCGCTCAGGGAGGGAAGCTTCAGGCAGAGCTGCCGGGGCAGATCCGCGGCTGCGAGGCGCTGTCGTTTGTTTTGAGAGATTAACACCAGGGCGTTGTTCACGCTCAATCCCACATTTACCAGAAATCCGGTTAAGACCGGCAAAGAGAGTGGTATATCCAGGCATATCAGAACCGGAAGCGGCAGTGCCAGGGCAGCCGGAATATAGCTGAGGACAAAGAGAGTATACTCTACACGGCCGAAATAGGAGTAGAGCAGCAGCGTAAGCAGAATCGCGGCGAGAGCAATCGCCGCAAGCACCCAGTTCATCCGCCCCCTTTCACGGCGTATAACCGGTGCTATCTCGAAACTGCAGTCCGCCGGCAGCGGGTAGCTGCGCAGCATCCGCTCGACCTGCCGGACCGCATCGGAGGTTCGAGTTCTGCCGGGAAAGATGGTCAGCCCGCTGTAAAGCGCTCCGTTAATCCGTTGCAGGTCGCCTGTCCCGGTCTCAGCGCTCAGAGAGCTGACTGACAAGAGCGGCAGGCTGCGGCGGCCCTCTACAATCCGGAAGGAGCGATAGAATTCCGCGAAATCAGAGGGATAGGGCTGGGGCTGCAGTAGAATATCCGCCTGTCTGTCGACCCCCAGCTTGGCAGCCGGTGCGCTGGTGAGAATACGGTGTATCTGAGCGGCGGCCTCGGCCGGAGGAATATCGAAATGGGCGCAGCGGTTTACATCGAAAGATACGTGGTACCGCGCTGTGGCGTCTTTGAAGTGGTAATACACCCGATAGGCGGGCCGGGCGGCTTGTATCCGTGCGGCGACATTGGTCAGATGGGGCCGCAACTGAGTCGGATGGCTGGCATACAGTCTTACTATGAAGGGCTGCTGCAGGGCGGACCGGCTTGGCTCGATCAGGCTGGCCCCTGGCGGGAGAGGAATCTGCTTCAGACCAGTGAGTGCACCGGTAGAGCCGCTGCGGTCTCGGCAGGTGATGGTGACTGCAGCCTCCCCCGCACGACAACTTACCGACAGGGTCTGCACCTGAGGCAGCGTTTGTGCCTGTGAAAAAAAGGAGTGCAGGCTCGAATCGATATAGCCTGGGCGTGTGCCGGCAGGAAACTCAATCTGCAGGTGCAGGGTTTTCCGGTTTAAGCGCGGAAAGGTTCGAAACTCTACCTTTGGGATGCAAAGCAGAGGCAGTACACACATAAGCGCATACATCAGCCAACAGAGCCTGCGCTTACATGACAAGTGGTGTAGCAGAGCTGTGGTGCGGAGGAGGCGCATATGAAAAGAAAACTGCAGAAGAGAACTCGACCGCAGTGGCCGGCACATCCGGGGGAATACGGCCAGCGTCCACACTGTGCCCAGAGTAAGAATAACCGTCATGACGAGCATGAAGGCTCGAAAGTTGTGGCGTATCGAAAGCGGCAGCAGCAGAACCGGAATGAAAATGGACAGTGTGGTCAGGTTCGACATGAGAATCGGGGCCCTGACCGTCCTAACCGCCGCGCCTGCGCCAATTCTACAGTTCTCCTCGTAGAACAGCACCGCCGCATCTACTACCAGCCCGCTGCCCACCGCAATAGCTGCCAGGCTCATAATGTTCATACTGACGCCGCAAGCGGCCGCCGTCGCGAGGGCCGCGCAGAGAATAAGCGGAAGAGAAGAGAGCAGTAGTGCGGTCTCACGGTTGAAGCGCTTCATCTGCACAACCAACAAAAGTGCTATTGCTGCGATACCACAGAGCACGGACAGCGAGGTTGAGCGCAGTATCCGCTCAAGCTCTCGGCCGTGATTGTAGATTTCCCGCACAGCAGGGTTTTTATTGCATAAGGTCCGCAGGCGGCGGCATACGCCGATGCGGTTGCTGCGGAAGTCCGCATAGCAGATAAAAATGTGCTGTCTTTCGCCATTGAGCCGGTGGATAGAGTGCCGCCGGTCAGTAGACCCCTCCGGCCGATCAAGAACTCTGTCGACGTCTGTGCCTGTCAATTCGGCGGCCGGCAGCAGGTCGATTCCATTCACAGCCCCGGAGAAACTGCGGCTGCGCAGATATTCCGCCGCATCTGTTGAAGAAAAGCCGTACAGCTGCCCGGCAGTATAGCGGTAGTTCAAAAGTAAGGAATCAGCCCCTGTGGCGGACTCACTCTCCGCCAACGAAATCTCCGGCAGCGCAGAGAGATCTGCACGGAACCGCTCCGCTTCCGCGGTGTACTCGAGTGGAACGGCAGCGGCAAAGACCGGAAGATCCGCCTGACTGCGGTTGCTTACATGGGGAAAATGGGCTTCTGGAGGCAGGCGGGCCGAAGCCCGGGCGGCTGCCCTTTGGACCCGGCGCAGCGCAGCGGCGGTGCTGCCGGAGGCGGAAAATTTTAAATAGATGCTGCTTCGACCGCAGCGGCTGTGAGTCCGCGTGGTCTGTAAGCCAGGCACTGCCGAGAATGCCTCCAGCAGTGGGATGCTTATCTGACGATCTATCTCTTCGGCCCCGGCTTGGGGCCAGTAAGTTTCCACCAGGAGGTGCGGCTGCGGAAGTGCGGGATAAAGGGCAGGCTTTATGCCGGGTGTGTAAGCGACGAACAGCAACAGCAGGGATAAAAGGGTGAAATACCCGGCAGTGTACATTCCACAGCGCTTCATTGTCGATTGCTCTCCGATGGTGGGTGCAGCCGGCAGAGCTTTTCCAGGCGCACGGTTCTGTGGTCATTTATGAATATCGGCAGCTGTTTCAGCTGTTCGCTTGACTCGAGGCGACCGTACCATACCCGGACGGGCAGCCGCAGAGAACTGCCGCTACCGGTGGAGATGGTTCCGACTACACGCCCGTTCACAGCAAGATCGAGTTGAGAGTATATATCGCGCCGGCTCACAGCCTGCTGCCGGACTGTATGGGATTTCAAATCGAGAGTGAACGAAAGTGCATCGGTTTCACCATTCTGAGCCGGCGACTCCCGCGCACGAACGGGATGATCGGGCTGCACTTCGAGGCGCAGAGCATCCGCCGGTGTCAGCAGGAGTTTTAACTGCAGACGATTGGGGTGTGCGCAGCTGTTCCAGTACTCCCTGATGCGTGCTGCCCGACTGAAGCGATGCGGGCGCGAACTCACCCCGCAGACTCGTGCCGCCGGTAAGATTTCCCGGCACCGCTCGTACTGCACCGCTGCTGCCTGCCCGGAGGGGACCTCAATATTGAATACCCGCGGTAGAGGCAGCAGAAGGAGCGCCCGCATGAGGAGCGCCGCGGAGAGTATTCCACAGATAATCCAGGCAGGAAGCAACCCGGCTCGGGATCCTGCGAGATGAAACTGCATCTGCAGGATAGACTTCCGCCGCCGCCCGGCCGCAGTGACGGTCGTCGGAATTGCCAACGCAAAGGCGACACCGGCCGGGAGCGGACAGGGATATTGGAGCAGGACACAGCAGAGGCAGAACAGAGCCCAGACCAGAGTGTATTGCCGAGCACCCGCGGAAGGATTCCCTCCGTGGAGGTATACAGCCACAAGGGTGAGAAACAGGCCGGTACAACACAGAGCCGCCAGCAATGAACAGCAGCGAAGCGAGGAAAACAGATGCCCGCCACAGACAAACCAGGTTTTGACGGCATCATTTGTTCCCAACACTGTGTTCAGGTGTCTGAGAAGAGAGAGCTGCTGCCGAATCTGTACATGGCCTGCGGTATAGACCGAAATCAACAAGTCCGCGCCGTAAATCTCATGGGTAGCCGGAAGTGTCTGGAGCTTGACTTTGGCAATTGTTCCGAGCGGCAGCAGCTTTCGCCTGCCGGTCAACGGCAGCAGCGGAATCTGCAGTTCGGACAAATCCTCTGCGGTGCGTATACTGCTCTCCATTTGGATGCCCTGGGATAGTATCCGGTCGTTCCAGCGGCCGGAGTAGTAGTCGAACAGACACTGCTGCAAGTAGTGGAGAATGTAGCCGGGAGGAATCCTTCTTTGTACTAAAGCGTCTCGATCGAGAACGATGCTCAGCTCCTGCGCTGGTGTGCCCCGGACCGACACGCTGCGTACCCGAGCAGATCGTGTAATTTGCTCACGCAGCTGTTCAGCCTCGAGTTTTAATCTGTCCGGGTGTCGGGAGAGAAGCGAAGCATGAAAATCGACACACACAGTGATGAACGCTTCGGCAGGCTGAACGGGATACAACGTGGGAGGACCGGCCTGATAGGGCAGCCGACTCTGTAATGCGAACAGCCTCCGTTGAACCTCGGTCAGAGTGTCGGAGGTGGAGCTGTTTGGTGGAAAGCGAGCCGAAACCAGGAGTTCTTCCGGTCTGGCAACTGACCTGGTTTGAACTCGAAGATCTACTGTGTCGAGCGCATCGATGACGGCCGGTTCTACCGAACTCCGCACTTGCTCGACGCTCAGACCCGTGACAGGAATACGGATGATGATATGGTTTTCCGCGGAAGGGCTGCCGCCGGGCACTATTAGACGGGGCAGACAGAAGAGCGTACTAATGATGAGTGCCGTCCATAAGGGCTGCAGCTTCATAGGTTGTAGCTCATGCGAATTTCTTGTGTTGGAGTATTGCCCAGCGAATCGGTGAGGGTCGGTGCAATCTGCAGATGAAGCCGCCCGGCAGACGGATATCTGTGAATGGTGAACTCTATTCGAAACAGGGATTGCGGATGCAGATCGTTTAGTTCGGAACATTCGGCCGAAGCGATTTTCTGCAGATCCGTGAGCCGGAGTGCAGCGGCTCCGTTACTCGCGTATAACTGTAGTGCTTCCATCAGGTGCAGAACCGGTATTTCAGCCGTCTGAGAATGCGAGAATGCCAGTTCAATAGCCGCGTGTTCAGAAGTGGCGAAATCTAGCAGTTCGTTCAGTCCGATGAGCCGGTACTCTGCCGCGGCAGAACTGCTGTCATTGCAGTAGGATACCCCCGTCAGTTCGAGTGCTCCAGTTCCCGGACCGTCCCACTGGAGATAGTAGGATTCCTGGCCAAGCTTTAGTTGAAAAACCGTCTCCGGCCGGGGAGAGCCGGGCATATGCAGGGTCACCCGACGCCGGTCCACGCTCCATTCAAAATCGGCCCCGGGATCCGGCTGCAACCTAACTGCGGTGGAATGGAGCGCCGGCGGAACCGCATCCGAGAATTGAACAGAGAAAATTTCATTCCGGGCTGCGTAGCAGCACTCATCCGGGCGGGCCGGGGTGTGCCGTTCGCCGGTTTCGGAGGTCCAGCAGAAGTACTCTATTGGCAGAGCCTCCACCTCGGCAACCCGATAGTGGCGCTGCTCTGCCGAGATCAGCGGATGCTCGTCGGTGCTACGGCAATCGGCGGAAATCTCGATCTGATAATGGAGTCCCGGCAGGAGACCGGATTGCGGAATGAAGCGAACCCGGGAGTTCTCTTGTGTCCATTCGAAGCGACCCTCTACCTGCGGATTTATGCTGAAGGCGCTGTAGAACGAGTTTTGGTCGACGGACCGGTTGAAGTGAAAAAGAAAGTCATCAGTTGGAGAGATGAGCAGGTCATCCGGGTCGGGAATTATCGAAAGCAGTTCAAACGGCGCAGCTGTGCCGGTCAGGCCGAAGCGGTGCGTGCGGCTGCGTTCCATTGGAATTCCGGCCGAGGAGCGGGCGAGGTATGTGAGCTCGAGCACATAGCCGCTGGTTTCGGAAAACTGCCGCGGAGAGAAGACCATCTCGGCCGAATTGTTCCAGGTAAAGCTGCCGTTGACCGGAAGGGATCCGCAGCTGAGACGAAAGGCGGATTCCACGGAATCCTTATCCATACTGCAGGAAAACTCTATTACAATTGAATCACCCGGCTGTAATTGGTCGGAGGGGGATATGCTGTGTACCTTTGGAACCTCCCCGATCATCCCGTAGAACGGCATGCAGGCGCCGAGAAAGGGCAGCAGGAACCATACTGCCGCTGTTTTTTTCATGGGACTACCCTCATCTGCAGTGCCGCCGGTTCCGAGCACTCTTCAGGCAGCCGGAAGGAGTAGTAGGTGCTGCGTCCGTCTGCCTGGACGCCGAGCCCCTGCAGCTGGAGCAGCAGATGCGTATCGTCGGGCCAGAAGCAGCTGACCACGGTCGGTGCAGGCACGTCGGGCGGAAAGATAGTCCTGATATGGGCACAGCTCTGCAGCCTGGCCCGCGCTTCGGTACTCCCGACGGACTGGCTGTACTCCAGGAGAAAGCTGTAGCTGCCTTCCGGACCGGTGGGCGTTATATCGACGGATGTGGTGGGAAGCGCCCCGACATCCTCCGGTATACTGTCCGCCGCTTCACCCTGCAACCGGATAATGCGGGGCAGCTCCGTGGCGGTAGTAAACTCGGCATCCTGCAGCGCCCCGCCGAGAGAGCCGGCTGCAAAGGAGCAGCAGTAGGTGGTGGCCGCGGCCAGCGCTTCGTCGGGAATGAAGACCGCAGTACGGTCATCCTTCCAGAAGAAAGAACCGCTGCAGAAGGGTCGGAATGAAACAGCATCTGCACACTCCTGTTGATCGACTACACGGGAGAAGCGGAATTGCACGGTGCAGCCGGCTGAGACTGCCGAAAGCGGACAATCGGCCGGAGGAAAATTAGCCTGCCAGTCGAGCTCTACCGGGTTCATCTCATACGTCAGTTCCTGCGGCTCCTGGAATTCGATGTAATAGGCGGCCGAAGGGTAAGACAGCTCATCGAACTCGATTCTACAGATGCTGTGGTTTTTCCAGCCGTTGAGAGGTGAAATGCTGAGCAGGGTAGAAGTCTGGTTCCACTGAAAGAGGTAATCGGCAAACGGGCTTATTCGCAAATCCTGGATCACACGATTTCGCTCTACCTGGTGGTCGAAGGCTATATTCAGGGCGCTCTGCTTACCGATAATGCTGCCGGTCTGCGGTTCGTAGCGGATCGGCGGGTTTTCGGATGCCGGAGCCCGCCGATGATAAAACGGGATGCGGCGTTGTACCCGGCAGGTACGGCCATCACGAAACTGGAGCTCTCCGCTGACTTCCAGAGCGTAGCGACAACCTGCGGTCAGCGGGCTGTGTGGGTGGAACTCCAAACGGTCTTCCTGCCAGCTGAAGCTTCCGGCCAGCGGTCCTGCGGGGGTAGTCAGCCGGACGAGCTGTTCAGCGGACGCGTGGTCGACTCCCGCAGCGAAGTGTACGCTGATACTCTGGTCAGAGCTGAGAACCGAATTCCTCTCAGCAGGACAGGTAGCGCGAATCGGGTTCATCTGCAGTGTATCGAGCAGCATGGAGCACTGCACTAACGGCGGTGTGAAGAGCAGCAGGAGTAAGAGTGCCCGCAGGAGGGGCGCGTGACTATGGAACATGTTCAACCTCCTCAAAATTTTGTATGGAAATAGTTCGTACTTTGCTTCCCTCCTTCAGTCCGGGCGGCGGGGAGAGAATTACCCTTTCATCGGGAGTGATATCACCGGCGGCATACACCTTTTCACCCCTGGAGCTGAGAATCTGCAGCTGCCGGAGATAGCAGCGCCCCTTTTTTACTATATAAACCTCTGAGTGATAGCTCTCCGGCCGGAGAGAGGAATGGTGTGAGTCTTCGGGCTGCTGTACCAGCGCCTCCGCCGGCAGGCTGACTGCACTCCGTGTTTTGGAAGTTTGCACCCGCACCCGGGCCTCGCTTCCGGGGCTTACCGCGGGCGCAGGGGTCTCGATTCGGATAAAAACTTCGCGGCAGCCGGAGCGCGGGTCGATAATCGGCGAGATGTGATGGACCCGGCCGGGTAAATCTGCCGCCGCGGATTGGAAAAGGTGGATGGAGACGGACTTCCTGTTGCGCAAGACTTCACAGACGTCGGCAGTGATTTCGCCCTGCACATACAAAGTACTGGTTTTTTCAATTGTCAGCAGCGAGTCTCCGTGGCGGATGTAGCTGCCCGGCAGCGGACGAACATGCGCGGCAAATCCGGAAACCGGAGCCCGCACTGTGCAGGCGGCTTGCAGAAACTCGTTACGGGAAATCCGCAGGCGAAGCTCTTCTATTCGGCTCTCGGCCGACTCTATTCTCAAGCTGGCCTGTGCGGCCACCGCCTGCAGACAGGCCGCTTGTTGTTCTTCGCTCAGGGCCGGTTCGCCGGGCGGGTTCGGCGCGGGATAGTCAGACTCTGTTATCCGGGGCTGCAGAGCTAATCGCGCGGCCTGCAGCTGACGCTGCAGATCTTCCCGGTCGGCATTCCGCCGCTGACGGGTCAGACGATAATCCTCCAGCCCTTCGCTCGAGATGCCTCCGGCGGAGCAGAGCTCCTGGGCATTGCGGTACTCTTTCTCAGCATGTCTGCAGAGTTCAGCGGCGTAGTTCAGTTTGGCCGAAAACCCCGCAATCTGCAGAAATTGCCGTTGGGTGTGCCGGATCTCATCCTCTTTATTGTAGTGTGCCCGGCGTAGTTCCAACTTCAGCCGCGTAAGCTCGACCTGCAATAGATCGTGCTGCTGTTCGAGCTGCCGGGTGCAGATGTTCATCAACACTTGTCCTTTCTCGACGCGTTCTCCTTCGCGGACATACTTGTGTAGAAGAAATCCTTCAACCGGACTGCAGATTTCACGGCTGTGCAGAGTAACTACTGTTCCGGGGAAAGTGACGCTCGGTGCGTATTCCTGCTGCCGCGGCGAACAGACGCGCACCGGTACCGGCGGCCGGCTTTCCGGCGGTGCGGTGTCGGCGGCTTTGCAGCTGGTCCGGCCACATCCGCTGTAGACCATGACTCCGCAGAGAACACACATATTAATGAGAAGTATGCAGGCGGCCACTTTAACTGGAGTCATCCGGTAACCTCCCGACTTGCGAACTAAGCAGGTTTATCAGTGTGGTGATTTCTTCAGGTATGGCACAGTGCTGCATCAATCTGCAGAAAGTGAGAGTGCAGCGGACCTTCAGCTGCAGCAGTTCGAGCATCTGTTCCGTGTACTCTGACCGGTGTTCCACCAGACTCTCAAAATCTACGCTGCCGAAATTGAATTTCTGTTTTTCAAGCTCTCTCCCCCGTTCGTAGAGCGTGAGGCGGGCGGTTTGGTTCTGCAGCAGGTTTACGAGGTGGGTGGCTTCACTGTAAAGCTGTTCGGCCTGTTCACCGGCCAGGGCGATCGTGTAGTCCAGTTTGCGGCGGCTATACTCCAGCTGTTCGGCGGTTTCCCGATACGCTGAGCGCGGCTCCCGGGTCAGGTCGATTTCTGCCCGAGCGGCAGGAGTGCGTCCGTAGGAATAGGTGGAGCGACTGGCAGCATCTTCTGCCGACAGAAGCAGCGGCCCTGCTCCGGTGCTGAGCTTGAGACCAAAACTCAGCATCGGCTGAGCAGGCGGGAAAGCGGAACCACTGAAATCGATCCGGGAGTAGACCCTTACTGCCGGACAGAGACTGCGCAGCTGCAGAGCACGCTGGTCGGCGGCCTGCCGGCAGTCTATGCGGGCTGTCGCCGGTTCAAGCGAACAGTCTTGCGCATGGGATCGGCAGGCTTTACTGTCGATTTTCTCGAGTATCGCTTGCCACGCGCCTCGGCGCTCGGGAAGGGCGCCGGCCAACTCTATCCGCCGGTCCTCACGGAGCTTCAGTTTTAGTTGGGAATACAGGTGCTGCAGCTCGAGCTGTTCCGCCTGCAGCTCGAGGGCCTTCTCCTGGGTTCTGAGGCGGATGCGCTGGTAAGCCTGGGCACTTATGGTTCCTGAGAGTGTGCGTTGCTCCGCAGCAGCATGCAGCTGTCGGTAAAACCGCAGATTAGCGCGAAATAATCCGACCACCCTTCGGTGATAAAAAATCTGCAGACAGAGCTGCAGCATTTCCAGAGTAAGGTTTTGCTGCAGCTGACTAATCTGTAGTTGTGTTCGTTCTATCTCGCGTTGTAATTCCCGTGAGCGGTACCACGAGGCACCGCTGTCGGTCAAGTCAACTTCGAATCCCGCCCCGAGGCGGTGCATGCGCCGGTAAGGGCTGTTCCAGTCGTAGCTCTCGCTGCCCTCGTATTCGCAGAACAGCCGCGGCAGGCGGGCTCTCACTCTGGGCGAGATTTTTTCGCGCAGCCGGGTCAGTTTATGCTGCAGCTGGTCCAGGCCGGGATCCGAACTCCGGGCCCGGTGAATTACCTGCCGAACGGTAAGTCGGAGAGTCGGGGTTGCGAAGCCGGGGGTGAGCCCGGAGCAAAACAGAATCAGCAGAGGCGCCAGAAGAAACCTCAGGCTACTGCCGCGCATCCGGCTCACCATTCCCGTCTTCTATCCGGAGTAGTCTCTGGGCGATCCGGCGGTATCTCCCGGCCCGGCTGTGTAAGCCGATCTGATAGAACATCTCCGCGCGGGTGAGATAGACTCCGGCCACGCCATGAACGCAGGCGGCCCCCTGCTCCAGCAGTTCGACCGCCGCGGCGTAGTTGCCGCGTTCGAACTGGCTCTTTCCGAGCAGCAGCAGGAGCTCGGGATGCCCGGGAATCAGCTGCAGGTACGGATGCAGCAGTTCATATGCGCGGTCAGCCTCCTGCTTCATCAGCAGCGCCCTGGCCCGCCAGGTGTCGACCGGAAAGCTGAAGGGAAAGGTCGTGTCAATTCCGGCCCATGTGTTCAGGGCAGCGTCGTAGTGGCCGGCGAAAAACTGTCGTTTTCCGCTTTGCAGAATCTGGGTAGAAACGGCTTCACCCGGCCGATCTGTCCGCGCACGAACAAAATCGGCTGAGCAGCTCTGAGTGCAGCCGAGCAGCATCCACATGCAGCTGCCGGCCAGTAGTTTTTTTATGCGGTTTTGCATACCGCCTGCCTCCTTTCATTGGGTATAGAGAAAAAAACAGCTTTTCTGATTTTTTTTCTGTTCGGGTTGAAGCAGAGCATCGAGCAGTCCTGTCTACCTTTGTGAGGAGGCACACATGAAAAATAATTATTCCAGGATCGCGGTGCTGATCTGTGGTCTATTTCTGAGCGGATTGAACGGGATGGGCGCCGCTGATCCGCTGGAAGAGGAGGGAGCTCTCCACAGCTACCTGCGGCAGCTGCAGGTGCAGAGCCGGATATACAGCAGCCGTATGAGTGCGGCCGTACCCGCGGAGGAAGAGCGCCTGCTGCAGGAGTTTAGGCAGAAAATGAGCAGTCTGGCCCGGCCGCTGTCGCAACAACGGGCGCAGCAAGCGGCGCTGAACGGCCGTGAAGCTGAATGGAACTCCGGCCGGATCCGGGACTTGAGGGCAAAGCGCCTGGAGGAGTGCCGGGAGGAGTATCTGCACAGCTTCGAACAGATGACCGAGCTGTACATCAGCCGCTACCTAGAGCCCAGCGGCGATTCCCGGAGAGGGCTGCATGCGGATGGAGAGGAGGTGTACGAGCTGCTGCAGCAGGTCAATTCGGAACTGCAGTTGGCGGGCCACACTCCCGGCCGGGAAGAGCGACTCGCGGGTTTGTCGCACTGGAAGCAGGGAGAGTACCGGCTGCTCGACCAAAGAGCCGCCTGGGAGCGAAAGATGGAGTCAGACTACTACGATGAACTGCATGCAATCAAACAGGAGTATGTGCAGGTTGAAGAGGGGTATTCTGAAAGGCTGACGGAGCTTGACAGTCAATACCAACAGGGACTTGAGTATTGGCGTCAGCAGGCCCGGCAGCAGTCCGCCGGATGGAAGCAGGAGTTCGAGGCGCTTCGGACGGAACTGCAGCAGAAATCACAGGAGGCCGGCGGTCTTTACTGCCGTCTCGCTTCAGCGTATCAGCATTCGCAGGCAATGCTCTCAGAGGCTGAGTTGAAGCTCTACCTGGATGAAGAGACTGCATACTGGAGCGATGTGCGTGAAAGGGAACATGCGCGGATAGAGGAGCTGCAGACTGCCTGGAGCAGTCTGGTAAAACCGGGCCGGGACCTGCCGCGATTACTTCTGAATGCTGAACCGCAGCTTCTAAAGGAGGAGATTGTAACCATAGAGCAGCTTCTGCAGCAGCCGGCCAGTCCGGGGCTCGAGGACTTTCTGCAGACAAAGCTGCGGAGCGACCGGGACGAACTCGCCGCACTGCGGAAAGAGCTGGAAAGGACCGAGGCGAAGAACTCCGAACTGCTCGAAGAGGCCGGCTGTTCGGATGCGGCCCTGCAGAACCGGGTTTTGCTGCACCGGTCTGCCGAGCTGCAGCAGATTCTGGAACAACTCGAACAGAGCGAAGACTATCTCGCTGAGCGCTGCAGTGCCGACCGTCGCGTTGAAAACGAGTTGTACGCCGACCTGCGGGCGAGTCTCCTCCGACTGGTGCCTGTACTCGAGGGCGAGAGTACGGCAACTCCGGATATTGAGAAGCTGGAACAGTGCAGCTGGGAGGCCCTTCCGGAAGCACCGGTCACCGAAGACTACCGGGGTACTCCGGAGCAGCTGCAGCAGGATGCAGCGCTTTGGGCTTCGGAACTGCAACGGCTGTACGACGCCGACAGCGGCGACGAGTTTCTAAAGCAGTGTGCCCTGGGCCTGTATCATGCCGATTCCGAGGCGCTCGACCCGGGCTACTGTACGGGAAATCAGAGCTACCGCAAGTTGACCGAGAAACTCGGCAGCTCGACCGCTGCCTATCTCGGCGGCAAAGCCGAGCAGGCCCATGCTGCACTACTGAAGGACCCTCGCCGCCGGCGGATGTTCCGCTTTTATTCGGTGCTGATCGAGCTGCAGCCGGATCCGGCTGTCAGTTGTCTCAGCCGGGCGGCTGCAGAGGATCTCGGGCAGCTGTTGTTTGCCGGAGTGACTGGGCATGCCCGCCGCCGGGCGGCGGATTTATCCGATGAACGGGATGAGCTGCTGACCAAAGCTGCCGTGTATTCCGGTTTGGCGGCAGCCTGTTATGCGACCCTCAATTTTCCGGGCGGCGCGGCCATGACTGCCCTGGCAGCTACCTACGCCTCCAAAGCATCGGACGTGAAGTCGAAGCGAGACGACCTGAACGCTTTGCGGCAAAGCCTTACGGCCCAGGGAATGAGCGGACAGGATGAGCGTGAGCAGGTACAGGACGAACTCGCCGTTCTAAATGCGAGCTGTAAGAAAATCGCAGAGGCGGGTGCGCGAGTGCATTGCCTGAAAGAGGAGCTTCACAGCGATGCATACTGGCGGAAGAAATTCACCGCGGGCCGGAGCGAGTTCAACTTCATCCGTTTTTTCTCCGACGATGCAGCCGGGGCGGAACCGTTGTGCGTCTTTCTGCGTGAACAGGAAGGGGACGACTCGTCCGGCAGCTCGGGGAAAGGAACCCTTGCCGATTATATCCAGAAAATGAAAACCCGCGCCCGAAATGAAAGCGAGCTGCTGCAGACCGAACGGACGCAGTGTCTGGGCAGCACGGTGAGCCGGCTGGCCGCCGCGCTGCCGCTGTCACCGGGAAGGGCGGCCTTATCCGCTGCGGCGGAGTGTGATCTGTATCTCGAAGGGCTGGGCGGACAAGAGCAGCTTGCCTACTACCTTTCGGGCAGTTCCGGCTCGGTCGAAGCCGGATCTCTGCTCTCACTGCTGCAGTTGGAAGGCGCCGCCCAGCTGGAGTCTGCCCGTCGGAGAGGGCTTGTATTGGAGCAGCGTCTATTGAAAAAGAAACAGCTGTGGCAGCAGGGGGCTGAGTTCGAGATTGCCGAAATAACGCAGCAGCGGGATGCGGACCTGAGCCAACTGCGCAGTGCCGGTCTCCGGTGGGACCGTGAGTTTCGCCGGGCGTACCTTTCGCGGCAGGAGCTTTGGGAGCAGCGCGCGCACAAGTACCACCAGGCCAAAAGACTCTGGCTTAATTCGGTAGTGCGTTCACGGGCCGAAGAGGTGAGTGCCGCCGGGGCGGACATCCTGCAGATAGACCCGCAGCAGCTGAGCAGCCGCTTGACCATGGTGCCGCTGGACAGCTCTCCCGGTTGGACCCCTCCGGCGCGTACGAAAAAGAGCGCTCAGCAGCGGGACCTGGCCGATCTGTTCTCCGGTCTCGATATGAGCGGCGGAGAAGGCTTGCTGCCGGAGCTGGAACGGACCCGGGCGCACTATTCTGAGTACCGCTCGCATGTTGATCAGATCTACCGGGATGCAGAGCTGCAAAGCCGGCAGACCGCCTTCGAGGCCGGTGTGCGGATGTTTTCCAGGGCATTACAGGGATACCGGGATGAGCTGGAGGCGAAGATGGAAACCGCAAACACCCGGGCGGCCGACTCCCTGCATACAACCCTGCGCTCGGCGGGCTATCGCCGCAGGGGCGGTGTCTACCAGCGCAATGCGATTGTGGATGTCACCTATTTCGAACACGAGCGTGAGCTGCAGAGCATTGCTGCGTATCGCGATTTCCGCCTGCCGGAAACGGATTGGTCGGCTCGTTTACAAAGGGCTGCGGAGTCGGGAGGAGATGCGGCGGCAGCAGAGCGCCAGTACGAAACCCTGGTGCAAGCGATCGGAGCGCAGCAAAAGCTGATATTCGGCGGGTACGGGGGCGAAGCCGAGAGTTATCTCGAGCGGATTGAAGCGGAGCTGCGCGGGCGCTTCTCCGGAGCGGCGGCCCGATTCAGTGCTGCAGAGGGGTACCAGCAGCATGAGGATACGCAGGGTCTGTTCTACTGGCATGTGGGATATGCGCCGGTGATGAGTGAGAGTGACCCGGAGCGGGTGCAGCGGGCCGGATATGGAGAGAGCGGCCGTATTCTGACCGGTTATTACCGGAACGAAGCCCGGCTCGGTCGTGCTTTGTCGATGATGGACCTGGCCGGCTGGGACCGACGTCTGTGGGATGATGACGGAAATAATGACGGGAAAGCGGACAGCTGGATGCAGGCGGCCACCATCAGAAGCCTCAGCGACTTAGGGATAAAGACAGCGGCCGGTTTAAGTCTGGGCCCGGTGGCTGCGGCTCTGGCCGGACTGACGGATGATGCATTTTTTGCGGCCGCCGATGTGTCGGCGGGATATAAAAACTGGGACGAGGCGGCCTTCGACTTCGGAAAACAGGCTCTGCTGCAGACGGCTATCGCCGCCGGCGGCGGCGTATGGAGCGGGCTCGAGGTGCAGCCGCAGTGGGATCAAACGGCCGGCCTGTTCGGAAACGCAGCCCCGGCTGCGGGAAGGGCGGCGGGCAAGCGTCTGCTGAGCGCGGGCTCGGCCGGGCTGCAGTACAGCCGCGGCGACGGACTCCGCTGGCGCTCCGAGCGATTCAGAGATTCACTCTGGAGTACCGAGGCTGCGGTAGAGCTTGGATTGGCGGCCGCCGGTGCGGTAGGCGATGCGGCGGTACACAACGGCTTTTTGCAGCGGAAACACAGCTACGGCTTTGCACGGGATGATATTCGGGCAATGCGGTCGGGGGCGCGCTTCGGCGGAGAGCTGCTGGCCAGCGGGATTGAGTATGCGGCTACCGGGCAGACCACCTGGAACCTGCTGGGCTTGCGGGGCAACGGACTGCTGGAGTTGAAGCTGAGGGATGGTACGGCGGGCTTGGCTCTTGGGCGGGACGGCCGCAAGTTAACGTCGGGAAAACTGACGGATCTGCTGCAGGCGGTCGATTTGTTCAGCCTGCAGCAGCAAATCGCTGCCGCCAGCCGCAGGTATGCGGCGGACGGCCGGGAGGCTGATGTGGCCAGGATGCTGCGCTTTCAAGCCGGGTTCGGCGATGCCCGCAGCCGGGCCGTACTGCAGGAAATTCTGAGCGGGACCGTGCAGCTGCGGTTTCCGCGCACTGCGGAGTACCGCGGGCGGACTGAACTGGATTCGGGGCGGCGGCGTGAAATTTCGATTGCACTGGGAATGCATGCTGGTCTGGAGGATCCTTCCCTGGCACTGACACTGCAGCACGAGGCGCACCGTGACGGGCTCTGCGGTGAAGGAAATGTAGACGAGACGGCGGAAGCGGTGATGGCCCATGCGGCGATGGCTGCCGGGATTTCGACCGACCCCCTCTATGGGATGGAATTTTTATATAAGGATGCTTCCATCCTGCAGGATATGGCGGCGATCGCCTCTGGTGAGCGCGGGGTGGCAGCGCTGATGCAATCGTACAGCTCGGAGGGTGATTTCTGGCGGATAAATGCAGCCGGCGATTTGTTGTGGGACGGTTCGCACCACCTGTGGGGCGAGAACGGGATGCTGGTGCAGACGCACGGGCCGGGTTCTTTCAGTCAGGATGTGGCCGATTATATGGGCATTAGCCGAGACGAGGCGCTGCAGCTGATGCGGAAGGCCGGTTATATGTGGAATGAACAGCGGGGTACGTATGAAAAGGCGGCGGCCGAGTTCGGTTTGAAGGTGCGCCCGGAGCTGGCGGCGGAGTACGATTTGCTGCGTCGCTTCGGCCGGAACCTGAACGGAGCGGCGGATTCGACGGCTTACGTCTGGGCCCTGCGGGAACAGGCCTACCGCAAGGAACTGGCAGGTCTTTCGGAGGGAATGCCGGCGCGCAGCTATGAGGCCGAGCGCCTCCTGGCGATGGATGCCCTGCTGGCCGACAGAGATGGTTTTTTCCGGGCCGCCGGCGCAGATGGGACAGGATTCGGCGCAGATGCGGCCGCCGGGACAGATGAGGCAGGATTCGGCGGCATAGAGCAGAGGGCCACCCTTACAAGGTACTCGCAGCAGTGGCTCGAGGCGGCGGTGACCGGCGGAGCTTTGGATACCGCGGCGGGCAACGGGTATTGCCTGGCTGAGTCGATCGCCGCGCACTTCGTCGAACACTTTGGAGAGGTTGATTGGGAAGATATCGAGCAGGCCTTCGGTGGACAGGAGGGCTGGGGCGGCAGTTTCGATCCGGACAGCGGCTGGGTCGGTGACAAGCAGAGTTTTACGGCGGAGCTCTCCCGGCGTCTCGGTGTGGATGCAGTGGCCCGGGAGTTTCGCTTTGATTCCCTGGAGGATATGAACCGCTTTCTGGCCACAACCGGCGAGTCGGCCGCCGGCAGTCCGGCCAACGGTGGCGACGGGTATTCTTTTGTTGCCGACTATGGCAGCCACTTCACCCATGTGCGGCCCGACGGTATCGAGCTGAATACCTACAACGGCTGGAGGGCTCCGGAGAGCGGTCCGCAGGCGTGGCGGGTGTATGCATGGGACTACTAAAACTTGTAAATAAAACCTTCACGTGTGTCGATGTTTATGTTATGATCATGCAAGTAACTTATTCACATATAGGAGAGTCGCAGTGAGCCCATCTGACACATTAGTTTCAATAGCGCAAGCAGTAATTTTCTTTTCAACAGTCGGGATTATTATCTTTGGGCTGGTGCAGTGGAACCGTGAAAAGGTGACGACCGCGAAAGCGGACGAGAAAAAGTAAGTGCATCTGACTACATTGTTATTCCTTTTTGAAGCAAGGGGCCTTCTTCCAGACGGATGAAGCCCCCTGTTTATTTACCCGTGCGGCGGTTCTAAACCCGCCCGCAATGCGGTGCGCGAGACATCCCGTTACACTGCGTTCAAGGCCTCGAGGGCTGCATCGTAATCGGGGTGGTTGTGGTTCTCTTGGACGATCTCGATGTACTGAATGATATCGGATTTGTCGATGATAAATATGCTGCGATTCAGCAGTCTGAGCTCCTGTATCAAGACCCCGTAGTTTTCCCCGAATGCGGCGAAACGGTGATCCGAGAGGGTTTCGACCCGGTCGATACCGGCCGCCCCGCACCATCTTTTCTGGGCAAACGGAAGGTCCATACTAATGGTGAGTACTTCGATCTCCGGGGATAAGCCGGCGGCTATTTCATTGAACTTTCTGGTCTGCGCATCGCAGACACCGGTATCCAATGAGGGAACTACACTTATCAGCTTTACCTTGCCCTGATAATCTTCCAGACTCTTGGGAAGCAGATCGTTGTTCAAAACCGTGAAATCGGGCGCAATGTCGCCGGTCTGCAGCTCGGGGCCGACCAGAGTGATTACATTGCCTCCCATCTTGGTAACTTGTCGCTCCTGCATTTTGCTTCTCCTTTTAAATGAATACCGGCCGGCAGCAGATGCGCCGGCCGTGAGGTTTCATTATGCGTGGATCATCCAGCCTTCGGTTGCCCGGGCTGCCTCCATAATTGCCTCCGAAAGAGTCGGGTGGGCGTGGATCAGCTTAGAGATATCTGTGGTGACCAGCTCGGACGAACGGGCCAGTAAGAGTTCGTGAATCAGGTCGGTTGCCTGGGTACCGACGATTCGGGCCCCCAGAATTTCCTGGGTTTTGGTGTCGTAGACAATTTTCACCATGCCCTCGGTTTTTTCAATGGCAACTGACTTTCCGGCACCGCGGATGGGGAATGAATCGGAGGCGGCTTCATAGCCTTTCTCCTTCGCCGCTTCCTCGGTATAGCCGAAACCGGCTACTTCCGGTTCGGTGTAGACTCCGAACGGAATGGTGGTCGGATCGAGCTGCGGCTCGACCTTTTCACCGGCCAGGTATTCAACTACCAGCTCAGCCTCTTTAGACGCCACGTGGGCCAGCTGCGGAGTGACCGAAACTACATCGCCGATTGCGAATATCGAATCGACGGAGGTTCGGTAGTAATCGCCAATGGGAATGAAGCCCTTCTCGGGTTTGATGCCGACATTTTCGAGGCCGATATTCTCGGTGTTGGGAGCCCGTCCGACTGTGACCAGCAGGGTTTCAGCCTCCAGAGTCTTGGTCCCCTTCTTGGTTTCGACGTCCATGACCAGCTTGCCCTTTTCTTTACGGGGCGGCTGGGCCTGCGCACCGGTGTACATGGCCAGCTTGCGCTTTTTAAAAGAGCGGGCCAGCACTTTGGCCGCTTCCTCATCGACGGTGGGCAGAATATGGTCGAGCATCTCGATCAGGGTTACCTCTACCCCGAAGCGGCCCATGATGTGGGTAAACTCGCAGCCGATGGCGCCGGCGCCGAGTACGAGCATGCTTTTCGGCAGGTCGGTTCGCATCAGGATGTCATTGCTGCTCATAATGGTGGTTCCGTCGAACTCGAAGCCCTTCAGCTCGCGCGGACGCGAGCCGGTGGCAATCATTATATTGTTCGCGCTGATCTTACGCTCTGCGTCTACCGTTACCTCGTGCTCGCCGGTGATAACGGCGGTACCCTCAACGTAATCGACCTTGTTCTTCTTCAACAGAAAGCCGACGCCTTTGGAGAGCTGATCGGCGGCCTTGCGCGATTCGGCATGGGCCTTGCTGTAGTCGAACTTGCTCAGGTCGACCTTTATTCCCATCCGCTCCAGGTCGTTGGCCGAGTGATAAGCTTCAGCCTGATGCACCAGGGATTTCGAGGGGATGCAGCCTATATTCAGGCAGACCCCACCAGCTTTGTCCTTTTCAATCACACAGACCTTGAGGCCCAGTTGTGTAGCCCGGATAGCGCCTACGTAGCCGCCCGGGCCTGCGCCTATTATTAACAGATCATAATCAAATGCCATGCTGCCTCCTTATACTAATGCCTGCATCGGATCTTCGAAAATAGCTTTGAGATCGCGTAGAAACGCGGCTCCCACCGCCCCGTCAATCACCCGATGGTCGCACGACAGAGTTAGTTTCATCTTATTATCAAATGAAATCGAACCATTTTCAAGCTCCACAGCTTCGCGTGTAATCGACCCGACCGCCATTATGGCCGAAGCCGGCGGGTTGATGATAGCAGTGAACTGTTCTATCCCGTAAGAACCGAGGTTGCTGATGGAAAAACTTGCCCCGCTGTACTCTTCGGGCTGCAGTTTGCCGGCCCGTGCTTTGGCCACCAGCTGCTGCACTTCGCCGTCGATCTGTCGGATCCCCTTGCCGCCGCAGTTGCGTACTACCGGTGTAATCAAGCCGTCCTCGAGGGCGACTGCCAGGCCGATATCGATGGAACCTGGCACGTAGATTTCCTGATCCTTCCAGCTGGCATTTACTATGGGATGGCGTTTGATCGCCTCGGCGGTCAGTTTCATGATGAATGCATTCAAACTGAGCTTTGTGCCCCCGGCCTTGCTAATTCTCTTGTTAATTGAAGCTCTGGAATCCGTCAGCGGATCGGTGCGCAGCGAAGTGGTGAGGTAGTAGTGCGGTGCGCTGAACTTCGATTCCGACAGCCGCTGGGCGATGACCGCCCGCTTGCGGCCAATCTTGATATGCTGCTCCTCTATGCCGGTTGAAGTAACCGGCGGCGTTGC
>CAZRWN010000025.1:0-14474 GCA_964603735.1 uncultured Sediminispirochaeta sp. | reverse complement strand
CCCGGTTTGCGCGGCACTTTCTTCTGCTGCCGGCTGGCCGCTCGCAGGTGTCTGTCCAGCTCCGGTTTCGCCGCCGCCTTTGCCTTCGCTCTCGATCTCCTTCAGCAGATCCGAGATATCTTCGCCCTCTTCGCCGATAACGGCGATGGGCTGTTCGACCGCGGCGCTCTCACCCTCCTGCACCAGTATTTTCAGCAGGGTTCCCTCCTGCAGCGATTCATAGTCCATAGTGGCCTTGTCGGTTTCCACCTCGCAGACCACATCGCCGTTCTCTATCTTATCGCCCTCCTGTTTGCTCCACGACACAATAGTTCCTTCCTCCATCGTGGGCGAGAGGGCCAGCATTAACATTTTCTCAGCCATAACACTCCTCCTTACACATATAGAACCGACTTGGCCGCCTTCACAACCTTCTCGACCGACGGCTGGGCCGCCAGCTCCAGAGTGTGGTTGTAGGGCATCGGCACATCTTCGCCGGAGACCAGTTCCACCGGGGCGTCCAGGAAATCGAAGCAGTTGTACGAAACCAGCCAGCCGATGTGCGCTCCCACCGAAGCAAAGGGCCAGGCCTCGTCGATCACCACGCAGCGGTTGGTCTTGCGTACCGAATCGTAAATCGCCTGCTCGTCCAGCGGACGGATGGTGCGGATATCAACCACCTCGGCTTCGATGTTCTCCTTGGCCAGCTCCTCGGCCGCCTGCAGCACCATGCGGGTGGGCTTAGAAAAACAGACCAGCGTCACGTCGCTGCCCGCGCGTTTCACATCCGCCTCGCCGATCGGCACCAGGTACTCGTCCTCCGGCACCTCGCCCTTCCAGGCGTACATCATCTCCGCTTCCATAAACAGCACCGGGTTGTCATCGCGGATCGAGCTCTTCAGCAGCCCCTTGGCATCGTAGGGCGTCGAGGCGGCCACAACCTTCAAACCAGGCACATGGGCGTAGATCGACTGCAGCGCCTGGGAGTGCTGCGAGGCCAGGTATTCGGCCGGCCCGTTTGGCCCGCGGAAGACGATCGGGTTTTTCATCTGGCCGCCGGACATATACAGGTTTTTGGCGGCGTTGTTGTATATCTGGTCTACCGCCATCAGCGAAAAGTTAAAGGTCATCCACTCGACGATCGGCCGCAGACCGGCCATGGCCGCACCGATGCCCATGCCGGTAAACCCTTCCTCGGAAATGGGGGTATCGAAGACCCGCTTCTCACCGAAGGTATCCAGCAGTCCCTGGGTCACTTTGTATGCTCCATTATATTGGGCGACTTCCTCGCCGAACAGCACGACATTCTCGTCGCGCTGCATCTCCTCTTCCATTGCCTGACGCAGTGCTTCGCGCATTGTAATCGTTGCCATCTGCTCCTCCTTTACTCTACCAGAACATCTTCATACAGCGCCGACAGTTCGGGCTCGGGGCTCTCTTCGGCAAAATCAGCCGCCTCGGCGCAGATATCGCGAATCTCTTTATCCAGTTTTTCGAAGTCCTTGTCCGACAGCTGGCCCGCATCGCTCATCTGCTTTTGCAGAATAGTCACCGGGTCCTGGTCCTTGAACTCCTGCAGCTCCTCTTTGGTACGGTACTTAGCAGGGTCGCTCATGGAGTGGCCCTTGTAGCGGTAGGTCAGCAGCTCCAGAAACATCGGTTCGCTGTCCTTGCGCACCTTCTCGACCAGCTGCAACACCTCGTCGTAGACCACCAGCGGGTCCATCCCGTTCTCCTGACGCCCCTCGATGCCGTAGGCGTCCGCCATCTGGCTGAAATCGTGCACCGATGACACGCGCCTGAAATCGGTACCCATGCCGTAGTGGTTGTTCTCGCAGATATAAATGACCGGCAGGCCGTAGATCTTGGCCAGGTTCATGCTCTCGTGGAACGAACCCTGATGAATCGCCCCGTCGCCGAAAAAGCACAGCACCACACCGTCCTCTTCCTTATATTTGATCTTCAGTCCGACCCCGGTGGCCACCGGAATCTGCCCGCCGACAATCCCGTTGCCGCCGAACATGTGCTTCTCGCGGTCGAACATGTGCATCGAACCGCCCTTGCCCTTGCTGCAGCCGGTCGCCTTGCCGTACAGCTCGGCCATAATCCCTTTCGGATCCATCCCGGTCGCCAGAGCGTGGCCGTGGTCGCGGTAAGCCGCTACCACATAGTCACGCTCCATATCCAGAGCGGCGATTGCTCCGCCGGCTACCGCTTCCTCGCCGATATACAGGTGACAGAAGCCGCCGATCTTCCGCAGACCGTAGGCCTGGGCCGCCCGCTCCTCGAAACGGCGTATCAGCAAGACCTGCCGCAGCAGCTCCATATTTTTCTTTTTTCCGTATTTATCAACTAACTTCTTTTGCGCCATATCTCTCCTCCTGTTATCCTATCCGAAGCTGGTCCGCTCTTTGATGCCCGTCATCGGCATATACACCGCTCCCGATTCCATCACCGTTTCGAGCACCACCAGGCTGGTCTCGTCATTGTTCATCTTCCAGAACACCCGCAGCCGCGGCCCGACCACCTCCAACACCTCGTTCAGCATCGAGCTATTCTCTACCACGTTCACCGAACCTTCTACATATAAAATTTTATCAAGACATCGCGACTGAAACATCCATTGTACCTTAGGCCGTGCTTCCAACTGTTCGCGTTTTGCGAAGTCCCGCGAGGTAACCGCGTAAAGAGCTCCGCTGCGGTCTTTCAATATCGCCGGCGTCATCCAGCGCATCCGCGGCCGCCCCTCGCTGTCAACCGTCGCCAGCAGACCGGTCTTCACATCGTCAATCATCTCTTCCAGTTCAAAAAGGAAATCTCCTTGCTTCATATCGATTCCTCCGTATATAACCTTTTGTCGAGTCCTAATTAAAAATATGGTAAATTTTTGACTGGAATGATAGGATATTCGGGGAAAAAGTTAGGAGGACCACAGTGTTGAACGTATCAGAAGGCGGGCGCAGCGCAATTCGCCGCTGCATCACCGCCGCCGCCAGCCTGTTGCTCGTGTGCGTGTTAGCTCCAGAGCTATGGCCGGCGCCCACCGCAGACTCGACAAAGATCGCTTTGGTTCAATATTGGGTAAGTCCCGCCGACTACCGCAGCGAGGCCGCCTTCGCGCGGAGTGTCGGCGACCTCACCGCCCAAGCCGCCGCCGGAGGTGCAAAAATCGTGGTCTTCCCCGAGTACCTCAACGTCTTTCTGGCCGCCGTACCCCTGGGCACCGAGCTGACCGAAGCCGGCAGCCTGCCCGATATTCTGGCCCTGCTGAAGCAGCACTACGGCCGTCCGGTCGGCCTGCCGGAGTACCTGCGCCTGCGGAGCGGCAGCACCCGCGCCATCATGGACCGTGTATGGGGCCGCCTGGCCCGCCGCCACAAGCTTTGGATCATCGCCGGCAGCAGTTTCGTGGCAGAACCGGCCGACGATCCGAATGCGCAACTATTCAACCGCGCCTTCGTCTATGGGCCGGACGGCCGGGTCGCCTACACCCAGGACAAGGTCTATCTGACCCCCTTCGAGAAAAAGGCCGTCGGGCTCGCAGCGGGCGACCTGTCGGCGGCGCAGACCTTCGAGGCCGCCGGCCTTACCTGCGCGCTGACCCTCTGCCGCGATACCTTCTTCGAAGTCTGGCACCGACCCTTCGCACAGGCGGACATCTGGTTCGACCTCAAGGCCAACGGCGTCGAGTTCGATCAGCAGGCCCGGCAGACCTTCACCACCGCCCTGCCGGAGCGCATCGCCGACACCGGAGTACCCCGCGGCGCCACCGTCTGCCTGACCGGCCGTTTCTTCGATCTGTTTTGGGAAGGGGAGTCGTCGCTGGTAGTGCCTTCGGAGAGTTCTCCGAACGGCTACGTGACCAAAAAAAAGACCGCCGATCCGGCGGCCGAAGCTATTCTTTACTTTACTATTCAGAGTTGAACATTTTCTAACCGCCCACCCGCAGCACCGACACGTACTGCCCGTCGTCGGTTTTCATCATTCGCGGGTTGTGCGGGTCCGGAATTCGCCGGCCATCCACCACGAAGTAGTAGTAGTGGGTTCCGCTGGGTAGGTCGAGCGACAGCGAATAGCGCTCGGCCTGCGGGCCTTCCGGCCGCATACGGTGCATGAAGGGGTCCCAGTGATTGAAGCTGCCGGCCACCGCAACCCGTCCGGCCTGCTCATCGGCAAAGCGAAAAGTCACCCGGCCGTCACTGGTTTCGGTAACTGCCGGACGCTTTTCTTCGGGTTTTTTCGGAAGCTCGAAAACCGACGCGGTCACATCGCCGGGCAGGTGCACCCGGTGCGGATTATTCGGATCTGCCGTCCACAATCCGTCCACAACCAGACGGTAGACCAGCCGCTCAGCATCCTCAGGCGGGTCGTAATTCAGAACAAAGGTGTTGTACTCATTCCGCTTAAATGGGTGGACGGTCTTAAAATTCTCGTGCTGAAAGGCAACTCCCACTCTTCGAACCGGACCCTTCTCCGAATAGGAGAAAAACACCTGTCCGCGCAGATAGTCCGGCGCGGCGCCCTGCTCCTGCATTTGCAGCCGCAGATGCATATCGGCCGACTCCACGGACTGGGAAAAAGCTGCTTGTGTCATAACCAACACAAAGAGTATACTAACTGTAACCATGAGTGTACGACGTGTCATAATTGCTCTCTATGAAAATAATCGGTAAACAGCGCCAGAAATTGAAGGAAAACCTAACATTCCCGTTTACCTCAACCGAAACTGGAAACAGGTAATACTATGCCCGAACTGCAGGATCTTGAACAGCTCAAGGCTGACATCATAAACCTCGGCAACGAACCCACCGTACTCAACCGCCGCGGCCAGTCCATCCCCGAAATACATCCCCCCTCCGAGGAGCAGGATCAGGAATTGGCCGATCTGCTGGCCGGTTTCGGTGAAGAGTTCGGCGCAGAGGACGAAGAGACTCCCGCCTTCGAAGACGAACTCGAGCCGCTGGAAGGCCTGGAAGAAGAGCCCCCTGCGGAAGCTGAGGAGCCCGAAGCCTCGCCTGAAGAGGAACTGGAAGAGTTCGAAGACATCGAAGATCTGTTTGCTGAGGAAACTGAGGAGCCGGAGGAAGCCGAAGCGGCCCCGGAAGAAACCCCGGAAGAGCCGGGCGAAGAGGAGTTCGAAGAGCTCGAGGATCTCGAGCCGGAAGAACTGGAAGACGAAACCTTTGAACCCGGAGTCGAAGAGTTCCTCGAAGAAGAGTCCCCGGAAGCCGAGGAAGCCGAGGAAGTCGGAGCAGAAGAGGAAGAGGAAGAGTTCGGGGAAGATATGTTCGAGGAGGAGCCCGAGCTGCCGGACCTTTCCGGGGAAGATTTCGGCGAGGAAGAGGCGGAAAGCGAAGAGGACTATAGCCCCTTACCGGAGTTCGGCGAAGAGGAGGAGTTCGCGCTCCCGGAGTTCGAAGAAGAGGAACTCGGGGAAGAGGAGTTCGCTGAACCCGAAGAGGCCGAAGAGATAGAGGCGGAGGAACCTGAAGAGGGGGAAGAAGCTGAAGAGTTTGCAGTCCCCGAGTTCGAAGAGGAGGAGTTCGAGGCCGAGCCTGA
The DNA here is from genome assembly GCA_964603735.1 of uncultured Sediminispirochaeta sp. Taxonomy (GTDB): domain Bacteria; phylum Spirochaetota; class Spirochaetia; order DSM-16054; family Sediminispirochaetaceae; genus DSBN01. The sequence continues at coordinate 8,936 of CAZRWN010000025.1, read as the reverse complement.
AGCCGGAGAGGAAGGGCCCGAAGAGGGGCTCGAGGAGCTCGAGCTGCCGGAGGAAGAGTTCGAAGAGGGTGAGTTTGAAATAGACGAGTTCAACCTCGGCGACCTCGGTGAAGAGTTCGGCGTGCTCGAGGAAGAAGAAACCGCCCCGGGCGAAGAGGAGGTTCAGCCCTCCGGCGAGGCGGAGGAAGAACTGGCTGAAGAGGCGGCGCCTCTGCAGCTTTCGGATGAGGAGTTCAAGGCCCTTACCGAAACTCTGGTTACCCTTCCGCGCAACCTCAAACTCATAATAGAAGAGCAGATCGGCGAGCGCGGGCTGTCCGGCGAACCGCTGAACCGGCTGGTGAATGCGCTGGTTCAGCGGCGTTCTCCCAAAGAGATAGCCGCGATTGCCTCCAAGATCACCGGTCGACGGATACGAATACCGGCCCAGTACGAGAAGAAAACCGGTGCCGCTTTCGAAGAAGAGAAGGGCAGCTTTGCCTATGCCTTTCGACACAGAATCCTCCCGCTCATCAGAACGGTAGTACTGACGGCGGCCCTGCTGGCCCTGGCGGTCTTTCTCAGTTATCGCATTATCTATCGTCCTTTATATGCGCTGCATCTGTACAATCTCGGATACGAACAGCTGGAAGAGCGGGATTACCCCGCTTCGGAAAACTATTTCCAGCGCGGGCTGGATCAAACGGTGATGAAAAAGCAGTTCTTTCGGTATGCCGACGGCTTCAAGGAACAGAAGCAATGGACCCTGGCGGAAGAAAAGTATGAACAGCTGCTCACCCATTATCCCCTGGACAAGCAGGGCACCCTCGAGTACGCGGAGATGGAGCTGGAGACGCTCTCCAATTACGAGAAATCCGCTGATCTGCTCAACAACTACCTGAATGAAGAGCCCCAGGATTACGAGGTCCTGCTGCTGCTCGGAGATACCTATCTGGAGTGGGGCCAAGAGGATCCGGCCAAATACAAACAGGCCCGCATGTCCTACGCCCTCCTGATGGAAAAGTACGGGGTAAGCGATCTGCTGCTGTTCCGCATGCTGCGTTATTTTATCCGCACAGATAACCAGCCGGAGGTAATGAAGTTAAAAAATTACTTTCAGGCCAAGCCGGAAGCAGACATAGATGCCGAAGCGTACACGGAACTGGGCGGCTACCTGATCGACAAGGATCGTTTATCCGAAGTGCAGGAGATTCTCTTTCGGGCTAAAGATGCCAATGACCGTTTGCCGGAGACTCATTATCAGCTGGCCCGTTATTTCAAGCGGATGGATGAGTACGGTGAAGAGGAAAAGGCCCTGCGCAATACTCTGAGTCTGATGCAGGGCGTCTCGCCGCTGACCAGCGCTCGCATCGAGATGAAAGTGGATACCTACCGGCGGCTCGGAGAGCGGATGTACGACCGCGACAACTACCTGGAAGCCCGCGCCAACTACACCCGCGGAATCGAGCTCTACGAGGATGCCCTCAGCCGTAAACTGCTCAGCAGAAAGCCGCAGCTGGGCAAGCTGTACGCCGACCTCGGCGACATTCACTACTACCAGGGCGGGGAGTTCGATCAGGCCGACAGCCTCTATTCGGAAGCCGAGCGCAACCTGTACGACTCCCGAGAGATGAAGTACAAACAGGGGTACATTTCGTACCGCAACGGTGATTACTCGGATGCACTGACCGAATTCCGGCAGTCCGCCGGCGCATTCTCCAACAACCACAACCTGGTATATGCCAAAGCCAACACCTTTTTCTATCGCGGCTCGTATCACAATGCCGAGGGGCATTATTCCCATCTGCTGGACATGCTCAAGGGCCGACTCGAGCAGGAGCGGCCGCTGCTCATCGAGGAGCGCGGCGACCACCGGGCTCTAGTCGAAAACCTGATGAAAACCAGCAACAACCTCGGCGTCAACCTGTATAATCTGCACACCAAAACCGGCCAAACCGAGTACTACACCCGTGCAATGGTTCAGTTCGCCGACTCCAGCCGCTACTTCGACCGCCTCACCCGCGACCCGGAAACCCTCGAGCGCACCGGCCTCTCCAACCTCGGTTTTCTGAACCAGCGCAACCTGCTTTTCCCGAACGAAAACTATCAGCTGCAGATCTACACCGAACTGCCGATCGATATGCAAGCCATGGAGTTCGGTTCTTAAGCCAAAAAAAAGGCTGTTTCGCATAGAAACAGCCCCGTTGTTTTAATAAGTTCTTTTCGGAGTAGAAGATGAATACTACATTCCGCTATTCAACCGGAACCATCCAGCCGTGCTTGTCTTCGACCTTGCCGTACTGAATACCCTTCAGGGTATTCAGCAGTTGTCGTGACAGCTCGCCCATCTTGCGGTCGTTGAACACAACCTCTTTGCCGTTGTTGGTAATCGATTCAATGTAGCTGAGCCCGGCCGCCGTACCGGAAACGAAGCACTCCTGGCCTTCTTGCAGGGCCTCATCGAGGCTGATCTTGCGTTCCTCAGTCTTTACGCCCATGTCCTGGGCCAGCTGCAGGATCGATTTGCGGGTAATTCCCGGCAGAATCGTGTCGCCGAGCTCCGGAGTAACCAGGGTTCCGTTTTTCAGCAGTACAAAAATGTTGCACGAAGATCCCTCTTCCAGATAGGTGCGCTGTTCGGCATCCAGGAAGATGGCCTCCATGTAGCCCTGCTCTTCAGCCGCTTTCTTGGCCAGAATCGGGACTACGTAGTTGGCGTCGCACTTGATCCAGCCGGTGCCGCCCTTGAAGGCGCGGATTTTATCGGTAATCAGACCTTTGTGGTTGCCGGGTTTGAAGTAGGCGCCCACCTGTGTGCTGGCAAAAACCACCCAGGGGTGTTTGCTCAGTCCCAGGCCGATGGCCGGTTCGGAGTAGGAAAAGGGGCGGATATAAATCGATTCGGCCGAAACGAAGTCGTCCTTCTCCCAGTCGCTGTTGTAGGTCGGCGCAAAGCCGAGCTCCTGGTTGCGCTTGCAGACCTCTTTGGCCGCATTCACGAACATATCCACCGGAAAACCGGGACTCTTCAGACCGACCATCGAGTCATGCAGCCGCTGACCGTTCTGGTCGGGGCGGAACAGCTTCAGACTCCCGTCCTTCTGCGGAAACGCCTTCATCCCTTCGAAACAGCCCATACCGTACTGGGTGGTGTAGTTCACTAAAGGCAGTTCCGGAAAGGAGTTGCGTTGTTCCTGGAGCTTCTGCCGCTCATCTTCGCTCAGAGCCGCCTCTTCTGCGGGGCTCTTGTGGGGTTTCTCTTTGAACTCCTCACTCCATTGCTCGTCTTCGCCGTATTTTGCAATATAGACCCAGGGTAATACTGCCAGGGTAAAACCTTTCGCCATACGTCTTCCTCCTTATGTATATAGACCATTGTACGCGTTCATCTCACTGCGGTCAAGAGAAAAAGTTTGATATAGTGAACAACAATTCGTGATTTGTAACACAGTGGAGCGCGTTGCGAACCGCCCGCTTTTTTCTTATTATTGGGGTAGAAGTAAATAGGAGGAATGTATGGTTGATCATGTATTGATACTCGCGGGAGGTTCGGGCACGCGCTTATGGCCGGCTTCCAATTCGAAGATGCCGAAACAGTTTTTGCCGGTGCAGGACGGAAAAAGCCTCCTACAGCTGACGATTGAACGGGCCCTGGCCCTCGGTATAAGGGGTAACGTTATTATCATCACTCTGAAAGAGCAGCTCGAGCCGATTATCGCCGAATGCGGCAAAATCGGAGGCGGCCGCGACAAAATCAAGGTGATTCCCGAGCCGGCGGCCAGAAATACCGCCCCGGCCATCGCTATTGCGGCTGAATACCTGAAAGCGCAAAGCGGCGGACAGGGCGAGGAGACGGTGGCAGTGTTGACCGCCGACCACCTGATCACGCCGATAGAGAGATTCACCGAAAACGTGCGGGCGGCCGACGAACTGGCCCGGCAGGACAAGCTGGTGACCTTCGGCATTCCCCCCACGCGGCCGGAAACCGGCTACGGATATATAGAGACCGCTGAGGAGATGCCCCCGGGATTGAAGGTTGCTTCTTTCCGCGAAAAGCCCGACCAAGCCACCGCCGAGCGCTTTGTAGAAAAGGGCAACTACTACTGGAACTCCGGCATGTTCGCCTTCAAGGTGAACCGCTATCTCGATGAGCTGAAAAGCCTCACCCCGGAGATCGGCGACATCTTTGCAGGTATCGGTTCGAAGGGCGAATCACGGCGGGCCGGAGAGATCGAAGTGGTTATGGAAGGCTCGGAGGTTGAGAAGGTGTACCAGGCCAGCCCGAAAGACTCCATCGACTATGCGGTGATGGAAAAGAGCATCAGCTCGGCCATGGTAAAAGCCTCCTTCGACTGGAACGACATCGGCAGCTGGGAGGAGATGGCCGCCCTGTACGCCGAGAAAGCGGCCGGAGGCGAGCCGGCCGGCGCGGCTGATGGGCCCGGCAACACCAACGGCGGGGCCGAAGAGCTGGTGGCGATCGAGTCACAGGGCAACTTTGTATACTCTGATCAGCCGGTTGCCCTCTGCGGCGTGGACGACCTGATGGTAGTGGTGAAGAACGGAGCCGTGCTGATCGCCAAGCAGGGCGCCGGACAGCAGGTGAAGCAGGTAGTTAATGAATTGAAGGAGCGCGGCCGGCAGGATCTACTCTGAGCGCTCAGCGGGAGATCCACTCGGCGTAGCGGTCGTAGTAGCGCTGTACCTGGTTCCCGAAGGCGCGGCTGATCTTCAGGTTGTCCTCGCCGAAGGGTGCCAGCTGCTGGTAGGCCTTTAGCTCGCGGTCGAAAAAGCCGGTGTGGTACGGTTCGCCGGCAGACAGTTCGACCAGGATCTCCCGCATCTGGTAGCGCTCCTGCTCGGCATGCCGGATGGTTGAATAGATCCTGGTTGCATTGGCAATCTGGTCGCGGAAGAGTTTATCCAGATTGGTAAAATCGTAACGTTTGAGAATGGGCAGCTGCTCTTTCGGGCGGTTTCGCTCGAATTCCTCATTAATTAGTGTGTTGTAAGAAGCGGCAATTTTCTGGGCTATCTCATTGAAGGTGGCTTGAAAGTTTTGCTTGAAGCCGGATGCTTTCTCCGGCGGGATGTTCGGGGCCAGGCTGCGCATCTTCTCAAGCTCGGTGTTGTAGTATTTGAGCTGCAGCATTATCTTCTTTACTTCCTGATGGTTCTGCAGTGCAGGCCGGTCTTTGAGCATGTTTTTTACTTCCTGCACTACCGTTTTGATGTCGGTGGGAGCTTTTTGGATATTTTCTTTGTCGTGCACGGCCTGCTCGCGGCGCTGGTCCGAAGATTGCGAGTCGACGGCTTCATCGCTGCTTTTCTGTGAGTAAAGTCGCAGCAGTCCCAGCGCGAACAGCCGCTGCACCGCCGGAGTCAGCACCCCCATGGCCGACTCTCGCAGTGGCGGGTTGAGGTCGGTGATTGCTCGGCTGTCCCACTTGAGCGATTTGAGCGGCGACATGATAGAGTGCAGCAGACCGCGTTTGTACTCCACGATGCCCTGCTCGACGGCAAAGCGCAGCTGTTCGGCCGCACGGGTGAACTCGGCGGGGCTGATTTCGAGGTAGTCAACTAATGTATCTGGTTCGTCGAGGGCGCTGCGCACCTCGTACCAGTCACCGGTGATCTGTTTTTCGAGCTCGCTCACAATAAAAATGTACCCCGACTCAGTCGGTCTATCAACCGAAAATCTTAAAAACCATCAATTATTGAGTTTTTTTAGAAGCCAGGCGATGTTCTCTCCAAGGCGCAGCATGGTTTTGATACCCTCTGCGTCCTTTTCGCCGTCTCCGACGGCCCGGGAGAGGGACATATTCCAGTAGCTCGATCCGGGCACCACCATATCGTTGATAAAGAAAAACTGGTTGATCGATTCCAGGGCGTGTACTGTTCCGGCCCGGCGGGCAACGGCGATTCCGGCGCCGACCTTACGGCTTAGAAAATTGCCTGCACCGCGGATGGCGTATCCGCTGCGGTCGATCAGAGCCTTGGTCTCGGAGGTGATGTCCGAAAAGTAGACTGGTGAGCCGATGATAATGGCATCGGCCTTTTCCATTTTTTCAATGCACTCATTTATGATATCGTCGTCGAACACGCAGCGCCCGCTGCCGTTCTCGCGGCAGCTCATGCAGGCGGTGCATCCGCGTACCACCCGTCCGGCCAGCGAGACTTGTTCGCACTCTATGCCGGCCGCCCGCAGCGGCTCGAAGGCTTTTTCGATAAAGAAGGCGGTATTGCCCTCCGGGCGAGCACTTCCGTTGAATCCGACTACATACATACATTTCCCCCATAATTCCATGATGTACCGGTAGTATATCCAAAATCGGCCTTTATGCCGAGTATACCCGGGCCTTGCTTGCAGAGAGCCGGCGCATTGCCTATACTGAATCCGATGGCTCTTACAAATACTCAATTCTCGGCATTATATACAATCAGCCTCTCAATCGGCTCAGGTCCGGAGCTCGACCGCATGGCATCCAGGGCGTTGGCCGCCTATCGGCGGGAGCTCGGCTGCGATGTGGCCGCGGTGCTACTCAACTCGCAGTCCGCTGCTGCGGATGCCCCGGCCTTCGAACCTTTGGCGGTGGTTCCCGGTGATGGCGGCGCCTCCCGTTTGTACCGCCGGGCGGTCGCCAAATTGCCTGTCCGCAGCCACGACGGTTCGGCCGAGAAGTTCGTACAGCGGCTGCCCTTTGTCTACGCTGTTGCCGCGGCCGGGGAATATGCGGTGATGCAGCTGCCCGGCCAGGGGGTGTTGATTTTATGCAGAACCCGCGGCCGCTTTCAGGCGGAAGTACTGCGGGCTCTGCAGCCGCTAAACCGGAATTTTGCCGGCGCGATTGCCGCCGGCATCAATCAGAACAAGCTGGTAAGCAGCCTGCCGATTTCGATAGTCGAGACCGACAGCCATGGCCGGATTAGCTATGTCAATCAGCAAGCCGGACAGGTCTTGCGGTGCGGCCGGACATCCGAGGCGGTGGATCTCCACATCAATGACATAATTGTCGGGGATATTTGGTCGCAGGTGCACGGCCGGTTGAAGGGGCAGAGCATACCGGCCCAGATTATCAGCGGCAGCGAAGCGCGGGTTATCCGCCGGGACGGAAGCCGTTTTCCCGCTCTGATTTACGTAGATGTTCTGCTGCGGGACGACCGCACACGCTACTGCCGCTTCGTCCTGGTCGATATTACCGAACGGCTGGAAGCGGAGAACATAGTCAGCAACATGAACCGTATCCTCGAAGAGCGGGTTGAACAGCGGACAAGGGAGTTGAATGAAACCATTGACCAGCTGAAGGCCGCTCAAAAACAGCTGGTTCAGTCGGAAAAAATGGCATCCATCGGTCAGCTGGCTGCCGGGGTGGCCCATGAAATCAACAATCCCACCGGCTTCGTGCTCAGCAATCTCGGTACACTGAAAGAGTACGCCATGGTCCTGAAACAGCTGGCACTGAAGCTGGAAGAGGCGGCCAAGGCCCCGCCTGCTAAGGTGCCCCAACTTCTGCAGGACGGCCGCAAAATAGCCGAAGAGAACGAGCTGCAGTACATCATGAACGACCTGGACGCACTGCTCGATGAAACCCAGGAGGGGGCGGTCCGGATCCGCGATATCGTGCGGGATCTGCGCAACTTCTCCCGCCCCGAAGGCGAAGGCTTTACCGAGAACAATCTCAATGAAATTGTCGAGTCGGCCCTGAAACTGGTATGGAACAAACTGAAGTATAAATGCAGCGTCGAAAAGCAGTTGGGCGAACTTCCGACGGTATTCTGTAACCGCAACCAAATAGAACAGGTGCTGGTAAACCTGATGCTGAATGCCGCCGATGCGGTAGAAGCCGGCGGCCGCATTGTCCTGCGCACCGTGCACCCGGCCGGCGGGGGGGTCCTGTTTTCCATCGAGGACAACGGTGCCGGTATATCGGCCGAACACCTCAACCGCCTGTTCGATCCCTTTTTCACCACCAAAGACGTCGGCAAGGGTACCGGCCTGGGCTTGTCAATCTCGCACGGCATCATTGAAATGCACAACGGCTCCATAAATGTGGACAGCAGCCTTGGCGAAGGCACCCGGTTTACTGTAGAACTACCACTAGTAGAGGCAAAGGAGGCCGCAATTTGACTAAGCATATAGACCAGCTTCCGACAGCGGTGCTGTTCGACTTCGGCGACACCCTGATGGAGATATACGACCGCAGCCGTCGGCGCGGTATCGAAGCCCTGCTGCCCTACGCCGCCAACCTGAACGGCCGGGCGAGCGGACCGGCCCGCGAGCAGCTGATCGACGAGCTGGCCGAGTTCGGCCGCGGACTTGACTACCGCTTCGAGACCCTCAGCGCCCGCCACAACATCGAGTACCGCCAGCTCGACTTCCACCGTCTGCTGTACGGTAAATTCGGCATCGAATTCTCGATAGACGAAGATGAACTGGAGTGGCGCTACTGGGATGCCTCCCTTGGCATGCGTCCCGAGGAGGGGCTGGCGGAGCTGCTGGAGGCGCTGCGCCGCCGGAGTGTGCGCATGGCGGTAATCAGCAACACCAGCTTCCGCGACTTCGTTCTGCGGCGCGAACTGCAGCGGCAGGGCCTGCTGCAGTACTTCGAGTTCGTCATGGCCTCGGCCGACTACGGCATCCGCAAGCCCGACCCGCTGCTGTACCAGGTAGCCCTGCAGCGCATGGGTCTGCCGGCCGACCAAACCTGGTACGCCGGCAACATGACCACCGTCGACTGCGCCGGCGCTCAGGCCGCCGGCATGCGCCCTCTGTGGTACGCCGCCCCGGACATCAAGTCCGGCGGCTACGCGCAGGCGCTGGCCGATCTCCCCGCCGAATCAATCGTTATCCGGCACTGGACGGACCTGGAGCAGCTGCTGCCCACTGACTGAGATGTCTATAAGATTGCAATTTTCACAAAGAAAATAATTGACTTCTCACATTTCCGTTATAGAAT
>CAZRWN010000024.1:28623-39664 GCA_964603735.1 uncultured Sediminispirochaeta sp. | reverse complement strand
TTTTTGGATTATTTTCTGTTTTCTGTTGACGCGATCACAAGTCTGGGGTAAAGTGGGGCCATGAAGTATGTATCTATACATAGTAACAGTTGGTGGCGCTCTATTCTCAACGGCCGGAGAACTATTCGGCGTGCTTTAGAGTAGAGCATGCGTACCGGCCTTGGAGTATACGAGGTCGGTCACACGGGAATGCAACAGCGCCCGGGGCGAGACCTCGGGCGCTTTTTTTATGCCCGGATGCAGAGACGACCGGCAACACAGCAGTCAGAAGAAGGAGTGTGTGAATGATACAGACCAAAACAGTTTCCGGCGGTTTTTTTGACCTGGAAGCCGGCCGGGGAAGACGCGACGGAATAATCAAGACTTTCTCCGGAGACCGGTTTACCCCGTTTACTCTGGCCAAGAAGCTGGATGCAAAAGTGATCCTGGAATCCGCCTCTTTCAAAAAGGGGCGCGAACGGTATTCGCTGCTGCTGGTGCGGGAGGCCTTCACCATCCTGCAGGAAGGGTCCGACCTGGTGATGAGCCGGGCGGGGAAGCGGCACAAATTGAAAACAGCTGCGAAGGACATCCTGGATCTGCTCGGCTACTTTGCCCGCCAGCATCCGCCGCTGCAGCAGGACATTCCGCTGCCGGCCGGAGGCATTGGTTTTCTCTCCTATGAGTTTGCCCGTTTCTGCGACAATATTAAGTTTACCCTAAAGGAGGACGCACTCGGCCTGCCGACCGCCGCCTTCATCTTCGGGCACATCTTTATAATTTTTGACCATTACACCGACATCATCTACCTGATGGGTTTGAACTATAAGGAGCATGAAATAGACCTGCCGGCGGCCATAGCGGCCACCGAGGACAGGCTCAATGATCTGAACTTCAACTACTTGTCGGCCGAAGAGCGCAGCTATCCGGGCACTCTGCTGAGTGAATCAGGTGAAAAAGAGGAGTACATGCAGGGGGTCCAGCAGGTGAAAAATGAAATCGTGAAGGGCAACCTGCTGCAGGGCGTGCTCTCGCGGCGGGTGTACCTGCGCACGGAAATGCCGCCGCTGCAGGCGTATAAACAGCTGCGCTCACACAACCCCTCGCCCTACCTGTTCTACATCGATTTCGGGCAGTACCAGCTGTTCGGCTCTTCGCCGGAGGTGCATGTGAAGGTGAAGAACGGGCGGGCCGAGATTCATCCGATTGCCGGCACCCGCCGCCGCGGAAAAACCGTTGAAGAGGATCAGCGTCTGGAGAAGGAGCTGCTGAACGACGAGAAGGAGCGGGCCGAACACCTGATGCTGATCGATCTGGCCCGCAACGATCTGGGCCGCATCTGTCGTCCGGGAACCATCAAAGTGGATCAATACATGCAGGTGGAACACTTCTCGCATGTTATGCATATTGTCTCGAAGATTAGTGGAGAGATCGACCCGAACATGAGCGGAGCCGACGCCATCCGGGCTACCTTTCCGGCCGGAACGGTCTCCGGTGCCCCCAAGATCCGGGCGGTAGAGACCATCGACCGGATCGAAGCCGAGCCGCGCGGCTTTTATTCAGGCATTGTCGGCTACATGGAGCCGGACGGAGGGGTGGATACCTGCATCACTATCCGCAGCGCACTGAAGCAGGGCGACACTCTGGTGCTGCAGGCCGGCGCCGGCGTGGTGTACGACTCGCTTCCGGAACGGGAATACGAAGAGACCAACGAAAAACTGCGGGCCTTAGCCGCCGCAGTGGGAATGGAGTTATAGAATGATTTTATTAATCGACAATTACGACAGTTTTACCTTCAACATTTTTCAGTACCTGAAAGAGGTCAGCGAGCAGGAGGTGATGGTGGCCCGCAACGACTGCATCACCACCGGCGAAATCGACGAGCTGCAGCCGGATATGCTGATAGCCGGTCCCGGACCGGGGCGCCCCGCGGAGGCCGGCCGGCTGCTAGAAATTCTGCTGCACTGCATGCCCAAAATGCCGGTGTTAGGCATCTGCCTCGGGCACCAGGCTATAGTGCACGCCCTGGGCGGGAACATCGTTCCGGCCCGCCACATCGTTCATGGAAAGAGTGAGCGGATCAGGCTGAACGGAAAGGGAGTGTTCCGGGCCATGCCCTCGGCGGCGGTTTTTACCCGCTATCACTCGCTGGCAGCCGAGGCGGCCAGCCTTCCGGAGGAGCTGGAGATCAGCGCCCGCAGCGAAGACGGCGAGATAATGGGGGTGCAGCACCGCCATCTGCCGGTAGAAGGAATCCAGTTTCACCCCGAATCAATTGCCTCGGAGTACGGCCGCAAGCTGCTGCAGAATTTTATTGAATACCAGCGCGATCCGTATCCGCTGCGCGAGACCCTGCTGCAGTGTATCGGCGGCACCCACCTCTCCTTTGATCTGGCCCGCGGATTCATGGACGAACTGACGGCCGGGAACCTGACCTCCAGTCAGATATCGGCCTACCTGGTGTCTCTGAATGCAAAGGGAATTACCGCCGACGAGATAGCCGGCTGTGCATCGGTGCTGCAGAAAAAGCGCCTGCCGATCAGCCTGCGGATGCCGGTTTTGGACACCTGCGGTACCGGCGGTGACGGAGCGGGAACCTTCAACATCTCTTCGATGGCGGCCCTGGTGGCGGCCGGTGCGGGGGCGGCGGTAGCCAAGCACGGCAACCGGGCGGTGAGTTCGCTCAGCGGCAGCGCCGACTTCTATTCCGAGCTCGGTCTGCGCATCGATCTGAAACCGGACGAATCGCAGCAGCTGATACACGAGACCGGCTTCGGCTTTTTGTTCGCCCCCATCTACCACAGCGCCATGCGGCACGCGGCGGCGGTGCGGCGCGAGCTGGGCTTCAAGACCATCATGAACCTGCTGGGCCCGCTCTCCAACCCGGCCGGAGCGAAATACCAACTGCTGGGAGTCTACGACCCGGCCTACTGCGTTCCAATGGCCCAGGCGGCCATAAAACTGGGGGTTGAACGGGTGCTGGTGGTCCACGGCAATGACGGGCTGGATGAGATCTCCGTTTCGACCACGACGAAGACCGTGTATGCCGATGCGGCCGGGCGCCTGGAGGAGGGCCTGTTCGATCCGCAGGAACACGGGCTGCCGCTCTACCCGCCGGAGGAGCTGCAGGGAGGTTCAGCGGAGGACAATGCCGCCGAGGCGCGCCGCATCCTGGCCGGCGAGGGCCGCCCGGCGATCCGCGAATCGGTACTGTTGAATGCCGGCGCCGCCCTGTACGTATACGGGGCGGCCGAATCGATCATTGCTGGCTATTCATTGGCCAAAGCCGCTCTGGAAGCGGGCCGGGTGGCTGAAAAGCTGCAGCAGATAGCAGCGGCCACAGAAGAAATGCACCAGCCGGTAGAGGAGACGGTAGGGTAATGGAGAACATTCTCAGGCAAATAGTTGAGCAGCGAAGGGCCCGTTTGGCACAGATGGGACCGGAACTCGGAGTAAAGGTTCCAGCCGAGAGAACGGCGCCGGTAGTAAAATTCGGCCGGTCGCCCTTTGTAATTACCGAAATAAAGCGCAGCTCCCCCTCCCGCGGCAAAATCGATTCGATCTTTGATCCGGTGAAGCAAGCCCGCATGTATCAGAAGGCCGGCATCCGGACCGTGAGCATCCTGACCGAAGAGGAGCATTTTTCCGGTTCGCTGGATGACCTGATGGCGGTGAAGAGCGCCGTCCCCGCGCTGGCGCTGCTGCGCAAAGACTTTCTGCTGAGCCTTGCGGACATCGAGGTTTCGTACCGGGCCGGGGCCGATGCCGTCCTGCTGATTGCGCGTATTCTCGAGAAAGAGCAGCTGGAGGGGCTCTACCGCCGGACCCTTGAACTGGGGATGACGCCCCTGGTGGAACTCCATTCTTCGACAGACCTGCGCAAGGCGGAGCGGCTGCAGCCGGCCTTCGTCGGGATCAACTCGCGGGATTTGTCCACCTTCCGGGTCGATCCGGCCCATCCCATCAAGCTGAAGGGGCTGATGAGCTGGCCGGCGGCGGTGGTGTACGAATCGGGCATCCGCGGACGTGAGAGCGCTATGCTGCCGGGGCGCAGCGGATTTGCCGGTATCCTGGTCGGGGAGACGGCGGTTCGTGAGCCGGCACAGATACCCGAACTCATCCGGGGCTTTGAAACCGGCCGGGCAAAACATACCGGCTGCCCCGCCGAGGATCGCCCGCGCAGCGGGTACTTCTGGAGCGATCTGTTCCGGCGGCAACCAGGCGGCGGGCCGTATGTGAAAATATGCGGACTTACCCGGACGGAGGATGTGCGGGCCGCCGATGCGGCCGGAGCCGATCTGCTCGGCTTTATTCTGGCAGAGGTATCGCCGCGGGCCACCACTGCGGAGTTCATCCGCAGCCTTGGAGCAACCCGGGCGCTGAAAGTGGCGGTAGTGCTGGGCACCGATTCGCCGGTAATGCCGGCAGTGCGGCAGTTGCTGCAGGACGGGGAGCTCGATGCGGTGCAGTTTCACGGAAGCGAGGCGCCGGAGGCCTGCGCCGCGGCCGCCTACCCCTACTACAAGGCGCTGCCCCTGCGAGAAATGGCTGATATCGACCGGGTCGGCGACTACCACTGCCCGCGGGTGCTGGTGGATACGTATCATCAGGGACAAAGCGGGGGCACGGGTAAGCGGATTGACGGAGCGCTGGTGCAGGCGGCGGCGGAACGGGCGCCGTTGTGGCTGGCCGGCGGGCTGAACCCGGACAACATCGCCGAGGTGGTACAGCAATACCGCCCCGAGCTGCTGGACGCTTCCAGCGGCCTGGAGACCGCCCCCGGCATAAAGGACTCGGAGCTTATCGCTCGCTTTATTCACAACGTTCGAACCGCCAATCAGGCGGCCGAAATGGAGCTTACATTATGACACAGGATTTTTTTGGAGAACTGGGGGGCCGCTATGTGGCGGACATGCTGCAGGCCCCGTTGGAAGAGCTGGAACAGGCCTTTGAGGCGGCCCGCCGCGACCCGCAGTTTTTGAACCGGCTGGAAGAGCTGCAGCGGAGTTTTGTGGGCCGGCCGACGCCGCTGCTGTATGCCGAGAACAGCAGCCGGGAGATCGGCGGGGCGCAGATCTATATTAAGCTGGAGGGGCTGGCCAACACCGGCGCCCACAAGATCAACAACGCCCTGGGCCAGGCCCTGCTGGCCCGGCGCATGGGCAAGCGGCGGATTATCGCCGAGACCGGGGCCGGGCAGCACGGGGTAGCCACCGCCGCCGTCTGCGCCAAATTCGGACTGGACTGCACCGTGTACATGGGGGCGGTGGACATTCGCCGGCAGCGGCCTAACGTATACCTGATGGAGCTGTTTGGTGCGCGGGTGGTGGAGGTGGAGAGCGGCAGCCGCACCCTGAAGGATGCGGTCAACGCGGCCCTGCGCGACTGGGCCGCCTCCTTTCCCGACACCCATTATCTGCTGGGCAGCGCCCTGGGACCGGCCCCCTACCCGGCCATGGTGCACTACTTTCAGTCGGTGATCGGTGCAGAGACAGCCGCCCAGCTGGCCGACCGCGGCCTCGACCCCGGCCGGGACGTGGCCGCCATGGTGGCCTGTGTGGGCGGCGGGTCGAACGCGATCGGCTTTTTCTCGCCCTTTCTGGAAGCCCCGGCCCCCCGGCTGGTGGGAGTGGAAGCCGGCGGATTAGGGCCCGAAACCGGACGGCACGCCAGCCGGATGAACGGCAGCGCCGAGCTGGGCATCATTCAGGGGTATAAGAGCTACTTTCTGATGAACGGCGACGGTCAGCTGGAGAAGACCCACTCGATCTCCGCCGGCCTGGACTATCCGGGTATCGGCCCACAGCTGGCCCATCTGGGCGACAGCGGGCGCATCGGCTTTACCAGCGCCACTGACGATGAGGCATTGGAGGCTCTGCAGCTGTTTGCCCGCAACGAGGGGGTAATCTTTGCCCTTGAGAGCGCCCACGCCGGGGCTGAGGCCCTGAAGCTGGCCGCCGGCCTGCCGCCGGAGAAGGCGGTGGTGGTGAACATGTCCGGCCGCGGTGACAAGGATATTTTTATCTCGGCCAAGGCCCTGCAGCCGGAGGCCTGGAGCGAGTTCCTACGGCGCGAGGCAGCCGCGGGAGAGTATGTGCATGAGTGATCCGGTCTCCATCATGGCCCACTGCGTGGCTTATTTCCCCGACGCCGAACGCTCACTGGCCGCCGCCCGCGGGCTGGCCGCCGGCGGGGCCGCCTTTCTCGAGGTACAGCTGCCCTTCAGCGACCCCATGGCCGACGGACCGGCCATCCAGACCGCCTGCCGGACGGCCCTGGACAGCGGGTTTTCGGTTGACAAGGGGCTGCGGTGGATCGAGGAGCTGGCGGCCGACGGCGGCGAGGTACCGGTCTTCGTGATGAGCTACGGAAACCTGCTGTACCGGCGGGGAATCGCGCGCTTCTGCCGGGAGGCAGCGGCGGCGGGGGTGCACGGGCTGATTGTGCCGGACTTGCTGCCGCCGCAGGATGAGGGGCTGTACGCCGCCTGCCGCGAAGCGGGCCTGGCCGCGGTGCCGGTGATCTCGCCGGGGATAAGCGCTGCCCGCCTGGCCGCCATTACCGCCGAGCGGCCGCGGTACCTCTACACTACCCTGCGCAGCGGCATCACCGGCAGCCGGACGGAGGTCGGCAAGCAGCAGCTGCGGCACCTGCAGCGCTGCCGGGCCACCGGGGCACGCGTGTTGGCGGGCTTCGGTATCGAGAGCCTGCAGCAGGTGGATGCGCTGGCCCCGCACGCCGACACCCTGGTGGTGGGTTCGCATTTTGTAAAGCAGCTGATCGCGCTGGGCGAAACGGCGGCGCCGGCGGAGTACTGGCGGACGCTGCGGGCGGGCATAGAAAAGTTGTCACGACGCAACTTCTAGTTTTTTCTATATAGCAAAGGTCCTCTGGTGCTGACTGCCGCGCGCCCCGGACCGGGCCGGCGGCGGCGGATGTCTATGGAAATGAATTTTTTCCATTTTATTCCCTCCCCCCCCCACAAACAAAATGGCCGCCTCCTGCAATAGGGGCGGCCAGAAAATATTATTGTGTTTTATTATTCAGAGACTACCGGGTAGTCGTTGTTGCTCCAGCCTTGCGGTTCGTTGGCGGGAGTTCCCATACCGCCTTTCAGCGATACGGCATCGTACCCGAGAACCCGCAGAGCGCCGACTGTCTGGCCGGCGGTCTGGCCGGTGTAACAGTAGACAATGATCTTCTTGTCGGCCGGCAGGGAGGAGAACTGCCCCTGCATTCCATCGCCCCAAGGTATATTTTGGGCGCCGGCGATATGACCGTCTGCATAGTCGCTTTCGCGGCAGATCGATAGGATGTGTACATTGTCGTCGTTCGCATCGACGATCTTCTTGGTGTTCTCTTCGCTGATGATGTTGGATGCGTACATGGTACCGGCCACATCGGCCAGGGATTCGAAGTAATCTACAAAGGTTTCGCGCAGTACGGTGTTTACCTCAATTCCGGTTTTTCCGGAGAACTGAGCGGCTTCGGTGCTTACTACATCTTCGTAGCCCTCGACTTTAGAAATGCCCAGATTCCAGCCGAACTTTACAGATTTTGCATCGACCCCGATGAAGTTCAGCAGGGCGTTGGCCTGATTCGCGGTCTGGCCGGTGTAACAGTAGACCATGACCGGTTTGTCGGTAGGCAGAAAATCGATGCTCTTGGCAAGGGCGGGGCCCCAGGGCACGTTCACTGCACCCTCGATGTGGCCCTCAGCATAGTCATCGGCCTGGCGGATATCGAGTATCAGCATATCTTCGCCGGCACGGACTTTTTCTATGAAGTCCTCTTGACCGATCAGATAGCTTCCGTTCGCCGAAAGCGAAGAGAAGTGCTCATCTACGGCACCCTGCAGTACTTCCGCTCTGGAAGCGGTCGCTTCGGTTTGTCCGCCAGCTTCCTGTTGACCTTCGGCCATGAGGGCAAATGGTGCCGATAGCAATGCAATAAGCAGTAATGTGCTTATAACAGTTTTCTTCATAATATATAGTACCTCCGTGGTATATTTAAGCGGCCTAACTGGCCGCAGTATGCACTAGTTTTTTTCCACTCCTAAGAGCCGTCCTTGCTCCTAAGAGCAATCATTGCTCCTAAGAGCCGTCCTGCGTGCTCGGTGCCGGCATCGACGACTGCTCGGGGGTGTACACCGGCAGGCTCGGCTTGCTGGACCATTCTACCCAGGCTGCGTCATAGAGTTTCAGGTTACGGTATCCGGCATTGTAGAGCGCCAGATGGGTCTGGGCTCCGCGGATAGATGTTTTACAGAACATGATGACGGTGTCTTCCGGCTTGATTTCATTTTCGAGATATAGAATGCGGATTTGATCGACCGGTTTATAGGTGTCATCCTTAAAGTTGTTGTTTGTAAAGTTGATGTGCACCGAACCGGGGATGGTACCTTCGCGGTACTCCTCAGTGGTGCGGGTATCGATGATACAGGTATCCTCGGCAGGCTCGTTTACTTCGGCCTTTACATCCTCGAGAGTTGCCATCATGGAAGAGTCGAACTCTTTGGCGGTATAGGTTACTGCTTCGGGAGTTACACGGTCATTCCCGACGGCCACGCCGGCGCCTTTCAGTGCCTTCAGCCCGCCGCTGACAACCTTTATTTTGTCGACCGGATGTCCGTACGCCTTCATGGTCCACCACAGGCGGGCGGAGTCCATGTTTTTATTGGTATCGTATATGACAACGGTGGTATCGTTTGATATTCCGTTGCTTCCAAGTACCGCTTCAATCTGCGATTTGCTTCCCACCAAATTGGGGTACGGCTCGTTGACTACTATGTCTGCCCGGCTGATGTTTACAGCGCCCTCTACATGCTCCATCTGATAGAAGTTTGCCGCCTGAGTATCTACCAGCACAACGCCGGACTGACCGATAAGTTCGACAGCCTCTTCGGCATCAATGATTGAGTTTCCGCTCTCGGCAAAATCCGGGCCACAGGCACTGAGCAGGAGTACTACCGACACGGCCAGCAGCACTTTCACCAAGTTGCGCAGCACTTTCATTCTTCACCTCCGTAAAAATTCCATATAAGACAATAATTATGCCTTAAATTTTCTATTTAACCTTTTCTTTTTATAGCAAACATTATATACATAAAATTGATGAATTTACAGAGGAAATTTCACTTTTTTAGTAAAAAAAAATCATTTTTTATCTACTTCATCATTAATATATTACTGCTGTCACAATTTCCTTTTGTTCATAGCGACGAAAGCTGGCTGAGCGGTTTAACCCGCGAGATATTCGCCTTAGGCGAGGGGTCTGGTACCGTAGTATCCGCGCGCGACGGCGCCCATTTGACTGCCACCGAGCCCTTCTTCGACCTCCTGCCCCGTTTTCCTCATTTTATAAAGATGCTGTTTCACGCCCTGCAGGTGCCCTTCATCACCCTGTTCGGGTACGGCCCGTTCGCGGTGCGGCTGCTCTCTCTGACGGCCGGCTGCCTGGCGCTGTGGTTTTTCTACCGAACGATGGAGGCAGCGGGGGTATCACTGCCGGGGGTATCACTGCCGGTCCGCCCGCCAACAAACGGTACCTCTGAGGAAGCGTCAGAGGGTTCCTCAGTCGGATCCTTTGACAGTTCCTCCCCCGCCCGGTTATCAATAAGCTTCGTGACAGCTGCTCTGCTGGCGCTGGATATCCAATTTATCTATGCCGCCCACTTCGGCCGGCAGGAGATTCTGCTGGTGGCGGCTCTGACCGCTGCGCTGTGGGTCTATTATTGGAGTGCGCAGGTTTCAATGGCTCGGGGGCCCGAGAAGAGCAGCGGAGTAAGGAAAGAATGGAAACGAAGGCTGAGCGTCTGGCTGGTGGGAAACGGCAACGGGCACCGCGCCGCCGCCTTGATAATCGGTCTGGGTATTGGGATTCATCCCAACAGCTTTCTCATATCCTTGCCAATCGGCGCCTTTCTGCTGGTAGATCTAGTGGCCGCCCGCTCCCCGCGCGAGTTCGGCAGCGCGCTGCGGCGCGGCTTAGAATATGCTGCCATTCTGGCAGCCTGGGCGGCGCTGTATGTCGGACTGAGTTACCTGCTCGACCCGCAATTTCTGTACCACTACCGCAGTTTCGGCGACCGGGTAGGTGTTGTAGAGCCGCTGTATATCAAGGCCTTCCGGTTTCCCGATTTCTACCAGAAACTGTTTTATCAGATCAGCGGAACCTATTACACCCCGGCAATAAGAATTCAATTTTATTTGTTCGGCGCGGCCCTGGCGGCTGCGCCGATTGCAGCTGTGTTGGGCCACCGGATGCAGGGCCGGCGCGGGGCCGGCTGGCTGATTCTGCAGCTGATGGCGGCCCTCCTGCTGCTGAATATCGGAACCATGGTACTCGGCAAATATAGTCAGCCGAGCATTATTCTGCATTTTCCGCTGTATTACTTGTTGATCGCTCTGGAGCTGGCAGTCGCGGGTCAGCTGTTGCACACACGCACTACCGGTGCCGGCCGCCTTCACCACTCAATCGTGCGTGGTATTGCCGTGGCGGTGCCGGCTGCACTGCTGCTCGTAACCGCCCTCAACAGCGCCTACAATATCGGCCAGGAGCTGCACCTGCTGTCGCCAAAACCGCGCGAATATTACGAAACTTATGCTGAGTACGGCCAGAACCTCCACACCTTTGTTCCCGCTGACGCCGTCGTGCTTGCCAATCTGAATGCCGAATATCACTTCGGCCGCGGCCGGCTCTACGACTACCGCAACCTGGAGTATCTCGATGAAGCCGGATTGAGCTTCGCCGATTACATTGAGAAAAACGGCATCGAGTACATTGTGTACCCAGAGGAGATGGACCTGATCTACCGGCAGCGGCCGGTCTGGAACATTCTGTATGGAAATGTAGCTTCGTATTACCAGGATATGCAGCAGTTTCTTGCGGAAAACTGCCGCCCCATAGGCAGCTTTGAATCGCCTGTTTACGGGATGCGGATTACCCGCTATATGGGACGCAAGCCGTGGCAGGTGCAGGTCTATCGAGTCGATCGATCTTATCGAGGCCGCCCGCTTTATGGTGCCGATTAAACAACCTCAATTCAAGTTCAATGTGATCG
>CAZRWN010000024.1:0-28523 GCA_964603735.1 uncultured Sediminispirochaeta sp. | reverse complement strand
GCCGCCCGCTTTATGGTGCCGATTAAACAACCTCAATTCAAGTTCAATGTGATCGACCCCGGAGATCCGCTTATTCAACGCTGATAAGTGTTACCGCAGCATTTCGGCGATTTTATCGGCTGAAAGAACCTTGCCCACCGATTTTACTTCGCCGTCAATGGCCAAAGCGGGGGTCATTGCGACACCCATGTCCATTATCTTATCTGTGTCGGTTACTTTTTCAACCGAGGCTTCGATTCCTAGCTCGTCGATTGCCGCCTGTGCGTTCTGAGCAAGTTCCTGACATTTAGGACATCCTGATCCGAGTATTTGCAGTACCATAATTTTTCCTCCTAGGTTGTTGCTTTATTGGCAATATAACCAAACACTCCTTAAGAGTCAAGCGCAGCGAGTTCGCACAGCTCTCAGGTCAGGGCTGCGGAATCAAATTGGGCCTTCATTTTGAGCAGCGTTTCGGCCCCCTGCAGAAACTGCTTCAGGCAGCTGCAGGCCAGGCTGTAATACACGGTGGTTCCGCTCTTTTCGCTGCGCACCAGGCCGACATTACGCAATATGGTAAGGTGCTTTGAGATAGTCGAGGTATCAGCGCCCACCAGCTCGGTCAGTTCGCAGACACAGTGCGGGGCCTCTCGCAGGCGCTCGCAGATGTACAACCGGGTCGGATGGCCTAAAGCTTTAAAAACATTTGCCCGGGCTTCGCAGCGTATTCGTTCCTGTTCAGTCATTATGTCTATTGTTGCGTTATGGGTTTTATAGGTCAAGTGCTCTTGACGAATTTTGTTTATTTGGTTATATTACCAAATAAGAAATAAACCTCAAAAGGAGTTCAGTATGAGCTGCAGTTGCATGAGCGATGCTCCGGTAAAACTAATCTATGCCTGCTCAGGGGTTGCCAATACCGGTTTGCTGGCTGACCGGGTTGCCCGCGGGTTGATGCAGATTGGGCTGGGAAAAATGACCTGTTTAGCGGCAATGGGCGCCGATCATTCCGGCTTTGTGGAATCAGCGAAGGCTGCTGATGGGAACATCATTATCGACGGATGTCCGATTGCCTGCGGCAAGCGGATTTTCGAACGCAAAGGAATTCCCTTTACCCACCTGAAAACCACCGATTTCGGAGTCGAAAAGGGAAAAAGCAAAATAGACGACGAGCTGGTCAGAGATGTGCAGCGCCAGATGGCCACGACTCTGCTCGGCTTAAAGGAGACGGTGTAAGATGGGAACTACAGCCGAAAAACAGAACAGCTCTCCTGCTCTTCTTAAAAAATTCTGGGCGGAAAAAAAGAACCGCGTGCTGACTCTGCTGACAGGTATATTCTTGGCTGCCTATTTTATTCCCTTTCAGAATGAACGGGTGTCGGCCGCATTGCAGGAATCCTTTTTAATGCTGGCCGAGTATGCCCGCGAACATGTGCTGCTCTGTCTTGTTCCGGCCTTTTTCATAGCCGGGGCGGTAATGGTCTTCCTCAATCAGCAGGCGGTTATCCGCTACCTTGGCCCGGATGCGCCGAAGCCCCTGGCCTACGGTGTTGCTTCAGTCTCCGGTACTATTCTGGCGGTCTGCTCCTGCACGGTCTTGCCCCTGTTCAAAGGCATTTACCGCAAGGGCGCGGGCATTGGACCGGCAGTGGCCTTTCTTTACTCCGGACCGGCTATCAACATTCTGGCGATAGTACTGACCGCGAAAGTGCTCGGTCTGCAGCTGGGCGTGGCCAGGGCGCTTGGAGCAATACTGTTTTCGGTACTGATCGGGCTGAGTATGCACCTGATTTTCCGTAAGGAAGATGCGGCCCGGGTAACCAACGGGGCAATGTTCACTTACAACGATGATGAAAAGGAGAGCCGCTCCCTGGGCCAGAACGCCTTGTACATGCTCTCGATGATCGGTATTCTGGTGTTTATCAACTGGGCCCCCGCCGGCGGATCCCTGGAGGCGTGGGACTTCATCTACCGCAGCAAGTACATTATCACCGCAGTTTTTGCAGTGGCCCTTGTTTATATGCTGATCCGCTGGTTTAATCGCAGCGAACTGGGCGACTGGGTGGTGGCGACCCGTGATTTTGCCGTACAGATACTACCCCTGCTATTCGGCGGCGTTCTGGTGGCCGGATTTTTGCTGGGACGCCCCGGCCACATGGCCATAATCCCCGAATCATGGATAGCCGCCCTGGTAGGCGGCAACTCCATTGGTGCGAATCTTGCAGCGGCAGTAGTTGGTGCGCTGATGTACTTCGCCACCCTGACCGAAGTGCCGATCATGCAGGGCCTGATAGGCGCCGGCATGGGTAACGGCCCGGCCCTGGCACTGCTTCTGGCCGGCCCCTCTTTGAGCCTGCCCAACCTGCTGGTAATCGGCAGCGAACTGGGGGCAAAAAAGACCCTTACCTACGCGGGGCTGGTGGTGGCCTTCTCCACAATCGTGGGAATGCTGTACGGAAATTTGGTTTTATAAGCTTATAAGCCGGAGATTCCCAGCTCCATATCTCCGGCGATCTTCTTCAACGGCTATCTCCCCCAATAAAAAGGGATGCATCAATACAACCCACCTACCAGTCGGACAAATTGTAAATGAAAATTACAATTTGTCCGACTGGTAGTACTATTATCATATGTATATTGAACGAAATATTTCCAACCAGTTCTTGAGTTTGAGTAACCAATATCCGGTTATTTTTCTCACTGGCCCCCGGCAATCCGGTAAGACCACGCTTGCAAGGCATCTTTTTCCCGAAAAATTCTACTTCTCTCTGGAGAGTCCGGATACGCTGGAATTTGCTCTCTCCGAAGCTTTCTTACTCAGTCAGATAAGGGCATGATAATTGATGAAGCCCAAAGAGCATCAAAACTCTTCTCCTACATCCAGAGCCTCGTTGATGCAGATATAAGGCCCGGAACGTATATACTAACCGGTTCGCAAAACTTTCTGTTGCTGGAAAAATAACCCAATCCTTAGCCGGTAGAATCGCCATACTGCGACTATTGCCGTTTAGCCATGATGAGTATCTGAGTGAGTTCGACATTGATGAACTGCAAAATCTAATCATCAAAGGAATGTACCCTCCCATCCATGACAGAGGCTTAACCACAACAGTCTGGTTTGAACAATATGTTTCGACGTATATAGAGAGAGATGTTCGCAGCATCAAAAACATTGAGAACTTGAACACTTTTCAGCGGTTTCTTAAGTTGTGTGCGGGAAGAAGCGGACAAATTCTAAATTATTCCTCTTTGGCAAACGATTGCGGTATCACCCATAATACAGCCCGCTCATGGATCTCTATTCTCGAGGCCAGTTATATAGTCAGCCTTTTGCCGTCCATCCGCTTAAAGGTGCTGTTTTTGAGACCTACATTTACGGAGAGCTGCTGAAATTGTATTTTAACTCAGCGCAAAGGACGGAACCAATAGTCATTTACAACGGCGATGAAGAGCAAAGAAGAACTGCAGCTCATGTGATGCCGGTGAACAGGGCTCTCAGGTACTTTTCCGACCGCTTCGCTTTCCGGAGCGCATAGACGCAGACCGCGGCCGGCGCAGCAGCTTAGTTATTTATACCACATTTTGGATGAAATTAGCTTTATAGAATCTGAAATAAGTAATTGGAGAGAAAGTACCCTCATATACCCTGGCGAAAAATAGCTGAGATGCGGGATCGTCTCATTCATGGATATTTTTTCGTAGATTATGAATTACTCCGCCACGGGCTCCGCAACTT
The DNA here is from genome assembly GCA_964603735.1 of uncultured Sediminispirochaeta sp. Taxonomy (GTDB): domain Bacteria; phylum Spirochaetota; class Spirochaetia; order DSM-16054; family Sediminispirochaetaceae; genus DSBN01. The sequence continues at coordinate 24,808 of CAZRWN010000024.1, read as the reverse complement.
GACCGATATCCTCTGTAGTGAAAACTTTGTCCGTATCTAAAATTACTACAAACTTTTCTTCTATCTTCCCTATTCCCTCGATGGAATAGGTATCCATTTTAGTACCAATCTTGGGAGTCGGCTCTATTTGTTCAGGCGCTATTTCAACTACTTCTTCAACTGCATCGGCAATAGTGCCTATCCTGATTGTTTCACCCTCTACGACCACTTCCAGTACAATAATACAGGTATCAACCGTCGCGTCGGAGGTGGTCAGACTGAATTTTTGCCGTAAATCTATCACCGGTACTATATTACCGCGCACATTGATTACTCCACACATAGACTCCGGCATTTTGGGCACTCGGGTTATAGATTGATATTCAAGCACCTCTTCTATTCTTGAAACTTCAATTGCATACCACTCCCCATCTAACTGAAAAGTAAGGTATTGATGTGTATTTTTCATTTCGCCCTCCATACCCGTTTAGAAACGCTCGAACTCATCGGAATCGAGATGTTCTGAATAAGCGGTGATATCGGTACTAGATTGCTTGAACTCCGGCAGTTGCTTCTGCTTTGCACTCTGTTCCGCTTCCTGAATTGTAAAAAAGGAAATAGAATTCTCTAATCCCTTTGCCTGTCCCGACAGCTCATCTGAAATTGATGCCATTTCTTCGGATGCCGAGGCATTGTGCTGGATAATCTGGTCCAGCTGCACTATTGCAGAGTTGATCTGTTCGGCTCCGCCGCTTTGTTCTCTGCTGGAAGCGGATATCTCCTGCACCAATTCTGCGGTTCTACGGATATTCGGGAGCAACTGTTCGAGTTTAGCTCGGGCCTTTTCAGCAACCGAAGCAGTTGATGTTGATAACACACTAATTTCACCAGCTGCATCCTTGCTGCGCGCGGCTAGCTTTCCTACCTCCGAGGCTACAACCGCGAAGCCCTTGCCATGCTCACCTGCCCGTGCAGCCTCGATGGATGCATTCAGAGAGAGCATGTTTGTCTGTCGTGCAATCTCTTCTATGATAGTAATCTTCTCTGCAATTTGATTCATTGCGTCTACGGCCTCTATTACAGCAGCTCCGCTCTCTTCGGCATCCTTGCTGGCCTGCAAGGCAATTTTCTCGGTTTCTGCTGCATTATCCGCATTCTGTGTGATATTGGAGCTCATCTGCTCCATAGAAGAGGATACTTCCTCAACCGAGCTGGCCTGTTCGGTAGCTCCACTCGAGATCTCTTCAGCACTTGAAGACATTTGGCGGCTTACGGATGTAAAGTTTTCGCTGGCACCCTTTACTGTTCCAACCACTTCTGTGAGTTTTCCCTGCATATAGCGCAGGGAGTCGACGAGTTGACCGACTTCATCACTCCGTTGAATCGCAAGCTCCTGCGTGAGGTCACCACCGGCAATCTCCTCCAGCTGGCTCGAAACAGTCTGGATGGCCCGTACGGAACGCCTTATGAGGAAAGTAAGTAGGAATGTAACCAAGAGCACCACCAGTGCTCCTGCAACTACAGTCGCATTACGGATATTCTGGACGGTGTTGTTCACAATGGATGTCGGAATGGTTGCTGTAAGATAGTAGTTGCTGTCTACAATACTTTGGGATGTGACAAAAAACTTTTCCCCTTCTATTCCACTCCCACGGTTAGTCGTACTGCGTGTACGCTGGTTCACTTCTCCACTTGTAAGGCTGCTTTCAGTGAGCCCCGGCAGGAAATCACCAATCTGAGCTCCTGCGTGCTCTGGATTCGAAGCGGCAACTATTGCGCCTTTGGAATCGGTTAAAAACAGCTCGCCCCCCTCCTGGGCCGCATTTTTAGGAACTACCGATGAGACATCCAATCCGACACCGGTGACTCCGGCCGTCTCGCCATCAATTTGTATCGGCACATTCACAAACAGGTTTGTGCTGTCAAGCTCCCTGTTATAATCTAGATTGAGAGCGTACTCAGTTTCTAAATCTAAAGATTCAAAAAACCAGCTGTCATCAGGATCATCAGGACTCACCGTGTCAATGAGCTGTCTTCCATGACCCCAATAGTTGAGGGTTTCGGCACTTACAAAAAAACTCGTGAAATAGCTCTGCGATGTAGTGAGTCGGTCGAGACGGGTCAGTACGAGCTCTTTCAGCAGTCCATCAGGTTCGCCGATCCGGTACCATTCATGGAGAGTGGCATCATCGGCTAGAATTTTACTGGTTTCAATGGCCGATGCAACCGGCACTTCAACTCTGGCCTTTGCATCTCCGGCGCGCGCTTTTACAAGGTCCGGTACAATTTCTTGGGATAAGCTGTTCCTGGTCATCCAAAAGCTCGAAAATCCAACTAATGCAATCCCTAATATGGTCACGATAGCAACCGGTAACAAAAGTCTGAATTCGAGGCGATTCCTCAACTGCCGCATATATAATCTCCTTAAATAACATTATATTTATTTACTCTATTTACTGCTCTTTTAACATAATTAAAAATAAAGTTAAATATATAGAATATTAAAATTGAGTAAAAAAGTTTAGAAGTGAGAACGCACCAGCCAATAGTCACCACACCGCCATAGTCCTTGATAAAAATAGAGCTCCGTATTATTACTATGAGGTATGAACTGGAATAGAGCAGAATTAAAAGCGAGGGCCAAAGGCGATTTATCGGGCAGTTACTGGTACGCCTTTTTAGTAAGTCTTCTGATTACGATCACCGGCGGCAGCCACCATTGGGGCGGTGGAGGAGGTAGTGCCGGAGGCAGCAGCGGTGTCGGTAGTGATGAGTTCAGTCTCGGGATGGCGGTTCTCGTCATTTTCGTGGTCATTATTGCAATTGCGATACGGGTGTTCGTCGGCTTCGCACTCGAAGTGGGGGGCAGAAAATTTTTCATCAAGCTGCCCAGCGGCCAAAACGACCTTGGATATATCGGCTACGGTTTCCAGCACAGTCGGTACTACAATATTGTGGTGACTATGTTGTTGCGGGGAATATACCTCATTTTTTGGACCCTGTTGCTGATCATACCGGGCATTATTAAAATGTACGCCTACCGAATGGTGCCCTATATCCTGGCAGACAATCCCAATATTGCTCATAGCCGTGCCATCGAACTTAGCAATCAAATGACCATGGGGGAAAAGTTCGACATTTTTGTGTTGGACCTTTCGTTTATAGGCTGGTACCTGCTTGGTGCACTGGCCTTGGGAATTGGGGTTCTGTTCGTACAGCCCTACTATGATGCTACTAATGCCGAACTCTATTTCAAGCTGAAAGAAAAGGCTTTAGCTGGGGGTATAACCACCCCTGAAGAATTAACACTCTAATAGGGAACAGCTCATGTGATGCCGGCGCGCCGGGCTATCAGGTACTTTGACACCCCGGCAGCCTCTGTCACCTAAACGATTCTTCAGCAATGAACTCTTCTATCTTGGCCTTGATCTGGTCCCGGATTCGCCTCGTAGCCTCCAGCCGCTCCTCCTGGCTGCCGTCCATAGATGAGGGATCGTCGAAGGGCCAGTGCAACCGCTCTCCGGTGCCGGGGAATATCGGACAACGCTCCTCGGCCTCCTTGCTGCAGACCGCCACCACAATGTCGTAGGTGCGCTTTTCCCGGTGAAAGTCAAACACACTATTGGTGGAGTTGCCGGAGATGTCATAGCCTTCCTCTGCCATCACCTGCACTACCAGGGGGTTCAGGGTCCCCGGTTCCAGCCCGGCACTTTCGGCCTCGAACTTCTCACCGCCTAAATCGTTGAGAAAGGTCTCGGCCATCTGGCTGCGTGCGCTGTTGTGGATGCAGATAAACAGCACTTTTTTCTTCTCATTACTCATATCACTCATATGTACTCCTGTGCCCTGCGGCTAAATTAGTATGTTCGAAGGGAACCCATTTGTGAATAGTTTGGCAGGAAAACCCGCGCTCCCGGTAATCCTGCAGTTTGGCGACGTCGCCCGCGTAGATTTCATCCGAGCTGCGTGCACGCAGCAAAATCTGCCGCACCAGACTGCCCTCGATGGCGTGTTCACCGGCAATCTGATAGTGGGACCACTGGGCCTTTTTATAGATGGTGAGGAAGCCGGCCGAGTGCAGGCGGTGCAGCTGCCGCGAGGTATTGCTCTGCTTCAAATCGAGAATCCGCTCGACCTCGCAGCCGCACAAATCGCCCGCTTCCCAGATAAGCGAAAGAATCCGCATACGGTTTGTATCGGCCAGTGTCTTCAGCTCTTCGATTATATCACTCATTTCCGCCTACCCTACCACGTTCTGCGCTTTAAGTGTATGCCCGGAATGAACTCCGGGTGGCAACCGCAATCTTCACCAGAGTAAGCATGACCGGCACCTCTACCAGTACACCCACCACTGTCGCCAGGGCGGCGCCGGATTGCAGACCGAACAGACTCACTGCTACTGCAACCGCCAGCTCGAAAAAATTGCTGGCCCCGATCATCGCCCCCGGAGCGGCAATACCGTGCGGGACCTTCCACAATTTGGCCCAGCCGTAGGCTATGGCGAATATCAGAAAGGTCTGAATGACGAGAGGTACCGCAATCAGCAGGATGTGCAGGGGATTGTTCAGAATGATTTCTCCCTGGAAAGAAAACAGAATGATAAGGGTCAGCAGGAGCCCTCCGATAGTCGTATTATCAAATTTTTTGAGAAAGACCTGTTCAAAGTATTCACTGCCGCGCCGCTTGATCACCGTGCGCCGCGAGATATACCCGCCGGCCAGGGGAATTACCACGAACAGCACTACCGACAGAAACAGGGTGTCGTAGGGTACTTGGATATTGCTCACCCCTAACAAAAAGGCCACGATCGGTGTAAAGGCCACCAAAATGATCAGGTCGTTCACCGCCACCTGCACCACCGTGTAGGCGGGGTCGCCGTCCGACAGATGGCTCCACACAAACACCATGGCGGTACAGGGGGCCGCCCCTAAGAGCACCGCCCCGGCCAAGTACTCGCTGGCCAAGGAACCCTCGATAAAGGGGGCGAACAGCACCTTGAGGAAAAAATAGGCAATCAGGTACATGGTGAAGGGTTTGATGAGCCAGTTGGTAACAGTGGTAATGGTAAGCCCCTTCGGCTTTTTCGTCGCATTCACAATACTGGTAAAATCGACTTTCAGCATCATCGGGTAAATCATCAGCCAGATGAGCACCGCCACCGGAATCGAAACCCGGGCGTATTCCAGAGTACTCAGAAACTCAGGAATTGCCGGTACATAGCGCCCGATGAGGGTTCCCACTACAATACACAGGGCCACCCAGAGGGTTAAATACCTCTCAAAAAGACTAATCTGTTTTTTTTCAGCGGTCGGCATAAATTGTAGTACTCCTTCTCTTTTCTTTAATGCTTATATGATCATATATGAATATTATACACAAGAGAAAGCCTCTTGTCAATTCGCAATGCGAGATTAGTTTTCCTTTCTTATTCAGCTGCGGTTTTTTTCCGGCCGGACCGCCGGCCCGATCTGCTCCGACCAGACCTCGGCCGGCGCAGCAGGTTATAGGCGACAAGGGTGGTACGGGGAACGGTGTGGTAAGTCGACTTTGCGCCACGGACGAGAAACTCCGGTATATAGTGCAACCGCAGCAGACCGAAGCCGAGAAAGAGCGCCAGGCTCACAGCAATAAACAGGTAGAGCGCCACCGGGCCGAAGCGCGCCATTGCGTTGGATGCGAGCAACGGGCCGAGCATCGACCCCAAGCCGTAGAACACGTACAGGGCGCTGGCCGCCTCTATCATTTCATGTGAGGCGAGCTGGTCGTTTACCGTTGCCAGAGCCAGCGGGTAGAGCGGCATCATAAAGCCGCCGATCAGAAAGCCCATCAATAGCAGAAAAGGATTCATCCCGTCTGCCAGGGTAAAGCCGAGTATCGCCGCAATCGATACAGCCGAACTGATAATCAGAGCGATTCGGCGGTCGCGGTGGTCCGAAATCCAGCCGAGGGGCATCTGCAGCAGAATCGTACCGAAGGAGGCTACCATCAGCAGGATTCCGATCGCCCCAGGGTCCATTTCCAGGGTCTGGGCATAGCGGGGCGTCAGGGTCAGATGGGCCCCTATCACCAGCCCGCTGATGATGACACCGGTGGAGCCGAGCGGAGATTTTCTGAACATCCCCACGATCCGTATCTTTATGCTGCCGACCTGCGGATTGCCATGGACATCACCGAGACCAATCGGCATCACACAGATCGAGATGAGAATAGAGGTAATTCCGAACAGACTGAAATCTGCCGGTGAAAACACACCTAACAGCGGTTGGGAGATTCCATTGGCAGCCAGGAAGACAATACCGTACAGGGAAAGAATCCGCCCCCGGCTCTTGTTCGGTGCCGAAGAGTTGAGCCAGCTTTCCACTACCACCAGCACGACGGACAGACACATCCCATGCAGCAGGCGGAAAATTACCCACCAGAAAGGCGAGATAACCAGAACATGGGCCAGGGAGGTGGCCGAGGCCAGCGAGGCGAATGCGGCGAAGGTGCGCACATAGCCTACGCTGCGAATCGTAAGCAGGGCCAAAAATGAACCTGCCAGCAGTCCGCCGTAATAACTGGAACTGATTATTCCGATGGCCTGTTCGCTGAAGCCCTCGATTCCAGCCCGCAGAGACACTGCCGTCGTCTGCAGGGCCGAACCGCTGGCAAGCAGGAATACACTGGCGAATATAGCGATAACTGTGGTGAGGCTTTTCTTCTGGGATGGCTGCGGGGCGGCGGGGCCCGCGTGCTGCTGAACCTCCGCAGCCTCCTCGGCAGCCGACCGGCCGGCATCTGCTTTTACACTCATAGCGTTGCTTCTCTCTTTGTTCCCATATAAAAAGCCTAACAGTTGAGAAACCACTATTCAAGAATAGCTGCACCTTTAATACGTTCAGACCTACACCAGCGGGTTTTTCACATTCAAGCCGGGGAACCGCGAAAAGTCCCGGTCGGCAGTCCAGAGTTCATCCACTCCGTGGGCCACACAGATAGCGGCAATGCGAGCATCGTGGATTCGCGCCCCGGAAACCTGAGATGTTTCCAGTATGTGCCGGAGGTAATTAAAGTAGAGTGCACTTTCCTCGCCAATGAAAGCAAAACTCGGACACTCTTTCCAGCGTTCTACCTGTGTAAGGGCGTCTACAAGCGGGGTGGGCGGAGAGTATATCCTGGGGTGCGTTACAATTGCCAGAAACTCATGCACTGCCGGCCAGGGAATGGACCAGAGGGTACCGGATTCAGCCAAACTCTTCAAAGCAGTAAATGCTGCGTGGTAAAACTGCGAATCCTCACGATGCGAATAGACCAGAATATTAGTATCAACTGCAATCATCCCCCGCGGCCCTCATAAATCGTGTTGCGGATGTAGTTCCAGTCACCCTCCTGCACTCCCTCACACACCCCGTTTCCTTTAAAAGAGTGATTCTTGAACTGATACTCCTGGACTGCATTTTTTTGCTTGTCAAGGTAGAGCCGCAGGGCTGTTTCTATAACACTGCGCATTGTGGTTTTACGTTGACTTGCCAGTTCCTTCATTTCGCGCATCAAAACATCACTGATCTCTATGGTAGTTTTCATACTTTTATTCTATAATAGATATGGCTTACTGTAAATTATAATATGGCTACCCATATTATAAAGGCGCCAGAAATAGCACGATTCTTACCAAATGCTCACAAAAGCCTAACCTTCCTCTATCCAGACTGCCAGTAATCAGCCTTAAAAATGGAGTGCAGTTATGGAAAATAAAGAGAGAGTGTTATTCGTGTGCGTGCATAACAGCGCCCGCAGTCAGATGGCGGAAGAGTATTTAAGATATTTTGGAAATGATCTGTTTGAGGTAGAAAGTGCCGGCCTCGAGCCCGGTAAATTGAACCCATATGTAGTCGAGGTTCTCCAGGAGGAGGGAATCGACATCAGCGCGAAGCAGCCCCAAAAGGTATGGGACCTGTACAAAGCCGGAAATTTGTATTCGTACGTAGTCACCGTGTGCAGCCGCGAAGCGGAAGAGAAATGCCCCATCTTCCCCGGCAAAACCCACCGCATCAACTGGCCCTTTCCGGACCCCAGCAAGTTCACCGGCAGCCACGAGGAAATTCTGCAGAAAACCCGGGAAGTGCGTAATGTCATCAAGGAGATGATCCAGCAGTTTATTGCAGCCTATAAAAACGATCAGGCTCCGCCGGAGTACCCTCGCTGAGCATTTCTTTTGATTATTAACGGGGGATGGCTGTTGGCCGGTCCCTCCCTGAGCCTGCCGAATCTGCTGGTTATCGGCAGCGAGCTCGGCGCCAAGAAAACCCTCACCTACGCCGGCCTGGTAGTCCTCTTTTCCACCATTGTGAGCATGCTGTACGGCCGGATTGTAGTGTAACTAGAAATACCTGTACATGATTACAATAGCGATGCAAAGATTTGCCTCCGCAACACGTACGTATTTCATTATTCTAACGTACGTGTTATAATAAAGAAGGAGGTGTGTATGCGATACTCAGCCACAAAGCTCAGACAAAATCTTTACCACATACTCGACATGGTCATCGACGAGGGTAAAGTAGTCGAGATAGAACGAAAAGGCCACATACTCAAGATCGTTAACGAGTCTCCTCTCTCTAAGTGGGACCGGCTTGAACCACATCAGATACTAAACGACGACCCCGAATCAATAGTAAGCATAGATTGGTCCGAATATTGGAGCGGAGGAGAAGACGTGTGATTTATCTCGACACCCATGTTGTTATCTGGATGTATCAAAAAGACCAGCCAAGATTTACCCATCGGGGCTCCTCGCTCATCGAAACCGAAGATCTTGTTATCTCCCCGATGGTACAGCTTGAAATCGAGTATCTATTCGAAATAAAAAAAATAACTGAGAGGAGTTCGGTTATCATTGACTATATGCGGACGCAAATCGGCCTACATATATCCGATACGCCTTTCTCTGAAGTGGTACAACGGGCTGAACTGCTCAAATGGACAAGAGACCCGTTCGATCGGCTCATTACCGCCCAGGCCGACCTGCAACAGGCGCCGCTGCTTACAAAAAACGGCACCATCCACACCCACTATCCAGGGGCGGTGTGGTAGAAAGAGGATTACACCAGCGGGTTTTTCACATTCAAGCCGGGGAACCGCGAAAAGTCCCGGTCGGCAGTCCAGAGTTCATCCACTCCGTGGGCCACACAGATAGCGGCAATGCGAGCATCGTGGATTCGCGCCCCGGAAACCTGAGATGTTTCCAGTATGTGCCGGAGGTAATTAAAGTAGAGTGCACTTTCCTCGCCAATGAAAGCAAAACTCGGACACTCTTTCCAGCGTTCAACCTGGGTAAGTGCGTCCGTAAGCGGTGTGGGCGGAGAGTATATCCCCTGGGGTGCGTTACAATTGCCAGAAACTCATGCACCGCCGGAATACCGTTCCCCAGGGAAATAGTTAAAATTACTCTTTTGTAATTGAACTCTCGTGCTATACTTATCTTAGCGGGTAATACAATTTATAAAAGGAGCGGAGTCATGCGGAGAATCTTTTTACTATTGTTGGGAGTATGTTTTCTCGGGGGAGCAGTGGGTATAGTATTCGGGCAGTCCGCGGATGCTGAGGAAGAGAACTGGATGAAGCGGATCGCCTCGCCTTCCTACGGGCTGACTATGGGCTTCTTCGATCTTGAGTTTGGTCCTTGGGATAACCGGCAAAATGAGACCTTGATGATGCCGGGGATTGATATACGCCACTTTAACGGGCTGAACGTGCCGCGCAGCGGCGGCTTCTACTACGGATATGAGCTTGGTCTGTTAGCCAATTTTTATATCGGAGAACATCAATTTAAGGATGTTCAACACCCTCCCAATGAGAATTGCACCGTAGAAAGTATGGTGGCGGCCTCCGGCTTTTTAATGCTGAAACACGGCTACCGCTTTGCCCTGGGCAGGGGGGATTACAGCCCGGTGTTCGGTTTCGAGCTCGGGGCGGGTATTGCCGCCGGCGGGGGCGACCTTCGAATTACCGAAGATGCAGATGAGAATGAAGAGAACCTGGTAGTTCTCGCTGACGAACCTGTAGGACCGATCTTCGAGCTCGGACTCGAAGGCGGCCTTCCGCTTGGAAAAGACCTCAGATTTATCACTCGCTTGGGTATTACAGTAGTCCCCATATCACCTTTAGAAGACGCAGGGGCGTATAGTTATGGGCAAATGTTGCCGCTCCGAATTGGTCTGCGCGGCGGCCTTCACTGGAATCACTAGTAAGAATAGTTGAGGCAGCCGGCGTAGTGCCGGCTGGTGTATTTAGGCAATGCGGGTTAAAAAAGTAAGCTCGTCAAAGTGGGCATCAAAACTAAAAATGCGGGAGATATCCTGCGTGGTCATTACGGCGGCATGAACTGCATCGCGGGCGGATATCGAGGAATAGGCTAAAAACAGATCCTTGGCGCGCAGCATATCAGCCGCACCGACCTCAAATACCTCGTCGACAAGCCCTAATAAGGCATCGAAGGCCGGCTGGATTGCATCTAAGCGTTGGATTGCAGAATAGCGATGCAGTATCTCCTGCAACACCTCCGCATCGCTTACCAACCGCTCTTCATCGCGCACAAAGCGTTCGAGAAGCGAGATTGTCCGGCGCTTATTCGGATGATCGGCCCCAATAAGATACATCGGTATATTCGAATCAATAAAAATCAATGCTGCAGCCCTTCGAGATAGTCGGACTCGATATCTGCTGCAATGTCTGCGTAGTCGGCGGTGGGAAACTGAAACTCCGCGGCTTTACGGATAATGTGCTGTTTCTCCTGCACCACACTGCGTGGTCGTTCACGCTGCTCGTGCTGAATAGCCCGGCGTACCCAGGCAGATACAGTCATATGTTCCTGTGATGCAAGCCGTTTGATTTCCTGCAACTCTTCCTCGGCTAACAGTATTTGCAGACGTATACTCATATATATGAGTATAATACACACAATATCATTAGTCAAATAGTTTGTCTGATAACGAAGGACGCTCTAAGGGGGGAGCGGAATAGCCGCCCGAGCCACCCGGCGGAGCGGAGGAGCGGAGCCGGAATAGTGGCGAGGCGTCGGGGAGCTTCCGCCCCGGGCGGGTACGGCCCGGCGGCTATGGAGCGCGGGGGCGCGCCCCCGATTTAAAATAATACAGCCGGCACCCTCAGCACCGGCTGTATAACTTATTTAGTTTCCGGGTGAGATTGCTTCGGTGGGGCAGACTTCGGCACAGCTGCCGCAGTCGGTGCACGCATCGGTAATGACGTATTTGTCTTCACCCTCTTCGATTGCTTCAACGGGGCACTCTGGCTGGCAGGCGCCGCAGCTGATGCAGTCATCGCTGATTACATACATATCAGACTCCTTGCTGTATTTACTGGATTGATATTATGTTTTTTTTGGATCTTTTTCAAGGATAAGTGACTTCAGAATATGAGATTAGAGCAATTATTTTAAGTGCTATGTAGTAATAGCATAAGCGAAACACTATACTATACATATGACCCTATATGCCGGTCGGCGATCGACTCTCCCCACCACAATTTTGCTCTTTTTCTTGCTCCTAATATGGGCGCTGTTGCCGGTTTTTGCCGCAGCGCAGACGTATGCAGCTTCGGGCAATAGCCGGGAACCAATCAAAATCGGGGCAAGCCTTTCGCTCACGGGAATTTATAGAGAACCTTCACATATGATCAAACGCGGGTATGAGCTATGGGTTCAAGAGACCAACGCGAACGGCGGCCTGCTGGGCCGGCCGCTGGAGCTGCAGATAGTTGACGATAAGAGCGATGTGGAGACAGCCCGCCGGATTTACCAGCGCTTTGTCGATGAACAGGTGGTGGACCTGCTGTTCGCCCCCTATGGCACCCCTATTACCCTGGCAGTAAGTGAAATCACCGAGAAGGCCGGTTACGTTCTGATAACCGGAGGGGCCTCGGGGATGCAGATTTGGGTTCGCGGATATAAATATGTGTTCGGAGTGTATTCAACAGCAGACCGCTACTTTATCGGTTTTTTGGATATAGCGGCGCGTCACGGTATACAGCAGGTCTCTATAATTCATGAGAATAATCCTTTCAATATCGATGCCGCCGCTGGTGCGGTGGAATGGGCCGCGAAGTTCGGAATTGAGCTGCACGGGATTGTTGACTATACTCCGGGACAAACCGCGGCGGTGGAACTGGTACGACGAGCGGACCCGAACGAGAAAACCGCTCTGATTATTAGCACCTACCCCGATGAAGGGCATGCAATTTTAAAGTCGCTTACAGATCTTCGACACACACCGGCGGCAGTATGCATGACCATTGCTCCTCTCCATCCGATGTTCGCTGAACAGGCCGGAGATATGGCCGAAGGGGTGTTCGGCCCTTCGCAGTGGGAACCGGAAGAGCGGATTCCCTATCCGGGTACTCGTCAGTTCATCTCCGCTTTTCTGGACTTTGCCGAAGTGCCGCCCTCCTATCACGCCGGTTCGGCTTTTGCAACCGGTCAGGTGTTCGACCGAGCGATCACCGAAACTGGCAGCCTGGATAATGCTGTGTTGCGCGATTATATATCCGCCATGGACACAGTTACAGTAATTGGCCGCTTCAAGGTAGACAGCACCGGAAAACAGATCGGGCACAATCCTATTCTTATTCAATGGCAGGACAGAAAAAAAGAGATTGTCTATCCTTTTCGGCTTCAGACTGCTGAACCGCGCTTCTAAAAGGGAGATAGACAATGCAGAGCATGAAGGAGCGAATTGCATTTCCACATACTATTTTTACCTATATTCTGATTCCAGTGGCAATTGCCGGGATTGTGAGTGCCGTGCTGATCAATCTGCTCCTAACTCCCCTGCTAATCGATCACTTCACTGAAAAAAGTTCGACCGATCTCGAGCTGGCAACCTCTATTGCTATGGAGTATTGCGAAGAAAACTTTCAGGATCTCCTGTCGCTTCGGCTGAGCGATGATGAGATGATGGTGGAAACAATGTATCAGGAAACCCTGCGGGAGATTATCCAACTGCATCAGCGCTGGCCACAAGTTCACATGCTGGCAGTGAGCGGGAAGGGAAAAATAGAGGACAGTACATACCCCCTACTGCCAGCCGGTACAGATTTCACACCTGTATCTATTTCACCTACTAAAATCCATAGCCGCAGAATTGGCAATAATGAAGTTCTGTTTCACTCGCGGTATTTTCCATTCTGGCGGCTGCACATAATAGCACTTGTTCCACTAAAAAACGTGGCGGCCCCCGCGAAGATGATGCAGCGCGGCCTGTTTTTAGCTCTGGCGGGTATCAGCGCAGTGCTTCTATTTACATTAGTCATTACCCTCGAACACGGAGTGCATCGGCCTCTCAACCGGGTGATCGCGGCTGCCGAAGAGATCGGCGGCGGGGCATTTCCCCGGATCGAGTCGAGAAGAAAGGATGAAATCGGGAAATTGACTGCAGCGGTCAATGCGATGTCCACACGGTTGCAGGAAAATCGCTCGACACTGGAACAAACCCTGGAAGAGAAAAACGTGCTGTTGCAGGAGATTCACCACAGGGTGAAAAACAATTTGAATGTGGTGGTAAGCTTACTGCACCTGCAGGCAGATCAGGTGAGCAACAGTCGCAATGCCCGGGAGATACTGAACAGCAGCTGCGACCGGATCTACTCGATGGCCCTGGTACATGAGAAGCTGTATCAATCCGACAGTTTTTCACGGATTGATCTGGAAGCCTACATCGATTCGATCAGCCAGCAGTTGTTCAGTATTTACGCCCAGAGAAAACGAATCGAGAGGGTAATACGGGTAAAAAATATTACAGTTGATTTGTCTCTGGCGATGCCCTGCGGCCTTATCCTGAATGAGCTCATTACGAACTCTCTGCTGCACGCCTTCCCCGCTCAGGAATCGGGCAGGATAGAGATAAAAGCGGAGAAATACGGCACTGGCGAACTCGAACTGACGTATTCTGATAACGGCATCGGCATAGAGAAAGAGCTCAGTTTATCCGAGCCGCGGGCTACCCTGGGCCTCAGCTTGATTCATATTTTGAGCAACCAAATAGGGGCGAAAGTTGAACTTTCCACTAAATCCGGCTACTGGCTGCGCCTGAAAATTCCGGAGCATCAGAAAAGGAGCTAATGCAACCAGTGCTTGTGCGGCGCCTTGAAGGCCCGCTGTTTCGCGAGGAACATAAACCCGATAAAACCGCCGACTAAATACGCAGCGGCAACTCCCAATCCCAGCCAGAAATAGAGTGGATTACCGGTAGTTGCGGAGTAGGCCGGCAGATTGATTGCCAGAATCAGGGGAATGCACACTGCAAATACCACTGCCGTCGAAAACATATAATCCGAAGCGGCGGGAGTCTCAAAATCCGGATCAATTACCCGCAACAGAGCCAGCCCGGTAGGCATAGTGCCGGTCATTCCTCCATACAATATCATTAAACGATCGAAACGGTGGTTTGAAAAGATCCGCGAACTCATCCAGGGCACGGTTATCAACACCAGGGTGCCCGCAATTAAGCTCATAACGGTAATTGGAAGCCAATACTGCATCACCACTACCACCGAGATAGCTCCCACAGCAGAGGCCACCATTAAATCTACGGAAAAACCGGCTATACGGGTAAGCGCATGATTGTCCAGAGTAAACTGAATATTCAATACTCCGATCAGCTGTTTCGCCAAAATCGCTGTCAGAGCGGCAAACACAAAGTTGATACCCCATAAATTCACCGCCAGCTCTTCTCCAAGGGGGCCGAAAAATCCGAGCAGATATGTGATGTGTTTGAGAATAAGATAGCTGATAAAGTAGACTACAAACACCATTCCGGCGGTGTAGGTCAGCGAATCAATAGCCTCCGACTCGGTTGTCAGATACATACCCAGCGGTTTGTCGGTTTTTCGCGCATACACACCAGTTCGAACACCCTGATTACGGATTACCACTTTCTTCTCCGGTGAAATCCAGTCTTTACGAATACCGTAGTTTATCAGCCAGACTCCGCCGAAACAGGCGAATAAAAACCCAATCGCCGCAAAGGTCAGACCGATACTCCCGCCGCCCTCCAACCCGAAAGCCCCCCAGCCCTCACCAATTGCATATGCCTGACCCGGCCCCAGGGCAAAGCCCAGGGGAATAAAAAATCCCATAGACGGAAATAGATCGGGAATAAACGTGCTGATAAAGAAAAGGGTAATCAGCAGACCGACAGTTGCCTGCAATCCGTATTGAAAGATTACTGCCACGGAGGTGGCCATAATTCCATGACTCTCTTTTCCCACTTTTTCAGGACTTCTGCGAAGAGTCATTGCAATGAAGGAGATACTCAGCAGATGATAGACCATCACACCCAGCCCTTCGGAGGACAAGCCAAAGTGCGGCGCTGCAAAATTATAGAACAGCAGCAGCATAAAACCGGCCGTCAGGGCATTTGGAATTAGATACTTCTGAAAAAACCTGAATCTCACCCGCACATAGGTTGCCAGCAGAAGCGCAGCGGAGATAATACCGAAATCAATAAACAGTTTCCAGGGAAAATTCATGCACACCTCCTCGGTTCCGGGCCGAAACTACGGTCTTATTGTACCCTAAATCTAAAATAAATGTTATTTTTCACCTATGAATTTTAGCATCAATTTAGTCGACCTGTTTGCCACCGATCCGTCCCAGCAGCGCCATCTGGAAAGGCTCTTTCAGCAGTTGGCACCAGCTTCCGGCGCTGGCCACCCAGCAGCAGAGCCGAAGCCTAAACCGGAGGAAAGGTACGTTCCAGTAAAGGATGGAAGCATTCGAGTACTGCACTATGTGCCGGGCGAGTGCGCACACCCATCATCCCCAAGAGGTACACCGGCGAGCCGTCGGCAGGAACACCGGATTGGTCGCCGGCCAATTATATTTCTTCCAGGCTGGGGTACCATTCCCGCAGGATTCACGGAGTTTCTCAATGTAGTCAACGGGCAGGCCGAATGCTACTACGTGGAAACCCGCGAGAAGAACAGCAGCCGGCTCGACCGCAGCCGGGCGCGGATGGATATGGATCAGCTGGCCGAAGATGTACAGGCGGTTATGAACATTGCCGGCCCGAACAGCGTACTGATGGGTACCTGCTGGGGCTCTACGATTATCGCCCACGGACTGGCCCGCGGAATAATTACAGCCGAAACCGTTGTCCTCTTCGATCCTATGCATACGCTCTGGTTCCCCAAATGGCTGCTCAACTGGGTGGTGCCGGTGGTACCGCTCTACCTGTGGAAGCTCGTCAAACCGATCGGCAAGCGAATTGCTTTGTGGGGGATGAAAGAACCGGTGCAGAGGGCCCGGGCCGAGCTGTTTATCGACAATGCGGATCTCCGGAAGTGGAAAAGCACCGCTCTGCAGGTTCAAGATGTGAATTTGTATGAAGAAATGCCGAAGATACGGCAGGAAGTGTTGGTTATGAACGGAGTCAAAGACAAGATCCACGACCGCCGCCACTATCCAGAGCTGGCTGCCATGGCACCGCAGGGGCGCTTTTTTTACTTGCCGGTAGACGAGGCCCTTCGGGAACGGTTACTTGGAATTGTGGCTGTATTGTGTGCCGTTGAGGGGTGCCAAGACAATAGGTCCGGCCTGCCCCAGGCCCTGTTACAGTTTGAACGGAACCTGAGTTGGCGTTCGTGATGCAGCGGCAGCTTTAAGATCGCTTTCAGACATAAAAAAATGCGCGTCTCCATCCAAACAGGATAAAGACGCACAAAAACCAATATTTACCGATAGCAACTCCGGCCTGCTGAGCTCTTCACAGCCGGCGGCCAAACAGGCCGGAAACAGTTAATCCAGCCCCAGGAGAGGACGGAGTTGTTCGACTCCACTTCTGAAGCTGTGCAGGACAGGAACTGCTTTGTCTTTGCATTTGTCCACCAGGCTGTACATACTGCCCTGAGCAAGGCAGACTACATCGTTGTCGGCCACCGCTTTGTCGATAGTGTCCATCAGGATGCGGTCGTGCTTCGGCTTGTCACCTTCAATTAGCAGCGCATCATAGGCACCTTCTGCGAAACAGCGGTTCACTACGGTGTCTTCGCCCATCTCCTTGGCCATGGTTTCTACCAGACGGGCCGAAGGGCCGAGGGTACTGTGTGCAGTCGCAACCATGCCGACCTTTTTACCTTTCTTTACAGCCTCTCTAGCCATGGGGGCGTCCACCTTCACGTAGGGAATGGAGATGAGCTTCTGGGCAACCTCCGAGGCTTCGCCGACGGAGGAACACTGATTCAGAATGACGTCACAGCCCAGTTTTTCCAGTTCTTGGGCGTAATTGCATATGCGCCGGATCACCGCCGGAGTGGGCTCGCCGTTGGCCAGCACCTCTTTCAGCAGGCTATCGTCAATGATGTTTACCATCTCTACTTCAGGTATGATTTCGGCGAAAAGCGCCTTCAGGTCCTCTACCGAGTAGAGAAACGTATGGATTACTCCAACCTTCTTTTTTGCAGCCATAATATTCTCCTTGTTTTTGTTATTCCCAATATTTCTGCATGCGATCACGCAGTTGCGCCGCGTATGCATCCCAATCGGTGATGGGCTGACGGGCGACGCCTTCTTCACAGGCAGCCTTCGCAACCGCCACTGATTCATACTCTATTACACGGGGGTCAAAGGGCTTAGGTACGATATACTTGGGACCGAAGGTAAACTCGGTTCCTCCGTAGGCCTTTTTCACCACTTCGGGTACCGGCTGTTTGGCCAGTTCGGCCAGGGCACGCGATGCGGCCATCTTCATGCCTTCTGTAATCGAGGTTGCCCGCACATCCAGGGCACCGCGAAAGATAAAGGGAAAGCCCAGCACGTTGTTGATCTGGTTCGGATAGTCGCTGCGACCAGTTGCCATAATCAGATCTTTACGGGTGGCGATTGCTGTCGGGTAGTCGATTTCAGGGTTCGGATTGCTCATGGCAAACACAATCGGCTTATCGGCCATACTGTTCAGCATTTCCGGAGTAACGCAGTCGGCTACCGACAGTCCGATGAACACATCGGCGCCCTTCATAGCATCTTCCAGGCTGCGGGCATCGGAATCGGAGGCAAACTCCTCTTTTTCCGGGGTCATTCCCTTCTGACGCCCTTTGTAGATCACGCCCTTCGAGTCGCACATAATGATGTTTTCTTTCTTGCCGCCAGCCGCCAGCAGCATGCGGGCGCAGCTGATTCCGGCCGAACCGGCCCCGTTGAACACCACTTTCATATCGCTCATCTTGCGGCCGGTAATCTCGGCGGCATTCAGCAGCCCGGCAGTCGAGATAATCGCCGTTCCGTGCTGGTCATCATGGAAGATGGGAATATTAGTTTCCGCTTTCAACCGGTTCTCGATTTCAAAACACTCGGGAGCCTTGATATCCTCGAGGTTTACGCCTCCAAAGGTCGGCTCCATCAGCTTGACCGTTTCGATTATTTTTTCCGGATCTTTGGTATCCAGCTCGATATCGAACACATCCACATCTGCAAAGCGTTTGAACAGCACTCCCTTGCCTTCCATAACCGGTTTGCTGGCCAGAGCCCCGCGATCGCCGAGGCCGAGAATGGCGGTACCGTTGCTGACAACCGCTACCAAGTTGGCCCGGTTGGTGTACTCATAGGCGGTGTTAGGGTCTGCATCTATCTCCAGCACCGGCTTTGCTACTCCCGGGGTATAGGCCAGGGAGAGCTGATCGGCAGTCTGACACGGTTTGGTAGGAACTACCTCCAGTTTTCCGGGTTTTCCATCCATTTTGTGATAAGCTAACGCTTTTTCTCTCAATTCATCCATTCTTCTGTCCTTAACTCATATTATTTGCTTATTTTGCGGGCCGGGGCACTGTTACACTTCCATCCAGAAGAAATAACACCTGCGCCGCAGCCCCTTGTATGTCCAAAGCATGGTCAATTGCCGTCTGCAGATCGTGCTCCGGTACGATGAACAGCGAGGTCAACAGCTCATCGGGCAGCTCTGTGACAGCATGCACCTCGGCCCACTGGAAAATCTCGGCCATCTTGCCGGCTTTGTGATAACCCAGTTTATAGCCCTGTTTAATCTCCTTCAGCACACCCTCGGGGGTATCGGCTGAAGAGAGCAGTTTTACGAAGGCTTCCTCACCTATTCCGTCCCGGCAGCTGGCTACCAGAATCATAATCCCACCGTCGGCCAGGGCCAGCTTGGCGTTGTCGATAGCTTTCTGCGCCTGATACAGATCGATGTCCATAGGATATTTAGCCACAGTTACCACCACATCCGACTTCTGCGGGATATCGGCTACGAAGATCTCGTCAGCGGATTCAATGGCCGCATAAAATGATTCGTTGATATCCCCGGCGGTAACGGCATAGATCGAATGGTCCTTATCCAGCACGGTCATAACCGCGAAGATCTCTTTTTTCACCACCTTCAGCGCATCCACCATATCCTCGTGCACCGGGTTGCCCTCCAGGGCCAACGCCTTGGCGCCCGGGTGCAGGGCGTGTTTGTGGTTCTGCTCGATCGTCTTGTAACTTGCTATGCCGGGCAGAAAGCCCTTCCGGCCGCCGGTGTAACCGGCAAAGTAATGGGGCTCTACCGAACCGATCACCAGCACCCGGTCGGCCTCAACACCCATCTTGTTCACATACATCTCGGTGCCGGCCCGACTGTTGCCCAGGTATACCATTTCGTCCTTACGGGCATTATGGGCATAGATGCGGTCACGATAGGCCTCGAAAAGCTCGTTACCGAAGATGTGGCGATATTCCTCTTCGGTAGGTCCGCGGTGCACGCCGGTTGCTATCATGAAGGAAACCTCAGTCTCGGTTTTCTCCAGCAGGGGCGCCAACGACTGCAAGACCATTCGGGTTGGGGTGGGACGGGTCTGATCATTGACGATGATCAACAGATCCTTTGCCCCGTCGATAAAGCCCCGAAAGTCTTTTCCCCCCACCGGGTTCTGCAGCGCAGCCTCCACCAGCTCGCGGGCAGGTCTCTCTGCCCGCAGATCGTTCGGTTCGACTACACCCATCACCCGTTTGTCGGGAAGCCTCACTTCGACTATATCGTGCAGATACGGTACCGCTACCTTCATTTTTTGCCCGCTTTTTCCATCGCTGCAATCAGAGGCAGCTTTTTGCCCGAAAGGAATCTGACCATAGCCCCGCCGGCGGTACAGACATAGCTGTAATCCTTCAGATTGGTAAACTTAGCAGCGGCGTTGACACTGTCGCCTCCGCCAACAACCGTGTATCCCGGTGCCGCGGCAATTGCTTCCCAGAGCCGGCGCGTACCGTTCTCGAAAATATCTCGCTCAAAGACTCCGGCCGGTCCGTTCACAAAGACCATTCCGGCCGCGGCGATCTCTTTTTCATAAATCTCGATCGACTTCTCACCCAGGTCCATGAACAGCTGCTCTTTGGGCAGAGCCGCTACATCCAGCTCTTTCCGCTGTCCGTTCTCTTCGTAGGCCAGGTCAACCGGCATTACGATCCGCCCCGGATACTCCTGCAGATACCTGCGGGCCGGTTCGATAAACACATCCAGACTGCGGTCGCTCAAAAACTTGTCGGTAGCCGCACCGAGGTTGACACCTGAGGCAATCAGCATTACCGCGCCGGTCACCCCGCAGGCCAGAATCTTGTCGGCCGCACCGGATGCCAGCACCTGTTCCATCATTCCAAAGGCGTCGGAGATCTTGGCCCCGCCCAGGACATACACCGACGGGTGCACCGGAGTTTTCAGCACCTTGGTCAACGCGGACACCTCATTGAAAAACAGAGGTCCGGCCGCCGCCGGCAAAAGCTCCTGAAAAGCCACCATACTGGGGGCGTTGCGGTGAGCCGCGGCAAAGGCGTCGTTTACATACAGGTCGAACAGCGGAGCCAGAGAGCGCACCAGATAGGTGTCGAGCATCTCTTCCGGTTTCAGTTTGACCGCATTTTCGAATGTTGAAATCTCTTCGCAGAGATAGCGCAGGTTTCCCAGCAGAATCGCCTCGCCATCCTTTAGTTTCTTTACCCGCTCCTGCGCCGCCGGACCACAGACATCGTCGATGTAGTCGACTTTACGGCCCAGCTTTTCGCTCAGTTTCTGCGCATGCTCGGCCAAGGGGATAAGGTTCTGGTAGTCCAGGGTATCGCCCTGGTGGGCGATAAGAGCCAGCCTGGCTCCCTTGTCCAGCAGCCAGGATATAGTGGGCAGACTCTTGTCAATGCGGTTCGTATTAACAATTTTCTTGGTATCAGGATCGATGGGACTGTTGATATCTACCCGCAGCAATACACGCTTACCGGCAACATCAAACTCTTCCATCGGTCTGAAGCCGAGTTCGGCCATAGTACAACCTCCTCAATGAACTGAACGCGGGTTACCTGCGGGCCTTCATATTCAGATATTCGTTGGTTTTAGCAACCCCTTCATCTCTGCTGGTCTGCATCTTCATAGCAGCCCGGACAGCATCGATGTTTTCGGGGATCACAACCGCTTCCTGCGGAATGTTGATAGCGAACATAATGTCGTCACCGCTGTTCACAATGGTTTCTTCCCACACTGCAATCTCATACATATCGCCACGGGCATTCCCGAGGTCGCGGGCGTATTTGAAGAGGCTGGCGTTTCCGAGGAAGCCGTCTTCCAGACGCACCACCCTGATACGAGGATGAGCCTTGAAAATTTCCAGCAGCTCTTTCTTATCTATGCCTTTTTTGGTACTTACTACGGGAGTGATAATATGACCATGGGTAACCGGAGTGTGCACCAGGATACCGGTTGCATCTACGTGCGGCATTATGGTCATCAAGTCTTCGGCCTGGTGGTTCGGAGCTTTAGCTACCTCCAGCGCATTGGTCAGGCCGCGGTGATAATCGCCGGGGTCGGCCACGCGCCGAATAATAGTGATAGCGGTTTTCTCTACCCCGACCGCCCGGTCGATGGCATCGATGGCGCGGATCAGTCCGGTGGTATTGCAGCTGGTCAGCTTCAGATAGTCGACGCCGACGCCCTTTTCGTAGTTCGCATAGCCATGGAAAAAAACATCGGCTACATCATTCTTCTCCCCGCCCTGAAAAATCCCTTTGGTATTGTATTTCTGATAAATCTCTTTGTTCTTGGCACCGATACCGGCGCTGGTAGCATCGAGCATCACATCACATTCTTTTACCAGATCCTCGAGGGTACCGCTGACCGGTATTCCAAGTTCATCGAGGGCGCCACGCTTTTCTGGCATAGCGGTAAACAGATTGTACGGCATACCCCGTTCGGCCAATGCCCGTACCGGCAGTGTAGGCGCTACATCCGCCACTCCTACCAGTTCCATATCACCCTGTTTTGCAACTCCGTCAGCCAGTCGCTGACCTATAACGCCGTATCCGGCTACTCCGACCTTGATCATAAAATCCTCCTGATTATAATGTCTATTTTATTGTAATCGTTTACTTTTTCATTCTAACACAGATATTTCGGCTGTCAATAGATTGCGCGAACAATTTTATCAGGAAAATTACAATTATATACAATTTGTATAATTAAAAACTTCAATCATTTCAGTAAATAGAGCTTGTACAGAGCATGTTTCTGTACTACTATGTAATTGTATTCGTTTACCTAATATATATGTTTTCAGTGTTGTTCATTTTCACCGGACCTATTACAATACTGTAGGCAAAAAGGTAAGAACAATGGCATTTACACTGAAAGACATTGCATCACTCACCGGTGTTTCCACTGCAACAGTTTCAAGGGTCTTGAACGGAAAGAGCGGCGTAAAAGAAGAGACCCGCGACAAAATCATGCAGTTGATCAAAGAGGTCGACTACATGCCCGATGCAACCGCCCGCAGCATGAAAACCGGCAAAACCTACACCATCGGCATGGTGGTTGCCGATATAACCAACCCGTTCTACTCAGAGGCTGCCAAAATCATCGAGTTCCAGGCTCGTAAACAGAACTACACCCTAATAGTCGGCAATACCGGCAACAGCACCCAGGAGGAGGAGACCATTCTGACCGCGTTCCAGGAGCGTAATGTCGACGGGTTCATTATCGCCTCCACCCATCTGCAGGATAAAAAGGTCAGAAATATTATCCGGTCAGGATACCCCACCATTCTCTACCACCGCCGCCTCGAGAAAAAGGAGAACGCCCATTACATCGGCTGCAACGAAGAGCAGGGCGTGAAGCTGGCACTCGAACATCTGACCGGGCTCGGTCACCGCCGCATCGGCTTCGTTTCCGGACCCCGCCGGTTTTCAACCGGTGTCGAACGGCTCAAGGCGTTTATCGAACAGGGAGAACAGTTCCAAATAGAAAAGGGAACATACCTGATAAAGGAGGGCGGCTACGACAAAAAGAAGACCTTGGAAGCGGTCGAAGAGCTTCTGCGCCTTCCCGTGCGTCCTACCGCCATCTTCGCCGCCAACGACTTCATGGCCCTGCAGGTGCTCGATCTGGTGCTGGAGAAGGGCTTGCGGGTGCCCGAGGATATATCCATAATGGGATTCGACGATATCCCGCTGGCCGCCCACCACTCCATCAACCTCAGCACCATTGACGTCCAGCTGCACAAGGGTGCAATTGTGGCCATCGAAAAGCTTATCAGTCTTATCGACAAGGCACATCCTAACAACACCCCTATTCAGATAATGCTCGACCCACAACTCAAAGCCCGCGAATCGACCGGGCCTCCGCCCTTTACTGCAGACTGAACACAAAGCCCCCTCGCCCCGCAAATGAGAGCCAAAAAAATTACTAAAATTGTCTAGAACGTGATAGAGAAGCACCCCAGGCTCGTATAGGCTTACAATGAGTTCCACCATCGTTCAAGGAGGCGGATGTGCGCGAAAAGACAATCGACCTATGGATACTGGGAGGCTTTCTGGGCTCAGGAAAAACAACCCTTCTCAACCACTTATTGGCCGAAAAGCAGTCGAAACGGGTAGGAGTTGTGGTAAATGATTTCGGAGAACTCGGAGTCGACCAGCATCTTATCGAGCAGCGTGGAGATGATGATGTAATCGAGTTGAACGGGGGGCAGATTTTCTGTTCCTGTATTTCCGGCAACTTTGTAAAATCTGTCAACTCTCTGGTAGAGAAAGGCCCGGATGTAATTCTGGTGGAAGGATCGGGGCTGGCGAAGCCGTCGGCACTCTCCGATATCATGGAGCAGGTGCTGCAGACCAGCGGCAAAGGCCTCACGTACCGCGGTATGGTTGCGGTAGTAGATGCTCAACGCACACCCAAACTGCTGCAGGTGGTAAACGCAGTAAAAGAACAGATCGACTATGCCGACCTGGTAGTGCTGAATAAGACCGACCTGGCTTCAGCAGAGGAGATCGGGAGCCTGCGGAAGCGAATCCAATCAATAAACCCACACGCAGAGATACGCGAAACCTCATACGGCACGCTTTCGTTCGAAATGCTGCCGACTGGCCCGCTTAGCCACGATTATGGCTCCGCTGAATATAAAGGCTGGGGCGAGACCGGCCGGCCGAAGGCCGTAGTCTGGAAACCGGAAGTGCTGCTGGATGAAGCCCAGCTGGCGCAGGCGGTTGAGTTCCTCTCAAAGCAGGCCTACCGCGTGAAAGGCTACCTTAAAACCAAAGAGGGGCTGCGCTTTGCCAGCGCCTCCGGCGAGCAGGTTTCGGTCGAGCCGGCTGCAGAGTCGGTCACCGATTCAATCGAAGAGGGCATTACGGTGATCGTCCCTCCCCGCACCGTTGCCACAACACTATTCAAACAGGCAATAGACCAAGTAACTGCATAACTAATTGATGAGGAGTAAATAAGATGACAGGAAAAGAACGCATAATGGCAACCTTTCGCAATGAGAAAGTAGACCAGGTACCCTGGGTTCCTTTTGCCGGCGTGCACGCCGGCAA
>CAZRWN010000023.1:36047-40974 GCA_964603735.1 uncultured Sediminispirochaeta sp. | reverse complement strand
CGACACGGCGAACGTGACCGACATGAGCCTGGTGGCCGACAGCGCGGTGGAAGACAGCGGCGGGACGACCGGCATTACCGAGGCGAACCTCACCATTGACGCGGACGGGGGCGTGAGCTTCACCGGAAGCGGGAACGCGGTAGGTGCGCTGGATGTGACGAATACGACTGGCGGTAACGTAACATTCAATAACGATGGAGGACTTGATCTCGAACTTGTATTTATAGATCAGAATGTAGGCGACTTTACTCTCACGGTCGAGGGATCAGTAACCCAGTCGGGGGATGTCTTAGTATCGGGGGTAGCAAATATTACTGCGAATGATGGTGCGGATCAGGATATTACGCTAAACGATCCGGACAACGATTTCGGAGATGTGGTCATTTCCGCCGGTGCAAATGTTACCCTCCAGGATACCGATACGTTCCAGTTCGGAGTGCCATCAAACAATATAAGCGGTAATTTAACGGTCACTACGCAGTCGGGAATTACACAGAGCGGAGAGTTGATAGTAACCGGCACTACCGACATCACTGCAAACGCTGGAGCTGTTATATTAGATGATCAAGATAACGACTTCGTGGGCAACGTCACAGTAAGCAATTCCGGTGCGGGAAATCACATTTCTATTAGAGACACCAATGACATGACGATAAACGGTATTACCGCTCCTGCAAATCTTACCCTTCAATGTGGGGGATCCAACACGATTACACAAAATGGTGCCTTTGATATTACCGGTAATTTCACTATCGCAGGAGGCACCTTCGACCCGAATACCAACAATATCAATCTCGAGGGAGACTGGCTGAACAACGGAAATTTCAGCGCCAATGGAGAGACGGTAACATTCGACGGTGCCGGCAACCAGGGTTTTACCACCGGTGGAGATACGTATAACAACGTGACGAAAGCCGGTGGAGGCGGAACACTGACTGTCACTAACATGCTGAGCATTACCGGATCATTAACGGTAGATGCGAGTACCATTGCCGATTTGCAAGGAAACGATTTTACAATAAACGACCTAAACAATACGGGAGAGGTGAGACTCTACGGTACCGCAGCTACCCAGACGATCACGGGATATACATCAGTTGGCACCTTTCGATACACCGACGGTGGCACCGCAGGAACTGTGGTTATTCCGACTGCAGCTTTCAACGATCTGTTTATCGAGGGTGCTCAAAATTATACCGCATCTGGCGATTTTACCGTTGGGAACAATCTTATTATCATCGATGGTAATTTACGGCTGGATGCGAATATTAATGTCAACGGAAATGTAATCATCGATAATGATGACAATGATATTGGACAAATTGAATTCATCAATACTGGATATACATTTAATGTTGGCGGCAATTGGACGAATAATAACGACAGCGTCAGTTTTGGTGGTTTTATTGCAAACCAGAGCGAAGTTATTTTTAACACAGTCGGAAACGTTCCCTATGGTGCGCTCCCGGTAGCCGCAGTAGCCGGTGCGCCTGACCAGGTAATCAGCGGTAATAGTGCATTCTACGATTTTACCCGAAACGTTACCGGAACATTGGCGTTTGAGAATGCAAGTACCACTAGAATTATAGATGGAGGAACTTTTACAATTCAGGGGCCTGCAACTAGCGATGACTGGAGTATTTTACTTACGAACGAGGGGTACACAGGACCTGATACCTCATATTTTGTTTTTGATTTGCAGAGTGGTGCTTCAATCGTAATGGAGAATGTCGGAATACAATACAGTCACGCCACTCCCAGAAATATCAATGTAATCACTGGGGAAATGTTTACAGATCCTGCTACTACTCCCGGTTGGATCAGTCAGATGTTAGTGCAGAGCAACAGAACCTGGGATGAAGATCAAAATGGTAAAATCGACGGTTTGATAATTACCCTTCCCGCCCCTTTAAAGGACTACACTGCACCACCGGATCCTTATGAAGAATTCGACGGTTTCGAGGCAGAAGTTGAAGGTTACCAGGTTACCGGTTATGCGCTTGGAGCAAATGTTGGCTTAAATGCAGAAGATTTTGTAATCTATTTAAAGGAAAAACCGTACCTGGATACCGGGGTTACTCCCTCCTGGGACATAGTCAACAATACTACCCTGGTGGATAGTGCTACTGAATCCTACATTGTTACCATGCCGACAATTCCTCCGGCCATGGAGGATAATGCAGATCCGGTAATCGGTTATACTCTATCGATCGCAAATGGGCCGCGAGATGAGCTTTTCATTCAATTTTCCGAAGGAGTAGAGAGAGCCGGCGGCGGAGCTTTCACACCTGGAGATTTTGCTCTCGAAAATACAGCGGCCGCAGCAATTGACAATTCAGGCAGCATTACAACTGAGAGTACGGAAAACGGCGGGGTCAAAGAAATCGTATTACCGCTTACCAATACAGTGACCTCCGACGATATTCGCGATACTGGTCAGGGAGCGGGAGACCCTCGACTGAATATAACTTCAAGTTTTCAGGATATGGCGGCTACACCGAATACCTCATTTGAAGATGTGCACCGTCTAACCGACATCGGACTAGGTGTTATCCAGCCGGTATATGCCATCAACACCGAAACTCAACGCAGCCTTGAACGCGAACCCGATATAGGGCGTATTACAGCATTTGACGGGACAGATTTTCTACAGCCTCAAGAAATCTATATAGAAAGCAACGTAGCCGGTACCGGAGGCAATGCGCGATTGCACTTTAATACTCAAGTCTCTTCCCCATTTATTAGCAGCGATAACCCGGGTTTATGGCTGCCGAGTTTCGACGAAAGTGATTTCAGCGGTATCGTCCCGTTTCCGCTCACTTCGGGGGTAGATAACCTGCCCGACACTGATACTGCGGATGCGATTGCAGCCTATACGATTCCTTCAAGTAATAGTGAATTAATTGACAACACATCCTTTGACTTTTTCTTTGAGTACCCTGTCGGCGGTACACCTCCCTTGTACCACGGACGTTGTGAAGATGAGACTGCAAGCGACTGGTATCGTAGAGTACGACCTTGGAGTTTCGATTTGCAGAGAGTACGGGCACAGACCAGCCGGGTTTCGATACTCCAGAATGTGATCGACCCGCGGAGGGATGAAAAGGTTGATCTGCACTATATTCTTGAAAAAGGTGGACGTGTAACAATTCAGGTGTTTAATCTGGGCGGAGATCTGGTTGATGTGCTCAAGCGCGGAAGACAGGCCCCTGGCGAATACGCCATCAGCTGGGACGGCCGCAACCAGGCCGGCAACATTGTAGCCCGGGGCATCTACTACATTCGGGTGACTGCGCCGGATATCGATGAATACAGGAAAGTGCTGGTGGTCAAATAAAATGAGGCGGCCGCCGAGATAGAGATCGGCGAAGAAGGTGCCAGCGTAGAAGAGAACGCCGGCAAGGCCGCTCGCAGAGCCTATGTGGAGGACGGCGGCGAACGGATCGGATTGATCGGCAGAGCGCCAACGGAAACTTTGTAGTAAATGTGAACAGCGGACAGCTGTATCGCTACGTCGGCAACCTGATCGTGACTTTCGGCAGCGAAGGGCAGGTAATCAGCGTCGATCCGCGCAGCGGGTCGAATCGATCTTCATAGCGCTGAGCAAAACCATTGGCTGCGCGCCCCAGCGGCGTGCAGCAGTGACGTTTTTACAACAGTGGCAGCCGCTTTTGCGTCCGCAGCCCGAGAATCCGCCTGCTCCGCCGGTCGAGCAGACTGAACTTCGGCCGGAAGGGGCGCAGCAGAATCCCGTGCTTCTCTAACAAATCGTGCGCCTCGTTCAGTACCGCCAGGCCCGCCTGCTTGCTCTCGATAGCCCGCCGTGGCCGGCAGTACACTTGTGATTATTGTAAGAAGCTCTCATAGCTATCGGGAGTGATAGTATTTGCTACCTTCGGCGTGTAATTACGCGTAAAGGTCAGCGGTAGAGCTTTTCGCTTCGAATTTGGATTCCATTTGAACTCCCAAGCCGAGAGTTCACCTTCCTGTTCTTCAATATAATCCACTTCCTGCTGCTGAGTAGTGCGCCAGAAGTAGGCACGGGTGAAGGGCTGCCGGTAGAAAAGCGTTTTTATTCGCTCTGAAATAAGGTAGTTTTCCCAAAGGGCCCCCACATCACTCCTGGACTGAAGGTATGAAAAATTATTGATCACCGCATTTCGAATACCGTTGTCATAGAAGTAATATTTTTTTCCTTTTCTTATTTCGCTGCGCACGTTGCGGCTGAATGCCGGGAGGCGAAAAATAACAAAGGCCTTCTCGAGTAAATTGATATACCTCTCTATCGTCTGATTATCAACCCCGATTGTCCGGCTGAGCTCTTGAAACGACACTTCACTGCCGATTTGTAACGCGAGGGCTTGCAGAAGCCTATCCAATATCGCCGGTTTTCTGAGCTGATCGAGAGTCAACAGGTCTCTGTAAAGATAGCTGCCGGCGAGTTCCTGGAGTAACTCCCTTTCTTCATTTGGTGAGACGGTAATTTC
Source organism: uncultured Sediminispirochaeta sp. (assembly GCA_964603735.1). Taxonomy (GTDB): domain Bacteria; phylum Spirochaetota; class Spirochaetia; order DSM-16054; family Sediminispirochaetaceae; genus DSBN01. The sequence goes on along the minus strand of CAZRWN010000023.1, from coordinate 36,487 downwards.
TGGATAACTTCCAAAGATCAGCCGCTTTTCAAGCCTGCGGTTTTCCTCTAATCGACCGAAGTAATCTGCACGCTCTTTCCAAGATAGCGGGAGCAAGCGGAACTCAAATTTTCTCCCTGTTAATGCTTCCGATATGCCGGCAGTCAGTTCAAAAGACGAAGATCCGCTGGCGATAACCTGAGCTTCCGGTATTTGATCGACCATCAGTTTCAATGTCAGCCCGATATTGGGGATCCGTTGGGCCTCATCGATAAACACTAACTCTGCTCCGGAAATAAGGTCCTTTATTCTGGTGGAAGTCGGAGAGTTGAGTAGATTGCGTATGTCCGGTTCGTCACCTGAAAATTCAATCCATTTCTTATCACTGCTGGATAGTATTTTTCTAATACGCAGAATATTATAATATTTAGCGTTTAAATACAATAATTCTTATAAAAAGT
>CAZRWN010000023.1:24111-35947 GCA_964603735.1 uncultured Sediminispirochaeta sp. | reverse complement strand
ATACGCAGAATATTATAATATTTAGCGTTTAAATACAATAATTCTTATAAAAAGTGCATTACATTCCAAATTTCCTGCTTTATCACTGTTAATTAATACAGGCGTACTTGTTCCGGTACTTCAGTCTGCGGCAGAATTTTTGGCAATAATATAGCGTGTGACCTCAGCGCCCTATCCCTTCCTATCCACCGCAGCCGTGCACAGCGGCTTTCTGCGGGTAGTCACTCACCCGCGAGTCTTCACTCCGCCCACCCCGTTCGACACCGCCATGGCCTTCGCCGACTCCATCGCCGGCCACACCCTCCGGCAACCTCTTTGCGGACGCGTTCTTCGCGGCCCTGGCCATCGAATCCGGCTGCACCTTCGTCACCTGCGACCGCGGTTTCGAGCAGTATTCGGGCCTCGCGCTTAAAATTTTATAAAACGTGTTATCAGCAGCCCCGCACCGCCGCGCGGACGGCCGGGGCCAAAGGGATCTGAAACTCCCGGGGCCGCCGGGAAAGCCCGTCAGACCGGCTCCATCCCGGCTACCACATCGCGGTAGAAGTAGAAGCTGTCCTTCGGCACGCGGCGCTGGTTTACATAGTCGCAGTAGACGATGCCGAAGCGCTGCTCAAAGCCGTAGGCCCACTCGAAGTTGTCGATAAAGCTCCACAGAAAGTAGCCCTTCAGGGGTACGCCCTCGGCCACCGCCCGCCGGCAGACCTCGAGGTGGCGGCGCAGATAGTCGATGCGCTGCGGATCGCTGCAGCTCAGACCGTCGGGGCTCAAGCGGTCGGGGAAGGCGGCCCCGTTCTCGGTGATGTACAGCGGCAGGTCGCCCGTCTGGTCGGCCACCCAGCGGATGTGGCGGTAGAAGCCCTCCGGGGTAATCGGCCAGCCCATGGTGGTGCGGTCCTGATACTGCTGCACCATGCGGAAGCCCTCCGGCTGGTCTGGAGCCGCTTCAGCGGCATCTTCCCAGTAGTAGTTCAGGCCCAGGAAGTCGATCGGCTGGGCAATGGTTTCCATATCTCCCGCTTCCACCGGCATGCTGACCTCGGGGTAGGCATCCAGATGGCGCTGCGGATAGCTGCGGCCGAGGATCGGGTCCAGGAACATGCGGCTGCTCTGGTCGGCCGCCCGGTCGGCGGCGGCAATGTCTTCCGGCCGGCGGGTGGCCGGCCGCGGGGTAAACAGGTTCAGCGTAATACCGATCTGCGCTTCATTGCCGGCCTGCCGGGCCCGGAAGGCCTGCACGGTTTTGCCGTGGGCCAGCAGCAGATGATGGATGGCGCGGTAGGCCGCCGGACGGTCTGTGCGGCCGGGGGCGTGCACCCCGACATGGTAGCCGAGAATCGAGGTGCAAAAGGGCTCGTTAAAGGTAATCCAGGTTTTCACCTGCGGAAAGAGGTCGAAACAGCGTTCGGCATAGGCCACGAACTTGTCGACGATAAAACGCTCCGGCCAGCCGCCGGCATCCTCCAACTCCTGCGGCAGGTCCCAGTGATACAGCGTCACTGCCGGCTCAATACCCTTGGCCAGCAGCTCCTCGATCAGGGCGCTGTAATACTCATAGCCCTTCTGGTTCAGTTGACTGCCGCCGCCGGGAAACAGGCGCGACCAGGAAAGGGAGAAGCGGTAGGAATCCAGCCCCAGCTGCCGCATCAGGGCGACATCCTCGCGGTAGCGGTGATACTGGTCGCAGGTCACGTCGCCGGTGTGTCCGTGCGCGATTTTGCCGGGGGTGTGGCTGAAGGTGTCCCAGATCGAAGGGGTGCGGCCGTCCTCGGCCACCGCTCCCTCCACCTGGTAACTGGCGGTGGCCACCCCCCAGGTAAAGTCGTCGGGAAATTGTCCCGTAGTGATATGTTGTTTCATCTGCGTTGCTCCTGTAGAGTTTATCTTATAGAATGTAAGCCTAGAGATATCAGCATGAGGTGTCAATAGAGTGAGCAAGACAAACACAGCCGGTGCAGCCGGCCCAGGCCAACAGACCCGCTATCAGCGCCCCGTTTTCCCCTTTGCCGCACTGGTCGGTCAGCCGCGCCTGAAGGCCGCCCTGCTGGCCAATGCGGTCGACCCTTCCATCGGCGGGCTGTTGATCCGCGGCGAAAAGGGCACCGGCAAAACCACCATCGTACGCGGACTGGCCGAACTTCTACCGCCGCTGCAGGTGGTGCAGGACTGCCCCTACCATTGCGATCCCGCCGACCCCGACACCCCGCATGCCGAGTGCCGCGATAAAATCCGCGCCACCGGCCTTGAAACCGCCACCATCCCGGTGCCGCTGGTCGAGCTGCCGCTGAACGCAACCGAAGAGCGGGTGGCCGGCACGGTCCACCTCGAGGAGACCCTGCGCACCGGCCAGCGCCGCTTCGAGCCGGGACTGCTGGCGGCGGCCAACCGCGGCATCCTCTACATCGATGAAGTGAACCTCTTAGAGGACCACCTGGTCGACCTCGTTCTGGATGCGGCGGCCACCGGAGTTCACCGGGTAGAGCGGGAGGGTTTCTCCCTGGAGCACCCCTCCGACTTCCTGCTGGTGGGAACCATGAACCCCGAGGAGGGGGAGCTGCGGCCGCAGTTTATCGACCGCTTCGGGCTCTGCATCAGCGTAAAGGGCGAGAGCGAGCCGGCATTGCGCAAGGCCATCGCCCGCCGCCGGATTTCCTTCGAAGCCGGCCCGCGCCGCTTTGCCGAACAGTGGCGGGCCGAGCAGCAGCGCCTCAGTGCCACAGTAGCGGCGGCACGGGAGCTGCTGCCGCAGGTCGAGCTGCCGGAGGAGCTGTGGGACACCATCGTCAGCTATGCGGCGCAGGGCGGGGTACAGGGCCACCGCGCCGATATTGTCATGGCGAAATGTGCCGTGGCCCTGGCCGCGCTGAACAGCCGCCGGCGGGTTGCCCCGCAGGATGTCCAGGAGGCGGCCCGCCTGGCTCTGCCGCACCGGATCGGCGGGCGGGTGGACGACACCCCCGAGAGTGCGGCCGACCGGCTCGAGCAGCTGCTGGCCGGTGTACAGCTGCCGGACCTCGAAGCCCCGCCGCAGCCGGATGCCCGGAAAAGTCAGGCTCCGCCGCACGACCAGCCTGCTGAAAAGCCCTCAGCCTTCGAGGGCCGGGCCGAGCGCACGGTAGATCCGCTGGAAGAGCTGCAGGTTCCCGGCTCGGCAGCTGCCGGCAGCATCGTCTTCGATTTCCTGAAAAAAAAAAGCCCACGATAGAAGAGGCCGATGAGGCCGAACTCGCCGAGCGGATAGACGTATCGCCACGGGCGCTGCGCATCCTGCCGCGCGGCTGGAAGTCCGCTCAGTCCCGAAAACGGCGCAGCCGCCGGCGCCGCAGCGGCCGCCAAGGCAAAACCGTCTCCTCGCGGGCCCCCAGCCCGGGCGAAAAGGTTCACGACATAGACTGGACCTCCACGCTTCGTAACAGCCTGCTGCGCCGCCCCGCCACCGCCACCGCTGCCGCTGCCGCTGCCGCCGGCCCTGGCCCCGGCCCTGGTTCAAAGCTTGCGGTGCGGCCCGGTGATTTGCGGCTGCGGGTGCGGCGCACTACTGAAAAGGTCTTTGTGCTCTTTCTGGTGGATGCCAGCGATTCGATGGGGGCCAGCCGGCGGCTGGCCGTGGTGAAGGCCAGCGTGATGGCGCTGCTCACGCGGGCGTACCAGCAGCGGCACACCGTCGGGGTTATCGCCTTTGGCGGTCGGGAAGCCCGGCTGCTGCTGCGGCCGACCGCTTCGGTATCACTGGCCCGCAAAGCGCTCTATGGGCTGCGGCCGGAAGGGGCAACGCCTATGTCCGATGCCCTGGCCAAGGGGCTGCAGATGCTGCACGAAGTCGGCTCCCGCGGCAGCGCCGGTTCGAAAATTGTGGTGCTGCTGTCGGATGGCGAGGCGAACGTACCGCTGCACAAAGCAGCCGAACCTCACGACGAAGTGCTGCGCCTGCTGCCGCGGCTGCGCCGGCAGGCCGACGAGCTCATCTGCATCGATACAAAACCGGCAGCTGCCGGTCAGTCGCAGGAGATGCGCCGCTTTGCCCAAGCCGCCGGCGGGCGTTATTACGGCTCCGAGGCTCTGTCGGCCGGGAGTGTGCTGACCGCCGTCGGCCGCGCCGAAACCGCCGAGGGGGGCGACTGATGCAGCAGCCCTGGATAAGCGTTATTATTCCGGTGTACAACCGACCGCAGCTGGCCCTGGAGGCGGTACGGTCGGTGCTCTTCCAGTCGTATCCGCAGCTGGAGTGTATCCTGGTGGACGACGGGTCCACCGACCCGCCGAACGCGGCGCGCCGGCTGTTCGCCGCCGACCCGCGCTTTCGCTATCTGCGGATAGATCATACCGGCCTGCCGGGGGCGGCGCGCAACCGCGGAGTGGCGGCCGCCCGCTGCGACCTGATTGCGTTTCTCGACTCCGACGATCTCTGGCTGCCGCGAAAGCTTGAATTGCAAGTCCCCCTACTGGTTCAAAGCTTGCGGGAGGAGGGGGGCGCTCCGGCGCTGGTGCACTCGAAGGAGATCTGGCTGCGGGATGAAAAAATCATCAGCCAGAAGCGGCATCGTCACCGGCGCCGCGGCGATGTGTTCCCGGACGCCCTCAAAAAATGCATGATAGGCCCGTCCACCGTGCTGATGCGGCGGAGCGTGTACGCGGCGTTAGGCGGGTTTCGGGAGGACCTGGAGATAGCCGAGGACTACGAGTTGTGGCTGCGGCTGGCAGCTCTGCATCCGGTGGAGTATGTGGACGAACCACTGATTGTCAAACGGGCCGGCCACGGCGAGCAGCTCTCCGAGAAATACGGGCATATTGAACTGTTTCGTTTGAAAGGCTTGGAGGATTTGGTGCGGGGTCGATGGTTTGCGCGACATGCCCGGGCCTGCGAACTCCAGCAGTCAGCTGCAGCGGAACTCGCGAAAAAATGCGCGTTTTATGCCGCCGGCTGCCGTAAGCGCGGAAAGAGTGGTGAGGCCGCGGAGTTCGAGGCCAAGGCATCGCGGTACTCGGCGGAAGCCGCGGCCGGCCGCTAAAAAACCGGAGACAGCGACTACTCGGCCGGCATGTCCCAATGGGCCCGCAGGTCGTCGATGAGCTTGCGTTCGGCCCGCTCGTAGAGGGCGTCTTTTACCGCCATCTCCTCGAGCACGGTCAGAATGAACGCGCGTGATTCCGGTGCTTTTATCTGCGAGGCCTCTTCCCAAAACCTCTCCCAGGTGTGGGTCTGCTCTTCGAACTTGTCCAGGCGTTCGTCGAAATCGGTGAAGCGCAGGGCATCGATAACATCGTCGAGGCCTTCGATTTCGTTGGTTTCGATGGTTCCATCGATCAGAATCAGATTTTTCATACACCCGGCCAAAAACATCTTTTCGTGTTGTGTCAGACCTTGTACGGTTTCCATATGCCGCTCCCTTCCGTGTTGTTTCTTTAAGTGTAATAAGTTTGAATGAGCAAAAGCAAATAGCCCTTAAACGAGCGGATTTAGAGCTTTTTCTGGTATACTCGGTGGGTTTTGTAGATGCGGGCGCCCATTTTTTTGATGTTGCTGATCATCAGATCGGTGGTTTCGGCAATTTGCGTCATTTCTGCTGTACTGACATTGTGCTGGCGCAGTGTTTTTGCCATCTCGTTGAAGAGGATGGCAATGCCGCCGTTTTTCTGGTACTGGGGGAGGATACCCAGTCCGTTTATTAGATATTTGGTGGTTTTTTGTTTTTCCTTCATCAGGCTACGCAGGATGAGCGGATTCACCTTGCCGTTGGCCCGCTTCAGCGCGGCCGAGAGGTCGGGAAAGGCCAGTACGAATCCGGCCAGCTCGTCTTCCCGGCGGATAACCTTTACCAGCGACGGCTCGGTTATCTGCAGCAGATCCTTAATGAGCTGGTTCATTTCGGCATCGGTCATCGGGCAGAACTCCTCGTGATCATCCCAGGATTCATTGTACAGCCGGCCGACTTCCCGGGCAACCTCGTGCAGTTCGTGTTTCGTTGACAAATCCGGTACCGTAAAGCGGCCGCGCTTTTTTGCCATCTCAGCAAAAATTTTGTACTTTTGCGGCAGCATTTGAGTTTCTGCATCGATTTCGGCGCTGTAAAAGTCCTTGTACTTTTCAAAGCCCACCGATTCGAGCAGCTCGCGGTAATAGGGCAAGTGGTAACTCATCATGGTCATGGAGGCGGTTTGGTCGAATCCGTCGACCAGCACACCCGCCCCGGTGAAGCCGGAAAAGCCCTGCGGGCCGATCAGGCGGTCTAAACCGCGCTGCATAGCCCATTCCTCGGCAAAGGTGAACAGCTCGCGGGCCGCCCCCAGATCGTCTTTTATCTCGAAAAAGTAGAAACGGGCGTCCTTTTTGTCCTGGTACTCGTTGAAGCGCTTCGGCTCGAGCAGTGCAATCCGTCCGACCGTCTCGTCTTTACGCCTGGCAATAAAAAACTCGCCCTCGGAGTGTTCGAAGAAGGGGTGATTTTTGGCAACTATCTTCTTCATGGTCCGGGTGAACCAGGGAACATAGTGCGGATTGTCTTTATATACGGTAAACGGAAGCTGGAGGAACTCTTTTTCCGCCTGCGTTCCCGGTTTTACCTGTTCGATTTTAACTGCTTCGTTCATGGAGAAACTCCTTCTCTGGGTTTACATAAAGCCTTTGAGCGCATAGGCCAGGGCAACCCCCAGGTAGTTGCCGATAACCCAACCGGTAACTCCGGTAAGTATGCCGCTGACGATCACCTGCTTGTTCCTCAGCGCCGCTGCTACCACCGGCACAAAGGGCGGTGAAAAAATGAAGGCGGTGGAGGTGATAATGTGTGTATCAACATCGATACGAAAAACTGCTGAAAACAGCAGATGGATCCCCGAAACCAGGGCCAGCAGCAGCGCCACGTACAGCAGGATCATCGGCGCCGACAACACTAAGCTCTGCACATTGGCCATCGAGCTGACGGTCAGTGAGAAGATCAGAATAAGATAGTAGCCGAGTTGGAAGCTGTTCTTCATACGGCGAACCGCCGGAAAAAACGAGCAGCCGACTCCCAATGTAGTGATGGTGAGAATAGCGGCTGGCAGTGCCGCTGTGTCGGGGAGAAAAAGTGTAAAAGATCCGCCTGCAGCGAAGATTACTAACGCTAAACCCAGGGCTTTGAATATATCAATTATCTCACGCCGGGAATATCCAGTAAAGTAGGGCGTAATGGTGTGGTAGTTGCCGTCGTGGGCATCGTTCGATTCGAAGGGCGGCAGAATCTTTCGGAAGAGTTTCGGAAACGCGGTGATCAGCAGCAGCAGAATGAAACTGGAGACCACTACATCCGAACCGTGGACCGCCACATAGGTCAGCGAGCTTACGTTCAGGGCGGTACCAACGGCCGCCAGGTTGGGGGTGCCGCCGGTATACACACCGACCAGCATGCCGGCGATTTTCCAGGTTTCCGGCCCGGTGATGAAGCGGAAGATGAAAAAAGTAATTGCAGTGCCGATGCTCACCGCCACCAGCGCACTGATCAGCGAAAGCACCGTGCGGCGGGCCAGGGTCCGCCACTGGGTGAGATTGAGGCTGAAGAAGATCAGCGGCAGCGCCACCGGAACCGTGTAGCTGGCCAGCTGGTTCTGCAGCGGGCCGATTCCCTCCGGCAGTACCCCGACGTTACCGATCACCAGCCCCACCGCATAGGTGATGACGATGGCTCCCAGTTTGCTGAGATGATCGTATTTATAGGTCAGTGTGAGAATGACTGCCGGAGTGAGCAGGAAAAAAAGTGTCCACAAGGTAAATACCATTGCGCGTACCTATTTTGATTCGGCCTGTTGGCCGGAGAGCTGCGGCCACACTCGCTGCATTACTGCGCTCAGTTCCGGATCGTCGGCGGCATAGCGCAGCAGCGCCTCCAGGTATCCGACCGGGGCGCCGATGTCGAGCCGGCGACCTTTCATCTGCCGGAATACCACCCGCTCCTGCTGCATGAGCTTTTTCAGGGCGTAGATGTGATAGTACTCGCCGCTGCCGCTGTGTTTCTGCCAGCCCTCTTCCAGATAGGGGAAGATGTCGGGGGTGAACAGGTAGCGTCCCACCGAAGCCTCGCGGCTGGGCTCTTCGCCCTTGGCCGGCTTCTCGACGATATCCTGCACGTGTATACCGTCCGGGGCGATGTCCAGTACCCCGTAGCGCTCCAGATTAGGTGGGTCGTGCATGGCGGCCATTACCGATTTGCCGGTTTCCTTATACGCCTTCACCAGCTGGGCTGCCAGGGGCGGCTCTCCGAAGTGCAGATCGTCCGGATAAGCAACTACAAACGGCTCGTCCTTGAGCAAATGACGGGCCTGCAGAAAGGCGTGGCCGGTTCCGCGCATCTCCTGCTGATGCACAAAGGCGAATTGGGCGTCGTAAGGCCTGATTTTGGCCAGTTTGGCCGCGCTGGAGCTGCTGCCGGCGGCGGCTTCGCGTGAAAAGGCCCACTCCAGCTCCATTTCGCGGTCGAGGTAATCCTCGAGCGCCTTTTTCCGCCGGGAGGAGATGATGACTATCTCGCGGAGGCCGGCGGCCAGAAACTCTTCGATGATAAACGCAATGGTCGGTTTGTCGACCAGCGGCAGCATCTCTTTGGGAATAGTCTTGGTAGCCGGAAGAAAACGAGTTCCATATCCGGCGGCAACAATCAGGCCTTTCATAAGGTACCACTCCTATTGGTGTGGATAGGTTATGCATCCGGAGTGAAAAAATCAACTGTTTTTTTGTCCTGAATTGACGATTACGCATCAGTGGGATACATTATGGACTATGAAAAGACTATTGCTGCCGGCAATTGTGATGACCGGCGTTTTTTTACTGTTGTTTTCGGGCTGTTCGGCCCGTCAGGATGTAGCTCTGCAGGCCGACGGCAGCGGTACGACCACCGTACGCATCGAACTGCACCCGATATTTGTGCAATACCTGCGCGATCTGACCGCCGGGCTGTCAGCGGATGCAAGCGAAGACTCCGAGGGCGAACCGTTTAGGATTTTTGACGAAGCTAAAATCGCCGCTGCCTTTGCCCGCACCGACGGTGCGGCTCTGCAGGACTTCCGGCGGGCCGCTCCGGGCCACATCGAGCTGACCGCCGGTTTCGACAACCCGGCCGAGGTACTGCCGGCTCCGCAGGACCCCGACGTGCCGCCGGTAGTGGAGTTCAGCGAGAGCGACGGGGAACGGACACTGCAGTTCAGCCTGAACTCGAAGAATGTCTCCAGCCTCTACAGCCTGCTGGGCATGCAGGAGCAGCAAACCATGCTCACCTTCGGACCGCAGCCCGAACCCCTGACCGAGGCCGAGTACGTCGACATGATGGTCTACGCCTTGGGCACCTACGCCGCGCGCAGCGAGCTGGAGCGGGCCCTGCAGTCGCAGAACCTGCAGATAGTGGTACGGGTGGAGGGCGAGATTCTCTCGGCCGAGGGCTTCACCCTGCGGGATGGCCGCGCCGAGGCCACTATTCCCTTTCTGCAGCCGGCCACCCTCTTCGAACCGCTGGAGCTGAGCTTGCGGTGGCGGGCACCATAGCCCCGGCTCTGAAAGATTGTAACAGTAGTGACGATCCGGTGAACGGGCGGCATACCCGCCAGGATACAAAACAGCCCCCGCGGATGCGGGGGCCGATGAACTGAAGAGCTGACTCTCAACCTTATTTTTCCATTATAATTGCATGAGCATATCTTCGTAGCTCGGGAAGGGCCAGAGGTCTTTGGCGACCAGCTGTTCGAGACGGTCCCCAAAGCTGCGCACCGCTTCCATTTTCTCGAAGACTTCGTAGCGGTAAAAGCGGGCCTGTTCGAAGCTGCCCTCGTCCTTGCCCATGGCTTCGTTGAGCAGCTGCTCCAGGGCGGCCAGTTCGCGTTCGAGACCTTTCAGGGCATCGAGGACCTGCTTGAGCAGGCCGGTCTGCGGACTGACGTCCAGCTGCGGATCGACGGCGTAGACTGCGCTGGCGGTGCGGGCGATTTCGCCGGCGTAGCGGTTGACTGCCGGGATAATCGATTTGCGGGCCATGGAGAGCATGATGTTCGCTTCGATGGCCACCTGCTTGCTGTATTTCTCGAAGCAGATTTCCTGCCGCGATTCAAGCTCCTCCTTGGAGTAGACTTTCTGGCTTTCGAAGAGCTTGACCGCTTCGGTTTTGGTCATTTCGGTGATGGCGTCGACGGTACTCTTGATGTTGGGCAGACCCCGTTTTTTGGCCTCTTTTACCCACTCCTCCGAATAGCCGTTGCCGTTGAAGACTACCCGGCTGTGGGCCCGGTAGGTCTCTTTGACCAGAGCGGCTACCGCTGCGTTGATTTCGGTGCCGGCTTCGAGGTCGGCCTGGAGACGGTCGGCGAACTCGCTCAGAATGCCGGCCACGGTGGTGTTGAGGATGGTGTTGGCCTCGGCGATGGACTGTGAGCTGGGCACCATCCGGAACTCGAACTTGTTGCCGGTAAAGGCGAAGGGGCTGGTGCGGTTGCGGTCGGTCAGGTGCTTGGGCAGCTTGGGCAGCGTATTCACGCCGACTTCCAGGTGGACGCCGTTGGTCACCTTGACCGGCTGGTCGGCGGCCAGCTTTTCCAGCACGTCGGTCAGAATGTCGCCCAGAAAGATCGAGATGATGGCCGGGGGCGCTTCGTGGCCGCCCAGGCGGTGATCGTTACCGGTGTTGGAGGCGGCCATACGCAGCAGCGGCGCATACACGTCGACCGCTTTGATGACGGCACTCAGGAAGAGCAGGAACTGGGCGTTGCTGTGCGGGCTGTCGCCCGGCTCAAGCAGGTTGACCCCGTCGTCGGTGGCCATGGACCAGTTGTTGTGCTTGCCGGATCCGTTGAAGTCCTTGAACGGTTTTTCGTGCAGCAGGCAGACGAGCTTGTGCCGGTAGGCGATTTTCTGCAGGGTTTCCATGACGATCTGGTTGTGGTCGGTGGCCACATTGGCGGTGTTGTAGATGGTGGCCAGCTCGAACTGGTTGGGAGCTACCTCGTTGTGCTGGGTTTTGGCCGAGATGCCGAGTTTCCACAGCTCGTGGTTCAGCTCGTGCATGAAGCAGGCCACCCGCTCCTTGATGCTGCCGAAGTAGTGGTCGTCCAGCTCCTGCCCCTTGGAGGGGGCGGCGCCGAAGATGGTGCGTCCGGCGATAATCAGGTCGGGGCGCTTATCAAAGAACTCTTTGTCTACCAGAAAGTACTCCTGCTCCGGTCCGACGGAGGTGATGACCCGTTCGGCGGTGGTGTTGCCCAGGGCCTTCAGAATGCGCATGGCCTGGGTGCTGACCGCTTCCATCGAGCGCAGCAGGGGCACTTTCTTGTCGAGGGTTTCACCGCGGTAGGATATGAAGGCGGTGGGGATGTACAGGGTGATGCCGGTTTTGTCCTCTTTCAGGAAGGCTGGGCTGGTGGTGTCCCAGGCGGTGTAGCCGCGCGCCTCGAAGGTGGCCCGCAATCCGCCGCTGGGGAAAGACGAGGCGTCCGGCTCGCCCATGATCAGCTCGGCGCCTGAGAACTCCATGATCACCTTGCCGTCGGCGGTGGGCGAGATGAAGGCGTCGTGCTTCTCGGCGGTCAGGTCGGTGAGGGGCTGGAACCAGTGGGTGTAGTGGGTGGCCCCCTTCTCGATGGCCCAATCCTTCATAGCGCTGGCCACTACCTCGGCCACCTCCAGCGACAGCTCCTTCTTTCCGGCCTGTACATCCTTGAGGTCCTTGTAGACCGGCTTGGGCAGCCGCTGCCGCATTACGCTGTCGTTGAATACGTGAATTCCGTAGATCTCCGTTAACGGCGTTTTGCTGTAATCCGTCTCTGTGTGGTTCATTCTGCTCCTCTCCTCTGTTCTCCGGCCCCGGTTCCCGGGTCAGGTTCCTGG
>CAZRWN010000023.1:2843-24011 GCA_964603735.1 uncultured Sediminispirochaeta sp. | reverse complement strand
TCAGGTTCCTGGGGTTGGTTCCCGGGTCTGGAGGTCTCCTTTTCATTCGTGCAATTTCTCTACATTGTTAATCTGCAATTTGCGTGCCAAGTTCTAGTTTGTTTTGACTCCGGCCGTAGAAATGTGGTTTTTTTCTGTTCAAACCCGGCTTACACCGCTTGCTTCCGGTTTAATCCAGCTTGCTGGCCTCCGTTAGAGCGTTTTTAGGTCATTTTTGAGCCCGGTTGGGCCTGTCCGGACCCGATTGAAGCCTGGCAAAATTACATTAATGTAGGTCCGCTTGATATTGCCTACATTTTTGTAGTTAAAAACTTTTGTTCCTACAATAATGTAGTTTCTCCTGATGGATCAAGCGGTTTTAATATAATACACTCTGAACTTTTTGACAAAATCGGAGGGTCGGTAGCTCATTTTTGCCTGCCGCAAACCGGGATCGCCGAGATCCTGTTCGCGGTTGATGTACATGTAGTGCCTGGGCAGCATGGAGGCGAACGAGCGGTTTACGAACTGATAGATTCCTCTGTATTCGGAGAGGGCTTTTTCAAAGTGGATTGCAAAATAGCGCCCCTTGGCCAGGGGCTCGCCCAGGGAGTAGGCGGCCGGCTTGCCGTCCACATAGGTCAGGCAGCCGGACAGATTGAACTTTTCCATGTGCTCGATTGCCTCGCGGGCTGCGTCCATGTCTCCGAGTTCCTCGCGCCCTTCGGCCCATTTTCCAAGCACCTCGAGGGTGTCATAGCGGTTTTGCTTGTCTATCCACTTTTCTTCGTAGTTGTAGTTATTTATAAACCCGTTCACCAGGTTGCGCTTCTTATGCAGCTTCTTTCCGGGCAGGGCGGCCAGGTCTTTGCGCAGGTACAGGTAGTCGAAGTTGTTGCGGTCTTCCTGTACGACCAGACCGTTCCGCTCAAGTTCTATCCTGTCCTGTTCCACTGCCGAGTTGGAGAGGTTTTTCAGATAATCGTGATCTTCAAACAGCTGTTTTACCATTTTTATGCTGTGGACTCCACAGGGCAGCATAAAGAAGCGCTGGCCAGCGTCGTCTTTTCCGGATATTACCAGGTGTTCGTCCGGCAGTATCGAAAGCGTGTAGTTGTAGTGCTTGCGGAACAGATACAGGTTCGCGAAGGTGAATTCCGAGATTCCGTCGGGCAGCATGGCCAGCCGGGGGTGCAGGTCTTCCCGCATAGACCAGTCGATGGGAGCAAACTCAGGGTATTTAGGTATCATGATGATAATGTAGTGCTTTTTTGTCCCCCTATCAACCCAGTCTTACGAAGACTGGTGCTCCCGTTTCTATAATTGGCATGTATGAAAGGCTTTATCTGACTAAAATTCAGATTCTCAAAGTGAAATCGATAAGTATCTATTCCGAATTAGCTTAGCTTCGATGGAACACCATTTTTCGACTAGCAGGGTAGACAAGTGAAAGGAAGGATATATACTATATCCCATGACTCACACTTACGATCGTAAATGGATAAGCCAAACAGTATTAGAACGCTTTCTTCGGTATGTACAGATCAACACAACCAGTAATCAGCATATAGAAGAAATACCCTCGACCGCAGGGCAGTGGGACCTCCTGCGGATGCTTCAAACCGAGCTCAGCGAGCTGGGAGTAGACGACATCAGCCTGGACGAACACGGGTACCTCATCGCCAAGCTGCCGGGACGTGGTGCCGGGGGCGACAGCAGTGCAGCCGGTGCGCCGAGCATCGGCCTGATGGCGCATGTGGACACCTCTGGGGATATGACCGGCGACGGGGTGAAGCCTCAGCTGCACAAAGAGTATGACGGAAGGGACATAGAAATCGGCAACGGGTACACCCTCAAAGTGCAGGATAATCCTGCACTCGCCGAGTATGTCGGCGATACGATAATAACAAGCGACGGTTCGACCCTGCTGGGAGCCGACGACAAAGCCGGAGTGGCCCTGATAATGACGGCACTGCAGTGGCTGCAGGAACATCCTGAAATCGAACACGGACCTTTCGAGATAATCTTTACTCCGGATGAGGAGACCGGCAAGGGAATGAACCTTTTTCCGGTGAAAAAGCTCGATTCCTGCTGCTGTTATACATTTGACGGCGGCGAGCGGGGTATTATCGAGAGCGAATGTTTCAACGCCTATATTGCGAAAATTGTCTTTACCGGAAATGTAGTGCACCTGGGAGATGCGCGCGGAAAGCTGGTGAATGCGGTTACTATGGCCGGAAAATACATCAGCATGCTGCCGCAGAACGAGTCGCCGGAGGCAACTGACGGGCGGTTTGGATATTATGCACCCTTTGAAATATCCGGCGGACTGGATAAGGCCGAGTTCACCGCATATCTGCGTGATTTCGAAGTCGAGGCGATGCAGCACAGAATAGATATGCTGCACGACTTGGCGAAGACGATTGAAGGCCTGTATCCGGGCGGGTCGGTAGAGGTTCATGCCAAGAAAATGTACACCAACATGCGTGAGCATATAGCGGCCGAGCCAAAAATCATGGACCTGCTGGAGGAAGCTATCCGGCAAACGGGGGTTGAACCGCAGCGTACCATCATCCGCGGCGGAACAGACGGGGCCCGTCTGAGCGAGATGGGCATTCCGACGCCGAATGTGTTCACCGGCGGGTATAATTTTCACAGTCGTTTTGAGTGGGCTTCGCTCTCTGCAATGGTAGAAGCGGTGGAAACAGCGATTAATTTGATCAGGTTATGGGGTGGTCAAAAATAAACACTTTTTCTATTTGTCCGAACCAAAACTTTGAACTCGTTTCAGCGCCGTGCTATATTAAAGGCAAATGGGGATGAAAATGGAAATAAATAAAAGACTCTATATACGCGTATTAGCGGTTCTGTTCCTGCTGATGTGCTGTGCCGCGCCGGCCATGAGCGAGGAAGCTCGTGGTGAAATCGTGTACATCGAGGGTGCTGTGGATATTTACCGCGATGGAGCGAAGCTCGACTGGAGAGCTGTTGATATCGGCACTTTCCTCGAACCGTATGATATGGTCGAAACCGGTCAGGACGGGTTTGTGGAAATCTCTCTGTCCCAAGCCGGCGGCGGTTCGACTGTAACCGTCGAACCGGATACCTCCTTTTACTTCGATGTAAACGATGTAGATGGTCCGAAAAAAACCGAGTTTGCGGTAATGACCGGGTCGATGGCCTTTAGGGTGAAGAAGCTCTCCGGAAACGAGGCTTTTCAGGTACGCACCGAGTCGGTTGCAATGGGCGTTCGCGGTACCGAGTTTCGGGTTGCTATTGCTCCCGAAGGAAGTGTTTTGTGCGCGACCAAAGAGGGGCTGGTGGAGGTCAAGGCGGATAACAGAAACCAGGCTTTCTCTAAGCCCGGGCAAGTGGTAGAAAAAATCACCGAGCAGAACCTCAACACCGCGCAGGTGGCCGTAGAGCAGCTCGATCAGTATCAGACCAGCTGGACCGATGAACGTGAAGAGGTATTCAAACGGGGAGCTCACACATTTATCAAAGGCTACGGTCTTCAATACACTAAGGTGCGGCCCAGATTTATGCAGGCCTACGCCGAACTGAAACGCGTAGAACCCCAGTTGCGGCAGGCCGAACGGACCAGTGGAATGGGGAGTAGCGGTCAGCTGTTCAAGATGAAAGGGGAGGTGAGTCCTGCGGTTGTCAAAATGCGCAGCATTCTGCCTATGTTCGAGCATGTCTTTTTTCGTCTGCAGCGTCTGTCCGATTATCATGCAATGGGCTATGGGCAGGGTATGCTGAACAGCAATACGAGTACTGTGGAATTCTTTTCCGATTTCAACAGTATGGAGACGGGAATGAAGCGGCGGCTCTCGGAGACTTATTACCTGTTGCGACTTTACCAGAAACTCCATGAACTCACCGGCGGAGGACCGTCTATTATGGATGCACCTTTTGGTGATGAAGGCGGAATGCCGCAGGGAAACCTTCCCGAAGGCTTCGGTGAGTCCCCCTTTGATTAAGTGCGCGGAACGCGCAGCTGAGGCGTATGAATAAGAGCTGGTGTACATTCGGTAAACTGGTATCACTGTCACTTTTCTTGGGGATACTGCTGACCACGTCTTGCCAAAACGAAGCCTTTATTCCGCCTTATCAGAGCGATTCACGGAGTTCGATTCAGAGTTCTATCCGCAGTGGAGCTGTGCTGACAGGCAGTAACTCGATTCAATTGGATCTGACATATGAGGAGGACTCCGATAACCTTCCGCACCAGCTTGAGATCAGTATTACCGACCGGCAAGGAAACAGCCTCGGCACGCAGATTATCGAGGGAGATCAGCTCTTCGAGCCGCTGCCTTCGGTTACACCGGCGGAGGGGCGGAAGGGACTCTTTATACTCAATCTGCAGCTCTACAATCAAAACGGCGAACTCTTGGAGAAGAAGGAAATTCCCTTTTTTAAGGTTGACAGCTATCCGCAAATCGTACAAATAGAAGCCTATCCACCCGACAGTCTGAACCCCCAATCCACAGGACTCCTGCTGCCCACGGTAAGCGGTGGGGAGGACGCCTGGGTGCGCTGGAAAATGGGATCGGCGCTCTTGGATAAAGGACTGCTTTCCAAATACCAGGGCGGGTATAAATGGACCGCTCCCTCCAGCGAGGGGGTTTACAGTATCAAGCTGGAGGTGTTTCCGGAAGCACCCCCCGAAGAAGAGGGGGATTTCTCGTTTCAATCTCCGGAGAGCTCTGAGGTTCAGTTTTATGTGCAGGAGAGAACCGAAAGCCGGTCGGGAGAGCTGGGGCCGGAGCAGAGATATCATACGCTGCTACACTTAGACGGCTCTTTCCGGAATACCGGTATGAACAGTGGGGGCTTTGCCGCGATCGGCACGCCGCTGCTGGCTGTGAAAAACGGATTGTTCGGCTACTATTTCTCTTCAGATAACGGAATAAAGAGCGGAGCGGGGGAGTTTCTATTCAACGCTCCGCAGGAAGCGAAACCCTTTACCCTCACCTTGCAGTTTGATCCTGCCGCAGTAGTGCAGCCGGAGGTGCATCTCTTTTCCGCTCTCAGCGGAGATGGCAGTGCACTCGTACAGTTGATTACCGACGCCCTCGGAAATCCGATGCTGTACAGTCCTTCCGGCGACCAGGTAGTGCAGAGGGTCCCCAAGTTCGATTTCGAAGGGCTGCAGGAGCTGTCGATCTCATTCCTGCCGAATGAAGACAATTTGCAGGTGAAATGGTACAAAAACGGACGTTTGATTCACACCGGAGCGATTCCGCATGCGCTGTTTCCGCAAGCGGCATGGCAAGATCTGCAGATCTGCGGGACTGCGCCGAACGGTGCGTACCCCGGCTGTGAAGGACTGTTTGACGAGGTTGGGCTTTACGCGTTTGATGAGTATGGAAATCCCTCGGTTGATACCGGTATTTTTAAACGCTGGACCCAGCGTATGCTGGGTAAGAGGCAGGTCTTGCAGGCTGAAGGATTTGAGCATATGCCCAGTGACAGCATCAGAGTAGGGGCGCAGGCTCCGCAACAGCTGGCTGAAATAAAGCAGAGCTGGACGAACGCCGGTGTGCTGCTCTATCTTGAAGACAGTGCGGCTATCGAACCCTATCGTTTGCAGGTGAGTCCTGCGGGCGCGCAGGCGGTTGAGACAGCGGTGGAGATTCCCGCCGAAACACTCGGTGATAAAGAGTTATTGCAGCTGAGTTTCTCCCGAAATTCAGAGGCGCTGATAATAGCGAACGCCGAAGGGCGCGAGCTCTACCGGAATGTCGAGTGGCGCGAAGCGCCGCTGAAGGTGGAACTGATAAAATCCGCTTCGCCTGATAACGATGAGGGCGCCGGGAACAGCCCGACGGATGAGACCTCGACTGAAGCAACCGAAAAAGCGGCTCCGTTAGAGGTGACGGAAGTACTGATAGTCAGGGAATTATCCACTTTTAATAAATCTGACGTTTGAGAATTGAAGCAGATCAGCAGATAAGTTGATTACTATACATATGAGAAACAAAAATTACTTTTTAAGCTGCGCATTGATCAGTACGCTCCTTTTTTCAGCTGTTCCCGGGCTGGAGGCACAGGATGCCGTTGATGCGCTCATGGTACAACCGGTGAATTTGTCGACCGCTGTGGAAGATTCCGGCGCACAGTCCGGCGCACAGCCGCCCCGGGAAATCTTGGAGTTGCTGCGCGGACGACTGATTGATCTGTTTATCTCTTTGGGCGGCTTCGAAGCGGTGGAAGCAGAAAATGATGCGCAGATTCTGCTGGAGCCGGCCGTTACGGAATACCGGCTGATGCAGGATGATGAGTTCGGGCTGATTGTAGAAATGGAGCTCATGATGGAGCTGCGGGAGGGGGCTCTCGGAAGCGAGAGAACGCTTCCTTATCGGAGGGCGGTGAGGGCGATTGGTACCGGCGCATCGCATATAGCGGCAGCGCTGCAGGCCGTTGACGAGCTTGTGAAGCAATATCGCCACGATCTTATCGCCAGTCCAGTGCTCAGCAATGGGAATGATCGGCAGGTTCTGAGGGTAAAGGATAGTCTGGCCGGCAGGGTAATCCTCAGCCGGGGCGCCCGGGATGGGCTCAGAGCCGGAACCGAATACCGAACGGCTATTCCGCAGCCGTCCGGCGCAAAGAATCAGGCAGAGCGGCCGGCGATTCTGAAAATCGCAGAGGTATACCCGGAGTTCGCGGAGGCACATGTGCTCTATGGGCGTGATCTGTTAGCGCCGGGCACACCTGTAGAGCCGGTTCAACAGCTCGGGCTGCGAACTGCGGTCGAGGTGAACTACGTGCATAAAATGAGCAGCTGGCAGTCTGCCGCCGAGCATCTGGGCGGGATGAGCCTTCGGCTCTACTACGACCGCGGATTGTTTTCGATTTCACCGCTCTTCAAGCTTGATTACCTCTCGAATCATGCGGCCTTTCTGCACACCGGGACCGCACTGAACTGGTATGCAGGCCGGTTGAAGATTGCTCCGGCCCTCATGGCCGGGCTGGGGTTTTCTGCTGCCGGGAGCAGTGCGGAAGCCTCCTCATCATTGTATTGGGGTGGCTCGGTAGAGGTGGTGCTTTCGTGGCGAATAAACCGAAGCCTGCTGTTTTCTGTGGATGCGGGCGCCAGCGGATGGTATCATACTGGAAATGAGTTTCAGGAAGCGAGATTTCTCTACGCAGGTTCAGGATTTATGCTGAAATATTGAGATATTGTGTAGTATAGTATTAGTTATTAGTATTGGTTATATACCTTATTGATGAAACAAAAATGAGTGAGGGGTTATGAAAGTGAAAAACCTGATAAAATGGTGTGCAATTCTGATAGTTATTATAGGGCTTGCATCGTGTGCCACTGCGCCGTCAACCGGCGGAGGCGGACAGGCAGCCGGCGGGGGGGAAGCCGCCCAGCCGTCGGCCGAACCGACGGACTCGCCGATGTACTACGGCTCCGGCAGCGGTTCGAGTCAGACCACCGCTATGAACCGTGCGAAACTGAATGCAGTGCGAAAGGCTGTTCAGGATGCAGTCGGCGCTCCTACGGCCCTGGCTAAAAAGGATCAAATAGATTCTCTTTTTTCGGAAGCTAAAAACGCCAATAGTTTTGTCTATAATTCCTCCACCCAGATACTGGACCGCGCGACAAGCGATGACGGTGCCACCGTTACCCTGGGAGTGCGGATAAATTTGGAGGCGGTGTCGAATCTTCTCCGGGCAAACGATATTTTCGGCAACAAAGTGCTGCCGCAGGGCGGCGAGGTAACACTCGTCGATCAGAAACCGCCGGCCGCACTGGCAAAGGCGGAAACCGAACAGGCCGATGAACAGACTGGTACGGAAACCCAGGATAAAGACCAGACCGACAGTACTGCTGCTGCCGAACCTTCAGAACAAGAAATTGATCCGGAACAGGCACGGATTATTCGAAATATTGTCGATAATCTAGTCTATATGGTCTACTTCAACGAGGAGACCGAGGATGATCCCTTCCTGGCCAAGACTGCTGTCGGTATGGCCAATAAGTATCTTTCCCAGCAGGGGCTTTCGTATGTCGACATGGAGCAGGTTGAACAGATCAAAGAAGATCAGATGGCAGCCTACGAAGCCGAGACCGGGCAGGGGATTTCCGTCCTGCAGTGGATTGCCGGCAAGCTGAATGCCGATATCTACATAGAAGTGTCGGTGGATGTAGAAACCGAAACCAAAAGCGGCCGCTATTACGGAAGTGCCAGTGTCAGTCTAAAGAATTTCGATGCTTCGACAGGGTCCGGGCGCGGAACCGCTTTTTATCAAACTGTGCCGCCGGCCATGAGTACTGTCAGCACCAATGATGCGGTCAACAATGCGGTGGCTTCGGCCACATATAAGGCGATGGAGGAAGCCCTGAAGCAGGCTAAGAACTTCACTGAAAAAGAGCTTCGTCAGGGCATTCAGTATCAGCTGGTGCTGCAGAATACATCCGATGCGCGGACTATGCGAGATTTCGTGAAAAGAATGGAGCGTGAGGTTCAGGATATCAAGCGGCTTTCATACTCTCCGGCCGAGACTAAGTATGAGATCCGACTGATCGGTACGATCACCGATCTTGAAGACATTGTGTATGATGTGTCCGAGTCGGTCGATGGAATGGAAGGAATTTACCTCGTGTATCAGCGAGGCAACTCCATTACATTTGATACAGGCATGTAGAGGAGCTGAGTGAGATGAGAAAGAGAGCAGGAGTGAGATTAACACTAGGAATTATTGCATTGCTGACGGCAGTGCTGACTGTGTGGACTGGATGTGCCTCCGCACCATCCCAATCGCAGGATGGAGGTACGGGCGACATTCCCGATTGGGTTACCAACCCTCCGGCTGACACAGCCGATTCAATGTACTTTGTCGGAGCAGGATCTGATTCTGACGGAAACGAAGCCGCGGCCCGCCAACAGGCTGCCGCTGATCTCGTCTCCTCGATTACCCGCTTTCTCGGAGTAAAGGTTACCAGCGACACCACGGTAGAGGCTAAAGACACCCTCGATGAATTTAGATCCAGTCTGGCACAGACCATAACCGAACAGTCTGAAGCCCGTTTGAGCAGTTTCAGAATCAAAGATACCTATATTGAATCGCGCGGTGGTCTTGTAAATGTGTATGTGCTCGGTGAATACGATAAGGAGGCTCTCCTGCAGGAGAAGGCGAGGCTGAAAGCCCTGTTCGAAGAGCAGCAGGAAGCGATCTCAGGGCCTGAACTGGAAGGCGACCGGCTTATCGGTCAGGGCAAATACTACGATGCGGCTATTCAATATCTGACAGCTGCCACAGCCGCCTACAAGTCGGGCGTTGATAATGCCGCCATTAAGTATGAGCGCAACATGTCCAAGGCGCGCGAGGCAATCTCGAAAATCGAGCTGCATAAACTGAACGATGACCTCACAGCCAATATCAAAGAGCCTTTCACTACTCCTTTTCGGCTCCTGGTCACCAGCCAGAATTTGCCGGCAGGCGAGGGAATCGCCGGTGTGCCGATCAGAATCGTGTACAAGGAAATTCGGGCCAATGGAAGAGCCCGGATGGCCAGCGAGGTTGTGACCAGCGACGGGAGAGGTCTGGTGGAGTTTACCCGACCTGCACCGCAGTTCGTAGGACGTGAGCAGCTGAACATGAAACTCGAGTTTTCGGCCAGCCTGGAAGCCTTGGAGGATGTTCCGGATGCCCTCTATTCGCAGCTCGAGGCGGTGGAAGACCAGGTTGCCGACAAAGAGGCACAGTTCAGCTATACTGTAGTCTCAAAGGCCCGGGAGGTTCCGACCGCCGTGATGATTGCCGATTTGGACAACGGAGGCACTGCTCTCAACCGCAGCGAGACCGCCGCCGGGGTGCTGGAGGTACTTTCGGAAGAAGATTTCTCGGTCAGTACCCTGCCCGTGCAAGTGGATCTGCTGAAGGGATCCGATACCCGGCTTATAGAACAGGTCCGCTCGCAATACGGCGACCGCTACGAGCGGGTTGTATTCGGTACCGTCAGCATCAGCGATTTCCGCGAAGACGGCGACCGCTATATGGTCAAGGTTTCCGGAGATATAAAGACCGCCGATCTGGAATCCGGAGAAATACTCTATTCCTCCGGCTCTCTGTTCAAATCTGCCATTGGGCAGAACCTGCAGAGCGCTATGTCGGCTGCCTTCAAGCAGTTTGGTAAAATGGTAGGTGAGTCACTCACGCGGAGCCTGCCTTAACGGACTCTCAAAAAACAGATCCAGGAGCGGAAGGGGGTCATCCGAAATGATTCCCACCGCTCCTTTTTTTATGACGCGGCGCGCCTCTTCGACATCATTGACTGTCCAGGAGATAAAGGGACGTCCGAACAGGCGGTGGTACACCGCATTCGACAGCCATCCGATGCGCTCGTGATGCGGCTTGAGGGCCTCCCCGCCCGTGTAAAAAAAGCCCCAGCCGTGGCGTAGAAGCCACGGTACCGACTGATGCGAACTGTAGATACAGGCGGTTGGTACTCCCGGGTTCACCTGTGCAAAATGCCGCAGCAGCGAGGGATTGAAAGATGAAACCATCACCCGCGTCTGCAGTCCGAACTCTTCAATGCAGCGGGCTACTTCGACTGCCAGCCCGTGGTCGGGGGTGTCCATCTGCTTCAGCTCGATATCGAAGTAGAGGCTGTCGCCGAACTCCTCGAACAGCTCTTCCAGCCGCATAATCCGCTCTCCGGCGAACTCCGATCCGAACCAAGCGCCCATATCCAGCTTCAGCAGTTCGGAGTAGGAGGTCTCCTCGACGATGAGCTTACGGCCGGTCAGCCTCTCCAGGCTGTGGTCGTGGGTCAGTACCAGCTCGCCGCTGGCACAGCGGTGCACATCGGCCTCCGCTCCCGGTATATCTGCATCTACACAGGCTGCAAAGGCCGAGCGGGTGTTTTCCGGGGCCCGCTGGGAATAACCGCGGTGTCCGAAAATATAGGGCTGGGCTGCACCGGGGAAAAGCTCCGGTCTCATGCTTCGCTCCCCTCTTCTTCCTTGGTTGCGGCCTTATTACCAGCGGCTTCGGAGCTGTCGGCGGGGCTGCCCTGCAGCTCGCGTTTGAGGGCTTCCAGCTGCTCGTCCACCGCAGTGCGGTTCAGCTCCTCCTGCAGATTGTCCGGTTTGCCGGCCACCGACTCGAGGGCCGCCAGCAGGCGGTCGGGGTCTACACTCTTCTCCGGGATCATTGACTCTATCTGATATTTGCTGCGGACCTCGCGAAACTCGCGCATTACCTCCTGCTCCTCGCTGCGGAGCCTGTCGAGTGCCTGCTCTGCCGCCTGCGTCCGCTGTCGGGCCTGCGCGGCCAAATCCGCACGCCCTTTCGACTGCGCCAGTTCCATGCGCTGCTGCCACTTCTCGACCTCACGCCGCTGCTCGGCCAGGGCGCCGCGGGTTTTCTTGAGCGTAGTGATCAGCGAAATCAAATATTCTCGGGTTGCTTTTTGCACATTGTCCATACCGCAACCATACCATGATTGCCGGAAATCTCCAACATGGTAAGTCGCGCTTCACCCGCGCAGCCAGTTGATATGCAGAAAACTCTATTCTATACTGAGGTGCTGTGAACGAATTACCTTACGATACCAACGACCCGATTGTAGCATTGGCAACCCCCTGGGCGGAGAGTGCCCTGGCGGTCGTTCGAACCTCCGGAGAGGGGGTCGTCGACCTGGTGGCCCGCGCCTTTTCCAGACCTGAGGAGCTCAGGGCGGCCGGCAATGCGACTATGCTGTACGGATATATACAGACGGACGCCGGACCGGATGGCGAGCGAATCGACGAAGTGATGGCGGCGGTATTCCGTGCTCCCCACGGGTATACCGGCCAGGAGAGCGTGGAGATTACCTGCCACGGCAGTTTGCCGGGCATCCAGAAGATTCTGGAGGTGCTGCGATGGCAGGGTTTCCGCGATGCGGCCCCGGGCGAGTTTACTATGCGGGCTTTTCTCAACGGAAAGATGGACCTGACCCGGGCCGAAGCGGTCCGGGAGATTATCGGTGCCAAGAGCCGCCGGGCCCAGTCTCTGGCGCTCAACCGGCTTTCCGGCGCACTCTGGAGGCGGATCGAAGGACTGAAGCAGAAGCTGAAGAGCCTGTTGGCGGCGGTAGAGGTGCAGCTTGACTATCCCGAAGACGAGATGGAGGCGGCCCCGGATGTGCCGCTGGAGACACTGCAGGAGATCGAAGGCCAGCTGCGGCAGCTGCTGGGCACCTACCGTACCGGACGGCTCTATCAGGAAGGGGTGCGGGTGGCGCTGAGCGGCGCCACCAACGCCGGCAAATCGTCGTTGTTCAACCTGTTTCTGCGTGAAGACCGCTCCATCGTTTCGGGAGTTCACGGTACAACCCGCGATTATATCGAGTCGTGGATTACTATTCAGGGGGTACCGGTGCGTCTGTTCGATACGGCCGGACTGCGTGATCCCGAGCATCCCGTGGAGGCGGAGGGCATCAAACGCTCGGGCCGGGTTGTCGAGAGTGCGGCGGTGGTGGTGTACGTTGTAGATGCCACAGTGGGCCTGAGCGGGCCCGAGCGGGCCGACTTCAAGGCTAAGGGCGGGGATCCGCGCTTTCTGTTCGTCTGGAACAAGACCGATCTGGCGACCGAAGCGGCGCCGGAGGGCTTTTTTGCGGTGAGCGCCCAGACGGGTGCCGGCTTCGAGCAGCTGGAGGCGGAGATCGGCCGCCGAATTCTCGGCAGCGGGGGCGGCCAGGGCGACCTGCTGATCGACTCTACCCGTCAGCACGCTCTGCTGCAGCGGGCGGATGCCTCGTTGAAAGAGGCCGCCGGCGCGGTGGAGGCGGGCATGCCGCTGGATTTTGTAGCGGCCGACCTCAAAGACGCCCTGGATGCCCTGGGCGAGATTACCGGGGAAGTAACTTCCGCGGATATTCTGAATCAGATTTTCGGCGATTTTTGCGTAGGAAAATAAGCAGGATCATAGATATGGATGTAGATGCAATTGTGATCGGCGGCGGCCATGCCGGCATCGAAGCGGCGCTGGCCCTGGCGCGGCTGGATTTCAAAACCATGCTGATTACCCAGAGCCTGGATGCGATCGGCCGCTTGTCATGCAACCCGGCCATCGGCGGGCTTTCGAAGGGTAATATGGTGCGCGAGATCGATGCGCTGGGCGGCGAAATGGGCCGCCTGATAGATGCGACTATGATACAGTTCCGGGTGCTTAACCGGCGGCGCGGACCGGCGGTGCAGGCCCCCCGGGCGCAGGCGGACAAGTTCTCCTACAGCCGGCTGGCTAAGGAGATTGTGGAACAGCAGAGCAACCTGCACGTCTTTCAGGATACCGTCACCGACTTGCTGGTGAACGACCGCAGCGGAGCGGTGGAGGGCGTGAGTACCGAGCGGGGGCGGCGCTTCAGCAGTCGTACGGTGGTAATGACTACCGGTACCTTCATGGATGGCAAGGTCTTTATCGGCGAGTACGAGGGCTCTTCCGGGCGGCTGGGAGAGCCGGCGGCGGTGGGTCTGGGGACGGCGCTGCGGCGGCTTGGCTTCGAAGTCGGGCGGCTGAAAACCGGTACCCCGGCCCGGGTGCGGCGCAGCAGTCTCGATTTCGGGAAGCTGGAGGAGCAGCCGGGTGATGAGCTGATGCAGCCGTTCTCCTTCGGAACGGAAAAAATCGAAAGGCCGACGGTGCCCTGCTACATCACCTTTACCAACGACATGACGCATCAGATTATCCGCGAGAATATGGATCGCTCGCCCCTGTACGGCGGCAAGATCGTGGGGGTGGGGCCGCGTTACTGTCCCTCAATCGAGGACAAGGTGGTGCGTTTTCCCGACCGCAACCGGCATCAGATATTCGTGGAGCCCGAGGGGCTCGGCAGCGAAGAGATGTATCTGAATGGTATTTCCTCCTCGCTGCCGGAAGAGGTGCAGGAGCGATTCATCCGAACGCTACCGGGACTGGAGCAGGCCGAGATCATGCGCCCCGGCTATGCGGTCGAGTATGACTTTCTCGACCCCCGGCATTTGCTGCCCTCGCTGGAGTCGAAGCGTATGCCGGGGCTGTTCGTGGCCGGTCAGACCAACGGCACCAGCGGCTACGAAGAGGCCGGCATCCAGGGGCTGCTGGCCGGGGTGAATGCCGCCATGAAGCTGCAGGGTAAGCCGGCGCTGATCCTCAGCCGAGCCGAGGCCTACGGCGGGGTGCTGGTTGACGACCTGGTGACCAAGGGAACTAACGAGCCCTACCGCATGTTTACCAGCCGGGCGGAGTACCGCCTGAACCTTCGCCATGAGTCGGCGGACGTTCGGCTGCTGGAGAAGGCCTATCGAATCGGACTACAGACCGAAGAAGCCTACCAGCGGCTGCAGGAAAAGCTGCAGAAGGTCGAGGAGATCCGTACCCTGCTCGAGAAGCGGCGCCTCAAACTGAAAGAGGATGTCGGCCCGCAGGAGAAGGCCGCCTGGCAAGCCCACAACGGCAAGACCATGCTGCAGGTGCTGAAAATGCCCGAGGTTGATATCGAACAGTTAAAGGGCTTCATGCCGGAGCTCGATGGCTACCGCCGCTCTCATCTGGAGCACGTCGAGCTGGAGGTGAAGTACGAGGGTTACATACGCCGGCAGCAGCAGCAAGTCGACCGCTTTCAGCGTCTGGAGAATATGCGGATTCCGCCGGAGTTCGATTACGAGCGGGTCGAGGGTATTTCCAGCGAGTCGCGGGAGAAGTTCAAGCAGATAAAGCCGATTTCGGTGGGACAGGCATCCCGTATTTCGGGAGTGCGATCCTCCGACATAGCGGTGCTGATGGTGGCTCTGGGGAACAAAACGCGCTCATGATAGTCACGAATGAGGATCTCCACATACTGCGCAGCGGGCTGCAGCAGCTCGAATTGCCGGCCGATGACGAACAGGTGGACTGGCATTGCCGCTACATCCGCGAGCTCCAGCTCTGGAACCGGCGGGTACGGCTCATCTCGGGCGGTCCGCGTGATATTATCATTCGTCATATTCTCGACTCACTGGCGCCGTGGAAGCTGCTGCGCCGAGAAATGGAGCGGTTTGGCGGATCAAGAGCGGTGGTAAGCATTGCCGATGTGGGCTCGGGCAACGGCTTTCCGGCACTGGTGCTGGCCGGCCTGAGTATCCGCGGGATTCTGCCGGCGGCTGACTACTACCTGGTCGAGCGGGGGGCTAAAAAGGCGGCCTTTTTGCGCTCGACTGCCGGACTGCTGGGCCTGTTCGATGCGGTGCAGGTTGAGGAGACGGATGTCCGGCAGCTGCGGCGGCGGGTCGACATGGTTATCAGCCGGGCGTTTATGCCGGCGGGGGATGCCTTTTCGCTTCTGGAACCGCTGCTGGCTGCGGATGGGGGAGAACTCTGCTTTTATTCCGGCCGGCGGGATACCATCGATGCACAGCTCGAAAAGCTGCCGGACGAACGGAAACTCGCGGTAGAGATTGAGCCGGTGAGGGTGCCGTTTTTGGAGGAAGAGCGGCATCTGTGCCGCATTTATAAACCTTTACGCTGAATCTGTTTCATTTTATTCAGCAGCTGATCCTTTTCCACTAAATCTATGAGCCGTGCCTCGACAAAAGCCTGCGCACCCTCGGAAAAATCGCCGGCGGTGACGCATACCCCGCGACCCGCCTTGAGCTCCTTCACTTTTGCATACAGATCGCGCAGCAGGAGTTCTCCGATCTGGTTGGTGGTGCGGACAAAGCGGAAGAGAACGGTGTCTTCCCACTTTACGGTGCTCACTTCGGCCAGGATATCGGCGTATTCGCTTTTATGCATGCTGATGTCGGTTATCTTGATCTTGGCCTTGGGGAAAAAGGTTAGGCTGAGTTTGCGGCAGAGGGCCACAAAATCGGAGGTTGGAGCGATCAGGTAAGTCTGCAGGCTTTCGTTGCGGTTAAGCTCGCTGTACTGCTGAATGAGCGAGTGGACATCCTTGTAGGCCGGCCGCATGTTTTGGATGTCTTCCAACAGGTTGATCGCTTCGCCTATCTGCTGCTGGTTGATGTAGGCCAGCGCCAGCCGGTACATGAGCTCCAGTTTGTTGTCAATTTTTATGTTTTCGTGCCGCAGGCCGATGGTAAAGTCCATGGTGGCCTGATCAATCCGCTTGGCCTTCATGTTGATGCTTCCGGAATAGAGAGCAGCGGTGGGGCCGATGTTCGAGTCGGTGCGCAGATGCGAGAATACCTGCAGCGCCTGGTCATTTTTGCCGATGTTGTAGTAACACTGCCCCAGGGCGAAGAGCGCCTCTTTGTCTTCCGGTTCCAGATCGAGGGCCTTGCGCAGCGAAGTGGCTGCATCCTTATACCGTTTCAGTTTGAGGCGGGTCATACCCAGGTATTTGAGTGTCTGGACATGTTCGGGCTGCTGCTGCAGGGCCTGCTGTAGCATGGAAGCGGCTTTTTCGAAATTCTTGGCTTTATATTCTAGGTAACCGAGATTATAATTAACCTCGAAGACGTCCTGTTTCATTGTACGGGCGAGCTTGAAGGATTTGTAGGCCTCTTTGAGGTGCTGTGCGCGCAGTGCTGAAATGGCGTGTTTGAGGGTGAAATCGAACTCGTCCAGCTCTTTATCGGTTGCGCAGAGGTCAATCAGCATCTCATACGTCCGCATTGCCTTTTCATAGCGCCCCTCCTCGAGGTGGTTCTGTCCGACCACCTGCAGGGCCTCGGCATCCTTCGGATTTTGTGAAAGACGCCGGTTTGCCTCTTTGAGCAGGGCCTGTTTGTTCTTTTTACGGCTATTTTTTCCGTTTTTGGAGCCGTCTGTCTTATTTTTTCTGCCTGATACGACGAGAATTAATAAGATAGCGACGACCGCAACGAAGCTTGGTATGACGATTACAGCAACTGGTAACATAAGCACATTATGGTGTTCTTTAATTACCAAGTCAAGAAATCCTTATGGAGGGATCACGTGGATAAAGGTAAAATTGGAATAAAAGTCGCCGACGGTAGTTTTTATCCCATTTTGGATGAAGGGGTCGCCCAGAAAAAACGCCTCGTGCTTACTACGGTTAAAGATAACCAGGAAAGTGTTCAAATAGATCTGTACAAGGGATCCGGCGAAGCGATGGAGGATGCTGCTTACATCGGCAGTCTGCTGGTGGAGAATATCGCGCCCGATGCCCAAGGGAATGCCGAGATAGATCTAGTCGTAGGAGTGGATGAGGAGGGCAACCTCGAAAGTGTTGCCGAAGACAAGCAGAGCGGTTCCAAGCAGAGTCTTTCAGTTGGGCTGCAAAACCTGGATGAATCCGGATTGTATGAAGTCCCCGATTTCTCCTTTGAGGAAGAGGGTACCGAACTCGAGGACATATTCGGAGAAGAAACGGAAGACGTTTTCTCTGAAGAGAGCGATTTTACCGAGATCAGCGAAGAGGACTTCTCCGAACCGGATTTTGAAACCGATTTTGAAACCGATTTCGATACTGAAGAGAGTGATGAGCTCTCGACCCTCGAGGAAGAGACGGGGGAAGGCGGAGAGGAGGATTTTTTTCCGCCGGAAGAGGCTGTAGAGGCTGAACTGGGAGAAGAAGAAACCGAAGGCGAAATCGAAGAGGAAGCTGAAGAGGAAGCTGAAGAGGAATCTCGCTCCAAAGTGCGGCCCATTCTGGTGGCCCTATTAGTGATTCTGGCCCTCGCTTTGATCGGTGCCCTGCTGTATCTGTTTGTGTTTATGGCGGCCGATGAAGAAGCGACCCCGCAGCTGCAAGCCCGGCAGGAGCAGGAACAAGCGCAGGAGCAGCCGTCCGATGAAACGGCCGAAGAGCAGCCGGAGCTTTCCGAGACACGGACCCGGGCTGAAGAGCCTGCCGGCGAGGGAGCCGAAGCACAACCGTCTGCCGGTGTGGACAAGGGTGAGGGCGAGACGGTGGTGACATCGAGCCGGGACCAGGTGGAGTTTACCGGCGGGGTATGGTACAAAATCAGGTGGGGTGATACACTCTGGGAGATTTCATCCAGCTTTTACGACAACCCTTGGCTATATGATCAGATTGCAAAAGAGAACGAAATACGTAACCCGGACGTCATCTACGCGGAAAACAGCATCTTTATCCCCAAAAAGAAGTAGCCTTTTACTGCTGCTGCTATTGCTGTGTTTCGACCCGCTGTCGGCACGTGATCGCAGCGAAGCGAACCTTCGGAATTTAATCGATTCTCTCCATCTAAACGAACCTTATCAGACCGAAGCGCTGTTCGAGAATATCGCTTCGGGCGCCCTCAGTCCGAATGTGGTAGACCGCTACAGTCCCGATGCAGCTCTGTTCTTGGGGCTCCATGCGGTTGAGAAGGAGCTGTTTTCTGCAGCGGAACGTCTGCTGCGGTACGCTGCGGAAAAGGGCGGATCGGAGCTGCACGGGCATGCGGTGGATGAATATATCAGTCTGCTGGCCCGCCAGGGCAAATGGGAAGAGCTGATTGCCTATGTCGAATCGGGTCTGCAGGGAGAGACTCTGAGTGTGAATGCGGCGGTCTCGCACGCGGCCGCTCTGCTCGAGACCGGCCGGCTGCCGGCCCTTGAACGGGTAGTGCAGGAGTACCGTGGGATGATAGCGGCCGAAGCTCCGGCTGCGCTGCAGGCGAAGTTCCTGCTTATCAGAGTAAAACAGGGGCTGCGCAGCGGAGAACGGCGCTGGGCCGGACAGCTGCTCGAGTTGATTACCGCCTTTTCCCTGGAAGAGCTTCCGCTGGAGCTCTTCGTAGACGGGGGGCAGGCGAACCTGGCGACTCTTCCGAAGGCCCCCTTCTCATCCGCGGAACGGAGCCTGCTGATGGCCAAGTACGCCTACGGGCACCGGGACTACCACGCGGCTTTTACTCACTACCATGAGTTTATGCAGAGGGCGGCCGGCCGCAGCGAACTGCTGACGGGGGTGGTTACCGATGAATTTGCCCTGAGCGGGCTCTACTCGGGGCGCACCTGGGAGGCCTATGCCGACGCCGAACGGGCCCGCCGCAGCCTGGAAGAGCGGCTCGAGGAGATCGAAGGGGCCGGTGAGAAGGCCGAGGCCGAACTGGCCCTGTTCTGGCTGCTGGAGACCGAAGGGTATTTGAGCCGGAAGCTGGGCCGTTTCTCCTGGGCGGAGGGACTCTACACCCGAGCACTGAAAATTGCACCGGAACCGGAACAGGAGCGAATAAAGTGGTATATTTTCGACTGTCTGTTCCGCTCCAACCCTGCGGCAGCGGTTTCCCGGCTGCCGCAGGCGGCCGAGCAGTGGCATGACCCCGACTACTACACCGATGTGGTGTACAATCTGATCGACCGCTTGATCAGCCGGCGGCAGTGGGAGCAGATTGCCGAGATTGCCGATGCACTGGAGCAGTCGGCCCGCGGCGTGGGCGGGGCGCGAGCCGCCTATGTCGCCGCCCGGGCGGCGGAAGCCGGCTTGCTGGAGGCTGATGAGGGGCAGATCAGGCACTGGCTCCAGGCGGCGCGGCGCAGCGCATGGGGCACCGGGGCGGGGTTGTATTACCGTCTGATGTCAGCGGCTGCGCTGGAACGGTACGGAGTGGCGGCCGAGGTAATGCAGCCGGCCGATTTCTGCAGTGTTCTGCCGAGGGAGGCTGCGGCCAGCGGGGCGACCCGCAGCTGGCAGTCCTTCGGTGTGGCGGACCACCTTATCCGCGGCTACGTGAAGTTCGGATTGGCGGCCGAGGCCTACCACCGCTGGGGAACCGACCGCGCCTATGTGGACGGCTTGCAGCTGTCGACTGTGCGCCGGTGGACGGCGGCCCTGCAGAGGGAGCAGTTGTATCTGGAGTCGATTCGAATGTTCAGCCGCTATTGCCGGGATACACGGGCCGCAATGAGCGCCCAGGATGTAAAACTGCTGTATCCGGCCGCTTACGAAGAGTTTATCGAACCGCTGACCAGCGAGTATGATCTGCCCTCGTATCTGTTTTATGCGCTGGTGCGGGAGGAGAGCCTGTTCGATGCGGACATCTCCTCGTCGGCCGGGGCGGTGGGGCTCAGCCAGCTGATGCCCGCGACCGCCGCGGATGTGGGCGGGCGGATCGGCCTGCGGGTGACCGATTTGACCGACCCGCACCTGAACCTGCGGTTAGGGTCCTGGTATTTGGAACACCTGATCGGCCGCACCGAGAACGTGAGTCAGGCCCTGTTTGCCTATAACGGCGGCATTACGCGGGTGCGCCGCTGGGTTCGGCAATCCGACGGGTTGGACGGAGACCTGGTGCTGGAGCTGATTCCCTTTCAGGAGACTTCGCATTACGGGCGCAAGGTACTGGTGGCGGCAGTGATGTACGGTTACTTTTATCAGGGCATCGAGCTGAACAAACTGGTGGAATCATTTTTTTAGGCGTCAAGGCGCCGTAGTGAGTGTATCTTTTATAATTATTAAAAAACCAAGGAGAGGATATGTCCTTCATCCAATCGATTGTGTTGGGCGCGCTGCAGGGCGTGACCGAATTCCTGCCGGTGTCCAGCAGCGGGCATCTGGTGGTGCTGAAGCGATTTATGGCCCTGGAAGAGGTGCCGATGCTGTTCGATGTGCTGCTGCATGTGGCCACGCTGTTCGTGGTGCTGATCGTGTTTCGCGACCGGGTGGGGAAGATCCTGGTCTCGCTGGGGCGCGGGCTGATCGGGCGGCGGAATGACGAGGACCGCGAAAACCAGCGGCTGTTCGGGGTGATCATGGTTTCGACGGTGATTACCGGCGTGATAGGGCTGGGGATCGAGACGCTCGACCCGGGTTCGAACATCAAGCTGGTAGCGGCGCTGTTTATCGTGACGGGGCTGATTCTGATCTGGACGCGCTATATGCAGGGAACGGTCAATTACGGGACCATCGGCGTGAAGCAGGGGCTTATTACCGGTTTTGCCCAGGGCTTGGGCGTGTTTCCGGGGATTTCCCGCTCGGGTATCACTATTTCGGCGGCGCTGATGGCGGGGATGAACCGTGAGAAGGCCGGTGAGTACAGTTTCCTGATTTCGATTCCGGCCATTCTGGGGGCGCTGCTGCTGAAGTTGAAGGATGCCGAGGCGCTGTTCGTATCGGTGACGCCGCTGAAGGTGGCGGTTGGTTTCGCCAGTGCGTTTGTGGTGGGGCTGCTGAGCCTGCTGCTTCTTCTGCGGCTGATTCACCGCGGAAAGCTTTATCTGTTCAGCTTGTATCTGATCCCTCTGGGGCTGGCCGGGCTGTTCTTTTTTTAGGCTCCCGGGCCGGTCTGTTTGGGCCGG
>CAZRWN010000023.1:0-2743 GCA_964603735.1 uncultured Sediminispirochaeta sp. | reverse complement strand
ATGCGGCCAAATTAGCCTAGAAAAGTTCATTTTCTCGCCGATAATAGAGTATATGAGGAGGTATGTGTGCAGCGGCGTGTGATTACAACCAGTGCAGCGATAGCGAGTATCGCCGGTGGAGCTTATATTCTTTTATCCCTCTTATTTTACTCAATTGGTTTCGAGACTCTTCCGGCGGCGGTTGCCCGGCCGGGACGGTTCCTGGGGCAGAGTTACAGCCTATTGGCATATTACGTGCCCCTGTATCTGTTTGTCGTCGGTGCGATGCTGGCGCGGAGAGCATTTCTGAAGAAAACACTGTTCGTGATGACGGCGGGGGTGCTGCCGCTGCTGACTTTTGCCCTGGTGATTCAGCTGACCCTGCAGAACTACGGGCCGGCGGCGGAAGTGGCAGCTGCCTCGTTTGGTTCGAAGGTTGGCGCGACTTTGCTGCTGCTGCTTGGAGCTGCCGAGATCCTCGCAATTTATATCCTGACAATGCATATTTTCGAAGGCGTTCGGCTGTTCGGCCCAAAGGGCCTGAAATTGCTGGCCCCGCCGGAGGATTCCGGCGATACGGCCTATGCGGTCGCGGTTGATGAGGCCGACGAGCCGGCCGACGATGAAATGTCTGAAGATGAGTTGTCTGAAGATGAAATGTATGCCGATGAAACGGCCGACGACGATGAGGAGTGGCTGCAGTTCGACTCTCCCGATAAGGGTATTTCCTTTCCCGATATTCCCGCAGCCCCCAAACTGCGGGTAAACGGAGAGTACCGCGAAGCCGGCGCCATCGCGGACGGGCTTGTCGAGGCCGAGCCCCCTGAGTCGATAGAGATCGATCTGGACAGAATGCGCGCGCAGGACGAAGTGCAGGACGAAGACGAGGATTTGGAGATTATGGACGAGCCCGAGGAGCTCGGTGGAAATGGCGCTGAGGCCGAGGGCAAGGGGTCCGGCGACACCGCCCAAGTCTACGAGGTGGTCGAAGCCGAACCGGTTTCGCACACCGGCCCGCCGCCGCCCAAGGGCACTCAACTGCAGCTGCGTGAGGCCAAACCGGCTAGAAAATTCACTTACAAGAACTACACCGTTCCCGAGGACGAACTGCTGAACGAGTACCCCGACCGTCACTACTGGGTCATAGACGAGGAGACCCGCGAGTGGGCCGAGGTACTCAAGCATACCCTGGAGGAGTTCAAGATCTCCGCCGAAGTAACCGGCATACAGAAGGGGCCGGTTATCACCATGTTCGAAATTCTGCCGGCGCCGGGGGTCAAACTCTCGAAGATCGTCAACCTGGCCGACAACATAGCCTTGCGGCTGGCCGCCAGCCGGGTGCGCATCGTTGCCCCCATTCCGGGCAAGCATGCAGTCGGCATTGAAGTGCCGAATAAAAAGCGGGCCCTGGTCTCCTTCAAGGAGATGCTGCAGAGCGAAGAGCTCAAGGAATCCGACAAAAAGATTCCGGTCATCCTGGGCAAGGACATCACCGGCGAAACCCAGATAGTCGACCTGACCCAGACCCCGCACCTGCTGATTGCCGGGGCCACCGGCTCGGGAAAATCGGTCTGTGTAAACTCGATTATCTGTTCGGTGCTGTATACCCGCAGCCCCGACCAGGTGCGGATGGTGCTGATCGACCCCAAGATCGTCGAATTGAAGCTGTATAACGACATCCCGCACCTGCTGACCCCGGTAATCACCGAGGCCAAGCGCGCCTTCCAGGCGCTGCAGTACCTGCTGTACGAAATGGAACGGCGCTACGCCCTGCTCGACTCGCTGGGCGTACGCGACATCGGGGCCTACAACCGCAAGATCAAACGCAAACGGCTGGCTACCCAGCCGCTGCCGTATGTGGTAGTGGTGGTAGACGAGTTCGCCGACCTGATGGCCACCAGCGGCAAAGAGCTGGAGTCGACCCTGGCGCGTTTGGCGGCCATGAGCCGGGCGGTGGGCATCCACTTGGTGCTGGCCACCCAGCGCCCATCCATCGACGTAATAACCGGCCTGATCAAAGCCAATATCCCCTCGCGAATCGCCTTTATGGTGGCCAACAAATTCGACTCGCGCATTATTATCGACTCGGTAGGGGCCGACAAGTTGCTCGGACAGGGCGATATGCTGTTTACCTCCGCCTGGAATCCGCATCCCACCCGTATTCAGGGGGCCTACCTCTCCGAGGAAGAGGTCGAGCACGTAGCCGACTACGTGCGTACCCTAGGCGAACCGGACTACATTGACGAGGAAATCTTCTTCGAGGACGACGAGGAGGAGTGGGACGGCGGTGACACCAGTGCTGCTAACGATCCGTTGATGAGCAAGGCTCTCGAAGTAGTGGCCAGCGCCGGAAAGGCCTCGGCCAGCTATCTGCAGCGCCGCCTGAAAATCGGTTACAATCGGGCCGCCCGCCTGGTGGAAGAGATGGAGCACCGCGGTATCGTGGGCCCGCAGAACGGCAGCAAGCCGCGGGAGATCCTGCACATCCCCGACGAGTATCGGGCGGAGTAGGGGCAATATGACCGGTACGCACGACGCACACGACGGCCACCCCTCCGGACGGCCGTATAAGAAAACTACAGTCGCGGCCCTGCTGCTGCTCTCTTATCTCTGCCTTACCGCCGGGCAGGTGAGCGCAAAGCTGGCCGGAACCGTAGTGGGTGCCGCCAGCGGCGGTGCCGCTGAAGGGGCTGCCGAATTAATAGATGCCATACTACAATCCGGCGCCCGAGCCTCCCATCTGGCGCTGGCTTTTGCCGTGGGG
>CAZRWN010000022.1:16862-47703 GCA_964603735.1 uncultured Sediminispirochaeta sp. | reverse complement strand
CACCTAAGCCAAGCGAAGTTGCAACTCCGAAGAGCGTGGCTACGGTGGCCAGGATATCAATTATGTTGCCGGCGGCCTCTTGTTGAAGGCAAAAAAGGCTAACGCCAAACCGACCATCGTATAGACCGCCCAGGGATGAAAACCCCAGTGCAGAAAGGTCAGGTCCATAGCCGATTTCGCCGCATCGGCGGGGCCCGCTTCGGTGAGCGGATAACTGACAAAGTGGAACATCGGCTCGGCTACACTGTAGAACAGCCAGCCGGCTTCAGTGGCAATTCCTTCTTGAATCGTCGTGAAAATATCGCCGACACTGGCCTGAAACAGAATAGCAATCACTACTGAACCGGTTATTATGGCTGCTGAGTACTCAGATGTGTGAAACCGAGTGGTAGGTTTGATGGATTTTTTTCTGGAGGCCCCGGCTGGTGAGATAAAAACTCAATAGCAACAGCATAAATCCAATTAGCGGAAACAAGCCGATCCACCAGGTTCCGCCGGTTATATGGGTTCGATACTGACCCAGCAGCCCGGCCCACTCGTTGGTCTCGGAGTGGTAGAGCGGCGGAGCTGGAGTAAAAATCGTTCCGCCGATAAAGATGTTGAAAATACCCAACTGACCTACCAGAGTCAATACTGCCACAGTTTCACGGCTCAGCAACAATATCAACCGTTCCCACAGATGCGGCAGGATATGCACAAAAAATCGCCGAACCGGGCCGGCTCCTATTGCAGTTGCGACCGTTACGAACTCCCGCCGCTTGAGTTCCTCCACCGCCGAATTCATGGAGGGGATCAGAGCCGGTATGCCGAACACGGTTAATAAGGCCCATTGAATAGCAGCCAATTCCAGAATGGGCAGAGGTGAATTGTAGTTGATGCTGTAGAGGATAAAATAGATAATCACGAACTGGGGAATTGCATTCAGCCCGCCCCACATCCGGCCGGTGTGCATTTTACCTCCACCGAGCATGACAATCGCAAGCGATCCTGCAACCCTGAAAAGTGAGACCAGAACTGCGGTAGCTAAACTATACTTCAACCCATACAGCATAATGCTCAAAACATCGTATCCCCAAGGATCGGTGCCGAGATAGTAAGGTGAATGCGGTTCAACCGGCGAGATAAAGAGCTCGCGCCCATTGTCGGTTTCAATGTAGATAATATTATCGCTGTAGTCCGGTGCAAAAGGAGCGAAAAGAGGACCGAACACAGCCAGAAGGGTAATGAGTGCCAGCAGAGCGATCCCGGTCGTGAGCATCCAATTGGTAGATTTTTTCATTCTCTCCACCTTATAAGAACCGTAAAAAGAAGCGAGAAAAAACCATAGAGCAGCCAGTAAATGGCTACAATCGCCAGAAACCCGCTCAGGGCTACATTCAGCTGTGTGATAATTTTTATATCTCCAGAATTGAGGCTCACTATAAGCCTCTGGAATGCATTTCTGAACAGAAAACTGGTAACTCCGGGTATGTTAAAAATACGCTCGAGTATAAACAGATTCCCAATAAGCAGAGCCAGCAATCCGTGCAGTTCGCCCCGCAGTTTTGAGAGAACCGGGACCAGGAGATGTGTGGTAATCAAGCGCCGCTTTTCCAGCCCCTTCGCAACCGCAAACAGCATATAATCCTGTGACTTCGTTTCCTGCAGAAACCCGTGCACCGAACGTATAATAAACACGGTGGCTACAATGGTCATTACGCTGATCGGCAAAAGATAGGCGGGGCTGGTACCACTGACATAAGCAATACGGGCAATCCGCACACCTGTAAGCTGCGTGATGCTAATTACACCGATTTGTAAAAAAATCGCCAGCACGAAATCAGGAATCACATGCAAGAACTCCAACACGGCATTGATCACTTTTCCGTGCTGAAAGGATGTGAGAAAAGCCAATGAAACCCCAATGAATAGACTCAACAGGGCAGCAGTGAAAATGTACTGCATGCTGATCATGAAATAGATCGGCAGAGTTTCGTACAATTTATGGTAGGTCCGTCCGGCCTGGTATTCCAGCAGACTTCCATCCCGTGCGCTCACGGCTAACTCAGTCAGAGACTCTGCAAGCGCATCCGGGCGCAGACTGATCTCGTTCGACTCCATACGGATGAGTGAAGGACCGGAGGCAATAAGGATAAACAAAGCGATTATTACTAAAAAAGACACACCAGTACGCAGCATTGAGTTGCTATTGTACCCGTAATCTGTGGTCTACGCAATCCAATTTGAAGCGTTTTAGTTACTAATTCTACAAATGAAGTGTAAATTTCACTACACGCTACCGGTCGGTTTGGCTCAGCCTTCACACCCTCTGGTCAGTCAAATCGCCGCGTGATATCCTTTGCGTGGTATCTTCGGGAAAAGGAGTAAATAATGAAGGCCGACTTAAAGAGCAGACTGAGCACAGGAAAAACACTCATCGGAAGTTTCGTTACCATCGGAAGTGCCGATACCACCGAGATAATGGCATTGGCAGGCTACGATTTTCTGGTTCTCGACACCGAGCACGGTGCAATGTCCATAGAAACCGTTACGCAGCTTATCCGGGCGGCCGAAGTACACGGCGTACCTTCGGTTGTCCGGGTAAGCGAGCCTTCAGACTCAACCATCCTGCGCTCTCTAGACATCGGCGCAACCGGCGTACAGGTGCCGCAGGTCAACTCCGGCCAGTTAGCCCGGCAGATCGCCCAGGCAGCCCATTATCACCCCAAGGGGCACCGGGGGCTGGCCATGCCGCGGGCGGCCGAGTACGGTTCGATGGGAATCGAGGCCTATTTTCAGAAGAGCCGCGAGGAGACCCTGGTGGTGGCACAATGCGAGAGCGCCGAAGGGCTCGAACAGCTGGAGGCCGTCGCATCGGTTTCCGAGGTCGATGTGATCTTCCTGGGACCATTCGATCTCTCCCACTCACTGGGAATCCCCGGACAGGTCGAGGACCCGCGCATTAAAGCGGCCGAGAAGCGGGTGGTGGAAATTTGCGAGGCCAATGGAAAAGCCGCCGGCATTTTTGCAGTCAACGGGCAAGCTGCCGCCGAGCGGGCCGCCCAGGGATTCCGCTACATCACAATCGCAATGGAGGCCATGTTTCTGTCGGCAGCCGCCAAAGAGGCCCTCGCGACCGCCCGGACAAATATACAGGAATAGGACTATGCATAAAGACAAATAGAACCGAAGATACAGTGAAGCCGAACTCTCCGGGCCCGGCGAGCCGAGCCCGATTCTGATAGAAGTAGTCTCCGAGCTGCAGCCCGGCAGCGCCCTCGACCTGGCCGCCGCGGCTACGACCGATTGCCGGCCCGCCGATTTTACTTCTTACGCTGCTCTTATTACGTTTAAGTGAGAGAGGAGCAAGATATGAATAAGAAAAGAGTTCAAAAAACTATCCTGACCCCGCTTATCGGGCTGGCACTGCTGCTCGCACCAGCTGCGGCGGGCTTTGCCCAGGCCGATTTTACCCCGGAACCCCTGCAAGACAGGGTGCAAAATGTATATCAGGAAACCCACGAATCGGTAGCCAATATTACCACCAAGGCGCTTAGCCTAGGAATGTTCAACATGCCGACCACTCAAGAGGGCGCCGGATCAGGCTTCTTATACGACGATGAGGGCCATGTGGTCACCAATTTCCACGTCGTACGCAACGCAAAAACCATCACCGTATCTCTCGGCCGTGATCAGGTATATGAGGCCGAAGTCGTCGGTACCGATCCGCTGACCGACCTGGCAGTTCTCGAATTAGAGGATGGAAATCTCCCCGAACCCATCCCTATGGGCAATTCCGACGGACTGGAAGTCGGTGAGTTCGTAATTGCCCTGGGCAACCCCTTCAGCTTCGAACGAACCCTCACCTTCGGCGTCATCTCCGCCCTCGGCAGAGGAATCCGGAGCCCTCAGGGCAGCTTTATCAGCGAGGCCATTCAAACCGACACACCCATCAACCCCGGGAACTCCGGCGGTCCGCTGCTGAATATGGACGGCGAGGTAATCGGCGTCAATTCGGCCATCATCAGCCCCAGCGGCGCCAGCGCCGGCATCGGCTTTGCAATCTCCGCCAACACAGTCGACAAAGTAGTCACCTCCCTCATCGAAACCGGCAGCTACCCGCATCCCTGGCTCGGCATCCGCCCCATCAACCTCACCCCGGGCTTTAAGCGCCTGCTGGAGCGCGCCAACCAGGATGTCGCAGTAGATAAGGGACTGTTAATCGTTCAGGTACTCGACGGCGGCCCGGCCGAAGAAGCCGGTCTACAGGGCGGTCAGCGCCAGTTGCGCATCGGCAACCGGCGTCTCTTAGTCGGCGGTGACATCATCGTCGGTGTCGATGGACGCGAGGTCGAAAACTACAAAGACCTGTTAGGCTATCTCGAAAACGAAGTCTCCATCGGTGAAACCGTGCGGATCACCTATTACCGCGACGGCGACAAACGGACCACCCGCATTGAAGTGGGCGAGCGACCGTCCAAAAGCAGAGATCAATAAACCTTATAATCTAGCCTGTTTGATATAGGTGGCCCGGCAGCCGAAGTTTCGGTGCGCCGGGCCTTAGTTAGTTGCCCGCCGGCAGAATGATCGGCTATACTCGTTTTTATGAGCAAAAACGAGCGCCCCGAATCGAGTCTTGCACTCTTTCATCCGCTCATCAGAGAGTGGTTTGAAAAGCGTTACGGTACCCCCACTGACATCCAGCAGATCAGCTGGCCGGTGATAGCAAAGGGCGGCCACTGTCTGATCACCGCCCCCACCGGCGGCGGAAAAACCCTGACTGCCTTCCTGTGGACTCTCAACCGCCTGATCACCGGCGAACTCCCAACGGGGGTAATGTCGGTGCTGTACATCTCGCCGCTGAAGGCCCTGGGCAGCGATGTGCGCCGCAACCTGCTGATTCCACTGGCCGAGCTGCGGGAGCTGTTCCGGGAGCGGGACCGTGATTTTCCCGAGATTCGCGTACTCACCCGCAGCGGCGACACTCCGCAGAACGAGCGGCAGAAGATGCTCCGGCGTCCCCCGGAAATTCTTATCACCACCCCCGAATCGTTCAATATTCTGCTCTCGTCGCACGGCGGCCGCAGCCTCTTCGGCCATCTGGATACCCTCATCCTCGATGAGATTCACTCGCTGGTCGGGACCAAGCGGGGTGTCTACCTGATTGCGGCAGTCGAGCGGGCGGCCGCCGAGTGGGGCGAGTTTCAGCGCATCGCCCTTTCGGCGACTGTCCGTCCGGCTTCGGCCGTATCCGATTTCATTGCCGGATATGAGCTGCACGGCAGCGCCGAGAAGCCCGAGTACCGGCGGCGTCCAGTACAGCTGTGCCGTTCACTGGCAGAAAAGCGCTACAGTCTCGAAATCATGGCCGCCGATTCGGCCAGTCCGCTGCTCGAATCGGGGCCGGAGGCAGCGGATTCACTGTGGCAGATGATTGCCGGACGGATTCACCAGCTGACCAGGTCGCACAACTCTACCCTGGTGTTCGCCAACAGCCGCCGGCTGGTAGAAAAAATGGCCCGGCTGATAAACGAAGCGGCCGGCGACCGCATTGCCTATGCCCACCACGGCAGCCTGTCCAAGGAGCTGCGGCTCACCGTGGAGGCCAAGCTGAAGAAGGGTGAACTCAGGGCAATCGTGGCGACCAACTCCCTGGAGCTCGGAATAGATGTGGGGGCCCTCGATTTGGTGGTTTTAGTGCAAACGCCCTTTTCCATTTCATCGGGTATCCAGAAGATCGGCCGGGCCGGGCACCAGGTCGGTTCGGTGAGTAAGGGCGTGTTGTTTCCCAGCCACGGTTTAGATTTCGCCAAGGCAGCCACTCTGGTGTATAAAATCCGCCGGCAGGAAATCGAGGAGCTCAAGCCGATCAAAGCCCCCCTGGATATTCTGGCTCAAATCATTCTTTCAATGGCGGTCATCCGCAGCCGCAAAATCGAGGAGCTGTATGCTCAAATCCGCGGAATGGAGCCGTTTGCCGAACTGCCGCGGCGCCACTTCGATCTGGTAATCGAAATGCTGGCCGGAAAATACGCCGGCACACGTATTCGGGAGCTGCAGCCGCGCCTGGCCGTCGACCGCCTGGAAGGAACTGTGAGCGCGCGCAAGGGTGCCCAGCAGCTGCTGTTCCTCTCCGGCGGCACCATCCCCGACCGCGGACAGTACGACATGCGGCTCGCAGACGGCGGCAGCAAGGTGGGAACTCTCGACGAA
The DNA here is from genome assembly GCA_964603735.1 of uncultured Sediminispirochaeta sp. GTDB lineage: Bacteria > Spirochaetota > Spirochaetia > DSM-16054 > Sediminispirochaetaceae > DSBN01. The sequence continues at coordinate 41,511 of CAZRWN010000022.1, read as the reverse complement.
GAGTTTGTCTGGGAACGGAATATCGGCGACCGCTTCGAGCTCGGAACCCAGACCTGGGAAATCAAAAGCATCACTCACAATGACGTAATGGTGAGTCCGAGCTCCGCCGCGCCGAATATCATCCCCTTCTGGCGGGCGGAGGAGTACAACCGCGATTTCGAGTTCTCCGAAGCGCTGTTGAAGCTGCTGGAGCAGGCCGAATCGGAGGATTTTACCGAACGGGCCCAGCAGGAATATTCACTCGATACACAGGCCGCCGAGCGGCTGTTCCGTTTTCTTCAGCTGCAGAAACAGAACTCCGGAGCACCCCTGCCCGGCCGTTACCGGCTGATAATCGAACACATTGCCGAGCCCTTCGGCCCCGAGGGTGTGCATAGGGTAGTAATCCACAGTCTTTGGGGCGGTGCCGTCAATCGGCCCTTTGCCCTGCTGCTGGAGGCCTTCTGGCAGAAGCACTACGGCTACAGCCCGCAAGTTATCGCATCGAACGATGCGGTTCTGATTGCCCTCCCCGAAAAGGTAAATCTGGCGGGCATACTGGCCCGCCTCGGCGCCGAGCCGCTGGAACAGCTGCTGCGCAGTAAACTCGAGCACACCGGCCTTTTCGGAGCCCTGTTCCGGGAGAATGCCGGCCGCGCGCTCCTGCTCCCCCGGCAGAGCTTCAACAAGCGGCTGCCGCTGTGGTTCAACCGGCTGCGATCGAAAAAGCTTCTCAGCGCTGTCTACGAGCTGGAGGATTTCCCGATCCTACTGGAGACATGGCGCAGCTGTCTGCAGGATGTGTTCGACCTGCCGCACCTGCAGCAGCTATTGGATGAGATTGCATCCGGTCAGATCGAGTGCCGGGAGTTTATCACCTCGAGCCCGAGCCCCCTCTGCGACGGAGTGGTCTATCGCCAGATAAACGTGTACATGTACGCCGACGACACTCCCGAGCCCTCCGGGACCAGCGCTCTGGATGAAGAGTTGTGGGGCAGTATTCTCGACTCACCGGACCTGCGGCCTTTGGTAGAGCCGCAAACCGCCGCCACGTTTACCGCCAAGCTGCAGCGGACAATGCCCGGCTATGCTCCCACCGAACCGCAGGAGGTGCTGGAATGGGTTAAAGAGCGGGTGCTGCTGCCCAAAGCGGAATGGGACGAGCTCTTGCAGGCAATTGCCCGGGAGCTCGAACAGGAAAGCGCCCCCGGGCTCTCGGTCAGAGAGCTGCAAGCGAGTATTAGTCCGAAATTGGCATGGCTGCAGGATCCCGAAACCGGCCGCCGCTTTATCTGCGCACTGGAAGATCAGTCCGGGCTGGAGCAGCTGCATACCGAGGTGCTGCAGCAGTTTCTGCGGTTCTACGGGCCCCTCAGTCTGGAGGCTGTCCAGGAGCGGCTGCCGTATCCGGCGGAATCCCTGGCACGCACCGTGCAGGAGCTGGTGGAGAACGGAGAACTGATTCACGGCCGGCTTCTACGGGAAAGTGAAGAACTGCAGTACTGCGACCGCGAGAATCTGGAGATCCTATTACGGATACAGCGCAGCGCCAGACGTACAGCCATCACGGCCCTGCCGGTCGAGCAGTTACTGCCGTTTTGGGCCGAGCTGCAAGGCCTCAGCCCGCGCGGCAGCAGCCCGGATCAACTAGCCGAGAGGCTGGATCGGCTGTCTGCTTATCCGCTCCCGGCAGATGCGCTTGAAAAGTGGATTATTCCGGCCCGCATGCAGCAGTACTACCAGGGCTGGCTCGACGGACTCAGTGCCGAAGAGGGGCTCGGCTGGTTCGGCTGCGGCCGCACTCAGCTTTTCATCGCTTATCCCGAGCAGATAGAACTGGTATCTGATCCGGCAGACGCGGATGACACTGAGAGTACTACCCCCGCTCTTCTGCCGGGAGAACATGGAAAATACAGCTTCTTCGACATCTCCACACGGGCGCGGCTGAATACTACTGAGCTCACAGATAAACTATGGTCGGCAGTCTGGTCGCAGCAGATAGCCAACGACTCCTTTGCCGCCCTCCGCAGCGGTGTAGCTGCCGATTTCAAAGCGGCCGAGCCGGGGAAAAAGCGTCAGAACTCCCGCCGCCGCGATACCGGCCGTAGACACTCGCGCCGGGCCTTTCGTGAGTGGAAGAGCTCGCGTCCCCTTGCCGGCAACTGGTACTCGCTGCACGCATACTCCGGGTCGGATGCCCACGACCCTATGGAAGTTGAAGAGCTGAACCGCGCCCGGATACAGCTGCTGCTCGACCGCTACGGGGTAATATCCCGTCAGATCGTGCAGAAGGAACTGGCACCCTTCAAATGGAGCCGGCTGCTGAGAACCCTGCAGCGTATGGAACTGGCCGGTGAGCTGCTGGGCGGGCACTTCTTTGAGGGGCTGGAGGGCTTGCAATTCGCCTCCCACGCGGCAAAACAGATTCTGGCCGCCGACAGATCACCCGCCGAGGATGCCGGGGTCTTCTGGCTGAACGCCGCCGACCCGGCCTCCCCCTGCGGGCTCGGCTTAAAGACCTTTCCATACAAGCTCCCCGCGCGCAGCAGCAGCGCTTTTTTGGTAGCACATGGTACAAAGATTGTGCTGACCTTGCAGCGCAGCGGGAAGGACCTTCACTTCAACTGTGCACCCGATGATCCGCACATCCAGGAATATCTACAGATTTTCGATGACCTGTGCCGCCGCGACTTTCAACCCCTCTCACGAATCACCGTGCTCGCGGTCAATGCGACCCCGGTACACGAAAGCGAGTACCGGAGGGCACTGGAAGCGTTCGGCTTCAACCGCAGCTACAAGGGGTATGTCTACCACGGCAAAATTTGACTCCCGGAATATATGCTTCACACTTGACATTTTAGTAAACAGTGTTTACTTTATAAACAGTTATGAGTATTGAAGAGAGAAAACAGCGCGAGAAAGAAGCCCTGCGCAACAAGATCATTCAGGCCGCATCGCAGCTCGTCTCCACCGAGGGACACGAAAACGTCAGCATTCGCAAAATAGCCCGGGCAGTGGAATATTCACCCCGGACTATCTACCTCTACTTCCGCGACAAGGAGCACCTGCTGCAGGAGGTAGTCGAAGCCGGTTTCGAGCGCACCCTCTCACTACGCTCCAATGACCGCCCACAAGCGAACCTAACCCCGGTGCAGCAGCTGCGAAAACGCCTGACCGCACATGTACACAACGCATTAGCTCATCCCAATTTCTACCGGGCGGTAGTCACACTCATATTCGAAAAAGAGTACACCCCCGGACCTGCGCAGCAGAAGATTATTGCTCAAACCAGAACTGATATCGCCCGCAGTCTGCCCCCGGAAAGAAGGGGTGCTGAAGAGGTAGACAACGCAGTCCGGCTGGTGTTTTCCACCGCCCGCGGCTTCACACTCTCGCTGCTCAAGATCAACGATTCCCTGACAGACAGGAAGCGGCAGCAGATTATCGACCACTGGCTAGATTTTATGATTCACGGTTTACAAATACAGGAGGACCAATGAAAACCTTAATCGCGTATGCAGGACGCGGCAGTACGAGCCGGCAAATGGCCGAACGGATTGCCGCCGGCTTCAGCCATGATGCGGAGGTTCTGAATCTCCGCCGACAGACCGCCCCCGCACTGAATGAGTATGACCGGCTTATTATCGGCGGATCCATTCTGGCGGGTTCGGTCCCCAAAGCGCTGAAGAAATTCATCCAGGAAAACAGCAATGTCATTCTCAGCAAACGCCTCGGTCTGTTTTTGTGTTGTCTGATGGAAAAGGATGTGGAGCAGTATTTTAGAAGCAATTTTCCCGAACCCCTCTATTCGCATGCTGCCGACAAGCGCTGGCTGGGCGGAGAATTGATAATGCGCAATCACAACTTTATCGTGCAAAAAATGCTGCAAAAGGTCATAGGTAGCAGCGACGACATTCACAACCTGCGCTGGGAAGAGGCGGATAGACTGGCGGCAGCCATAGGAGGAAACTCATGAGACGGAAGCTTACCCTAGTCTTGATCGGACTGTTGGTACTGGGCAGCTGCAGCGTGACGTCCAAGGTGGAGGAAACCAAGCGCCTTACAATCACAACCCCGGATTACTCCCGGCTGTCCGACGGCAGTTACCGCGGAGCCTACGACGGGGGGATGGTGGTTGCCGAGCTCAGAGTAACCCTCGCCGGCGGCGAAATCAAAGCGGTAGAGCTCCTGGCACACGACCACGGACGCGGGGGAGATGCGGAGAAAATCGTCGATGATATTGTTGCTGCCCAGTCACTCGAAATCGATGTTGTCAGCGGGGCCACCATCAGCAGCAAGGCAATTCTGAAGGCGGCTGAGCGGGCACTGCGGGGCGAAAATTAGTTGGTAACTCACTGGTGTTGGAAGTGCTTATTATTCCTACCCAGCATGCTTTATTTTTCTTGGAACAGCCTGCAAATGTAAACCGAGTGCTTCGACTATTTTTAAGACTGTTGAGAGTTCTGGATTTCCGGACGGAGACAAAGCTTTGTACAAACTCTCTCGACCGAGCCCTGTATCTTCAGCAATTTTGGACATACCTTTAGCACGTGCGATATCACCAAGCGCTGCAGCTATTAGTGCTGTGTCATTTTCCTCTAGTGCTGCTTCCAGGTAAGCTGCAATATCTTCTTCGTTATTGAAATGCTCTACAGGATCCCATAAAGTAGTGTTTTCTTTTCTCATAACTAATCCTCCACCAATCGAGCCAGCTCTTGTGCTTTATTAATTCCTTAATTTGAGTGGATTTCTTTCCTCCTGCTAATAGGATAATTTTAATTCTATTTCTCTCTACAAAGTAAACCCTGTATCCTGGTCCATATTCTATTCTAAATTCAAAAACTCCCTTTCCAACAGATTTTTCTCCCTCCACTTTCTACTCTATAGGCCAACTAACTTGAGGACAGCTCTTGATCGATCTCCTCGAGGCGGCGGGTGAGTTTTTCGATAGTCTTCACTATTCTCTGCTTCTCCTTTGAAAGCTGATCGACCGGATCTTCCTCCGCTCTGTTTTTACGGGCGGCAGAGAACTCCTCTTTCAGCATATCCTGGCTGTATCCCGACTGCAGTGCCCGCAGCGCCTCCTGCTGCTCTTCGGCAGTCTTTAACTGGGCAAGCGCCTTCATATTGTCATAACCGATATCCGCCGGCAGTCCGGAGCCGGAAACCTGGACCATTCGCTTCATCTCGCGCCGGTCCAGCTGCAGTACACGATCCACATAATCCTCGAAGCGCGCCCCCGTCTCCTCACACAGCTCCTGGGCTCGCTGCAGCGTCTTGCCGAACTCCTGCATCAGGTTCCCGTGCGGAGTGATAAAACGGCTGCGGATATCCCGGGTCAGCTCTACGAAGCGCGTATCCTGCTCGAAAATATTGATATAGACTCCCTGCTGCTCGGCCTTATTCAGCAGGGAGTGAAAAATACTCCAGTAGCGGCGGGTGTGCGCACGGGTGCTTTTGGGCGGCTCAGGCGAACAGTAGTGCAGGTGGTGAGCGTACTCATGCAGCGCGGTATAGATCAATAAGTTTTCGTTTTTGAAGTTCTTATTGTGCAGCACAATTTCCTGCTCTTCCGGCTTGTATAAACCGTTGACCTTCTTACTCTCTTTGCCGGAAAGTACAACTGAGAAGTATTCATCGCAGGGCTCTACCTGCAGCAGCAGGCTTTTTATCTGATCGGAGTTCATGCTGCTCATTCTGCAGAAAAAGGTGCAGTTGGACAAGCAACTTACAGCCGGTTATGAGAGACGGCCACGGACCTCATTCAAATGCAAAAACCAGCTGGCCAGCGGCCGCATATTCAAAGGCGCCCGGAAACGCCCTTCCCCGTCCCAGGCGGCGGGGGTGCGAAACTGCAGTCCCGAATCCTCGTACAAGGTTCGTACCAGCGCCGTTTCAACCGCCTCTGCTTCACGCTCAAGGCCATAGTAATCCAGCATAGCCGCATACGCCCAGGCCGAACCGACGATCACCTCATCGAGCTGCAGGTCTTCGCCGCCGTCCCGCCGGTAGCTCTGTCTCTCTGGATTAGAGACCAGCAGCGGACCGACCCGTCCGTTTTTATACCTGCGGAAATTGTACTCGTACACCGCCAGCAGGTGGCTGCGGATCTGCGCTGCCGGCAGCAAAGCCCCCCTGGCCCCGGAAGCCGGCCCGGCGTTTTCGTCCGGCAGTTTCCGCAGCCCGGCCAGGTCGGCCAGATACACCCCAAACAGCGCATCCGCCTGAATCGCGCGGCGGTATTTTCCCTCACTCGAGCTGTTGAAGTAGAGTCCGTTCCAGAGCGCCTTTTGGTAACTCCGCACTGCGCGTGCCGCGAGCTGCCGATATCTCTCGCTCGCGGCAGAATCGTGCTCTGCGCTGAGCCGGCTCATCACCGCCAGAGCGCCTATCGCCAGGGCCCCGCTATAGGCCCCGATCCCGCTGAGAGAGAGGGCATCCCAGGTAGAATCTCCGAACTCGCTGTGCTCCGGAAGGCCGTCCTTATCGCTGTCCTGACCGAGCATATACTCGGCAGCCTGCGCGAGAATGCGATACTCGGCCGCAGTTATGCATTCACCGGCGTACCGGCGAAACAGATAGTAACTGACAATGAAGCCCGGATTATGGTCCCGCCACACATTGGGATCATCCCGCCAGGAATAGGCATTCAGCTCATACCAGGGGTCCTCCATTGCGCTGCCGAGGTCGTGCGGAATCTTGCCCGGCAGCAGCACCGGCCGCCGTTCGGCCGGACGATAAATTATCCGCTCCGTCTGGTCCTCCAGAGTCACAGAGTGCAGATAATCCTCGAACACACCGGCCGCCAGGGGCTGCCAGCCGAACATCAGGGCCGGGAACGCATACAGCCACAAATCAAAGGTGTTGTAATAGAAATAGCCGGTATCGAAACCCTCCAGCAGCGCAAAATGGGGCTGACGGCCCGGATCAGACTTCCCCGGCTCCGAAGAATCTGAAGGATGAGTAACAGCTTCACTTAGCCAGGCGGTTCCTCCGCCGACCAGGAAGTAGAGGTCGTTGATGAGGCTGCCCTTTGCAATGCGCCGCTGCCACTGCTGAATCGACTCTTCCCAGCCCTGCTTACCGGAGATCGCATCGGCGGCAATCTCCAGCGCATTTCGGCCGCTGCTGCCGTAGTGTCGGCAATAGGCACGCTGCCACACCCGGCCGCCGCCAAACTCTACCAGCGGCAGATCATGAATCAGCAGAAAATGCAGCCGGGCAGAGCTGTACTTCTCCACCCCATCTCCGGCATGTCTAACCGGTGCAAGCCGTACTCTGCCGGCTACTGCAGACCCGAGCCCCTCATGACAGCGGGCTCGCCAGCTCTCCTCGCTCTGCGGCAGTCGCCCGTGTAAATTAAAATATCGCCGTACCCAAGGAAAGGTATACGGCTGAGCCTCGGCCGGGATGCCGGTGCCGTTAGCCTCGGTCTTGAAGCTTATCTCCCGGCTCACTTCAACCCGGCTGTCCTCAGAATACACGGCCAACAGCACCTCTCCCTCCAGGTCACGCTGCACCGGCAGATCCGGATTCCGCGTCTGAAGTACCGCCGCTGAAGTCAGCTGAGATGCCAGGGATGTCTGCACCGCTACATTGATGTTGCCGTAGTTGCCACGGGCCGGCCAGGAACATACAGTTTCGCTTTCGCTCGAATCTATCGGCTGCCGCCAGCCGAGCTGGTTAGGCCAAAATAGAGCGACCGCCGCCTCAAGCTGAGCCGGTGAGCGGTTATACAGCTCGCTGTCAATGTACACTGCCGGCAGAGCCGCTGCGGCTAAATCGTCGGGAACCACTGGCGAGAAGAAGCGCAGATACACCTCAATTGGCATATCATCTTCACTAAAACGCTCGATGGTGAAAGGAAACAGGACGGCCGTTTCCATGGTTATGCCGACTGATTCCAGTGACAAGGCCCGGCAGCCGGTAGATTCGAAGCCGCCCGGGCCTGCCGGCTCACAATCTTCATCGGGAGTCGTTTTCCACCAGACCAGGAGTTGAGCGGAGCGAATATCCCGCACGGCATGATACCCGGGCTGCAGATGCCACCGGTCGAATACACCGGACAAATTGCGCCCGAAGGCGGGACTTCCGATACCGCCTAAGAAGGGTCCACCGGGCGGCCCATCGTCGTGGGACCCCGGCTTCGGGCTAAAAGCCTTGCTCCCGCGCGTCCCGCTGTTGTGATAGTATCCGTGCTGCGCGATATAGGCAAATTGACGGGCCAGATTCAAAGGCTCAGCTCCTTAAAAAAACCGGCCTTGGTACCATAAACCGTATGCTACCAAGGCCGTCTAAAACTATAACATAAGAATCTGAGAATTAAAACGATTCGAGCTGGGTGCTGTATCCTCGCTTGTGTTTGATCAGTTCGCCTTTCAGCACCGAATTTTCAGTTTCATTCGCCCACTCATATTTTACTAAATCTCCCGGCACATCCTCGTCAATCCACCACTCATAACGAACCTCATACGATTCGCTGTTTCCCTCTTCATCTTCAACGCTGTATGAATCTACTATTCTTACGTGTTCGGTGGTATACGTACCAGCCGGAACTTTCACTTTTTCAGTCCCGACCACATGATCGCTGTAATCGCCGTAAAAATAGGCCGCCTCAACATCTTCAACTTCAGCTGCTTCCTCGGCCTCTTCCTCTTCGGCTTCGGTCTCAGCTGCTTCATCCTCACTCTCAGGTTTCCATTCCCGAATCTTCTGAGTCTCCGGGTCGCGGTACCTGAACACGAGCATTTCGTAGTCATCATTCAACAGACTCTCAGAAACCAGCTCTTCTCCATCCTCGTCGATGTAGCGCAGAAGCCACCATGAGTTCCCCTCGGCCGTCCGCTTCAAAAGCGCACGCTCGATCTCAATGCTCTCGCCATCTTCGGGCGCTTCGCCGTCCTCGGCAATAACTTTCCAGACTACTCCTTCGCCTTCGGCGAAGTCATCGTAGCCCTGCGCATATCCTCCGGCAAAAAAGGCCTGGGAATATACCAGGAATGCTACCATACTGTCCTCCAGCGCACCGATGCCGATTGAGTCAGCAATCGCCTGATTCGCCGAGGCTTTGGTACGAGAAATACTGCCGTCCACCTTGTTAATTGAGTCGACCACCGACATACAGCCACTTAGCAGCACCAATGCAATGATCACAGTCGACCATTTAAACATTTGCTCACGTCTCACTGCTTACAACCTCCCTTTTTCTAAAACAATCCAAAGTAAATAGTAGCACCGTAGCGGGGCAAGTACAACTTTTATTTTTTAAATTCAGAATTTGTGTCTGCTTCGTTTTCAGACTTCATTTTAATTAGATAAGTACTGCCGAACACAATAAATACCGCAATTCCTTTGTCGATAAGATTTACCGGCAGCCGGGCCCAGAAGGAGGCGCTGAGAAAACTCTGCCCAACCGAGACAAACGCAGTCATTATATAATCGACGGGATGAATGGTAATGCCGGAAAAGAACAGTGTGGCCACAATGGCACCGGTTATGGAATTGGCGAAGGTTATCAGGATTGTTGCCAATACCGCATGAATAAAGGTCTTGAACAGGTCGAAGCGGATCAGCAGGGACAGGGTAATCACCGAGGAGAGGCTGCAGATCATCCATGGCAGATTGAAATTTGCACCGGTGAATACACGTAGAGATTCCTGCAGCAAATGGGTCGACACCGCAGTAACAGCACCCGGCCAGAATCCCCACAGTGCGGTCGAAAGCAGAGTTCCGATGGTATCCAAGAACAGTGGTAATTCGAGGACATGTGCATTAATAATACCCATCAAACCATTGGCAATGCCCAGCAGAACGGCGTAGAAGAGTATTTTGAACTGTTGCAGTCCGGTATAAGCCGGTTTAGAAAGGGGCCACGCAGGTATCATAATAAATTGTACCAATCCGCCTCAGCAGGGGCTATACCAGGATTATACTAATCAAACTGCCTGGAGTAAACAAATTCTTTTCAATAACTCCAAAATATAGTAGACTGAGGACACCATGTTTGAGCTCGATAAAGTAAAAAAAGTATTTCCATTGGTATTTCCATTGGCGATCCTGTTGGCTGCGCTGCTTATCCTGGTAGGCTTTCTGCACTTTACTCACAACCTGACCGGAACCGTACTCTCTAATCAATGGAGGGTGTATCAACTCAACACCGCGTACTACCGCAGTCAATCATCCACCGAATTGGAAAGCAACCGCCAAAAACACAACGGCACTTTTCGAAAAATGTTTTCCACCACTATTCAGAACCCTTTTTTTAGCAAGCTGCGACAGATCGAACCTCAGCTGGATGAAGCACTGAATATTCTGGCTGCAGAAATAGATAATCTCGCATTCAGCCCGGAGAATGCCGATCATACGCGTATCCAAAAAAGCTTGAGCTTTTTGCAAGAGTTCGTTGAAACCCACATCGAGCGCCAACTATTTACTATCAGGATGAGTAACAACGCCACCGGCTTCGCACTCCTGCTGCTGATCGGTTTAATTGTGTATCTCTACTACCGCAACAATCAGAACCTCAAACAACTAGAAAAGGCTCTAGAGGAGAAGGATTTCCTTATGAAGGAAATCCATCACCGGGTGAAAAACAATTTGGCTATGATCAACTCGTTTATTAACCTGCAGTCGGACAAAATCGAAAACACGGCGGTCGTGCATGATCTGAAAAACCAAATCAGAGCGATAAGCACGGTTCACGAAAAACTCTACCGCGACGAAAGCATCAGCCAAATACATTTCCCCCGTTATGTGAGTGAACTCGTGGCGGAGATCTTCTATTCCCTCTCGCACATCCCCATCCGAATCGACGTCGATATGGATGAGGTGTATATAGATCCTGATCGGGCGGTTCCACTGGGTTTGATTCTTTCCGAACTGGCCACGAATGCAGTAAAACACGGATTCGATCCGAAACTCGAACAAAACACATTTCGGATTTCACTTTCGGAGAGAAGTTCCAGCTATATACTGGAGGTAGAGAACAGCGGGTATCCGTTTCCCGAAAATGTGAATATCAAATCCGTCTCGAGTCTAGGCCTCATCCTGATTCAGAACCTGGTCCAGCAGCTGCGCGGCAGTCTTACGCTGGACAAAAACCCTAATACCTGCTTTACCATCAAGTTTCCTTACACATAGCCCTGATCGATCATCGCCTGGGCAACTTTGATGAAGCCGGCGATGTTTGCCCCGTCGACGTAGTTGCCGGGCTCGCTGTAGCGGGCGGCATATTCAACACTCATATCGTGTATACGGGTCATAATCTTGAGCAGTTCATCATCGACCTTCTCCCGGGACCATGGGATCCGGGCCCCGTTCTGGGCCATCTCCAGCCCCGATACCGCAACACCTCCGGCATTAGCAGCTTTGGCCGGGGCATACAGCAGGCCCTTTTCCAGGAACAGATCTACCCCTTCAATACAAGTAGGCATATTAGCCCCCTCGGCCACCAGCTGAACCCCGTTGTTTACCAGATTGCGGGCATCGGTCTGATTGATTTCATTTTGCGTTGCGCAGGGGAAAGCGCAGTCGGCAGCATGGTTCCACAAGGGATTATAATCGCTTACATCCGGATTGTGGTGATATTCGGCGTGGGGATATTTCTCTTTATATTCTCCTATGCGTCCACGGCGGAAGTTTTTCAGCTCTTTTACGAATTCCAGCTTCTCACGGTCTATGCCCTCTCCATCGAACACATACCCCGAAGAATCCGAAAGGGTAACCACTTTAGCCCCCAAATCCAGCAGCTTCTCGACAGTAAACTGGGCTACGTTGCCGGAACCGGAGACGAGACAGGTTTTGCCTTCAAAACTGTCTTCTCGGGTCTCCAGCATCCTGGCGGCAAAATAGACCAAGCCGTAACCGGTAGCCTCCGGCCGCAGAAACGAGCCGCCCCACCCGGTACCCTTGCCGGTCAGTGCGCCGGTGAACTGATTCTTCAATCGCTTGTACTGACCGAACATGTATCCGATCTCCCGCCCGCCGACTCCGATATCGCCGGCCGGCACGTCGGTGGTTTCGCCTATATGTCTGTATAGCTCGCTCATGAAACTCTGACAGAAGCGCATTACCTCCAGATCGCTCTTACCCTTCGGGTCAAAATCTGACCCGCCCTTGCCTCCGCCCAAACTGAGGCTGGTCAAACTGTTTTTGAACACCTGCTCGAAGGCCAGAAACTTCATGATGCTCAGGTTCACGGAGGGATGGAAACGCAAACCCCCTTTGTAGGGCCCAATAGCACTGCTCATCTCCACCCTAAAACCGCGGTTTACCTGCAGTTGGTCATTGTCATCGACCCAGGGAACCCGAAACATTATCACTCGCTCAGGTTCCGTCATTCGTTCGAGGATCTTGTGGTAGATGAAATCGGGGAAAGAATCCATTACCTTCTCAATCGAGCGGAACACCTCGGTTACCGCCTGATGAAATTCCGTCTCATGCGGATTCTTCTGCACCGTAGAATTCAGAATTGGCTCAATACTTACAAACATACTCCCACCTTATCGTTACTATACATAGTAGCGATAGAATAATAGAAAATCGGTTTTGTTTAAAGTACCGGGTCAGTTAATAGACGATTCATGATATCAAATATAATTTAATTTACTTAACAAATATTCTCTTTGCAAGTATAATAAGTACATACTATTATTCTAATAGGGAGGAACGAATGCACACTGGTGAGAATATCAAAGCACTACGGGAGTCCAAATCAATCAGCCGCGAAGTATTGGCTGAAGAGGTTGGCCAGGATCCGCAGTTTATAGAACAAATCGAAGAACATGAATACGAAGCTCCCGTGTCGGTGCTGTTAAAAATAGCGTCAGTCCTGGGAACGGATATTTCGGCGCTTATTTACGGAAAGGAGTTTCAGGAGAAATCGGTCATTGTCACCGACAAGAATTCCCGTATGAAAGTGGAGCGTAAACGCGGTTTCGACTATGAGAACCTGGCTCCCTACTACAGCGGGCGCCACATCGAGCCGTTTCTGGTAGATGTATATCCGGTGGACGATGACAAGCTGGAATACTCAACCCACGAGGGAGAAGAGTTTCACTATGTAATGGAAGGGGCGTACAAAATCATAGTCGACGGAAAAGAGCACCGCCTCGAGCAGGGCGATTCTATCTACTTCGATTCCTCCCTCCCCCACGCGCTTTCCGCCATCGGAGAAAAGGCAAAGCTGTTGGCATCCATATACCACTCCGTTTCGATGTCGCATGTAACCCGCAGTCAAAAGATGAACGACCTGATTACCGCCGCCCGGCACCTCGGAGGCATGAAGGTTGTTATAGTAATTCCGAATGAAACCGCTATCGAAGCGGTGAATAGAGCGATTGAAGAGCAGGTCATCAGTGAAGCCTTGCTGGTCGGCAACAGTGCCGATTTCCCGCGGGAATACACTCACCACCAGGACCGCTACAAGATATATGAGGTCGAAAAGGGCGACGACTACGACATGCGCTGCGCCCGGCAGGCGGTCGAGTTGATTCGGCAGGGTGAAGGCCACATGATGATGAAGGGAAACATCAACACCGCCATTTTCATGAAGGCTGTGCTCAACAAGGAGAAGGGCATCGGTTCCGGCCGCCGGCTCTCACTGGTCAGTATCTTCGAGCTGCCCAAACTCAACCGGCTGGTCTTTCTGACCGACCCCGGCATCAATCCGGCGCTTACCATCAAAAACGATATCGAGACCAGTAAGGACATCATCCTCAATGCAGTCGATGTAGCCAAGAGCATGGGAGTGAGTATCCCCAAAGTGGCCATCCTCGATGCCAACGAAGTCCCCTCCGAGAAGATCCCCTCCAGTATCTTTGCAAAGGAGCTCTCGCAAATGGAGTGGAAGGATGCCGAGGTCTACGGTCCGCTCTCCTACGACCTGGCCCTCTACGAAGAGTCGGCTAAACACAAAGGCATCACCGACAACCCGGTTGCCGGTAAGGCCGATATACTGATTGTACCCCATATTTCCGGAGGCAATTTTCTGTATAAAGCCTGGGCTATGACGATGTCCGCCGACGTGGCTAACGTAGTGCTCGGAGCAAAGGTTCCGCTGATCATCACCAGCCGCAGCGACAACGACATGACCAAGTTTCTTACATTATGTGCCAGTGCTGTATACAGTGCACATAAGCTAAAATAAAACAGAATTTGACAGCAGAATAATTTCAGTACATAGTGTGAGGTTATCATGAACACAACCCTAACCCTTTTAGTAGTCTTACTGGGGAGTGCGACAGCGCTGCTCTACGCCGCTCTCAAAACTCGCTGGATTTACAAACAACCGGTAGAAGATGCCAAACTCAAGCGCATCAGCGGATATGTGCAGGAGGGTGCAATGGCCTTCCTGCGGCGGGAGTACCGCGCCCTCATCGCGTTTGTAATCATTGTTGCACTGTTTTTAGCAGCTGCCAACCAGGGCGCCCTGCGCTTTCAGGCGCTCTCATTCCTGGGAGGCGCCGGGGCCTCGGCACTGGCCGGATATATCGGAATGCGGGTTGCCACCGCTTCCAACGGGCGTACGACTCATGCGGCCCGTGAAGGAATCAATCCGGCGCTCAAAATATCCTTCAGCGGAGGCAGCGTCATGGGGATGAGTGTAGTCGGCCTGGCCCTGCTCGGTATAGGTCTGATTATGCTGATTGCCGTGGCGGTGGCCGGCGATTCTATTCCTGTCATTCAAAAATCAATTCTGCCGGTGCTCTCGGGTTTCTCCCTGGGCGCCTCATCTATGGCGCTTTTTGCCAGGGTCGGCGGAGGTATTTTTACCAAAGCCGCCGATGTCGGCGCCGACCTGGTCGGCAAGGTGGAGGCCGGTATTCCCGAAGATGATCACCGCAACCCGGCGGTAATTGCCGACAATGTCGGCGACAATGTGGGGGATGTAGCCGGAATGGGAGCCGACCTGTTCGAATCCTATGTCGGCTCGATTGTAGGCTCTATGATCCTGGGAATCGCAGTTGCCGGACCGATCGAACTGAAATACCGCACTCTCCTCTTTCCTTTGGTACTGGCGGTTATCGGAATCGTTGCCTCCATTATCGGAGTGAGCTTTGTGCGTATCAAACCGGGCAAATCGCCGCAGGTCGCCCTCAATGCCGGCACCTTCGGAGCGGCGGGCATTGCCGCCGTGTTGGCCCTGTTTGCCTCCATATATGTGATCGGCGGAGTTCCGACGAGCGCCGCAGCCGTGGAGGGCGGGGCAACAATAGCAGACCCGGCCGCGAATCCCTACCGCGTCTTCTTTTCGGCCCTGGTCGGCATGGTGGCCGGCACTTCGCTGGGGCTGCTGACCGAATACTTCACCGGCACCGATAAAAAACCGGTCAAAGCCATCGTCCGGGCCAGTGAAACCGGCACCGCCACCAACATTATTACCGGAATAGGCATGGGAATGCTCTCCAGCTTTCCCTCCGTTATTCTGATCATAGTGGCAATTCTCGGGGGGTCGGCCCTGGCCGGCCTGTACGGCATCGCTATCGCGGCCCTGGGTATGCTGATGACCCTCGGCATCCAGCTGGCGGTGGATGCCTACGGTCCCATCGCCGACAACGCCGGAGGACTGGCTGAGATGGCGGAGTTTCCACCTGAGGTTCGCAGCATCACCGATAAGCTGGATGCAGTCGGAAACACGACGGCCGCCATCGGAAAGGGCTTTGCCATCGGTTCGGCGGCCTTGACCTCCATTATACTCTTCACTGCGTTCCGGCAGGAGGTTGGCATCGAGGTAATCGATCTGATGGAAGTGAATGTACTGGTCGGGGTTCTACTCGGGGCCGTCATTCCCTATCTGTTCTCATCGATGGCCATGAACGCCATCGGAGATGCCGCATTCGCCATGATCGAAGAGGTCCGGCGACAGTTCCGTGAAAAACCGGGTATTCTGGCAGAGACAGAAGAACCGGATTACCGCCGCTGTATAGATATCAGCACCAGCGCTGCGTTGAAAAAAATGATGTTACCTGGTATTGTAGCAGCAGTAACTCCCGTACTGATCGGATTTATCGGCGGTATCCACATGCTGGCCGGATTGCTAATCGGTGTAACCGCTTCCGGTGTAGTCTTGGCAATATTCATGGCCAACACCGGCGGTGCCTGGGATAACGCGAAAAAGATGATCGAGGAAAGGAAAGTCCACGGTAAAGGGTCCGATGCACACAAAGCCGCGGTAGTCGGGGATACTGTGGGCGACCCGTTCAAGGATACCGCAGGACCGGCTCTCAATATCTTAATCAAACTGATGGCCGTAGTTTCTCTGGTAATTGCGCCGATGCTAAAGTCCTTTTTTGGAGGCTAATAAATGGAATATAAGAAACGCTTGTACCTGATCCTGCACCCCAACCTGGCGCTGGTAGGTTCACAGCTGAATCCCGAAGAGTTTGCCGGTCACTACACGTCCGGCTCTTCACGCTACTACAGCGGCAAGGTAATATTTGCTGGCATCGATGTTGATTTTCGCCATCCCTACTTTCCGATCGAAGAGATGCTGAACGAACTGGTACCGCACGAAGACGGCCGGCCGAAAGCCACCAAATTCATCTCGAGCCACCGCGTACTCGAGCACATGGATTTCGATGCCATTCAGACCCTCCATTTGGTTAACCCTGAAGGCGATGTGCTTTCCCTCGAGCCCGAGTCAATGCGCTGCCCCGGCGAGCAGGATCATGAAATCCGTATCTACGCCGAAATGGCGCCGCTGCGGATGCTGGTATTGAGCGACTATAACAGCCGCGAATTCGGGAAATACATAACCAAGCGGGACAATCCAAAGGGAGCTCCGTCCATTTTCTTTACTCAAATAGATCTGGAAATCGAAGAGTTCATCAAAGAGTTCGAAAGGCACCCGTTCAAAGAAACACCTATCAGGAGTATTCATCCTTCACGGCTCAGAGATTCCTACCTCGAGCTGAAAAACTCCCCCACAAAACACACTAAAGGGCTTTGTCTGGACAGTTCGATCGACCAGAGTTCATATAAATATATCCGTGGGGGGTTTACCTTCGCTTCGCAGAAACAGACCAAATGTTTCTATATGCCGAGTCTGGAAGAGATAGAACGAAATAACTACCGCTTTTGGAAGCACATGTAGCGCCTGTGGCAGATGTGCTCCTATGGCAGATGTAGACCCGCCAAAAGCTCAGTTCAGCCGCCGGTGCGGCTTTGCATCGGCGGTTTAGAGTTTCCCGAGACTCAAATCGCCCGAAATTTTAAAAACATGACCATCCCGGTGAACTTGCAAATTCCGATCCGGAAAGTATTCGGGTAATTTTTTTCGGATGAACTCTACGGCATCATCCTCGATCTCCTCTTCCTTCTCATCGGGTACGTTCGACAAAGTGACCATGTCTATGTCCAGTACATAGCCGCGGCCGTGCTCGCTTCCGTAGCCCGCCGAGAACGACGCGCCTACATTGAATAGTCCGTCAGCTTCTTTGTTTGTGGTTGCCCCCCGGCTTGCCCTGGCCGGATGCAGAGGGTACATTCCGCCGTATTTTTCTTCGAGATAATCATCGGCTTCATCGAACAGCGCTTTCAACTTCTTATCAAAATTGGATAATGAATGATGTTCCATATCCATAAGATAGTAAGGAAGCGGGCTGTCCGACAAGCGGTTCTATTGTAATATCGCGGCTATGCAACCTTCATTGCCGCCCATTTCTTCCACTGATACCACTGTTCGGGAAAGCGGGTCACATATTTCTGCCATAAGTGCAGCGCCCGTGTAGCGGTTTTATTGGCCGCCCGGCCGTTATTGATTGGTTCACAGATTAGGGTAAACCGTTTCGGGGATACTCGTTTCAGAAAGATGCCGACTACCGGGGCACCCGAGCGCTGTGCCATGAGATCCAGGGTGTTGTCGAAGAAGAGGGTCTTGTCGAACAGCCGGATAGTCCGTCCCCGCTTTTTACGCCAGGCATCCACCTCGTCACACTCGGTCATCAGCAAACGATTCGCCTGCAGGCTATTCAGAGCTCGCCCGTACACGGACTGCCCGTCAGCCGAACTGATTAAATCGGCACCATAAGCAGCGGCCCGCTTCTTGAGTGATTTCGCCAAATGCGGAGTCTGACACTCCAGAATTACACTTACCGGATACCCTTTCAGGGCTAAGACCCATGGTATGAACTCGACCGCGCCCCAGTGGGCCGTGACCAGAATTACACCCTTGTTGCGTTTGAGCGCTTCGTCCAGGATATGCGTGTTCTGCATGGTGAAGCGGCGGTCTACCAGCCGGCGGATATCTTCAACACTTTTGAATGCTGAGTACATCTTTTCAAAGTAGTGAGCAAATATCCCCTCGAAAGTATGCCGGTAAATCCTCCTGAGCTCACTGCTCGTCTTGCTCTGCATCATGTCTCTGATGTTGTGTTCGATCAAACGCTTTTCCTTACGCTTGATCAAATAGTAGAGTTTTCCAATAAGCTGCATGTACACATAGCCGGCGCTGTAGGGCAACAGCCTGAACAGGAACACATTCCATCTCAATTGAAAGAATTTGGACAAGTTAAGTTTCATCTCACTCCTCCTTGGCAGGTTAATTTTTGATATAATAAGACTTTCGTAGATGATAATTCTCACCTGCTACTGAGGTATTGGCAAGCATTTTTTATTTGCACACTATAAGAGGAGTAAAATAATGTATTTTTGCGCTATCGGCGAGTGAAGGTTTTTTCCACGTGTGACAAGTCTGTCACCGCAAGCTTGTCCTTTCCCCCCTCCCGTATAAGATGGGAAAAGACCCGCTTAAAAGCCTTCACAACCCGCGGAGCGAACTGGCTCCCCGATAGTATACTGATTCTATGGAGCGCCTCTTGAGGTGAAAGCCCTTTCCGATAGGGGCGGGTCGAGGTGATGGCATCGTAGGCATCCGCAACGCTCACGATTTGTGCTTCGATTGGGATTTCATTTCCCTTCAGTCCGTCCGGATAGCCCGATCCGTCGTACCATTCATGATGATTTCTTATGATATAGAGATGGTCCTTTAAAAAGCTTATGGGTTTTACGATTTCAGCTCCCTTCAAGGGATGCTGTTTGATGATGTTGTACTCTGAGACAGTCAGATTTTTCGGTTTACGTACAATTGACTCGGAGATGCCGATTTTTCCCACATCGTGCAGCAGACAGCCGATACGCAGGTACTCCAGCCGCTTCTGGTCGAGGGAAAGCTCTCGGCCGATACGAACCGAGAGTTCGGCTACCCGTTCGGAGTGACCGCGCGTGTAGGCGTCTTTCTCTTCAATTGCCTGAACCAGCGCCCTCACGGTGTTCAGGTACCCGCTCTCTATCTCTTCCTTCAACTGCGCTTTGTGCAGTGTTTCAGCGATCGTATTGGTAAAGATCGACAGCTCATCCAAATCCCGCGGAGTTACGTTCTTGGTACTCTTCAGCCGGTCGGCACCGACGATTCCGATTACTCTGTCACCGGTTCTCAGGGGTGCTATTATGAAGGAAGACACATCGAAATTCGTTAAAATCCGGTTCGTGAGATGAAGACCCGCCGAGAAGGGATCCTTCACATACACCGGCCGGGCATGCTGAAAAACCCTGGCGATGATGTTCTCTTTTCGGTTCAAGGGTATGCGATAGCCCTGCAGATACCGATCGATGGCCTCGGGATTATCACCTATCGCATATTTGAACTCCAGATAACGCTCTTCGCTATCAACAAGCATGATAATAGCGCGGTCGAAGTCGAGCACCTCGACCATCGACTTCATGGTCGCCTTGAGAATCTCCTCGGAATTATCTTGAGACACTAGCATATTGGAGGCAATATTGACCGCCCGCAGTTTTCCCACCTTGTCATACAGTTCATGGTTAAGGCGATTCACCTCATCATACTGTTTTTTAAGAGCCAGTTTATCGCTTTCGATCTGCTCCAGTGCCGATAGGAGCTGGGTTTTGCGGGTGTGAAACATGTTCAGCAGATGATACGGGCGCCAGCTGTTGTTTTGAAATTTCAGATTAAACTGACAATAGGGGTCACCTCTGAAAAAGCAGTACGGCTCATCTATCTTGGCCGGTCCGAGGCCCCAAATAGTGGGAATGGCCGAATAAATGCCGCGGTTGAAACTGCAGATATCCTTCGACAGAATCCGGTTTTCCTTCCAGTGCAGCCGCACGACGGCTCTGGATGGGGAGCTGTAGATAGTCTCCATGATCTTTGTATAGTTGAACTGTGAATTGATGTGATTAATACGCTTCAAGAGACCGGTCGGTCCGCTGAAGGTGGCTAAAAAGAACTTTTGAATATATCCGAACTCTTTATTCGTGATGGAAGAGCTCCCGATCTTATAAGGAGCCTCCTGATCACCCAGAATAATCCGGGCATTTTCGAATATTTTTACAATCAGTTCACTGGTTACCCAGTTGTTCTCGTCGGTCAGAACCGTCTCCGGCGAGGTCTCCGTGTCATAAGGGGCGGGAAGATTCTTGAATAAGAGCGCAGCCTTGTCGGGCGCCTTCCGCAGCACATAGTCATGCACCACCCTGATATTCATGCAGTTGACTTCGTTGTGGCGCTCTATGCTTTTTCTGTAAGGCATCCGAGTTTTAGAACCTCTTCGTGAGGTACTCTTCCCGGGTTATCGATTGAATAGTCTCAAGATCGGCAATATTCAAATAGGTTCGTGCAAACTCAAACACCTGCCGATACGAAAAGCGGTAACCGAATTTTTCGAAGAACCCGCCGAGTACCTTTTTTGGTCTCAATAACGAGTATCGGCAGCTCACCTCTAAAATCGGTAGTAATTTTTCTTCACAAATAAATTCGATTTCGTCCGCATTCAGCACCAGCATCGGCCGGTACACCGAATATCCCTCCGGCATTGAGAGAAAAATATAAAACCGCTGTGAAATCTCTAAAAAACGCTCCGCTGAATACACTTCGGAATGGGTGGATGAATCGGCCAGGGAATCGCCCACCAGCCGGTTGAGGGCATATCCGGCCAAGTCCCACAAGCTGTGTCCGGAGACCAACACGATATCCCGGGGCGGCCGCTTTACCAGCGAAAACACTTCCGGCAGCGCCTGTTTGCGCAGGTTTTGACAGGGCCGGCAGGGATTCTCGGTCTCATCGAGTACCGAATCATCAACATCGGAACTGCGATAAATGATATCCACACCCTTGGGTGTCCAGTACTCCTTGAGGATACGCTCGAACTCCTCGGTATATCGATGCCGCGGAAAGGCGTAGGTAAATGCCAACAGCTCAAAATTGTACTTCTTTTTCACCGCATTCAGCAGTTCGAGCATGGCAGAAGAGTCCTTCCCGGCGGAAAACGTCACCGCCAGCAGTTTTCCGTCCATCTGCTCGAGATACTCCCGATTCAGACTCTCCCACTTTTCAAGTACATGTGTATACTTCACTGCTCACCTTCTCCAATTTTGATCTGTCGACAATATAGCCCGGCCCCTGTCCTCTTCGCACGCCTGCAATTCCACCGTAGCCGAAGCTGTAGTCTTCGGTAATAATATTCTGCGCCAGTAGATGTCGATCGTAAGAGCCGTCGATATACACCGGATCACTCATCAGCGAAGCGGCCACCCGCCCCAGAGCCGACAAGATTCCGGTTTCACCCACATGACAACCCAGCTGATAGCGCAGACCATAGCTCTCGGCTGTTGCGGCCATTTTCAAACTGCGCAGCAGCCCGCCGTGCTTCGAAAGCCGGATATTGATCATACCGAAAGTACCGTCCGCGGCAATTTGGTCGAGATCCTGAAAGGTCACCGCGGATTCATCGGCCACATAACAGATTCCGTCGCTTTCAGGCGCCCCGGCCAGGCGGCACATCTCCTCCGGCCGGCGCCCGAGCGGCTCTTCCACCAGCGAGATTCCGTAATCTTTGATTAATTTGAGCTGTTCTAGGGTCTCTTCCACACTCCAGGCAGCGTTCGCATCAACTCGGATATCATAGTCATCCCCGAGTATACGGCGCGCTGTCTGCAGAACTGTTCGGTTGTACTCGCTGTTTCGTGATAGCTTGATCCGCAGATTGCCGATTCCGGCCTGTGTGTACGCCCCGAGCATCTTCTCGGCAGCCTCAGGCGACAGCATCGGCAGCGTCCCTCCGTACCGCAGTTCATTCCGCTGCGGCTCGCGGCCGAGAAGGGTATACACATCGACCTCTTGCTGCCGGCAGAAGATATCCAGCAGCGCAGCCTCTACTGCACAGAGCAGCGGCAGTTCCGCTGCCGGCCAGTCCGGAGAAAGCAAATTTCCGGAGATATCCGCTAAACTCGAAATGTCGGAGTAGTTTAACTTCTCGTATATCGATGCGACCGTCCCGGAGATTTCACCGGCTGCAGAGGCGTTCGTACCGGTTACGTACTCCCGGGCAACCGCCTCGCCGAACCCGGTAATGCCGTCGGCGGTAATTTCCACTATCAGCGAGTCGGAGGCCAGCCGCTTGGCCTGAGAATGGGTGAACTCCAATTTAAAGGGTATAGTAAGGGCATGCACCCGTATCTGCGGTTTTTTCATGCTGCGTATTGTATACCGGCCAAGCGGATAAATAAAGTAATTTTATCCGCCCGCCGATGCGCTAGGGCGCTTATTGCTGGTCGTCCTGCTTGGGCTCGTTTTTTTTCTTCTTGCGCTGGTTCTGGGTTTCACCGTGCAGGTGCGCAATCAGATTCTTGTACTTCTCCTGTATGTACTGGCGCTTGACCTTGAGCGTCTGGGTGAGCTCGCTGCCGATAGTGAAGGTGTTCTTGACCGGCAAGATATTCGAGACGAACTCGAAGGGTTTGAAGCCGTGCTCTTTACTGATGAGGCTGTTCACCTCTTTCATCAGGATTGCATTGATCTTATCGTTCTCGATCGAATAGGAGCCTTCCACCGGAACCTCGTAATCGGTCACCTTCAGCTCCTCGGCCAAACGCATCAGTTCGTCCGGATTCACCGCTACCAGAGCGGTCAGCTGCTTGCGGTCCTGCCCCAGCAGCACGGCGTGGTCGATATAGGTACTCTCTTTGATTTTGTCCTCGATGCGCTCCGGTTCGACATTCTCTCCGCCCATCAAGACGATGGTGTCCTTGGCGCGCCCGGCGATGATTACCTCGCCGTTCTCGGACTGCAGGGCCAGATCGCCGGTGTTCAGCCAGCCGTTCTCATCCAGCACCTTGGCGGTTGCCTCCGGGTTTTTGTAATAGCCCTGCATCACCTGCGGGCCGCGAACATACAGGATTCCCTTTTCGCCGGTTTCCACCAGAGTACCGTCTTCGCGCCTGATCTGAATCTCGGTATTGATAAAGGGGTGTCCGGTCGAACCGAAGGTATTGCAGCCGAAGGTTCTGGACAGAATGCCCGGCGCACATTCGGTCATGCCGTACGCATTGATAATATTGATACCGATTGCATTGAACAGCTCATCGAGGTATTTCGGCAGAGCACCTGCTCCGGAGGTCGCTCCCCGCAGCCGGCCGCCCACCTTCGCGCGGAAGGGAGTGAACAGCTTATGGGCCAGCAGATGCCCCGGAAACATCAGTCCGAAGATAAGCGCATTGTACAGCCAGGCGAATGCCTTGCGGGCTTTACCGCGCTTCCTGAGCGAAATATATCCGCCCTTCAGATAGTACTTGGCGGATAGATACATCTGGTTGACCTTTATAAAGGTAAAGATAAGATACCGCTTAAAGGCCGGCATGGTACTCAAGGCTTTTATCAGCTTCTGGTATATCGATTCCCACACCCGCGGTACCGAAATAATTATTTCGGGTTTCTCCTCCTGCAGATCGGCGGCAAAGCGCTTGGCCGAGGAATATATGATGGTAATGCCGGAAGACAGACCGCAGTATTCGAAAGCCCGCTCATACACGTGCCAGGACGGCAGCATAACTACAGTTTTCTCGCCCTTATGCGGATCGATCTCCAGCCGCGGCGTATTCGCGCTCACATTCTGCATAAAGTTGCGATGGGTCAGCACTACTCCCTTCGGGTTACCGGTAGTCCCGGAAGTATAAACAATCGTCATCACATCATCGAGGTCGAGCTTCTCGCGCTGCTCGTCAAACCACTGCGGAGAGCTCTGCAACTGCTCCCGGCCTTTTTCCACTACTTCAGAGTAAAAGGCCACTTTCTTCTTTACTGCAGCCGGCAGATCGTCCAGGGGAGCCTCATCCACCAGGATAATCTGCCGGCAGGCCTTCCAGTTCTCATTGGTAAAGTGTTCCTGCAGCTGCTGCAGCTGCGAAATCTCTTCAATTAACAGAAAGGACGAATCGGAGTGTTGAAAAATGAACTGAACCTCTTCGGGCGAGGTATCTGAGCCACGCGGTACGCTGATTGCCCCGGCCGCTGTCAGCGCAAAATCGAGAACCGACCACTCATAGCGATTGTTCACAAAGAAACCGGCTTTTTCGCCCGACTCCAAGCCGTAAGAGTGCAGACCGGCGGCGCAGGCCTTGATTTCATCGGCAAACTCGCGATACGTATGGGTTACCGCTTCGGTCTTGGTCTTAGCCTTATGTGATACTCTGTCGGGAAATAGTTCTGCTGTTTCAAAGGGTATATCGATAATTGTCCGGGCCATAGGTTCTCCTCTGCTTGTAATTGTATTTTAAATATACTAGATACTGGTCCCTTCGTATACATTAACCTCAACAAGCCTATGTACTCCGTTCAAAATAGAGGTCGCCGAAGCGGTGCCCCTCCTCCCGCAGC
>CAZRWN010000022.1:0-16762 GCA_964603735.1 uncultured Sediminispirochaeta sp. | reverse complement strand
CCCGCAGCGCATACACATCCCGGCATGTGTTCAACCAGATGTTCGCTGCGAGTTGATCATAGCTCTGCTGCACCGGCTCGAGCGCAATCACCTTGGCAGCGCTGTTTTGATGCTTTATGCGCAGGCTGTAATACCCCTCGTTGGCCCCGATATCCAGCACCCGGCGGTTCGCCTGCCCCTCAAACGCCGGCAGGCGCATGTGCGCAGAGTCGCCCCACAGATCTATCAGGGTATCCAGTGAGGCCGCCGCGCTCAGCATGTTCAATCTGAAGGTACATCCCGCAACATGCAGTTCGCGCCACTGCTCGCCGGCGCGGGCCGTTGACCGGCCGCGCATAATCGCCTTGCGCCGTGCTTCGATCTCCTGTATTAGCCGAACATCCTCCGCCCTATCGGCCATAGCCGCAAACTGCTGAATCTTATTTTTTCGGTCCATCACCCTATCATACAGAGATCACCACAATTTTCGAAGCACCCGTGTGCAGGCCGCAGGAATTGCAGATACTGTGGCTTGCAGCTATACTATCCCTCATGAATGAAGCTTGGTGGAAAGAAACAACAGTATATCAGGTGTATCCGCGCTCCTTTCAAGATACAACCGGAAACGGTATCGGCGACCTGGAGGGAATTATATCCAGGCTCGACTATCTGCAGGACCTCGGAATCGAAACGATATGGGTCTCTCCCTTTTATCCGAGTCCGCAGGAGGATATAGGCTACGACATCTCCGATTTTTACGATGTGTGCTCCGAATACGGATCACTCGAGATCTTCGACCGGCTGCTCGACGAGGTTCACCGGCGTGGAATGAAACTGGTGCTAGACATGGTGCTGAACCACACCAGCCGGCATCATCCGTGGTTTCGCGAATCAGAGTCGAGCCGCGATAACCCGAAGCGCGACTGGTACGTATGGCGGGACGGACGCAAGCCCGGCGGAAAGGCGCCCCCCAACAACTGGCGCAGCATGGTCAGCGGTTCCGGCTGGCACTACAGCAGTCAAACCGATCAATGGTACTGGGCCTCGTTTCTTCCGTTCCAACCCGACCTAAACTACCGCAATCCCGAAGTCAAGCAAGAGATGTTCAATGTGCTGCGGTTCTGGCTCGACCGCGGCGTGGACGGCTTCAGGCTCGATATAATCGGGGCTGTATATGAGGATCCGTTTTTCCGCGACAACCCGTTTACCTGGAAACTACTTCCCGACGAAGAAAACACCGGGTTCCTGTTCCGTTCGCACGAAATGACCCAGAATCACCCGGATAACTTCACCTTTGCCCGGGAACTGCGGGCGGTGATAGATGAGTATACATCCCCGCGCAGGGTTTTGATCGGAGAAACTTTCGGTCCGCCTAAAGTGCTGCGACAGTTCTGCGGTACCGACAAACCGGACGGCCTGCAGCTTGTATTTTTATTCAAAACCATGGCAACCCCCTTCAAAGCCGGGGCCTTCCGGCAGCTGGTGGAGGAGTTCGAAACCTACTTCCCCGAACCATTTATTCCTACCTACGTATATTCGAACCACGACCGCTTTCGCCGCTTCTCGGTGCTGGATGAAGACCGCCGCAAAGCCAAGCTCAATACAGTATTTCAGCTGACTATCCGCGGAGTACCCTTCATCTACTATGGAGAAGAGATCGGAATGCGGCAGGGAAACATAAAGCCTGCCGACAGCCGGGACGCGGTTGCCCGGCATATCGGAGTCTTTCCGCAGTTCAAGCTGAAACTGCTCAACCGCATTACCAACGGAGCCGTGCAGCGCGACGGCTGCCGGACCCCGATGCAGTGGGATTCTTCCGAGAAAGCCGGCTTTACTCTCCCCGCATCCGATCCCTGGCTGCCGGTCAACAGCGATTCGGTATGGGTGAATACCGTCGAACAGCAGCAAAGCGACTCACTCTACAACAGTTATAAAGAGCTCCTGCGGCTGCGGGCCGGACATGCGGCCCTGCGCAGCGGATCGGTTGAACTTCTGCCGGTAAAGAGTCTGCCGAAAACGGTACTGGGCTATACCCGTACCCACCACGCAGAGCAGCTGCTGGTTCTGCTCAATTTCGCGGATAGTACTCAGGCACTTACTCACTCGCTTTCCGAACTATTCAATACGGAGACAGACCCGCTGCTGCTCTATTCGACCTCCGGCATGCGTTCCGCGGCCAGCCTATCGGAACAGCCGTTTGAACTGCAGCCCTTCGAAGGGCTGATTATACTTCGTCCGGATTAAGCGCAGTGAGCCAGCGGTCGGTGTAAAAATAGTACAGGCCGGCCACGGCGGTTACCATGTTGCTCACAAACATAGCCCACCAGATGCTGCCGGGGCCGATGCCGACCAAATAAGCCAGCCCGTAGGCAACCGGCAGCCGCAGAGCCCACAGCCGGGCAATGTTGAGGTACATAACCGGCTTGGTATCGCCGGCCCCCTGAAAAGCACCGATGGTCGCATGAAAAAAACCGAACAGCACTACCGACGGCGCTACCACCCGAAACAGTTCGGCCCCGTAGCGCATCGTCTCCGGATCGTCCACGAAAAATCGGATAAACGAGCTGCCGTAGAAGAAGGCCAGTACCATTGCCGGCAGAATAAAGGCCTGAATGGAGAGAATACTCAGCACCACAACCTGCCGGGCTCCGTCGGGGTCTTTCGCCCCTAGTCGCTGACCGACCAGCGAGGTGGTAGCCCGTGAAATTCCCATAGCCGGCATATTGAACAGACCGATCAGGCGGTTTCCCACTCCGAAGGCCGCGATTACTGCAGTTCCGAAAGAGTTCACCAGCCCCTGCAGAACGGTAAAACCGAGGGCCGAGACCGCCTGCCCGAAGGAGGACGGCAGCCCTATCCGCAGGAAGAGCCGCACCGACTGCAGCTTCGGCCGCATATGCTCCAGTTTCAGCTGCATTCCGTGGCGACCCTGAATCAGTATGTAGAAGGCTATGAACGAGCCGATCGCCCGGGCGATAACCGTCGCCACAGCAGCGCCCTGCACACCCCAGGAAGGAAAAAAACCGATCCCGTAAATAAAAAGCGGGTCAAGGCCAATATTCAAAACTACCGTAATTACCTGGATGATCAGAGGCACTACGGTGCGCCCGATCCCCTGCATGGCGCTCTGCATCACAAAGAAACCGAACATGAACGGCAGGCCCGCAAAGACGATCAGCATGTAATCCCGGGTAAAGGCGAACACATTCTGCGGGGTCTGCAGCAGTTTTAACAGGGGTACGGACAACACGATTCCCGCCAGTGCAATCAACAGGGCGGTGAAAAGAAGAATAGTAGTGGATTGACCCAGATAAAAATCGACACGTTCACGGCTCCCCTTCCCGTGTGATTGGGCAATCAGGGTGGTCCCGGCCATCGACAGGCCGATGCCGAACAGAATCAGAAAAAATATAATCGGAAAGGCAATCGTTGGCGCCGAGAGTTCGGCGCTGCCCAGTTTTCCGAGAAAAAAGGCATCGGTAAGATTGTATAAAGTCTGTACCAAGTTTCCAGCCATGAGCGGCAGTGCAATTTTCATCAGAGGTCTGAGCTGGGAAAAGTTCATGCGGTTACAAATAAATCCTTGTTTCAATTAGAACTAATTGTATCCGCAAGGCTCATCTTTGTAAATATTGATATAAATACAAAATATATGCATAAATATACAAAATTCGTCCGTACTATACTTGATTTTAATATGCATACATTCCATTATTTTAACAAAGCGAGGAGGACAGGATGAACCAGCCCACCGGATTGTACGACCCCCGATTTGAACACGATGCATGCGGAGTCGGCTTTATCGCCAACATCAACGGAGAAAAAACACACTCGATTATCGAAAACAGTATTCGCGCACTGATCAACCTGGAACACCGCGGAGCAGTGGGAGGCGACATGAAAACCGGTGACGGGGCGGGGATACTGCTGCAGCTGCCCGACGAGTTCTTCCGCTCCCAGCTCGATTTCGAACTTCCGCCGGCCGGACGCTACGGGGCGGGCATGTTTTTTCTGCCGACCGGGCAGGAGGACTTCGACCGTAGTCGTACACTCGTAGAGAAGACTACGGAAGCAGAAGGCGGCCGTTTTCTCGGTTGGAGAAAGGTGCCAATCAACACTTCGGCCTTGGGGGAAACGGCTCTGCAGTCGCTGCCCTCGATTTGGCAGGCCTTCTTCAGCTTCGATGAGCTTCAGGGTGAAATACTCGAGCGGAAGCTCTATATTCTTCGCAAAACCATGGAGAAGCGCGCCGAGGCCGATGGTATGGATATTAACCGGTTCTATATCCCGTCCCTTTCCGCCCGAACCATCGTCTACAAGGGCATGTTTGTGTCGACCCAGTTTACCGATTTTTATCCCGACGTGGTCGACCCAGGTTTCAAGAGCGCCATTGCACTGGTGCACCAGCGCTACAGCACCAACACCTTTCCCTCCTGGCCGCTGTCGCAGCCCTTCCGGTACATTGCCCATAACGGAGAGATAAACACCCTCCGCCGTAACATGAACAATATGAGGGCCCGCGAAAGCAGCATCTCCTCGCCCTACTTCGGCGATGAAATTGAAAAACTGCGACCCATCGTGAACCCCGATGCCAGCGATTCGGCTATTTTCGACAGTGTGTATGAATTGCTGGTTCAGGGCGGCCGCGATCTGCCCCATTCGATGATGATGATGGTGCCGGAAGCCTTCGGAACCCGCTACCACATTTCCGAAGACAAGCGTGCCTTCTACGAATACCATGCCGCCATTATGGAGCCCTGGGACGGGCCGGCGGCAATCGTCTTTACCGACGGCATCCGTATCGGGGCAACTCTGGACCGCAACGGTCTGCGGCCCGGCCGGTATATCATCACCAAGAGCGGACAAGTAGTGCTGGCATCGGAGGTAGGGGTGATCGATATTCCCCCTGAGGATGTAATCGAGAAGGGGCGCCTGGCCCCCGGCAGAATGTTTGTGGTGGATACCCAAAGGCAAAGAGTCATTAAGGACAATGCCTTGAAGGCGGCGGTTGCGCGCGGCAAGCCGTACCGGCGCTGGCTGGAGAAAAACCGGATCGAGCTGAAAGGTCTTTTCGGACTTCCGACTCCGGTAGATCTCGACAAGGAGACCTTGTCGACCCGCCAGAGGGCATTCGGCTACTCCATCGAGGATATGCTGAACATCATCACCCCCATGGCACTGAAGGGCCAGGAGCCGATCGGCTCGATGGGAAACGATGCCGCTCTGGCGGTGCTCTCCGAGCGGCCGCAGCTCCTGTATGACTATTTCAAACAGATGTTCGCGCAGGTAACCAACCCGCCGATCGACGCGTATCGCGAAAGCCTGGTGATGTCGCTGATGAGCTTTGTCGGACGAGAGCGCAACCTGCTGGAGGAGACTCCCGAGCACTGCCGGCAGCTCAAGCTCGCCCATCCCATATTGACCAACGACGATCTCAACCATTTGCGCAATACTTACATCCCCGATTTCAAGGTCGAAACGGTCTCCATCCTCTTTCCCCGCACCGAAGGGGGAGGCCGACTGGAAAGGGCTCTGGAGCGAATCTGCCGCGAGGTCGAAGACAAAATAGATGCAGGCTGCGAGCTGGTGATACTGAGCGACCGGAATATCGAAGCCGACCTGATTCCGGTTCCGGCCCTGCTGGCCATGGGGGCGGTACAGCAGCACCTGGTAGCCCGCGGAAAGCGGCATCTCAGCGGAATCATTATAGAAACCGGGGAGGCGCGGGAGGTACACCACTTCGCTACCCTGGTTGGCTACGGGGCCAGCGGCATCAATCCGTACCTGGTCTTTGAATCGCTGGTCGATCTGAAGCAGCGCGGCTATATCTCCGAAGACATTAGCATCGAAGAGGCCACCGAGAATTACATCAATGCGGTGAAGAAGGGGCTGCTCAAGGTTATGTCGAAAATGGGTATATCGACCCTGCGCAGTTATCGCGGCAGTCAGATGTACGAGGCCCTCGGACTCAACAGTGCCTTCATGCAGCACTACTTTCCATCAACTCCCTCCCGGATCGAAGGAATAGGAATTGCAACGGTGGAGAGGGAGACCGTCGAACGGCACAGTTCGGGGTTTCGCTTTGACGAGAAGCGCCTCGACCACCTCGACTCCGGCGGGATATACAGGTACCGCAAGAATACTACCAAGCATCGCTTTACCCCGCTGGCCATCGTTAAGCTGCAGGAAGCGGTCCGGCAGGGGAGTTACAGGGCCTTCAAGGAGTACTCGGCCGAGATAAACGATGCAGAGCACAACCTCTGCAGTCTGCGGGGGCTGTTCACTTTTAAGACGGCCACGGCGGTACCCCTGGAAGAGGTAGAGCCTGAGGAGGAGATTGTAAAACGCTTTGCTTCGGCAGCCATGTCCTTCGGCTCGCTGAGCGAAGAAGCCCACACCACCATAGCCATTGCAATGAACCGCCTGGGGGCCATGAGCAACTCGGGCGAGGGTGGTGAGGACAACCAGCGCTATAAAACCCTGGACAACGGCGATACGGCAGTAAGTAAGGTAAAACAAATTGCCTCGGGCCGTTTCGGAGTAACCGGCGAGTATCTGGTAAATGCCGAGGAGCTGCAGATAAAAATGGCCCAAGGGGCAAAGCCGGGGGAAGGCGGCCAGCTGCCGGGCCACAAGGTGAATGACATTATCGCGCGGGTCCGCCACTCGACGCCGGGCGTCATGCTCATTTCTCCCCCTCCGCATCACGATATTTACTCGATAGAGGATCTGGCACAGCTGATCTACGACCTGAAACATGCCAACCCGCGGGCCCGGGTCTCGGTAAAGCTCGTCTCCGAGGTGGGTGTGGGAACAATTGCCGCCGGCGTGGCCAAGGGCAAGGCCGACATGGTGTTGATCAGCAGCGGCGAGGGCGGTACCGGCGCTTCACCACTGTCATCGCTGCGGCACGCCGGCTCCTACTGGGAGTTAGGGCTGGCCGAAACCCAGCAGACGCTGGTGAAAAATAACCTGCGCGGGAACATCCGTGTACAGGTAGACGGACAGCTGCGAACCGGACAAGACATAGTGACGGCGGCACTGCTCGGGGCCGAGGAGTTCGGCTTCGGCACGGTTACTTTAGTCAGCATCGGATGCGTTCTGATGCGGCAATGTCACCTCAATAGCTGCCCGGTTGGTGTTGCCACCCAGGACCCGGAGCTGCGTAAGCGCTTCAAGGGGAAGCCGGAACACCTCATAAACTTCATGCTTTTTCTGGCACGTGAGGTGCGCGAGATAATGGCATCGCTCGGCTTTAGAAAATTCGACGATATGGTCGGACGGGTCGACATGCTCGACATGAACAAGGCAATTGATCACTACAAAGCCCAGGGCCTCGATTTCTCCAGCCTCTTGCAGCCGGTAAATGCAGGCTCAGAGCCGGAAGATCGCAAACCTATCCGCTGCATTGAACGCATCCAGCCGGATTACAGCAAGGCCCTGGATACCCGGCTGATCGAGGAGGCCCGCCCGGCTGTCGAGAACGGAACTCCCGTGGTCCTGCAGGCGGATGTGCGCAATAACAACCGGACGATCGGTGCCATGCTCAGCAGCGAGGTTTCCCGCCGTTACGGCGAGGCAGGGCTTCCGGAGGACTGCATTACTGTCAATATGCAAGGCTCGGCCGGACAGAGTTTCGGCGCCTTCCTGGCCCGGGGTATTACCTTCAGACTGGAAGGCGAAGCCAACGACTATTTCGGCAAAGGATTGTCCGGAGGAAAGCTGATCGTGTATCCCCCGGCCCAATCCAAGTTTTTGGCCAACAAAAACATCATTACCGGCAACGTGAATTTGTTCGGCGCCACCGGAGGAGAGGCGTATATCAACGGCACCGCCGGCGAACGCTTTGCAGTCCGCAACAGCGGAGCAATCGCCGTAGTGGAGGGGGTCGGCGATCACGGCTGCGAGTACATGACCGGCGGGGCGGTAATCGTACTGGGCCAGACCGGAATCAACTTTGCCGCCGGGATGAGCGGCGGGGTTGCATATGTGCTCGACGAAAACCAGCTCTTCGACACGCGCTGCAATCTCGAGATGGTAGATGTGGAACAGATAACGGACACAAACGACGAAGAGTTCTTGAGAAAATACATCGAACGGCACATTGCTTTTACCGGCAGCCGTTACGCACAGCATCTGATGGAAATTTGGGAGGAGATCCTTCCGCTGTTCGTTAAAGTGATGCCCCTGGATTACAGGATCGCACTAATGAAAACCGAAGGGGTTGCGGAGCAGGTGAACAACTCGGAACGCATCGAGGCAGGAGCAAGGAGTTAACAATGGGTGAATTGAGAGGGTTTTTGAGATACAAAAAGAAGGTTTCCGGTTACCGGGAGATCGATAAGCGCCTGAATGATTACCGCGAAGTAGTTCAACGCCTGCCCCGGCAGGAGCTGAAGGACCAGGCGGCCCGCTGCATGGATTGCGGAACCCCCTTCTGTCACTCCTTGGGCTGCCCCCTGGCCAACCTGATTCCGGAATGGAATGATGCCGTGTACCGCGGACTCTGGAACGAGGCCTACGACCGCCTGGAGCTCACCAGCAACTTCCCCGAGATCACCGGTCGAATCTGCCCGGCCCCCTGCGAGAGCTCCTGTACCCTCTCGATCAACGACGCCCCGGTCAGTATTAAAGAGATAGAAATTGCAATTATCGAAACCGCCTTTGAGAATGGATGGGTAAAACCCCAGCCGCCGCGGCGTGAATCCGGAAAAAAGGTGGCCGTAGTAGGTTCCGGACCGGCCGGTTTGTCTGCCGCTCAGCAGCTGCGCCGCATGGGACACCAGGTGATAGTATATGAAAAGGATAGTAAACCCGGAGGAATACTGCGTTACGGCATTCCGGAGTTCAAACTGGAAAAAGCGGTTATCGACCGCCGACTCGATATCTACCGGCAGGAAGGCATCGAGTTCGAAACCAATGTTGTCGCAGGCGAAGATCTGTCGGCCCGCTATTTGCAACGAAAACACGACGCGGTTGTGCTTGCACTGGGCTGCCGGGTCCCCAGGCCCGTTCCGGTTCCCGGGAGTCAGTCAGACGGGGTTTACTTTGCCCTCGATTACCTCACTCAGTCCACACAACACCTTTATGGTGAGATTGGTGAGCAGCAGAAAGTCAGTGCCAAAAACAAAACCGTGTTGGTGCTCGGAGGCGGGGATACCGGGGCCGACTGTGTTGGCACGGCCAACCGACAGGGGGCGCGGAAGGTCTACCAGTTCGAAATACTGCCCAAGCCCGATGAGTGGGAACACAGCTGGAATCCGGAATGGCCGTACTATCCGAAAATCTACCGCACATCATCCAGCCACTACGAAGGCTGCGAACGCCGCTGGAAGATAAAAACCAAAAAGCTGTACGGTCGCGGAGTCAGCATTGAGAAGGGGATTTTCTGTGAAATCGACTGGACGAAGGACGCCGGCGGGCGCTGGCGGCAGCAGGAAATACCCGGGACCGAGTTCACACTGGATATCGACATGGTCCTGATAGCCGCCGGATTCGTACAGGTGGAAGCATCAAAACTGCTGAAGGATTTCGATCTGCAGCTAAACGAGCGGGGTACAATCAGCATCGACGAGCACTTTCACACCTCTCAGGAAGGTGTGTTTGCGGCCGGCGATGCGGTCAGCGGTGCCTCTTTAGTAGTAAAAGCAATGAATCAGGGCCGCAGCCTGGCCGACAACGTGAATCAGTTCCTTCGCCGCTGAGGCCCAAGGGCAGTGCCCGAGCCTTGTAAGGACCGGGCCGTTGACCGTTCTGCCGCTCTATCTTATGCTTTAGCATAGGTATGAATGTTGTCCACTGGTTGAACTCGCTTTCAAACACCATCACCTCGGGTATGGCCGGTACCATCGGCCTGTTTTTGTGTGCCGTACTGGTAATAACCTATGCGGGAGTCGGACTCAGCCGCAGTGCCGACATCATCGCCGACCGCACCGGTCTCGGCGAGGCGGTGGTTGGCGCCGTGCTGCTGGGGGCAGTGACCTCGCTGTCCGGGCTTACCGTAACTCTGCTGGCTGCCGGCCGGGCACTGCCCGAGCTGGCAATATCCAACGCCTTTGGCGGAATTGCAATTCAGACGGTATTCCTCTCAATCGCCGATATCAGCTACAGAAAATCGAATCTGGAACACGCTGCGGCATCCGTCGAGAACATGACTCAGGGTGCTCTTTTGATAATAATGTTGTCGATTGCCCTGCTGGCCGGTATCGGTCCGGATATCCATATTTTCCACATTCACATTGCGACCCCTTTGATGTTTCTGACATACGGCTTTGGAATTCGTATGGTTCACCATCAGCATGACCGGCCGATGTGGCTCCCGCGCATGACTTCAGCAACTATAAAAGACCGCCCGGACGATGCTTCATGGCAGAACAAATCGATGCTAAAGGTCTCGACCACGTTCCTCCTCAGCGCACTCGCCATCGTCGCAGCCGGATTTCTGCTGACCGACTCTTCACAGGCACTTATGCGGCACACCGGTTTATCACAGAGTTTTGTAGGCGCCTTACTGGTAGCAGCCGGCACATCCATACCAGAGCTGGTAACCGCCGTGGCGGCGGTTCGGCGAGGTGCGCTGACTCTGGCAGTCGGAGGAATCATCGGCGGAAACATCTTCGACACCCTGTTTGCCGGGGCAGCGGATATCGCTTACACCGAGGGCTCGGTTTACCACGCAATTTCTCCGCAAGAGAGCTTTCTCATTACCCTTACTATTCTGCTCACCGCAATTATACTGGTAGGACTGCTGCACAGACAGAAACAGGGAGTTGCGAACATCGGCTTCGAAAGCGCAGCTATCATAATTCTTTATCTGGTAGGAATGGCAGTCATAGGGTTGGCCTGATATAATGGAAAGGAGAACAACAATAGCTGGTAGGAAACTCAATGAAGCTGAATCGACTTACACTCAATGAACTGCTGAAGTACGGTCTTTCACACTATGGATCTCTGCCCCTTGCCGGATATGTTGATGAGGATGCATATACCTTTAGGGAATACGGCTCGGCAGTTGTCGCCTTGTACGGGTTTTTAAGAGAAAAGGGGATCAGACGGGGCGATCGAATTGCTATCCTTGCAGAAAATTCACCGTACTGGGGTATCTGTTATCTATCTGTTACCACTTATGGTGCAGTCGCAGTCCCGCTGCTCACGGATTTTCAGAGCGGCGAGATCGGCTCTATTCTCGCGCATGCCGAAGTGAAGGGGATTTGTCTATCTGAGAAGATGGAAGCCAAGCACTCCGATGCTCTGCCCGGGGATGTATGGCGGCTGCAGATCGATTCCCTTACTGAACCCGGCGCAGCGGCAGCCTTCCGGCCGACTGCAGCCAGTTCCGTGGTGCCCGCCAAATCTGCAGAGATTCCTGACGACGTAGCCGAAGATGATCCGGCGGTAATCATTTACACCTCCGGCACCACCGGAAGCCCCAAAGGGGTGAGTCTCACCCATAAGAATATTGTTCACAATGTAGTCAGCACCAGCTATATACCGGTAAAGCTGCGGCCCGGGGACAGGCTCTTGTCGATTCTACCGCTCGCACATACTTACGAATGTACAATCGGTTTCCTCACCCCGATTCTAATCGGCTGCAGCATTCACTATCTGCATTCACTGCCGGCGCCCACGGTGCTGATGCCGGCCCTTAAATCTGTTCGGCCGCATGTCATGTTGTCCGTACCGCTGCTGATGGAAAAGCTCTATCGAAAAATGGTGCTGCCGCGACTGGAGGCCAATGCGGTCCTGCGGTTTATTCGCAGCCTCACATTGGGGAGGAAACTGCTGCACCGGCTTATCGGCAGAAAACTGAAAGCAACTTTCGGGGGCAACCTGAAATATTTTATTGTCGGCGGCGCGGCCATTTCGGCGGAGGTAGAGCAGTTTCTCAACGAAGCGGGATTTCCGCTGGCCAAAGGCTACGGGCTCACCGAAACCAGTCCGCTGGTAGCCGGCTGTACTCCGGCGTACGACCGCATCTACACCGTGGGTACTCCGCTTGAAGGGGTGGAGGTTCGAATTGATTCCGCGGAGCCGCACAGTCAGCCGGGCGAAATTCTGGTAAAAGGCCCCAATGTTACTTCCGGCTATTATCGGGAGCCGGAGAGAACCGCAGCCGCTTTTACTGAAGACGGATGGTTCCGTACCGGCGACCTGGGAGTTCTCGATGCCGACGGATATCTGTCCATCAAGGGCAGACTGAAAAACCTCATTCTGGGTCCCAGTGGGGAAAACATCTACCCGGAGGAGATCGAGGAGCTTCTCAACAGGGATGAGCTCGTCAGCGAGTCATTAGTAGTGGAGGAAGCCAACCGCCTCATAGCCAGGGTCTATGTTGAATATGAAACCATCAAGGAATTCGGGCAGCATCACATCGAGCAGCATTTCCAATTCCTGCGAAAAACCGTGAACTCACAGTTGGCCGCTTTTTCCAGATTGGCGGAAATAAAATTGCAGAAAGAGCCATTTAAAAAAACACCTACTAACAAGATCAAGCGGTATCTTTATTCAGGAGGCGACCGCTGAGGAGCTGAAGATGAAACTGATAGTCGGCCACACCAACATGGATCTCGATTGCTTAGGATCGATGGTGCTGGCAAAGTACCTCTATCCCGACCATGTACTGGTAAAAAGCCGGCTGGTTCATCCGGTCGCCAAGAATCTGCAGAATCTATATCAGAACCAGCTCAATTTTCTTAATCCGAAGGACCTGAAAGATGAACATATCGAAAGGATGGTAATCGTAGATACGCGTACTTTCGGCC
Organism: uncultured Sediminispirochaeta sp.; assembly: GCA_964603735.1. Taxonomy (GTDB): domain Bacteria; phylum Spirochaetota; class Spirochaetia; order DSM-16054; family Sediminispirochaetaceae; genus DSBN01. The sequence continues at coordinate 4,022 of CAZRWN010000022.1, read as the reverse complement.
GGGTCAAAGAGTATTTCCAATTTATTGCCAACGACGATATCGAATATGAAATCTACGACCATCATCCGAACGATGAGGTGAGTTTTCAGAATGCGAAACTGCATGCCCTGCCCTGCGGGGCAAACACAACCCAGCTCGGCTGGGAGCTCATGCAGCGCGGCGTGGAGATTACTCCGGAGGACGCCACAATCGCACTAACCGGAATCTATGCCGACACCGGCAACTTTACTCATGAGAATGTGGTGCAGGCTGATTTCGATGTAGCCGGATTCCTCCTAAAATCGGGAGCCTCCCTGAAACTGGTAAAAACCTTTCTCAAACCGCTGACCGATAAATATCAGATCACACTTTTCCATGAGCTTCTCAACCGACTGGAGTATCGGGCAATTCACGGACATCAGGTTATCACCAGTTATTGGGAAATAGAAAACGAAGCGGAAGGCATAGGGGCGGTAGTCGAGAAGGTATTCGAGGTCGAGAATCAGGATGTGTATTTCGGGGTGTTCCATTTTCCCAGGAAGAAGAAGACTCTCATTATAGCCAGAAATCAGAAAGACAATATCCACCTCAATGAAATCCTGAAAGATTTCGGGGGCGGCGGCCATGAAAAGGCGGCATCAGCTACTGTGAAAAACGAAAACGGAGAGGCTGTGTACGGCAATCTGTTGATGTACCTTGATAAGATTCTTGCCCCGGCTGTAACGGCAGCCGAAATCATGAGCCGCCCGGTCGAGGTAATCCATCAATCGGCCAGCCTGCTGGAGGCTTCGAAATATATGGAGGAGATCAGTCATACCGGCCTGCCGGTAGTCGACACTGATAAGCACTTAGTAGGCTTTCTGACCCTGCGTGATATCATGAAGGGCCGGCGGGCAGACCAGATGCACGCTCCGGTAAAGGGCTATATGAGCACACGGCTGATCACAGCTCCGCCGGATGTTACTATCCGCCAGATAGAGGAGCTTCTGTTCGGTAACAACATCGGCCACCTGCCGATTGTCTCTGACGAACAGATAGTCGGCATCGTTACTCGAGCCGACTATCTGAACTACCGTAAAACCGAAAAGAAAAAGCGCCAGGCAGCCCTGCAGGACATGGGACTGGAAATCAAAGAACCGATCGGCTCTTATTAGGCTCAGTTTACAGTAGCATAAATCCGGTCCAGGATTGTGAGGCCTCATCGCCCTTTTTTTAGAGTTGCTCCGGAAACGGTATCGGCTGCAGAAACTCTTTACCGAAAAACCGCAGGTAAGTACGCATACTATTCTAGGTACCCTCTCTGCGGAAACAGCTCGTGCCGGCGCAGCAGCTCTGCAAGTTCAGTCTCTATCTCTGCGGGAATTCGACTGCCCGAGTGGGTGCGCGGGGGCAGCGCTTTTTCAAAGCCTTCGCCATGGGCCATTATATGATCTAAGGCCTTGTTGCTATTTGCGAATGGATTACCGAAGGGGAGCTTATTCACGGCTTGAAATGCCATCTCCACCACCGTAGTCAGCGTTTCCGAAATCGAATAGGCCTCCTTGGCAGCCTCCGAGGCTTCAATCGAATGGGCCCCGCCGGCGCCCTGGGTGGCAGCCAGAGTGCTCAGCTCGAGTATCCGCGCCAATTGAGGAGCAAAATTGTTGCCGGTACTGAGCAGTAAACCGTGATAAGGGCCCCCGAGGCCTTTCAGCCATTCGGCATAGTTACCCTCTGCACCGCGCACCAAGAAAAGATTATCCGGCATGCGCCCTGAACGGGCTACTTTGTCATGACCACTGGTATCTTTGAACAGAAAAAAATTCGGATACTTTTTTGCCAAATCCTCCGCCGTACAGGCATCGATTTCATTTTCGGTAACCTGAGGAAGCTGGTACAGCGCCGTAGGCACTCCGAGCTCGAGTACTGCAGAAAGTTCTTCGAAGATTTCCGGTTGAGTCAATTCGCTGCCGCGGGGTGCGGTAATCGTGACGCCGGTATACCCGGGGGTTTCTCCGGGAGTGTAGGCAGCCTTCATACTGGCGACCGCCTCGGCGGCTCGGCCGCGGCCGGTTTCCAATACCCCCACCAACAGGTGACCATTTACCTCTTCAGCCAGAGGCAGCAGCAACTCGATCAGCTCACTTCTCTCATCCGCCGTCATCTCCCATCCGTCACCGGTCGATCCGGGTGCTAAAAAGGCCTGTACATACGGTGAGATATGTTCGATATGCGCCGCCATGCGTTCGACATCGAATTCTCCCTCAGCAGAGTAGTGAGAAATAAGAGGACACCAGAGTGTCGGTATACCTTGTGGAAAAAGAGTAGAGAAGTAATCTCTTCGCCGCATACCAGCCTCCTTGCAGAGTGAATTGGGGAATAGCCCAAGTATAGTATGCTGCCCACACAATTACAAACAGGTTAACAGTAAGGGCAAAGTTTTTTATAATGAACACATGCAATATCGAAAGTTCGGACAATTGGACTATCAAGCATCCGCCCTCGGGTTCGGGGCAATGCGGATGCCTACAGTGGACGGCAATCCGGCCGCTATTGATGAAGCGGCTGCAACTGAAATGATTCACACCGCCATCGACAACGGGATAAACTATGTTGATACCGCCTTTCCCTATCATGCGGAGGCCGGCGAGGCTTTTGTAGGCCGAGCCCTGCAAAACGGATACCGGGAAAAGGTAAAGCTGGCTACAAAACTGCCTATTTGGAAAGTCGAGAAGCAGAGGGATTTCAACCGCTTTCTGGATATCCAGCTGCAGCGGCTGGACACAGATTTTATCGATTTCTATCTGATTCATGCCCTCGACGCGGAGCGTTGGCAGAAAACCAAGCAGCTTAATATCATGCGGGCTGCCGAAGAAGCCAAAGCGCAGGGCCTGATCGGGCATATCGGATTTTCATTCCACGACGAATATCCGATCTTCAAACAAATTCTCGACGAATACGACGGCTGGGAATTCTGCCAAATCCAGTACAACTTTATGGATGTTGACTTTCAGGCCGGCCGCAGAGGACTGCGCGAGGCCTATAATCGCGGACTGGCGGTAATCGTTATGGAACCTTTAAAGGGTGGCCAGATTGCCGCGGAACCGCCGGAGCAGGTAAAACCGGTGTGGGAGCAGTTAGGGGCTGCAAAGTACGAGAACGGACATGTCGATCTGGCTTTGAAGTGGATATGGGACCATCAGGAAGTGTCGCTGGTGCTGAGCGGCATGAGTACGATGGATCAACTGCGTCAGAACCTGGCCAGTGCCGAGGAGTCTGCAGCCGGAACCTTTGCGAATGAGACGCACATACTGTTTGAGCAATTACGCGCAATGTACGACCAGCTGCGCAAGGTGAGCTGCACCGGATGCAACTACTGCATGCCCTGCCCGAGCGGAGTGAACATCCCCCGAATTCTGCGACTCTATAATGACCTCTACATGTACGGAGATGAACAGCAGCCTAAACGGGTATACAACTACGTCCTGGATGCCGCAGAGAGGGCCAATCGATGTACCGAGTGCGGGGCCTGCGAGGAAGCCTGTCCGCAGCAAATAGAGATAATCGACGCCCTCAAGGCGGCACATCAGCGGCTGGAAAAATGACCGGCTGCAGCCGACATAACCCTAAAACAGGAGATAGAAGCAATGAAGAATTGTACTCAAGAAGCTAACGCAAAAAACTGCAACTGCACCTACCCGTGCAGCCGCAAAGGTCTATGTTGCGAATGCATAACCTATCACCGGCGTATGGGCCAACTGCCGGCCTGCTATTTTCCGAATGATGTCGAATCGGGATACGACCGGTCTGTAGAAAACTTCATGCGGGTGGTCAAAGAACGGGGCACCGGCTTTCTGCGGGCATAGTAATTCAGGCAACTCGTACCGCCTCTAGAGCAGTACGGATTTGCTCGAAATGATCCCAGTGATCCAAAAACACCTGTAAAAGCTCCGGATCAAATGCACACCCCTGTTCCGTCTCCATAATAGACTTCACATGCTGCGGGTCATAGGCCCGTTTATACACCCTTTGAACCGACAGTGCATCATAGACATCCACAATGC
>CAZRWN010000021.1:0-47739 GCA_964603735.1 uncultured Sediminispirochaeta sp. | reverse complement strand
GAGGAGTTCTACCTCGCAACCGAAAACGGCCTTTGGAAACGTACCAGCAACGGTGAGTTCCAGCGACAATAGGCAGTAGACAGTAGAGCTGCGGCAGGGCGGCGCGCTCGCAGGATTAAAAAACAGAGAGCTGTTCAGGATAACCATCCCGGACAGCTCTTTTTTTTTGGGGGGGGAGAACCTGACTGGGGCCGGAGCTGGACGCTCACAAACCCGGTTTAACTACTCTACCCGATTCCCTCTGTGAGGGGTCTTTTTATCGAAGGGCGGGATCTCGGCCTGCAGTTCTTCAGTTGTGCGGGCAGATCGGTTCGGAGTTTTCAAGAGCAGATCCCAGCCGCTGAAGAGGTTGTTGACCAGCTTTATGTCGGCGGAGGCGGTGTCTTGGGTAACGGCAACAGTATCGGCAGCACCAGTGCTGGCTGCTCCGGAACTCCGGCGAGCCAGCAGCCGGCTCTCCTGCACGGTGCAGACCACAGGGCCCTCGGCTGCGATGCCGATAGTATTATTCTCGCCTCGCATCAATTCGAGGCTGCTGTTCTGCAGCATCGCCACCGAATCGTTATGCAGTTCGATTCCGTACACATCATACGAAGAATCAGCCGTTAAATCGGAATCCTTCACAGAACAGCTGCCCCCATAGGTTCTCAACAGGTAAGAGAATTCTCTGGTACGCTTGTTATGCATTCTCGAGTTGACAATATTCAGACTGCTGTCCTTGCTGCGGAACTGTACCAGACCGACAGCAGCGGACCCTTCCATGTCGAGACCGGAAAGTTCGGCGTTTATGTTTTCTATCTCTATAGCGCTAGCGATATGCGCCGGACGAGACCCGTTACCCACGGTTGCATTGTGCATAACCAGTTTTCCACGTATGTGCCTGATGCCGGTCGACCGCACCTCGGCGGCCCCGTAGTCAATAGCAGAATTAGAAATTTCAATTTCCGAATCTGCAGCATCGATTACGCGAATATATTCACTATTTCCGGCCGCGAGTTCGGATTCGATGATTTCGATATCCGCCCCATTCAAGTCGAGCAGAGTGAGAGTGCCGGAAGCGGAGTCAGAACTAATCACACTGCTGCGCAGTACCGCTGAAGCATCCTCAATCCGCAGAACAGATCCGTTATGAACTGGACCAACATCAATTAGAGAATTGTTGAAAACGAAGTTGCCGCTTTTCGACCAGATAATGGTCGGTGCATTACCGTTTGCATGCAAGACAGTGCTGTTGCGGATGATGAGATTAGAATATTGTCCTTCCTGCACACAAAGGGCATTTTCCAGATCAATATTCGATAGAGTGAGATTTTCAAGCTTGAGAGATCCCTGAAGAATCGAAAACAGGGGTTTGCTGGCTGCAAAGTCAGAGCCGATACTCAAAAAGGTCTGCCCGGACGAATCAGTTTTCCAGGTATTTTTATTTAAGCCGCCGACTATGTTCAGCTGGTTGCGAACAGTAACCGGATTAGAAATCTTGTAATCACCGGAAGCCAGATAAATAGTATTTCGGTTAGTAGTACGTGCTTCGTAAAGAGCTCGATCAATACTTCTGAAAGGATTCTCTTTTCCGCCCGAGAATGCATCCTTCCCATCTGGGGCTACGTAGATGCTGGCCTTGTCGATTACGAACTCCTGACGCACTACACGGCTCCGATTACCGGCCTGGTCTTCGCTCCAGGCTTCTACGATAATATCTTTTCGTGTTCCCGGACGAACGCGTACCTTTTCCGGCTGAACATACTGTCTATAGGCGGTTTCCGGTCCCGAAGCTTCGCGGGTGCGAAAATAAATAGTCGCATCGTCGCGGGGTAATATCCTGACGGTCTGATCTTCGGTATAGTGGTAGTCCGATTGGATCCCCACTATATCAGGAGGAAGCGGAGCGGCCTTGTCTATTGTAAAACTATAAGTTTGTTTTGCGAGGACCGTATTGGTTTCTGCATCGTATACTCCGGCTTTGAACACGAAGTGCTCGGTTTGTCCGCGGGCTACTTGGATGGACAGCGAATCGGAAAGGGAGGGTGAATCAGCGCCGAGCACATTAGTCTCCGCATTTTGAGTAAACAGTTCGTAACGTATATCCGTATCCGTGGCAGTCGGTCGGATAATGACATCTTCATTGTAAAGACCGCCCTTTTCCACCCCTTCCACGAGACTGCGAGTAAACGCTGCATAGGAAATGCGCCGGGTGGCGGTTTCGCTTCTGATGCCATAGCTGTTTTCAGTGTAAGCGCTCACTTCCAAGGCAGTGCCCTTGCGGCTTTGATAAAACATAACTTCACGATCAAAAGCCTGAAACTCACCTTCGTTTAGTTTGAGATATGCCTGATTATCATTATCAGTCTCGATTTTCAATAGAAACAGCTGGGCCCCTAACTGTTCAATGTGTATTTCAGGAGGATCGGGTACTTTACGGGAAACCCTCATTTGCGTGGTTTTTACTGCCGACATATTTCCGGCCTGATCAATACCGCAATACGCGAGCCTGTATATGTTGGTTTCCGACTCGGTATTCGGAGAAGCGAGAACGAGAGGTTCGGATTCGAGTACATCTGAGTCGCGGTCGGGTTTAGGCGGAGTGCTGCCGTCGGTAGATAACTCATAGACAATCTTGTGACGGTAGTCTGACGGGGCGGTTATTTCTACCGGTCCGCCGGTATCAGGAGTAGCAGGTATACCCTGTAATGCCGGGGGATCCGGCCTTTGCCGGTCGATAATAATCTCTGTTGTTTCACCGATAGCACTGTTGCCGGCCGAATCAATCGATGCAATCGCTACTAGATAATTCCTCTCTTCGCCGGGAGCGCCGCTGATGGTAACTCCCTTTCTTAGAGGAGCTCCCTCGCTAATGATTTTGTCCAGATCGATCTCTTCGCTTTCTGTTGCTTCTTCTACGTAGATCCAGGAGTTCTGATTTTCAGCTGCTTCGTCTGCGCTCAGAGTAACAGGCTTCGAATACAGCCCCGTTCCCACTATATTCTGCAGATCCGGAAGCTGCGGCGGGCGCCTGTCGATTGTAAACTCGGTGGTGACAGTGTCACTCCAGCTGTCTGAAGCCGGTACATAACTTCGCGCTTTTAACAGATATCTGATTTCACGATTGTCACTCCCGACTAGTTGAATCGGCTCACTGTATTGGGTATCGTCGAACCCCGGAGCCCGACCTTGTGCCGAAGCTTGCGTATCAGAGTCCTCAGAGATGGAACCGTCTTCGGTAAACCGGTAGAGCTGGTAATATATAACGGCATCGGGAAACGGCGGAATGCATCGCACCGATAACGGATCATTAGTAATGTTTGTGGCTGAATCGGGGATGAAGTCGGGCGGAGGCGGAATACGATTATCAATTACTATCTGCTCGGTTTTTTGTCGGGAACGGTTTTCATTTTCATCCTGGGAATAATAGACAACAGTATACTCTTTCTTTCGGCCCTCCTCTACCTGTAGATTGATCGGCTGATTGTATTGCCGAGGCGTGGAGTGCAGGGGATCGATACGGTAGAAAATAGTGCCTTCGCCTTCAAAGCTGATAGTGCTTTCATCCCGCTTTAAGGTCGGCGGAGCCGGAGGAACCGAGTCAACATCGATTTTGACAGTAGCGGTAGAAGAGGAGAGATTACGGGCTTGGTCCCGCGCGGCAAAGCGAAGAAAAGCTCCCCCCTCGAATCCGGAAGGGAAGTCGACTCGCAGCAAGCGTGGTACAGTCGGTGAATCCGAATTGATCTGCAGCAGAGGGGTTTCGCCATACCCAATTGCGTATACAATTTCGGAATCGGCATCCGGATGGTCAATTTTGATATCCGCCCCATTACTGTCCTGCTTCAGTATCTGATAGGACGGTGCCTGCGGTACCTCACGGTCAAAAGGCAGCAAGCTTCGTACTACTTCACTACTGTTACCGTTATCGTATCTTGCAACCGCCTGCACCGGGATTACGCCTATTTTCGATGATTCTTCGGCTTCTATGGTAATTGGTCCGGTGTAGCGCCGGGAAAATCTGTCCGGGGTAGAACCGTCCGTCGTGTAAAAAATATCCGCACCGGCTGATGACTGCATTTCTAGGCGGATAGTCTTTCGAAACGGCACATCGTCTTTGATTGTTATGTAAGGATTTGCGGGAACTCTCCGATCTACTACAAAGAAGAATCTGTATTGATGCATTCGTTCTTCAGCGGCATCGTACACGCCAATCCTGTAAGGAATGAAGTTTCGCATTCCCTCTGCGGCGTGTGCCTCTATGGGTGAGGTGAGCTGCGGGTGATGGATGCTTACTTCGGTATCGTTTAGGCTGTAATAGAGTTGTATGCCCTCGGCTGCTACCGGCCGGGGGAAATACTCGATCTCTTCCACCGGTCCGCCGTATTCGACTGGTGAGAAGGCCTGAAAAAACTGTTCTTCCGGTTGTTCGACACTATATGAAAGAGTTTTTGTGTGTATGTCGCTGCTTTCGGTTAGTTTCGCCCGTATTCGAAGGGTGACTCGTCCGGAAGATTGTATGAGTACGGGACCATCATATGCGGTTCCGTTAGTGAGCGGATCTTCATCTTCCACACTGTAGCGGACCCATTCATAGCAATGGGCATTCGGTATTACCAGCCATTGTGCATTTGCAAAGCTGCCCCTCACTGGAGAAAGCACCTCGAGTTCCCGTGGGCGGCGGCCGCATGGCTGATCGGTGCCGCTTTTCAAGGTTACAACTTCACTGATGTTGCCGGCCGTATCCTGGCTGTAAGCTTTTACAGTGCTGTCAGTTTCGATCGGCTGGGGTTCGCCGTTCCAGGTCTTAAAGTCCGTGTTCTCAAAGGTCGAAAGCCAATAATTTATCCGCAGGTCGGAATCTTCTTCCTGGGTTGAAAAACTGAAAAACTTACTGCCGTTTTCGCTCTTAAGTTGTATTTCAGGGGCTTGAGGTGGGCGTCTGTCTATGGTGTAGCTGTAGGAGGATATACTGTCGCCATCGTCTGTCCGCAGTTTTATCTGCAGAGTAAACACTCGCTCTTCTCCCGGCAGCGCCGAGAGGCGCAGGGGATGCCGGTATTCGATCCAGGTATCGTCACTGCTTTCGGCAAAGCGATACAAAATTTGAGTATCCGCTTTGTTTTGGATTTCAACATAGGTCGTTTTTGAATAAGACCCTGCAGTCGGAGACAGATCAATAACAGGCTCTTGGCTGTGGAGAGAAACGGTCAGTGCCGCCCAAAGCCAAAAGAGCATGAAGTATCGTATCTTTTTGCTTACATTCGGGATGTTCATACCCCCCCTACCGCTTTCTATTAAAAAGTTCCCTGTCGAGTATCTCTATAAAATCTTTATCGGTAAAGGAGTAGTTATTCTGGAATTCCTCTTTAGTCAGGCCGACGAATTCATGGCTTTTATAGTGGATCCAGACATCTTCTTCGGGATTATTGACGATGTGCTGGCGGCAATAGTAATCGGGATCGACCGGCATCTGTTCCTCATTGTTGGGGAATATCTTGTAATCATGAACCGCAATTTTAAGGTCCTCCCGTGGAATACCGTGATCCATAATAACCTCCGCCAGATAGTTCATGGTTCGTCCGGAGTCGTAGATGTCGTCTACCAGCAGTACTTTATCACCATTTCGCAGATATTCGGGTTTGTAGGTCCAGCCGTCTATCATAACCCGGGAACGCTTGTGGATATCGGTATACGATCTTGCCACTACAGCCGCATAAAAAACCGGCCGTTCATCGTTTCGCACAATTTTGAAATACTCGCTAATGACATTGCCAATGTACGCCCCGCCGCGCAGCAGCACATAAATCACATCCGGAATGAATCCGTCCTTGTGAATTCTGTAGGCTAATTTGAGCGAATTGTTGCGAACCTGGTCGTACTCGACAAAATCTTTCATCAGTGCCTCCCGGAATTTACTGCGATGTAAAGGGAGGGCCCTTTTCGGCCCTCCCTGTGTTCAACCTTTATGTTAGATGTAGTGTAACCTAACGCTCAATTCCGGTAAAGTATTTATTCCCTTCTCTTATGTAGGAAATCTTGAAATCGTTTACCGATGCATCACTGATTATTTTGTAAAAATCTTCCAGTGATTCAATACTTTTATCGTTGATTGCCGAGATTACATCATAGTTTCTGATTCCGCCGATATAGGCTTTGGTTCCCTTATCAACGCTAGCCACTAGAACCCCACTCTGTGATCCTTCCAGTTCGAGTTCCTCTCGAGCCTCTTCATTCAGCGGCACGACGATCATTCCCGGCCATAGATTATTCTGACTCGAAAGAATCTCTTCGCTGTCTTTCCGCTCGCCAATCTTCACTTCAACCGTGGTCATAGTGCCAAACCGGTTTACTCTGAATGTGGCGGTAGAATCGGCTTCGAGATCGCCGACAACTCGGACAACCTCGTCTCGGTTTTTTACATTCCTGCCGTTGATTTCTGTAATAAAATCTCCCGGCCGTATGCCGCCCTTGTCAGCCGGTGAATCAATATAGACATTGTGAATAAACGCGCCCGATACTTCGTCAACACCGAGTTTATCTGCTAGCTCATCCGTCAGATCGCCTACGGTAACTCCGAGCCAGCCGTATTCCACCTTGCCCTTGGTGATAAAATCGTCGATTGCTTTTTTCGCATTGTTAATGGGTATGGCAAAGCCGAGGCCTACACTGCCGCCGGTGGGAGCAGCAATCCAGGTATTGATACCGACTACTTCTCCCTGGATGTTCACCAGTGCTCCGCCGGAGTTTCCGCGGTTTATTGCGGCATCGGTTTGAATAAAATCGCTGATATTCCCCTGGGGGCCTGAACGCTCTTTAGCACTGACTATACCGGCAGTAACACTTGAAACGAACCCGAAGGGGCTGCCGACTGCCAGCACCCAGTCTCCGACTTGCAGGTTGTCGGAGTCGCCTATTTCTGCAACGGGAAGCTCTTCCTTGCTTTTGAATTCAACCAGTGCGAGGTCTTTCCGCGGGTCTTTTCCCACCAGATTTGCGGTAAACTCGCGGCCGTCGTTCAGAATCACATTGATCTCGTCAGCCTCTCCGACCACATGATCGTTCGTCAATATGTAGTAGGTATCGCCATTGTTTCTCACAATAACTCCCGAACCGAGGCCCTGGCTTCTGAACTCGCGTTCCCGTTCTTCGTCTCCATTGCCGTTATTCTCTTCTTCCGGAAAAAGGAAATCCCAGGGCCATCCGCGGGATTGCGGAACCTGCTGTGTTCTGACTTCCACTACTTTCAGCTCGACCACTACCGGCAAGGCTTTCTGCGCTACACTGCGGAACGAGTTTTGAAGTGATTCGGCGGTAGCGATATCGGCACTGCCGTTAGATGATTCCTGCGCGCGAGCCTTCTCACCGGCCTTAACATCCGTAGAACAGCCAAAAGTGATAAAAGAGAGCGTGAAACCAACCAGGATTCCGACTAAGACTAGATTAAAAAGAAAGAATTTCTTAGAATAAAAAAGTTTTTTGTGGTTCATACACACTTTTCCTCCACAATGTATAGATTTCTTGTACAGTCTTATACAATATATATAATTTCTTACTGAAACGTCAAAAGATCCGTTAATCGAGTTGAGTCAAGATTTCCGTGTGATCATCAAATACGGCTACCGTGTGCTCCCAATGTGCTGACAGTTTCCCGTCCTGGGTTTCCACCGTCCAGCCGTCGTCGTGCAGCATAACCTTGCCGGTACCGAGATTGATCATGGGCTCAATAGCGAGCACCATGCCGCGCTTGATACGCGGATTAGGTCCTCTACTGACGTAATTCGGGATTTGCGGGTCCTCGTGCTGAGAAAAACCGACGCCGTGTCCGCAATATTCGCGCACTACCCCGAAATTGTGGCGTCCGGCCACCGAGGATACAGCTCTGCCGATATCCTGGATGCGGTTGCCGATTACGGCTTTCTCTATACCCGCATACAGACACTCACGGGTTGTCCGCACCAGTTCATGGGCATCATCGCTTACCGTACCGACTTCATACGTACGGGCGGCATCGCTGAAGTACCCTTTTAAATCGATTCCGAGGTCGAGGCTGATGATGTCTCCGTTTTTTAATTTATAATCGCCGGGGATTCCATGGATCACTATACTGTTGACGGATGTGCACAAACTGGCCGGATACCCCATATAGTTAAGAAATGCGGGTACTCCACCGTGTGATTCGATATAGTTTTTTGCAAAACTGTCCAACTCACGCGTAGTGATGCCTACATCTATAAGCTTCGCAATTTCCTGATGAGTTTTTTCTAGTAAACGGCACGACTCTCTTATTCGATCTATTTCTTCGTGGCTTTTTAATTTGATCATGTAGTTAGTACTCCCGAACTATAATATCAGTCGGAAGACCTAGCTTCAAGTAGGCTTCTTAAAAGTCCGGCTTCCATTTTGCCGGGAAACCGGTCTTCTAAAATCGACAAAAGCTTACCTGCTTCAGTATAACGACCGCTGCGAATAAGCAGCTCTACCTGTTGGGCCATAATGGTTGCACGCGGCTCTGAGCGGGAATCCACTATAGCTTCAGCCGCTTTTAATTCATCGAGAGCAGCGTTCGGATTTTCGGCAGCTGCATAACTGAGAGCGGCATTATACAGATATTCCCACTGTTCATTCTGATTGTAGCCCGCATCGAACTCTTCAACCGCATCTTCATATTTTCTGGCGTACATATACAGAATACCGCGGTAAAAATGAATCCATCCCTGTTCGCCGAAAGTGAGGTGACTGTGTTGAATTACACTCTGCAGCCCCTCAATATCTTCTATGCCGATTAAAAACCAGGCCAAGTATTGGGCATAGTTTTCATCTTCAGTTCGATATACGAGTCGCCACAGGAGTGATTTATAGCGTTCGGGGTTCACGGTCGCCCCGGTTTCTTCCCGCAGCACCTGTCGAAGGATGCTCCGTTCGTCGGAGCCGGCGGAAATATCAAGTATTTCCTGAGCTCTGGACGGCTCATTATTCGCCAAAAAGTAACCGGCAAACAGGAGAGCTGAGTCGTTCGGATCCTCCGCGGAAGTCTGCCGTATCAGTTCGTTTATTTCATCCGGGATTTTCTGTTCCGTTTTTTCATACGTGTAAAGGAGATTCAACAGAGCCTGAGATTTGTGGTGAGCGGGCAGTTCAAGCGGTGATTCCAAGATAGTAGAATACAGCTCTGCTGCCCGTTTGTATTCCCGGCGGAACATGTGCATATCAGCCGAAATAAACAGGAATTCGGTTCTGCTGAACATTTGGGGGTGCTTCGAAAGTATGTCTTCGGCCGCCTGCCAATGCTCTGCATCGTAAGAAAGCTGAAACATGAAGGCAGGCGGCAGCTCCTGCTGTAAATCTTCTTCGATTACGGCCGCGTAGGCCGAATTGACTCTTCCCTGCTCCAGCAAGAGCAACAGTCCGTCCAGAAAAAATCCGTAGCTGCCGGTTTGTTCATACATGTCGAAGAAATCGTTGGGATCACTCTGCCGTGAGAGCGCATAGCCGTCGGGTTTTGCAGAATCATGCGTGTATAACCCTGCCTCGGCGGTTAATTTTGCCCAGTCGTCTGTATCGATTTCACTGTCAGATAGCAATTCGGCCGCTTCGGAGGTTTGGCCGCTTCTCAGCAGCCCGTAGATCCGGAGTGCATTCAGATCGCCTCTGGCCGGATAGGCTGCAACGGCGGCGGCAGTCACGCGATTATAAACCTCATAAGAGTCGTTCCGACGGGAGATTTGCCATGCCCTTTTTATGAGCCTGAGAAAGGAAGCGGCGGATAAATCTTTGGCGGCCAGGTCGCCTATACTCTCTTCGGCTGCCTTTTCGGCTCCTTTTGAAATGAGGTTGTCGATTGCTTCTATGCGCTCGGCTTCCTGCAGTGCGCTCGTACTTTTTTTCTCTTCAAGTATGGCTGCCAGAGTAAGGGCCAGCAGGAGAGCTAGTGCTATGACGGATAGTATCAACCATACATCTTTTTTAGTCATTACTTTTCCGCTGAATGTTTACGTACTCCGTCCAGAACCCCGTTCACGAAGCGGTAAGATTCGCCGCTTCCATACTGCTTTGCCAAATCGATGGCTTCATCAATTGTGACGGTAGTAGGTATTTCGTTTTGGTATAAGAGTCCATAAATACTGAAGCGTAGAATCGACAGATCGACCCGGGCCAAACGATTGAAATCCCAGTGTTCCAGCTGCTCTTTAATTTTTCGATCAATCTCATCGATATTTTCGAGAGTACCCTGAATAATCAGCCGGGCAAAGACAAGCGTATCATCTTCATATTTTGCCCGGCGCTCTTCATCCAGCCATTCAAACCGTCCGAGTTCAGTGCTGCTCTGTGAGGTATAGTCCCAGCTGTATAAAGCCTGCAAAGCCAGTATACGTGCTTTTCGTCTTGAACCCATGCTCAGCCGTCTTCTCAGTCGTCGTAACGCACGATCTCGGCTTCTTCTCGTAATTCGTCCATTACGTCTTTCATAGCCTGCTGCAGCGTCTGCTGCTGACGCTCCTGAAAAATACGATTTCGCAGATATTCCCTTACCGTAGACGGATTATCCGGTGCAATTCTATCATCAAGATCGAGAATCTTAGCTTGTTCATGCTCGGTGGCTTTGACAATATGGTAGCCCACATTTGATTCGATAATATCGGATACCTCGCCCTCCTCGAGCTCGAAAATGGCATCTAAGAAGTTTTCGCCGTATACGTTCTTTACCTGCTGGTTATTACTGGTCACAAATCCTACATCACCGCCGCTGAATCTGGAGTTCTCGTCTTCCGAATATTTGAGCACCATGTCATCGAAACTCATTTCGCCGCTGCTTAGTTGTGCGCGTGCCTTTTCAATTTTTTCAAGGGCTTCTGCCTGCTTATCCTCACTCTTGTTGGCCGTTGGTATGAACACATGACTTATACGTACGTATTCCGGATTGGTAAAGTTGGTAGCGTTCTCCCGGTATCGAGCCCTGACCTCGCGCTCGGTAGGAGGATTGATCGACTCGAACATGCCCCGTTTTTTTTGAGTGATATAGGTTTGCTGCAGCAATTGGTCCTCGATGCGCTGACGGTACTCCTTCCATTTGTAGCCGGTTTCCCGAGACACGATCGACTGAAACTCTTCGTCGCTAAGGCTTTGTCCGAGCTGGGCTTCGACTTGGCGTTTTTGCTGATCGATTAGCCGTTGGAGGTCTTCATTTTGGACCCGTATCCCGTCCCTTTCCGCAGCCTGTTTGATCAGGGTTTCGGAAATAAGTGATTCGATTACCTGATCGCGGGTTATCTGATCACTAGGAACGCCGCTCTGGCTGCCCATCCGTCTAATTTCTTCCAGTTTTTCATCAACCTGCTGGCTCGTGATTCCCTGTGTACGGGTCAAATTGACTGTAGCAACGGTTTCCCCCAATACTTGTGCGCTGAGAGAGGTTGTAAGCCCGATCAACAGATAGAATATTAGTACAGTTATATTGCTCTTTCTCATAAAGTTAGAACCTTCCTTTGTAAGCTTTCTTGTTTACAACTTAACTCACATGAAGGCGTTTGCCAACTTCTTCCGCTTCTTGCGAATTGGCCAGAATATCTGAATTCTTTAGATACATGCCTTCATGTTCCATCATTTTCATGAGTGCCCGCAGAGTTTTCATCTGTCGCAGGCCGGTTTTAGTTGTAAATGCAAAGCAGCGCTTACCTGTAACTAGGCCGGAATTAGCAAGAAATTTCGGTATCTGCCCGTTCACTTTACCGCCGAAAAAATTGATCGCGGTGGCGCCAATACAAATGTATTCGTAAATTGTAAGCTTTACATTAACATCCCGATCTCCGTCTACGAGATTAACCTGATGGCCCTGTTTTTCCAATCCCTGCTGCAACCCTTTAGCAGTTTCTACAAGTTGGTTACGGTTATTTCCCGCAAAGAAAACGACTGCAATTTTCATCCTTACTCCCGACTACATGCAGTTCGCGCATGTGATAATGGCAAATGTAGGTGCAGAAAAAAGTGTCCCCGGTTCGAAATGAACATCGGGGACACCCTGAGATTTACTGCTCTTGGGTGGTAGGTAGTTCGTCTTGATCCTGTGCTTCCTCTGTCGGTGTATCGACCGGTTCAGCCCACCACTGTTCATTCTCCTGAGAAGCTTCCGCTCGTGCGGCTCCGATTACATCGCCGCCTTCAGGTGTTCTGTTCACCCATGCAAGCCCGAAAGCGGTTAACAGAAATACCGCTCCCAGTATAGAAGTCGCACGTGTGAGTACGTTCCCCGAACGAGAACCGAAGGCAGTACTGCTAGATCCACCGAAGATACCGCCCAATCCTTCACCTTGATCGTCCTGAAGCATCACCAATACGATGAGTAAAAGTGCGGTAATGATAAAGATGACCAAAAGTAAAATACCAAAAAATCCCATAAGTGTTTCTCCGTTGCGTTACTGATTGAACTTTACAATAGGTACGAAGGTTTCCGTTTTCAACGATGCTCCTCCGACCAGGGCACCGTCAATGTTGTCTTTGTCCATCAGCGATGCTATATTTTTGGGCTTAACCGAACCACCGTATTGAATAATCAGCTGTTCGGCCGCCGCTTTAGTATACAGGTTTTCCAGCTCTTCGCGAACCACCTTGTGGATTGCATCCGCATCCTCGGGTGTGGCAGTTTTGCCGGTTCCGATTGCCCATACCGGCTCATACGCAATAACTACCTTTTTCAGCTGCGATTCATCTACACCCTGTAGTCCGCCGCTCAACTGTTCCTTCACAACCGCTTCGGCCTTTCCGGCTTCGCGTTCTTCGAGGGTTTCACCAACGCACAGGATTACTTCGAATCCATGCTGCAGGGCTAGTTTGACCTTGGTGTTGATCAGTTCATCACTCTCGCCGTAAACGTGCCGCCGTTCGGAGTGACCAAGTATAACAGTTTCTACTCCGCACTCCTTCAGCATGAGAGGAGAAACTTCACCTGTGTGGGCTCCCTCCTCTGCGGCTGCCATGTTTTGTGCACCTAAAACGACATTGCTTCCCTTCAGGACTTCGGCAACATCCCCGAGCGCGGTGAACGGCGGAGCGATCATTACTTTGTGATCGACACCCTCAACCTGTTTTACCAGATCAGCAGCCGCTTGGCGGGCTTCGGACCTGGTCTTGTGCATTTTCCAGTTTCCAGCTATGTAAGGTTTTCGCATATAATCTCCCATTTACGCAAGCGGTCAAGCCGCGATTATTTTTCTAAAACGGCGATGCCGGGCAGTTTTTTACCCTCTAAGAACTCCAGACTCGCTCCACCGCCGGTAGAAACGTGGTCGATCTTGTCTGCAAAACCGAATTTATTTACAGCAGCAACCGAATCTCCGCCGCCGACTACTGTTGTTCCCTGGCAGGCGGCTACCATTTCGGCAACTTCGAGGGTTCCTTTGGCAAAATTTTCGAATTCGAACACGCCCATCGGGCCGTTCCAGACGACGGATTTTGCTTCTGAAATGGTATCTTTCAGCGCTTCGAGGGTTTTCATCCCCACATCGAGCCCGATCAGGTCTGCCGGCAGTTCTACACTGTCTACGTATTTGGGATCGGTGTTCTCATCGAATTCGGCTCCGGCCATATGATCTAAGGGCAGCATCACTTTTACCCCGGCCTTCTCTGCCCTCTCGAGCAGTGATTTTGCAGTTTCGACGTATTCGTCCTCTACTTTCGACTTTCCGATTGAGTGGCCCTGTGCCTTCAGAAAGGTGTAGGACATTGCACCTCCGATAACCAGCGTAGTGCATTTCTCGAGCAGGGTTTCCAGCACGCCGATTTTCGTGGATACTTTCGCCCCGCCGATAATCGCGACAAACGGTTTCTCCGGATTCGAAAGCATATGTTCGAAAAACCGTACTTCCTTATCAATCAAAAACCCGGCCGCCGCCGGCAGAATGTGCGCCACCCCTTCGGTTGAAGCGTGGGCCCTGTGAGCAGTGCCGAAGGCATCGTTGACGAAAAAATCGCCATTTGCAGACAGTTGTTTTGCAAACTCAGCGTCGTTTTTTGTTTCGCCGCCGTGATAGCGGACATTTTCCAGCATCAGCACTTCGCCGTTTTCCAGTTTATCAGCCATTGCCTTGGTTTCGGAACCAATACAATCGGGGGCCATTTCAACTGGTCGGTTCAGCAGCTCGGATAAACGCTGAGCGATCGGAGCCAGGCTGAATTCGGGCTTTCGTTCGCCCTTCGGTCGGCCGAGGTGACTCATGAGAACCAGAGAAGTCCCTTCCTGCTCCAGTATATACTGGAGCGTTGGAAGGGCCGCTTTTATTCGAGTATCATCGGTAATAACGCCCTCCTTGAGCGGAACATTGAAGTCCGCTCGAACGAGCACGCGTTTCCCTTTTAAATCAACATCTTTTACTGTTTTAACGGCCATAGTAAACCCCCTTACACGAGTTTTGCGGCCAGATCTACTACACGGTTACTGTATCCCCATTCGTTGTCGTACCAGGAAAGAACTTTGAAGAAGCCCTTACCCAGTTTCATGGTGCTCTGTGCATCGAAAATGGAGGAGTGCGGATTGCCCTTGATGTCAATTGAGACAATCGGATCCTCGGTGTACTCGAGAATACCCTTCATAGGTCCTTCGGCAGCTTCCTTCATGGCGGCATTTACTTCCTCGACCGAAGGATCGCCCTTCAGCTGTACGGTCAGGTCGACAATAGAGCCGGTAGGAGTCGGAATGCGCATTGCCATTCCGTTGAGTTTACCGTTCAGTTCGGGAATTACCAGACCGACTGCCTTAGCGGCACCGGTAGTGGTGGGAATGATTGACAGAGCGGCTGCCCGGGCTCGGCGCAGGTCCTTATGCGGGGCGTCCTGCAGGTTCTGGTCGGCGGTATAAGCATGAGTGGTAGTCATAAGCCCTTGCTCTACACCAAAACTGTCGTGCAGAACCTTGGTAACGGGAGCAAGACAGTTGGTTGTACAGGAGGCATTGGAGACAGCCTGATCACTGTCGGCCATGTCAGCGTCGTTGACGCCCAGAACAATAGTCTTATCCACCTCGTCTTTTGCCGGAACGGTGAGAATTACTTTCTTCGCACCGGCTTCGATATGATCTTTATAACCACCCTTAGGGCCGGAAGCGCTCCGGAACACGCCGGTTGACTCGATGGCTACGTCCACCTTCATTTCTTTCCACGGGAGACTTTTCGGATCCTTTACCGAAAGCACCTTGATCTCCTTACCATCTACAAGAATTGCGTCTTCTTTCGCTTCTACCTTGTGTTGATACGGTCCGTAGTTGGAGTCGTACTTCAACAGGTGTGCAAGAGTTTTTGCGTCGGTAATATCATTAATCGCGACCACATTAACATCGCTGCGCTCGAACGCAACTTTGAACACACTTCTTCCAATTCGTCCAAATCCATTAATTGCTAAATTCATCCTATCCTCCTAGCTTATTTAATCTTTTTGTGCGCTTAAAATATATGACATATGGGAAAGCAATGTCAATAAATCACTCTATCTCGAGAAGGGATTTATAGATCTCCGAAGGAATTATCGGAACTTCAGCCTCATTGGCCGTCGCCTCCGTGCCGGTTCCCTCATTCTCTTCGGGCTGCACGGGAATTACCGCGTCACCGGTATTTACCAGATCGAAGAACTGGTCGGTATCCACCTGCCCCACAGCAAGCAGATCGTCCACCTGAGAGATTTCCACCTGTCCCAGGATGTCGCTCTCTGCGTATTCCAGAGAAAACTTGGTGTCGGATAGTTCGAGGTTCTCGCTGCGAATTACTTCGAACGTATCTTCCGGCGCAACTCCCTGAAAGCTGCCTACATCCAGCAGTACCGTATCGTCTTCCCGGCGATAGATACGTCCTTGCAAGGGTAGTGCTTCGGACAGATTCGCGGCAATTCGAATAAGTGCCTGACTGACCCGGCGGTTACCGGTTCGCAGACTTTCGAAGTTTCGGATTACCGCGCCAGTAGAACCATTATACACGCTGGCACGCGCTTTGAAAGCACGCTCCCCTTCGTTAAAAGTCAATATAATGAAAAAGTCGACATCGGTTTCGCGGGCCTGTCGGAAAGCATCGGCAAATGACTTGATCTCATCGGTACTCACTATTTCGATGTGTTCGCTTCCCTGCAGGATTCCCTGCATATAACTGGTGAGATAGTTTTGTGCCTGCAGATGAATCATGCGTGAGTTGGCGGAGTCAGTGAAAAGAGCAAATCTGTAGCGATAACGGTCGATAGCAAATTGATCCACATCCCACGAGCGGGCCACGCTGTCTTCCCGCAGGCTGCGGTAGATTTCGATCTCATCTCTGATTTCCTGATTGGTCCGGTTTTCTTCTGCCAGTACTTCCAGAATCGAGAGATATTTCCCGATGTTATTCGACCGCTTGAAGGTGGCAGCGTACATCACACGACCCTCCCGGCTGTAAGGATTCAGCATTAGGCCGCGGCGGTATTCCTGGCGGGCGAGTTCAATTCTATTGTCGCGCTCATACGCCTGTCCGTATTCAAAGCGTACATCGGCGACCCGTTTTCGCTCATCACTGTCCGGCACGTAGCGTTCCAGCAAAAACTCCTCAAGCGCAATTCGGGAAATTTCGGCGCTGGGCTGCAAACTGAGTGCGGTATAAAAACTGTCGATGGCTCTCTGTTCGGCACCTGTGTTCCAAAGGGCATTGGCCCGCAGATACCACAACAGGGGATCGTTTCGGTCTATTTTGATGTTTTTATCGACGATATCTACCGCATCGGAATAACGACCCTGTGAAAACAGAATTCGAATGAGTACATACAGCGCGTCCTCCGACTCTTCATCCAGCTGAAGCGCCTGCCTGGCATGTTGTTCGGCTCTGCGGATCTCATCGCTCTTAAAATAGTACTCAGCCGCAATTGAGTGGACCCGAGAATCCTCCGGATAGCTGTCGACAGCGGTTTGGATGAGTTCGGCCGCTTCGGTCAGATTGTTCTGGGCCGCATAGAGCAGCGCTACCGAGAGCAGGCCGCGCCGGTTATAGGGATCGGACTCTAAAGCATTCTGATAGGCGGAAATTGCATTTTCCACATTGCCCGTAGCCGCATGCAGTTCGGCCAGTCCGAATTGAGCCTCAAGATTATACGGTTCACGGTTAAGAATCGACTCAAAAATGCGCTCAGCCGCTTCGTACCGGCCGAGGCCGGTATGGACGCGCCCTTCCAGGGCAGCGATACTCGAATTGTTGCGGTCGAGCAGTCTGGCGCGCTGCACGTAGACCAGTGCCTGTTCGTATTCCTCCAGCTTGAAGTAAGCCTGTCCCAGACCGAAGAGAGGCTGCGCATAATCCGGATTATAAGACAGGGCTTCCTTGAACAGATCTATTGCTCCGAACAGGTTCCCGCGGTTGAGACGCTGCTGCCCCTCCTGATACAGTTCTATTGCCGGATTTACCGCACCGATGAAAACGATACTGCTGAGGAGAATTATGATAAGAGAAGAACAACCTTTCCTGCGCATTCCGCATTTATGCGGCACTGTCGGTATCCTTAACAACTAGTTTTACGGTCTTTATCTTGTGTCCATCCATTTCCTGAATGATGAACTCGATTCCACTGTATGTTACCTTTTCGTATTTTACCGGAATCTTTCCGAACTTGTCGAATACAAAGCCGCCTAAAGTATCGAAATCCTCCTCCGGCAACTTTAGATCCAGCTTCTCATTCAGATCTTCTATGTCTACCCGGGCATCGCAGAGATAAGTACCATCTCCGATTTCGAGAATGTCTTCCACTTCGTTGTCGAATTCATCCTGGATGTCCCCGACGATTTCTTCGATAATATCTTCTAAACAGACGATTCCCGAAACGCCGCCGTATTCGTCCACCGCTACCGCTATGTGTACTTTGCGTCGTTTGAACTCTCTCAGAAGAGAGTCGAGGCGTTTGCTTTCCGGGACAAAATAAGGGCGCCGGATGATTTTCTCTACGCTGAAGTCGTCCTGCGCTTTCACCTGCCGAAGGAGGTCTTTTACGTAGAGGATTCCGACGACATTATCAATAGTTTCCTTGTAGACCGGGAAGCGGGAATAGCCCCCCTCTCCCAGGGTATCTATGAGTTCGTTAAATGTTGATTTGATTGAGACAAACTCGACATCAATGCGCGGTACCATCACCTCTTTTACAGTAGTCTCCGAAAGAGTAACTACCCCGCGGATCATGTCCTTTTCTTCGAAATTGAGACTGTTATAACCTTCATCTTGAGCATCACCCCTTTGGGCGGGCCGACCGAAAAGTTTCTTTATAAAAGAATTGGTACTCAAAATATGGTTTCTCCTGCCATCTGTTTCATTAACTCCTCTTGTGTACGCAGCATTTTCTCTTCCGGCGAATTGCTGGCGTGATCCATTCCGGTTAAATGGAGTATACCATGTACTAAAAGCCGTTTCAGCTCTTCATTTTCACTTACACTAAACTCTTGTGCCTGTCGCTTTAAGGTATCCAGAGAGACAACTACATCTCCGGCTGTGATTGTAGCATAATCCGATGGACTGCTGAAACCTTTTTCTTCGTTATCCGCAAAGGCGGCAAAGCTCAACACATCGGTGGGTTCATCCTTGCCTCTGTACTGACGGTTGAGCTGGCGAATAAAACTGTCGTCGCAAAACAGCAAGGACACCTCCCAGCCGTCGATTTTCAGTTCGTCCAGTATCTTTTCGCAGAATCGAGCGGCAGTAGTCAGCCATTCCGGAGGGTCGATGCCCTCTATCGTCACTTCTACGGTATTCATCTTATCTCTACTCATCCTTGATTCTTCTGATCCGGATACTCGATCCGGTTGTGAAATTGTCCGGCCAGCACCTGGACAAAGCTGTTTTTGATAATTTCGATGTCTCTAAAGCTCAACTCGGTATTACTCATCTGCTTACGGCTTACTTTATACATAATCGAGTCCCACACAATTTTTTCAAACTTTTGTACCGTCGGTTTTTTAACCGTTCTCGACTGCGCTTCGATAGTATCGGCCAGCATCACTACCGCCGATTCCTTCGAACGCGGCGGGGTCCCGTTGTAGGAGAACTCCTCCGGTGCTGCATTTCCGCTCTTTTTCAATGCCTGCTGATAGAAATAGCTGATGACATCGCTTCCGTGGTGGTCTGAAACTATCTCGACTACCTCCGGGGGCAGCTTCAACTCTTTGGCCCTTTCTTTACCGATTTTGACATGTGATTTAATCACGGCAACCGAGAGATTCGGGGTTAAATCGTCGTGGCGGTTCCGTTCCTGCTGGTTTTCGATAAAATAGTCCGGCTGATCCATTTTACCGATGTCGTGGTAATAGGCGCCTACTCTTGCCAAGAGGTGGTTTGCCCCAATTTCCCTGCAGGCCGATTCGGCCAGGTTGGCGACACTCATCGAGTGGCTGTAGGTTCCCGGGGCAACACTCATCATCCGTTTGAACAGCGGAGTGTTGGTATCCGATAGCTCTCGCAGCCGGAAGACCGTGGGGGCGTTCAGCAGGTGTTCTAGTGCCGGCAAGAGTGCCAAGTTCAAGACGCCGCTGATAAATGAATACATAACGCCGACACCGGCCGCTTTCAGATACCATGTGCCCTCTTTCTGTTGAAACAGACCGATAACCAGAATAATTACGGCTACAATCACTGCAAGCTGGAGTGTAGCTGCCACCAGATCGATTCTCTTCTCGGCATTTCTGATCAGATAGGTGGCTGTAATCCCCGCTAAAAACGAGAAAATGAAGGTATACACGTCGATATCTGGAATTGTAAAAACAATCAATGAAAGTAGCAGCGAAGAGATTATGCCGACTCTCTGGGTAATCAGTGTGGCTATGAGCATACTGATGAGGGCGGTGAAAATACCGATCGACATCGGCAGATCTGGCGGCACGAGCGCAAACGTGAGAACGAAAAAGATATTCAGAGTGAACACGAATGAGGCAATCATGAGGATATAAGCGTGTTGCTCGGTACGCCGGTTTCTCTTCAGCAAAGGTCCGAACATAATGACTGCCAGAAAAAAGATCCCGGCCATATACAGAATAATGGCTATGCTCTCCTGCATATCCGCAGTGGGGTTCTCTTTCAGCAACGCTTCTACCTTGCGCATATCATCCTGACTGACAATGTCGCCTTTGGATATCAGCTGATCGCCCTTTTTTATGTGGTAGGTGATCGGCTGTACCTGCTGGCGGGCTTGCTGTTTGAGAGCGGATGTAAGCGTAGCACTGTAATACGCGGTCTGTTCGGCAAAATTGGTAAGCAGCATAATACCCGCCGCTTTTGTTGCCTGGCTCAGATTATAGGGAGAGAATCTACTCCGGGCTACCTGTGCGATTTCATCTTTAGTGACGATATCTTCTTTTGTATACACCTCATGCAGTTTCTCATCACCGCTCCAGTGCCACAACTGGAGTACGCCGTCGCCGTTTTGCGAGGTCTTGAGCTCGTTGGCAAAGATGCCGTTTTCGAGCATGTCGTGCAGCTGCTCCTCTATAAGGGGCAGCGCAGAAGAGATATCGTCAGCTTCATTAAGGGTTTCTATGTCCTGACGACTGAACCGATTCGGAAATCTCAGAGATATCCGACTGGTAAACTGCTCCTCGGAGAGGTTTTGCCCCTCCTGCAGATAAAACGAGGCGAATCGTTCGAAGTGACTAATCTGATTGAGGACTTTGCCTTCTTCGATTGTATAGACCGGAAGGATATCGTCTTCCTGTTGTTGTTGCAATTCCTCGGTTTTTTCATTGTCTATGTAGGTAACTTCACTCTCTGCCTTCACGTCGAAATCGGCAACCCGGCCGCTTTCGAGACTGCGGAGTTTCTGTTTATAGAGCGGCATCTGCACCTGAGTTCCGATGATAATAAACACCACATTCAGAACATATGCGAGCAGCAGGAAGAGAACCAAGGAGCGGTTCTTTTTCGCATATCCGCTGAGCGGATTACTGCCGTTTGTTTTCATTTTCATACGCTTGTACGATCTTCTTTACAATCGGATTTCTCACGACATCCTGATAGTTAAAATAGGTAAAGAAAACCTCGTCCACTGTCTGCAGCACATTCTTGGCATGCAGGAGGCCGGAACTGGCCGGTTTCGGGAGGTCTATCTGGGTGACATCTCCGGTTATTATCGCTTTTGATCCTTCTCCTATTCGGGTGAGAAACATTTTCATTTGTTCGCGGGACGTATTTTGGGCTTCATCCAGAACAATGTAACTCTCCTTCAGACTGCGCCCCCGCATGTAGGCTAAGGGAGCAATTTCGATTATCCTGCTTTCTTCCAGCTTGTTAATTACCTGTAAGGGCAGAAGATCGTCCATTGCATCGTACAAAGGCCGCAGATAGGGGCTAATTTTCTGGGTTAGATCGCCGGGGAGGAAACCCAGGCTTTCTCCTGCCTCGACAACCGGACGGGTCAGTATCAGCTTTTTCTTTTTCCGTTCCAGAATTTCCTTTAGTGCGTGCGCGACCGCCAGATACGTTTTGCCGGTTCCCGCCGGACCGATTGCAAAGCAGATATCGTGATTAGTCATCCCCTCAATGAATTGGGCCTGACGGATATTACGCGGAAAAACCTTCGGGCTGCTGGGAATAGTGATGTGAAGCTCCTTCAGAAGATCTCCCTTCCCCTCTTTCTCGACGGCTACCGTTTTGTGGATCGACCGCACGAGCTCAGGATCCGGGGTATGACCTATCTGCTGGTGTTCTTTGATCTGTCGAACGATTTCTGAAAAAGTCGTCTGCACCTGCGAATCATCGGAATCTAAAATTAATTCATTCCCTCTGGTGAATATACGCGCTTCTAACGCCTGTTCTAAGGCAATCAGGTTCTCGTCCTGAACGCCGCAAATATCTTTTAATGTATGCTGGTCATCAAGTACTATTGTAAAACCATTACTCAAGAAAATCTGCCTCCTAATAGGAGTGTATCTACGCTCCTGTTTGTAAGTCAAGAGTTGTTATACAGCCTCACAGCTGCAGTTTATTATCAGTGTAATCTACCTGCTTTCTGATTTCGGGGATCGGATTCCACTGTACGAATATACTAAATTCACTCCTCCATGTGTATTCATTTTCCTCATTCAGTTCGGGTCGGCCGCCGTACTCCATATTGAGCTGCCAGTCGTGCATATAGTGAATCAAAGAGAAGGAGATGTTTTGCAGATTGAACTTTGATTCGAGCCGGTCGTCACGATTGAAGAAATTGAAGCTTTTCAGAAGATCTTCAACAGGATCTTGAGTGCTGACGCCTAATTCGTCCGTAAATGCTGGTATGTACCTGTATATCGTGTTGTTGGCCGAACTCACTTTGAATTGCATATCAAGGAACTCCGCGATTTCGAGCTGCGTATTCCAGGTAAACTGCAGAACACTGTCGGTATATCTCAACAAATTGAGTTGGAGAGCAGAACTTATGTGAGATGATACTCTCACTCGATTTTTCCAGATCGGGGCGGGTTCGTACGGTATCTCCAGTTGTGCAGATATTTGATAGGGTTGAAAACTTTCAGTGCCGGTTTTCTCCCATCCGTTGGCAAGTGAAAAGCTATAGTCATCTGTATAACGCATTTCAAAGCTGCCGGTCAACCACCACAACTGCAGTCGGCTGATACTCCTCTCCGGGCGCTGATAATGCAAACTCCATTCATACTGCTCATACATACCGACGAAATCGGTTAACAGGTTCAAATCGAGGGTGGAAATACTTACATCCCGTCGTTCGTCCGGATTCTCCAGGCTAAACTCCTGCTTAATCAAACTGGAATTGAAAAAATTTACCTGTCCGCTCAATTCGAGCGGGCCAAACTCCCAAGTTCCCTCGTCCAATTCGCTGTATTCTGCGGAAGCCGAGGTTTCGATGAAGTTATACTCGAGCTGTGTGCCGGCGGTTACCTGCTGGAGATCCGGGGGCATCTTGTAAATAGTGTACAGCTGTTGACGCCCCACCGTACTGTCGTAGATAAACCTCAATTCTGAACGGTGATCCTGTACGCTTTTTGAATCCCAGTCTGCATAGGCGGGCCTGAATGTGTCCGTAGTCTGGTCGTACGCGTACCTGTACAGTTCCGTCTCGATAGAATAACTGGTGTAGGACTGGGATAAAGCCGGATTCTTCAACCAGAAGAAGTGTTTGATATCTGACACGCTCAAGACCGAGAAATAGCTCAGACTCCTGTCCTGCTCCAAAAGGCTCTCCAGATCATAGCCATCCTGTTCTGCAAAATGATCGCGGTATCTACCCCGCAGCTTGGTGCTCTGCTCAAGCTGCAGTGCATTGCGGAACACATCCGCTTTATAGCCGATATTTACCGTTCCATCGGTAAAAATATAGGAGTACAGCGGACTGAAATCAACCGACTGTGGATGGTCGAAGGATGGGGTATCATACTGGGTGTGGTATGAAAAATCCGGATCAACGCTGTAAATCAGGCTGTGGGTAAAAAACGGTTTCACCTCTCGTTCCTCTACCGGCAGCGATTCGCTCAGATCGGGGATTTTATACCTTTCTTCCCTTTCTCTATCTCCTTCTTCATTTAGGTCGGCTGTCCAGGGAGGACGGACATTCTCCGGAATCGGTCTAGTCTGCTCCTCGTTGCTATCCGTGGTCTGTTCAGCATGGGTCGCACTAATCAGAGTGCCGCCTAAGCTCATTTCCATATCCAGAGGGGTGAATGTCTGCGGATAATAGTAGCCGATCTTGTTGAGACTGCCGCTGTCTTCGGGCAGATCATTTTGAGAAAGAGCCAGCTGAGAGTCGATTTTGTCGAACCTGAAGCGATCTATATACGGAGTTTTTTCCGCGAATTCCCATCTGTAGGAGCTGTGCTGATAGAATTTCGGATTGTTGAACTCTTTGATTTCGTTTGTTTCCAGAATGCCTTCGCCAGTGAGCAGCTTGGTCCATCCCAGAGTTTCATTACGTTTCTGCAGCTGGTCATGCATCAGCAGATCCGAATACAGGGGCGCGCCGAGTGATATGTTCAAATCATCGCGTGTGTACTCCATTTGCAGATCGAAGGCAAACCTGAACGGGACTTGATACCCGAAAAAGTATGAATACTGGGGATTGCTTTCGTAGTGACCGGATCCGGGCTCAAAGGTAAAAGAACTGAATGCGTTGCTGTAGCCTGAGAGAGGATATATGTAGTTCGTTACACCGATGCCCGTAAGTAAATCTATCTGTTCGAACCAGCCGATTTGCTTGAGTTGAAGGTTGAGGGCACTCAGGAGTCCCAGTCGGGAGTAAAAATCCAGCTGAAACTTACCGTAAGATTCCGTTTTCTCCGCCCAGGTAGGCTTGTCTTTTTCACGGGTGCTGTGGATAAAAAAACCGCGCAGTTCCTGATTGTACTGCTGCTGATCATCGTCGACAGCCTGCATAAAAGAAAGTGAGGATTGTTTTCCCAGCTCCTTCGGTTGACGGCCCAAAAAATAGCTTGTTGTCTGAATATAGTACCCTTCAAGCGTTTTTACACCGATAGACGGATGCAGCACGAATGTAGCCCCGGGGCGGTAGAAAAAAGGAACATACAGCAGCGGCACATGGCCGACATACAGGGTTGCGTTCCGCAATGCCCATTCGTTCACATCCAGAATCCACACATTTCCGGCTGCTATATGATAATAGGGATTTTCATCCCGGCTCGAGCTTATAATTCCATCATTCAAAGTGACGCTGTCGCGTTTCATCCGGTAGATGGTTCCGCCTTTGAAGTAGAAGCTTATCTGCTGCTCCTGGATCCGGCGGTCGCGGGTACTCATCCCCTGGATAAATACTCCACTGTAGTTTTCTACGTTAAAGCTCACCTGTTCACCCTTGAACTCCTGATCAGAATCCTCCCCTTCCATCCGGTACACCACGCCTCCGCGGGCGGTCACACTGTTGTTGGATTGATTGTACACGAGCGTATTGGCGCTGACGGTGTGGGCAGTGTTACCCTCTTCATCCCGCATATAAAGGCTGACCCCTCCGTTCAGTTCTATCAGCGATTTCTCATCGTCCAATGAGCTGTAATCCAGGGTTTCAGCTGATCTTATCTCAATGCTGTTTTGCGCCTGAGCATCTTCCGCTTCTTCCGTGAAGCCGATCCGCGGCACTTCGGTGAACAAACCGCGGTAATATTCCAGCAGCCTGTTCTCCAGTTCGCGGCGGCTGCCGCTCGAGTCCATATCGAGCTTCTCCAGCCAATCCTGCAGCTCGAAGTAACCGGATGTCGTTATGTCTAAATAGATAGTATTTTTTATGAGACTTTTCGGATTTTCTGTTTCCGGCCGGTTGTTTTGTGCAAAAACACCGAAAGATTGCACTATCAACAGGACAGTACTTATGAGTAAGGTTTTCTTTATTACGGTCACATGCTCAGAGTACATCCCGTAAAAAACGCCCCGTATATGACTGCTCCGCCGCTGCAACCTCTTCCGGGGTTCCGGTTGCCACAACTTCTCCTCCATTCACCCCGCCTTCGGGCCCCAGATCGATGATATGATCGGCCTGTTTGATAACATCGAGGTTGTGTTCGATCAGCACCACCGTATTACTCCGGTCGACCAGTGAGTGCAGTACCTCCATCAGCTTTTTCACATCGACAAAATGGAGTCCGGTAGTCGGCTCGTCCAAAATATACAGGGTTTTGCCTGTACTGCGTTTTGAAAGCTCTAAACTCAGTTTGACCCGTTGTGCTTCGCCGCCCGAGAGTGTAAGTGCGGACTGGCCAAGCTTGATATAGTCCAGTCCGACTGCATGCAGTGTATCGAGCCGCCGTTTTACAGCTGGTATGCGGGCAAAAAAACTGCGAGCCTCCTCGACATCCATCTCGAGTATATCATGGATGTTTTTTCCCTTATAACGGATATCGAGGGTTTCTTGATTGAAGCGCTTCCCCTTGCAGACGTCGCAGGTAACGTAGACATCGGGTAAAAAGTGCATCTCTATTTTTATGGTTCCATCGCCCTGACAGTTTTCACAGCGGCCTCCCTTTACATTAAAAGAGAATCGTCCCGGTTTGTAACCGCGGGCCCTGGCTTCGGGGAGAGAGGCAAACAGCTCCCGGATAGGAGTGAATAATCCTACGTAGGTAGCCGGATTGGATCGGGGAGTTCGCCCGATAGGAGCCTGGTCGATATTGATGATCTTATCGATGTGTTCAACACCTTCAATGTGGCTGTACGCTCCTTCGCCATGGTGTGATCTGTTCACCCGGTTAGCCAGAGCCGGGTACAGCAGGTCATTCATCAGGGTCGATTTGCCAGAGCCGGATACACCGGATATCACTATCAGCTGGCCGAGAGGGAATTCGACGTCGATGTTCTTGAGGTTGTGTTCCCTTGCTCCGCGCAGAAGCAGGGATACTTCCTTGCCTGTTCGCTTCTCGGCGGGACCGGTTATTATCTCTTTTCCCGAGAGATAACGCCCGGTCAGACTATTTTCATTTTCGAGGATATCCTGAAGGCTGCCTTCGGCAATAACCCTTCCACCATGAATACCCGCCCCGGGCCCTAGATCAACAATATAATCGGCTGTACGCAGAGTCATCTCATCATGCTCGACCACGATCAGGGTGTTTCCCAAATCTCTGAGATGCTTCAGAGTCTGAATCAGGCGTTCGTTATCGCGCTGGTGAAGTCCGATGGTCGGTTCATCCAGGATGTAGAGTACTCCGACCAAAGAGGACCCTATCTGGGTTGCAAGTCTTATTCGCTGGGCTTCGCCGCCTGAGAGCGTAGACGCTTTGCGCTCGAGCGTAAGGTATTCCAGTCCGACGCTTTTCATGAACTTGAGCCGGCTGATTATCTCCTTCATAATCTGATCTGAAATCAGTTTTTCGGTTTCGTCCAGGGCCAGATTGCTGAAAAACTCGAAAGCACTGTCGACGGACATCAGCGTTGCGCTGTGAATGTCAGTTCCACCTACATGAACCGAGAGTGCCTCGGGTTTTAGCCGCTTGCCGTGACAGGTAGGACACTCCTTCTGACTCATAAACTGTTCGAGCCAGGTTTTAATGCCATCCGATTTGGTTTCAAGATACCGGCGCTTCAAATCATTCAGCACCCCTTTGAATTGGGAGTTGTATTCGAAGCGGCCCTGTCGACGCTCACTTACATAGGTTACGTGTATCTCCTCATCGCTGCCGTAGAGGATGATATCGTAGATATCCCGCGGCAGTTCGTTGAAGGGAGTATCAAGGCTGAACCCGTAATGATGTGCTAAAGATTCGAACCAGCTGCGGTGCCAGGCAGCTTCCGGATTTGCGGTAGCAATAGCACCCTCATTGAACGAAAGCGATTTATCGGGAATAACCAGGTCCGGGTCGAACTCCATAGTATCGCCGATTCCGAGGCAGGTTTCGCAGGCACCGTACGGATTGTTAAATGAGAACAAACGCGGCTGCAGTTCAGGCATGCTGATGCCGCAGACCGGACACGCGTTCTTCTGCGAGAAAAACTGCTCTTTTTCTCCGCCTTCGTCCTTGCGCACCGCAATCAGAGTTCCGTCGGCCACTTCTAACGCGGTTTCTACGGCTTCGGCAATTCGCTTGCGGGCTTCAGGACTGCTTTTTACTCTGGCAACGACGATCTCTACATCGTGCTTCCGGTTTTTATTCAGACTGATCTCTTCGTCGAGTGAATAGATCTTGCCGTCAATTCTCACGCGAACAAAACCTGCCCGTTGTGCATCTTCTATTACCTTTTGGTGTTCACCCTTTTTTCCCCGTACTACCGGGGCCAGGATCATCAGCTTAGTTCCGGATGGATAGGTAAGAATTGTGTCCAGGATTTGATCGATCGACTGCTCCTGTATCGGCCGCCCGCAAATCGGACAGTGAGGGTGACCGGTTCGAGCCCATAGAAGCCTGAAGTAGTCGTAAATTTCGGTGACTGTACCCACGGTAGAACGCGGGTTGCGGTGGGTAGTTTTCTGTTCTATTGAAATTGCCGGCGACAAGCCTTCGATGTAGTCGATGTCGGGTTTTTCCATCCGGCCCAGAAACTGGCGGGCATAGGATGAGAGCGACTCTACGTAGCGTCGCTGTCCTTCTGCGTAAATCGTATCAAAGGCCAATGAGGATTTACCGGAGCCGCTCATCCCCGACACGATTATGAGGGAATCACGTGGTAATTCCAAATCTATATTCTTAAGATTATGCTGACGAGCACCTTTTATTATGATTTTCTTCATTCATCTACCTGTAGTGCAGTACTATCGGAAGCACCTCTAACGAAGGGGATGCAATTTGATTCCGGGCCAGATTAGACCAGATTCCCGAGCCTCTGTATTCAGCTACAATCAGCCAGATCTGTTCGGCCTTTTCGACTTCATCGATTCCGAGCATGGCCATGCCCAGCAAATACAGTTGCCGGTAGAGCCGCACCGAATCAAAATACTCCTGCAGTTGGGGTACCGATCTAGATTTCTCCAGTAGTAATTCCGTATTTTCGATGAAGAATTTGTCGAGGCCGGGATTCATATCGTAACGTATAAAACTGTATTCGGGATCCCGGGCCTGGAGATGTTCGATGGCAATCGAAAACGAAGTGGTTAGCGAAAGCAGCAGCTGTCGTACGGCCTCTCGATATTCCTGTTGCCGCAGTGAAATCTCACCAAGCTGTTCGTACGCCTTTCGTACCGGTTTGTCGGTGAGTCGGTACAGTTCGAGCAGCTTATCAGGTCCCTCCTCCAGAAACTTATTTTCCATCGCCCGAACACGCTCTTCAGGCAGCGTCTGGGTATGTGCCTCGTCAATGACCTTGTGCAGATAGGTTTCCATTTCATCCCACTCTTCGAGACGGCGGTGAACTTCTGCTAAGCTGTAGTAAGCATTGATGCGTTCTGACTTCGGAAAGAAATTACGCTGTTCCTCGAGAGCATCCATGTATTTTGCCTTTGCCGAAGTATACTCTCCCTCTGCTGCAAACACATGTCCGATCCACATGTGCACATTTGCAAACAACGGGTCGTCCTCGGCTACTGCTCTAAATATCCTGAGGGCCGATCCGAGTTTCCCCTCATCATAGGCCTTGATTCCGCGTTCCATTTGCAGCCACTGCGGCAGTGGTGCAGTATCCGCATCCTGAGCAAATGTCAGTTGCGATATAAAAATAAACGCGAGCACTATCAATACGGCAACCGAAGCAGGTAAGCCGAAGACTTTTATTCCACGTATCACAGCTTTTTCAACTCCTCTACAAATGCCTCGTAAGCATTATCCGGTTCCACTTTTCGCAGAACCTCACCATGCTTGAAAAGGATAATCTCCTTGCCTGCGCCGGTTATACCCAGATCGGCATGTCGGGCCTCTCCGGGGCCGTTTACTACGCAGCCCATTATCGCTACCGTAATCTCCTTTTCTAAACTGTAGAGCAGCGGTGCAACCTTTTCCACGAAACCGTGCGTGTCGAAAGTCGCTCGACCGCAACGCGGACAGGAGATAATCTGCGGACGACGAATACCACGGCCGGCCGCACCCAGAATTTCAATTCCGGTTACTATTTCATTTATCGGCGAGTCGGATAAGCTTACCCTGATAGTATCGCCGATTCCCTGCTCCAGCAGTTTTACCATTGCAACGCTGCTCTTGACTATACCTGGGATCAGCGGGCCGGCTTCTGTAACACCGAGATGTAAGGGATATGGATGTTGTTCTGCAAACAGCTCATTCGCCCGCACGGTAGTATTAATGTCGGATGCTTTTAGGGAAAACACAATACCGTGAAATCCGAGCTGTTGAAAAACCTCCATCTCCTGTTCGGCAGCGGTAAGCATTGCTTTGGCAACATCCGCTTCCTGCCGCAGCTTCTTCGGCAGAGATCCGCTGTTTACCCCGACCCGAATCGGCACGTTGTGATCTTCAGCAGCATGTATCACCTCTTCTACCTTCCAGCGCATGCCGATATTTCCCGGATTGATTCTGATTTTATCAATACCGCCCTGAATGCATTTAATGGCCAGGCGGTAGTCGAAATGAATGTCGGCAACCAGGGGAAGCGGACTCAGCTTGCCGAGTTCTATAAGACGGTCCGCCCCTTCCTCGTTCGGAACTGCAAAGCGCACGAACGCACATCCCATTTGCTTCAACTTTTTAAGCTCATGCACTACCGGGTCGAGCCTCTCGGTGAGAGGGTCTTTCCACATAGTCTGAAGGGCCACCGGAGCGCCGCCGCCGATAGGGATATCGCCGATTACAACCTTATTTGTTTTCATGCTACCACTATACCAAATTTAAAAAGGCGAAGCACCCTTTTTAGCACTTCGCCCCGGAAAATCTCGTGTGTTTCTATTACACAACGCCCATCAAAAATACCATCACGAAGAGGGCGACTGTTTCGACCAGACCAAGGACCATAATATAGTTACCAAAGCCCTTCCCGGTTTCCGCCAGTGCGTCGGATGCCGCTGCACCGGCTTTGCCCTGGAACGCAGCAGAGAAGCCCATTCCCAGTCCGCCGAATACACCAGCACCCAGAATGAGCCATTGGCTGTTATCGGCAGCTGCCTGCATCAAAGTGTTCATCAGAATATACCCGTATATTGTCTGTGTAAGCGGTGCACCGACAAATGCGATCAGTGTAAATGGTGCCGGTTTGTTTTGAGCAAAACACTTCTTCCACGCACCAACAGCTGCCATGCCGGCTGAACCGGCTCCAATAGCAGACCCGCAGGCGGCCAATGCCAGGGCCGCTCCGATTCCCAACAATCCAAAATCCATTATGTTTCTCCTTCTTTTCCTAGTTTATTACTTTTCCTGTCTATTGCGAAAGGGATCGTACGGAATCCCTGTCCACTCCATATTCAAGTGTCCCGAGAACTCGAGCAGATTGAGCCGCACTCCGTGAACTATCACCGATAAGGCTGCCATTGCCATATTGAGTCCGTGGCCGATCAGTAGAATTACAATTCCGCCGATGATTCCAACCACCGAACTTCCCAGTTCGGCAGCCATGGAGTTAAAACTCTTGGCAATTTCTACGGTTGCCAATCCGACTGCGAACAGACGGATATAACTGATTATATCTGAAAAGGCGGAAATAGAATCCAGTGCTTTCGGCATGAAGTTTGCCACACCCTTCAAGGCGCCTTTGATGAAGTTGCCCTCCTGCTCCGACAGGAACAGTACCAGCCCCAGTCCGATAAAGATCATATACAGACTGAACTGCGGGATAGGATACTTCTGCGGGTCGAGAACCAGGTAAAGCACCACATAGTAAAGCCCCAACACCATCGACAACCAGCCCAATTCGGAAATTGCCTTCAAACGGTTGTTGTCTTTCCAGCGGTACATGAAGTTCCATATGTGGGCAATGCTCAGCTGGATTGTACCGAGGACAAAACAGATATGCTTGATGGTCTGTTGACTCGCCTCGCCACCGAAACCGGAGATCGGTTCGAAGGTCAGCCATGAGAAGAACGGCAGTTGGGCAATGAACTGTGAACCGAACCATACGCCGCTCAGGGCTCCCCATATCACGGTAGCACCACCGAAAACCATCATCAGTTTCTGGATTTCCGACAGCTCTTCTCCGGCCTTTTTTTTCTTTACCACGGTGTAGATGGTGGTACCTAAGAGTATAGTTCCATAGCCTGCGTCTCCGATAATCATAGCGAAGAAAATGGTGAGAAAAAAGAGCAGATAAAAGCTTATGTCGTATTCAAAGTACCCCGGTACTGTACCGAGGAAGTTGAATACCGGCTTGATTATCCGGATCGGCTTGGGATTGACCACCATGGTCGGAATCGTCTCTTCAGGAGTGGGTTCGCGGATCAACAGAGCCCATCCGTGTTCGGAAGCACCCTTTTTCAGCTTTTCTATCCGCTGTTCGGGTACGAAGCCTCCCAGATACACAAGTTCGTCCTCTTCATTCAAACCGGAGCGAACCTGTTCGAATTCGATATCCTGGTCGAAGCGGTCAATGGCCTTCTGCAGAAGTTGGTGATATTTCACCAGCTTCTGCATCTCTTTATTTATCCGTTCGATTGCTTTTGTGTGGCGCTCCTGCTCCTGCTTCATTTCTGTGTAGGAGAGTTCCGGGAGTTCGAAGCGGGGAAACTGTTCGAAGAGTTCAGAATCATCGTTCACGAGTGCAGCGATAATCGAACGTGATTTTTCGGTGAATACCTCGAATTGCGTGATATCATCGGGGAACTTGCTGCGCTTCTCCTTGGAGACAAGCAAGAGATGCAGGTTTACTCCCTTTTCGCGCAGCGCCAGGACGTCCTTCGGATCGAAATCGCCTAAGGGTTCTATTCGTTCCATTTCCCGTTCGAGTTTATCTACCGCTTCACGGTGGCTGCTCTTCTGTTCCTGCTGCTGCTCCACCCGTTTGGCAATCTCGAGTGCCTCTTCGATCTCTTTATGTGAGATACCCTTATCTTCAGCATGCTTTGCGGATGATTCTTCCTCGGCTGGGAGAGTAAACTTTGCGCGTTCGAGCATAGCTCTTTTTTTATAAAGATCGTCCAGCTCTTCGCTCTGTCCGTGTATCTCTTCAAGGTGAAGAACTCCGATATCCCGCAGCTGCTGCAGTGTTTGAGTACG
The DNA here is from genome assembly GCA_964603735.1 of uncultured Sediminispirochaeta sp. GTDB lineage: Bacteria > Spirochaetota > Spirochaetia > DSM-16054 > Sediminispirochaetaceae > DSBN01. The sequence goes on along the minus strand of CAZRWN010000021.1, from coordinate 15,260 downwards.
TTTCGACTCCAGCGCCACCAGATAGGCTTTTTTCATTGTTGCTATCATAGGCTATTTCACCTTTTCGATCTTATTCTTGGCAATCTTGCCGCGTACTACCGCGGCGGTTTGCTGATCGCCGAGATAAATCTCAATCTTACGAATATTTTCCTGTGTTTCAGGTATCTTTACCTTCTCGAACAGGTTTACCCGCTGGGTAGTTATTCGTAACTCTTCGCCTAACAGCTCAATCTGTTGTTTTAAAACTTCAATTCGTGCATCGAGCTCGGCAATCCGTTTAATCGCTTCGATTCCTCTGTCGGTCCAGAGCGGCTTTATAAACAAATCGTAAGGGATCTCTTTGAACTCGAGGCTTTTGAATACCGGAATATCCACACCGGCGATATTGCCGGTTTCCCTCTCGATGCTTTCGACCTTGATGAGTTCTTCCATTCCGATATCTTCACCGAACACGGCGATCCACTTTTCGAGTTCTTCATTCAGGGTGCGGCGTTCCTGCTCAATTTGACGAACCTTGGCCTCCACCTGCCGGATAACCATCTGCAATTGCTGTTTCTTCAGCATAAGAGTTGGCAGGTAGCGCTGAAAACGCTTGAGTGCGTCCTTCTGTTTTTTCAGCTCGTTCTTGGTAAGCTTAACTTTCGCCATAAGTTAGTTCAGATCCTCTTTATTCGGCCAGAACTGCTTCAGCAGTCCGGTCCGCATACCAGTCTCTTCCGGAGTGAAACACTCCGCCATGATCTCCCAGCCGCGGTCCAGCGCCTGTTCGAGCGGAATATTCACCGAAAGATCCATCATCCGTTCCTCGAAAATTTGTCCGTATTTAAGCAGTTTATTATCCCAGTCGGTCATCCGGAAACCCATGGATTTCTTCTCCAGCGATTCCTTGTAGTTGGCGTACAGCCGGATCATTCCATCCATTAAAGCTCGGTGATCGTCGCGGGTATTATCATTTACCATCTGTTTTAGACGGCTAAGCGAGCCGAAGGGTTCGATTCGTCCGTTACGCAGATAGTACTGCCCCTCGGTGATGTATCCGGTATTATCGGGGATCGGATGGGTTACGTCGTCACCGGGCATCGTGGTTGCCGCCAGAATCGTAATCGAGCCGGAGCCTTCGAAGTCAACCGCTTTTTCATAGCGGGCGGCCAGCTGGCTGTAGAGGTCGCCCGGATATCCGCGGTTGGAAGGCACCTGTTCCATAGTAATGGCTATCTCTTTCATCGCGTCGGCAAAGTTGGTCATGTCCGACAACAGGACCAGCACGCGCTTGCCTTCCAGTGCAAAGCGTTCGGCTACCGCCAGGGAGATATCCGGCACCAGCAAACACTCTACTACCGGGTCGGAGGCGGTGTGCACAAAGAAAATGGTGCGGCTCATCGCCCCGCCCTCTTCAAGTGCGTTTTTGAAGAAGAGGTAGTCGTCGTATTTGAGACCCATACCTCCGAGTATGATCATGTCGACTTCCGCCTGCATTGCGATGCGTGAAAGCAAGGGGTTGTACGGCTCGCCGGAAACGGAGAAGATCGGCAGTTTCTGGCTTTCTACCAACGAGTTGAACACGTCGATCATCGGTATTCCGGTTCTAATCATATTCCGGGGGATGATACGTTTAGCCGGATTGACCGAAGGGCCTCCGATGGGAATCATGTTTTCGGTGAGCTCCGGACCGTTGTCACGCGGCCGTCCGCTTCCGTTAAAGATACGACCCAGCAGGTTTTCGGAAAATGAGACCTGCATTGAGTGGCCCAGAAACCGCACTTCGTCTCCGGTAGAAATACCGCGACCGCCGGCGAAGACCTGCAGCGCGACTTTGTTTCCTTCCAGGCGGATTACGTTTGCCAGAGATTCGCCATATTTACTGCTGACCACAGCGAGGTCGTCATAGCGTACATTATCAGCGGTAACGGTAATAACGTTACCGGCAATCCTCTCGATTTTACTGTATACCTTACGCATTGCTCTGCTCCTTGCTCTCCGCTGCTTTCTTGGCCCGCTTTGCGTCATCCAACAGGCCGGTCTGCTTTTCTTCGAGCAGACTCTTGATCTTCTTTTCGTTGTCCTTGAACTCGTCGGAATCCCATTCGGAGTAGTTCCAGTCGATAAAGTGCTGACGCAGCTGGTTAAAGAAATGCCGGGCTTCTTCTTTGCCTTCCATCTCGAGTTCGGCGCCCAAGATTTCGAACAACTGATCGAATACGTAATTCTGTCTTTCAACACTTACTGCCGCATCGACTGGATCGAAGGAGTTCTGCTGCAGGTATACCGAATCGAGGAATTCGGATTTTAGATTGATCACGTAATCTTCCAGGCTGGTACCCTCTTCACCGACGACTTTCATCATCTGTCCGACTTCGTTTCCGCGGAAGAGAATATCCTTTGCGTACTGCACTTTTATAGGGCTTACGACTCCCGGATATTTACTCCAGCTCCCGAGGGGGTCGATTGATGGAAACTTGCGTGCTTCGGCACGGTCACGGCTGAGACCGTGGAAAGCGCCGACAACCTTCAGGGTTGCCTGAGTTACCGGTTCTTCGAAGTTACCGCCGGCCGGACTGACCGTTCCGCCGATGGTTACCGAACCGAAGCTGCCGTCTTTCAGACGAACAACACCGGCCCGCTCGTAAAATGCGGCAATAACCGATTCCAGGTAAGCCGGAAAGGCCTCTTCACCGGGGATCTCTTCAAGACGTCCGGACATCTCGCGCATGGCCTGGGCCCAACGGGAAGTAGAATCGGCCAGCAGAAGTACGTGCAGTCCCATCTGCCGGTAATACTCGGCCAGGGTTACTGCCGTGTACACCGAAGCTTCGCGGGCGGCTACCGGCATCGAACTGGTGTTGGCGATAATTACCGTACGTTCCATTAGGGTCTTACCAGTTCGCGGGTCGATCAGTTCCGGAAACTCGCGCAGCGTTTCTACAACCTCGCCGGCACGCTCTCCGCAGGCGGCGATGATAACTATGTCGACATCGGCGTAGCGGCTGGTCACCTGCTGCAGAACGGTTTTTCCGGCCCCGAAGGGTCCGGGAATACAGTACGTTCCCCCGCGGGCCACCGGAATAAAGGTGTCGATAATTCTGGTTTTGGTTACCATTGAGGTATCCGGTTCAAGGCGTTCGTCGTACACGTTGATGGCCCGTTTTACCGGCCATTCGAACAGCATGCTCACCGAATGTTCGTTTCCTTTGGAATCTTCGAGAACCGCAACTTCCTGATCAACCGTGTATTCACCCTCATCAGTAATACTCTTGACCGTATACGATCCGTGAAAATTGAAGGGAACCATGATGCGGTGCTCGAAAATACCTTCCGGCACGGTACCGAGTGTGTCGGCCGCAGCAACGGTGTCACCCGTTTTTACCTTCGGAGTGAATTTCCACTTTTGGTCGCGGGGCAGTGCATCCATATAAAGTCCGCGCTGCAGAAAGAAACCGGCCTCCTCGGCCAGTTCGGGCAGCGGATTCTGTAATCCGTCGTAGATCTGGGTAAGGAGCCCGGGACCGAGCTCTACCGCCAGCAATTCGCCGCTGAACTCCACCTCGTCACCGACTCCGATTCCGGAAGTCATTTCGAATACCTGCATTTCAGCGGTGCTTCCCTGGATCCGGATAACTTCGGATTTCAGATTCTGCTCGCCTACCTTTACATATCCAACTTCATTTAACGAAACGTCGCCGTCTACCTGCACTGCGACCATGTTTCCGTTCACACCTATAACTTTACCTGTAGTCTTTGTCATGAAAGCTCTCCGAATAACTCAGCGTTTTGACAAGCCGGGATTCTATGCCGACTCTATATCTTTGCGTATATGCTGATAGATTTGCTCAAACTTTTCGCGGCCCTGTTCGGTGGTAAACTTGCTTCTTCTGAGAAGCAGCTGCAGTTTGAGCGCATACAGCATCAATTTGAACAGATCGAAATAGTGCCCGACTTCGAGCTCTTCAAGAAAGTTCCAACGGGCCCGATTGAGGAGCTCTTCTCCTGCCAGAGGAGAATCCTGGTTTGTCGCTTCCCGGGCAGTTTCCGCAATACCCGGTATCACATCACCATCACGTTGATATTTTTCCGACTCAATCCCCAGTTTTTGGCTGCGGATTTTGATCAATTCATTTCTAAGTGAGGTTTCCCAATTGTACCATTTTTCCAGAAGTTCATTTCCATAGGTTTCTCCGGGTTCTAAAGAAACCGTTTGGAGGAGTGAGAGATCTTCACTCGCGATATTGCCTCTACTCATATAGTAAAGTTCATCGAGGGTGATGGGGGGCTTATCCTCGAACTGGAGAAGCGGGAGGGTCGCGATCACGTAATAATACTGTCGCACTGTACTACTCCTCTTCTTTCACAGCTTCCTTCAGAATTTGGCCCAATTTCGGATTCAGGAACTCGGATACAATCTCGGCAATACCTTCCGCGGTAAAATTGTAATATGCCGAACCGTCCTTGTAGGCAACCTGGAAGCCGGCCTCTACTCCTTCGAGCGGCTGCAGCTGCATGCCTTTGGCCAGTTGAGCTGAGAGAGAATCCCGCAGTCCTTTGTCGATCCTTTTCAGTTCATCCTCGGCAACCATCAGTTTGATATCGGAGACATCTTCGTCCCAACGTTCCACCAACTGCTTTACGAGATTTTCCAGTAAATCTCCCTTCAGTGCCGCGGCGCTTTCTGTGTAGATAACCGTATCAAAAAGCTTCTGCAGACGCTTTTCAAGGCTTATAATGAGATCACGTCCGGCCTGTTTAAGTGATTCCCGGCCGGTTTGCTCTCGTCGCTGTGCATCCTCTTCAGCTTGCTGTCGAATTTTGTCAGCCTCTGTTTCTGCATCCGCTACAATCTGTTTTGCCTTGGATTCAGCTTCCTGCACAATTTTTTGTGCCTGCTGTTCTGCGTTTTCGATACCTTCCGATTTGATTCTGTCAATCAGTTCTTTTAACTGGACGTCCATACGCGTTTCCTTTCATCGCCAATGTATCAATCAATATTTATTTACCTATTTATACGGCAATAGTAATGGAGCTCACAAAAAATATCAATATTGTAGAGCTTCAATTATACTCTTTTTCTCAGACTTATACTTCATTGTTCATATACTGCAATATCTTGTTAATCCGCTTTTCAATGAATTCTGGCACTGCCTGTGGAATACCCGACATACCGCGTACTATCTTGTGAACGGCTTCCACCGCTTCATCCAGTGTCTCATAGTCATCCGGATTCAGCTGTCGCACTCGTTCATGCAGAATTTGAATGAGCTTCTGTTCGCGGCGTAACAAAGCACTGTTTTCCGTCCAGACGTAGCCGGTGATCTCGTGCTTTCTAAAACGCTCCTCGGTTGTCTCGAGAAGCATTGTCAATCCGTCATGAATATCATCGAACTCAATTGACAGAATTGCAAAAAATTTACGTATCTTCTCCTTCATATCCTCTGCTCCAATTACAGTCAGTGTTTATATGTCAATCGTAGATAGATTTTACATAAAGTGCAATATTGATTATCGCTTCAATTTCACAATTGTTTTGCCGGTGCCGCCGTGCTCGGGGCGCGAAAAATAAAACTCATCAACGCGGGGCGACTCCTGCAGCATCCTCTGGATTCCGGTTTGCAGTATTCCCTCACCTTTGCCGTGAATTACCTCGAATTCGTACAGATTGGCCAGAAGAGCATTGTCGATCTGCCGGTTGACCATCTCGAGTGCCTGCTCGAGCCTTTCCCCCCTGACATCGAGCGAGAACACCGCCGGAGGATGCGACGAGTCGCTGGTATAGCCGTATTTCGGTTTTTCATCGCCATTCTCCCGGGACCGAGACACTGGAGTGAGATCTTTCTCCGGCAGAGTAATTTTCATTGCACCCACTTCAATCAGCCAATATCCCTGTTTTGCTTTGCGGAGGATAGTTCCCCGGCGTCTGCCGGGGCCGGTCAGCACTTCCATACCCGCTTCGAACTGATGGGCATCACTGGCAGCGAACTCGGCCTCCTGCGCTTCTACCTGCTCTTTTTCAAATTTTTCCCGCTGCTCTATTGTGCGGATAAACTCTTTCACCCGCTTTGTATCCTCTTTGCTCACACCGCCGGAGCCTTCCGCACCACTCCCTCTGGCACCTGAGCGGGCGCTCGACTGCAGCTGGTGCACCAGGTTCTCCAGTTCTTGTCGTGCTTCTCGCAAAAACCGATTCAATTCGCCGTACCCGCTCTGTTTGAGCTCGTGTTCGCGCTGCCTCATCCGCAGAGCCGAAAGATCGTGCTGTTTGATCTGCTCCTGCAGCTCTGCCTCTCTCTGCTGCAGTGCCTGTTCGCGCTGTTTGAAATCGGCCTGCCGCTGTTCCAGCTCTTTAATCATTTTGCTTACTTCGCCGCTCTCGTGTGACAGATAACCCCGCGCGGTTTCGATTACATGCGCCGGCAAGCCGCTGCGCGCGGCAATATCAAGGGCGTGGCTTTCACCGGGGAGTCCGACCACCACGCGGTAGTTGGGGGTCAGAGTAGAGGCGTCGAAGTCCATCGAGGCGTTCTGCACTTTCGGTGTGGTATAGCCGTAGTTTTTCAGCAACCCATGGTGCGAGGTAGCCAGTGTGGTGGCTCCGCGCTTGAGGAATTCATCCAGAATGGCCATTGCCAGGCTCGCCCCTTCGCCCGGGTCGGTGCCGGAACCCAGCTCGTCGAGCAGCGCCAGGGCATGCACATCGGCATGTTCCAGCATTTCGGCAATTTTTGTCATGTGGCCTGAAAAGGTTGACAGCGACCCCTCGATTGACTGCTCATCGCCGATATCCGCATAAATGCCGTTGAATACCGCCAGTTCAGTCCCCTCGTCGGCCGGAACCTGCAGACCGAACTGATTCATCAATGCGAGCAGTCCGACTGTTTTGAGCGTAACAGTTTTTCCACCGGCATTCGGGCCGCTGATAATGAGACCCAGCACATCCCCGGCCGTTTCGATATCGATTGGAACCGCCGTATTTCTCAACAGCGGGTGCCGGGCCCGTATGAGTTTGAAACCGCGTTCCCGGTACACCGGTCGGATGCAGTTGTGTACCCGGGCATAACGGGACCGGCACAGAAAACTGTCGACCTCGGCTACTACCCGGATCAGCTCCTCGATCTCATTGAGACGGGCTGCTAAACTCTTGGTCAGATCGCGGAGAATGGAAAGGATAATCTCACGAATCTCCTGTTCCACCAATGCAATGTCGTTGTTTTTTGTCATTAGTTCGGGCGGCTCTATGTAGACAGTAGCGCCGCGGGCCGAACTGTAATGAATAACTCCGGAGACCATATTCTGATACTGTGCTTTAAGCGGCAGTACGATTCGTCCGTCCCGCTGGGTCGGCACGTCGCTCTGCCAGCGGTCGCTGTTTTGCTGGAGATAAGTCTGCGCCGCCTTGTTCAGATCATTTCTCAGCCGAGCCAGTTGGGCCCGCTGTTTTCGCAGTTCCGGGTGACTGTCTTTGACGCTGCCGTCGGTGTTTAACACGGCAAAAATTTCTTTGGCAGTGCTTCTGAAGTCGCCGATATCCTGACTGTAAGCCGAAATAGCCTCATACCCGTATTCTCCGGCCTGGTTCAAATATGCGGCCAGACGGTGAGCCGAGTTGAAATAACGGGCAAAGCGGATGATCTCCTCGCCTTCGAGAACCATACCCTCTTTCGACAGCTCATATACCTCGTCCACGAGTTCCGGAAATTCAAACGAGGGAAACTCTTCGCGCTCCATGAACTCCCGCGCCTGCTCGACTCTGTTCTGCAGAGGCTCCAGTTCCGCCCGGGAATAGGAGAAACCCTGTTGGCTGACCGCTGCCATGCCGTCGTGGCTGATACAGTAGTCGAGCAGTTCCAATCTGATTTTTTCAAACTCTAAAACAGTAAGTGTATGTTGATGCATATCTATTACCCGTATTCCGTTCTTTCTTCCAATTCATAATATATCCGGGCATAGCTCTCGTATCGGTCCGGATGAATAGCATGCGACTCGACCGCCGCACGCACCGCACAGCCCGGCTCGTGCAGGTGACTGCAGGGCTGGAACTCGCATTTACCGATGTGAGGCAGAAAATCTCTAAAGTATCCATCCAAAATATCAGGACTGTCTATGCCCAGCTCGATTTGTCGTATACCCGGAGTGTCAATAAAATAGTTGTCCGCATATTCATACAACCGGGCATTTTTAGTAGTGTGACGCCCGCGATCATACTTCTGTGAGATTTCTCCCACCTGCAAATTCACCCCCGGAAACAGGCGGTTCAACAGCGAGCTCTTCCCAACCCCGGACTGTCCGAAAAATGCAGTCAGCCGCCCGGTGACTTTTTCCGACAGCACATCGATTCCCTGTCCTGTCGTGACAGAAGTTTCTATCACCTCATAGCCCATTCTTCTGAAATCCAGGATCCGTTCGCCGACTCCTGCGTCGCAGCCCAAGTCCATCTTGTTCAATACAATCACAGAAGGAATCTCATCGGCTGCAATCAATACCCGGTCGATAAAACGGGGCCGAAAAGGTGGGTTTTTTACCGATGCAACGACTACCAATAGATCGAGATTAGCGGCAACCGTCTGCAGCGCCCGGCGTTTGCGGTTCCAGCGAACCAGTGAGTTCTCGCGCACCTTTCTTCGAATAATAAGTCCCTCATCAGAGGTATGCGCATCCGGTTCGAAGTCCACCACATCGCCGGGAGCCAGGGGATTATAAGCTTTTTCATCCTGACGGAGTATTTTACCCTTTATACGGCATTGATACGCCTGTCCAGCCACCTTCACCGTAAATATGTTGTTCGCGCCGAAGGCGACTACTCCTGTGTACACACTCACAGTACACCACTCCATTGGAGTTCGTAGAGTTCGGAAAAACTACGGTAGCGCTGTTCGGTTTCCTGATCCAGGCCGTTGCCGCTCACGAATAAACGCCCTGCGTTCCGGTGTTGTCGACCGAATCCGAGGATACCCTCCTTTTCGAGTATTCTCATTGCCTGCTGGGCTACCCCTTTCCGCGAATCGATCACCGTAGCTGAACCCGCGAGCATGTGCTGCAGCAGATGCTCTACAAAGATAAAATGCGTACAGCCGACCACCAGCGTATCAACCCCTTTGCTTTTAAAAAAATCCACCGCAGGTTTTAAGATTTCGATTTTCTGGCCCTCACCGGTAGTGAAATAATTCAGCTCTACCAACTCTACAATTTCAACACCGGCATATCGGATTACTCTACAGTCAGAGGCAAACCGGGATATGAGCTGTTCGGTATACGGATCCTCGACTGTTCTACGGGTGGCCAGCACCCCGATCGCCCTGCGGGTTGAATTTTCAGCCGCCGGTTTAATGGCCGGCACCACTCCGATAAAGGGTATACCGAACCGCTTCCGCAGTGCTCTGAGGGCAACGACCGAAGCGGTATTACAGGCAATCAGCATCAACTTCGGATCGGTGGCTGCAATAAAGCGCCCTACCGACTCTACTATGATCTTCATTAATTCTTTGTCAGTTTTCTCACCATACGGAAAATGCGCCCGGTCGGCCAGATAGACGTAATCCTCATTGGGAGCATATTCACGCAGGCTTTGCAGGTAGGGCAATCCGCCCACTCCGGAATCAAACACCGCGATAGGTCTGTCATTCACTTGAGAACTCCATGGCTGGGATATTAACATACAATATTCTTTTTTCCTATTGCACATGCCGAAAACACACTATACCCTGTAACTATGTTTCTCTTTAATAAGTGTCAGAGGTCCGATTGTCAACTGTTTGCAGTTCACGGCGAGGACTACTGTCTGAACCATGTTGATAATCCGGAAGAGTGCAACCGACGGCTCATACAAATCATAACTGACACAAAAGTATTGAAGGATCTCAACTCCTCCTGCATTAAAACAGAGGGCGCAGACTTTAGCGATCACACATTTATGGTTTGTAATTTCTCCGAAAGCAGCTTTGTCAATGTCGATTTCTCAAACAGCAGCTTCGAACTCTGCTTTCTGCAGTACTCCACTTTCGAGAACTGCAATTTTACTCAGACCAATATAAAATATTCGGTTTTTGCCGGCAGCCGCTTCATCAACTGTGATTTTACCGACTCGGATATAGTCCATACTAACTTTTTGGGGATTGAGGGAAAGGACTGCGTATTCAACGATTCCGATTTGTATTACTCCAATTTTACCAGTTCGAAACTGGATAATGTAAGTTTTGTCGATTGCAATCTCAAAAAAGCCGATTTTGTGAACAGTTCGCGTGTATCGGTGAGCTTTAAATACTCGAACTACGAAGAAGCCAGATTTCAACAGGACACCCTTATATGAAGCTCTATTTTCACTTTGCCGTGGTCGGCTTTGCCAATACGTATCTGATCGGACCTCCCGACGGAGGCGATGCCATCTTGGTTGATCCGGGCATCATGGACAAGGAACTGCTTACTCTGATAGAGAACAACCGCTACTATATCAAGACCATCCTGGTAACCCACCACCACAATTCACATGTAAAAGGGATTCGAACACTCAAAAAGATTTACGACGCCGATATATATTCGTTCTCACCGTATATTCTCGATTTTCCTTCGATACCAATCAAAGACGGCGACAAGTTCATCGCTGCATCCGACATCGAAGTGGAAGTAATAGAGGTTCCGGGTCACTCTTCCGATTCGCTGGTCTACCATATCGGCGGAATGGTTTTTACCGGTGATGTTCTGGCAGCCGGACGGGCGGGAAACACGAAAAACAGCTTCTCGCGTGCGCTCTTGCTGCGATCTATAGACGAAAAACTGTTCAATTTGCCTGATACCACCTTGGTTCTGCCCGGCCACGGGCCTCCATCCACGCTTAAGGCTGAGAAAATGTTCAACCCGGATATAAAACTGCTCGATACTACCGAGTAGCCCTTCCGTATAATCACCTAAGGGAATGTAATGCGCATTTGAAGTGTTCGGGAAGATGTGCCCGGAAAACCCGTGCTGCGGATTCACCGGGTAAGCGCAGAGTGAGTTTATAGGCATGCAGCATTAGTGAAAAGTTTTTGAAACTGCCTCCGCTCCTTCCGTAAATCGGATCACCGGCCACGGGATGGCCCAAAGAGCTCATGTGCACCCTCAATTGATGAGTACGGCCGGTAGCGGGCATCAAACTGACGAAGCTCGCATGTGCAAAGCGTCTGAGTACGCGGTACTCCGTAAAAGCCTCTTTCCCGTCGCTGCGCTGCCATGTAAATTTTTTACGGTTATGGATATCTCTGGCAATCGGGTGATCAATGTACCCGTGCGGTTTCTGAATCACACCCTTTACTATGGCGAGATACTGCTTTGCAATAGTTTTTTTTGCGAACTGCCGGGAGAGAAACTGCAGTGCCGCGGGGTCTTTAGCGGCAACAATGATTCCGGAGGTATCTTTGTCGAGCCGGTGGACAATGCCCGGGCGCAAAGGCTCATCCGGAAAGTTAATTTTTAATTCCGGGATATGCGCCAGCAGGGCATGTACCAGGGTGCCGTTGAAATTTCCGGCTCCGGGATGAACGACCATTCCCTGCGGTTTGTTCAGCACAACACAACGGTTGTTTTCGAAAATAATATCGAGCGGAATCTTCTCAGCTTCTACTATGCTTTCTTCACGGGGCAGATAGTCTACCGTCAGTTCGTCGCCGATCTCGACCGCCTTGCTCTGCTTCACTTTGCGTCCGTTAATCGAGATTTCAACTTCTCTGCTTTTTATCTGACTGCGGGGCAATAGGTCCATGAAATCCGCAACATATCGGTCGGCGCGAATGCCGGCCGCTTCCGGCTCCTCTACGGTTGCGTGGGTTCTAATTTTGTTCATTTGTCCGTTTATCAATAATCAAATCCGCAATTGCGATTACAAGCGAGAGTGAAATACTAATACCGATCCTTTGCACCATCGTGTCCTGCGTAAACTGTTCCTTTTCGGGGGAATTGCCGAAGAAAAGCGGCAGGTATTCCTGACTAAAGTTATTTGCCGAGTAGGCATACAGGTCGAAGCTCAAAGAGCTGAACAGAAATGTAAGCGGTAGAGATCCGAAGAAAATAGTCTCGAAGCGTCTTAGAGTGTGCGCCCATTCGGGAAACTCCTCCGGACGATACGGTTCATATGCATCTTCCTGTGCCAACACTTGTAGGGGCATGGCAGCCAGTAAAGCGACAAGTGTAAACAGCAGTATAACGCGCCGAACGTTCACTTCTGAACCTGCCCTTAACGACTGCCGAAAAGAGCCGTTCCGATTCGTACCATGGTAGACCCCTCTTCGACCGCGATCTCAAAATCCGAGGTCATCCCCATCGACAGCTCCCGTATCGGCAGTTCCGGAAACCTTCGGATCGATTCTTCGTACAAGCTGCGCAACCGGACGAAAGCCCGTCGAATTTCGTCTGAGTTCGAGGTAAAAGGACCAATTGTCATTAGTCCTTTTACTGCCAAATGGGGAAAATCGGCTATCTGTTCGATTTCCTCCCACAGCTTGTCCTCGGAAAGATATCCACTTTTTGACTCTTCGCCGGAGGTGTTGAACTCGATAAAAATATCCATATGTTTATCCAAGGCTGCGCATCGCTTTTCCAACGCGCGGGCCGTTTTTAGTTTGTCGATAGATTGTACACAGCTTACCAGTTCAGCAGCCTGCTTGGCTTTGTTACTCTGCAAGTGACCAATCAGATGGAGTTCGGCATCCGGATAAAAATTCTCATACTTCTCATATGCTTCTTGGACACGGTTTTCTCCGAAAAGCCGCACACCCGCCTGATAAGCGGATTCCACCTGGTTTCGACTCTTGGTCTTCGTCACTGCCATGAGTTTGATCTCATCTCCCGATCTGGCAGATCTCGCAGCGGCAATATCTATTCTCTCATAAATTTCTTTTATTGTTTTCTTAATATCATCCATAGATCATATCATATCGACAAGATACCCTGCTGTAAAGAGATTGCAAAGCAGGCCGGCTTGTATTAAAGTGAGACTCACATATGTACACCGACAGATACTTGACAAAAAAACAATCTTCTCGACACGGGCGCCGTAAGGATAGCGCAGCACTTTTTATGCTGGGGTATTTTTTCGTATATTGTCTGTTTTACGGCCTTACACCGAATATTATCGGGGCAATTACCTTTGGCTGGTATCTGTCCTTAATCATCGAGGTACCGGCCCGGCAGCTGTTCAAGTTCAGGTTTTTTTCCTACCGTGTCTCGGTGGCTTTATCGGCATTGATTACCTTCTCACTGCTGATATTCGGCATAAGCCGTATAGTGCCGATTGTACTCGAAGAGGGAAAGCGACTCTTCCCTTTTTTGCGCGAGTCGGTGCAGACTTTCCAAATACCGGCTTTTCTTTCTGATAATCGCATAGGCGTCGAAATAACGAAAGCAATTCAGGGTGCCACCGGCAAACTCGTCGAACGCACAGCCCAGGCGGGGGTTGATACTGTAAACGTGCTTTTCCAGCGCCTGCCCGATTTCACGACCGGCCTCGTTGTTTTTGTAATTACCGCCAGCTATTTCACTTATGTCGTGCCGGTATTCAAAGAAAACATGTGGCGATTCTTCCCGCGATCGGGCAGCTCTAAGGCAATTCGGTTTGTCGCCGAAGTGTACGGGGATATTCGCCATTTCATTGCTGGACAGATTATGATTGCCTTGGTCGTTGGAGTTATCGTCGGTACCGGCCTGGCAATTGCCGGTGTACCTTATTCGATTTTTCTGGGTTTTATCAGCGGTATCACCAATTTCATACCCTATCTCGGAGTTATCGTCGCTGCCGTCCCGGCTCTGGTACTCGGTATAGGCCACGAGGGACTGATAGGGCTAATTAAAGTAATAATCGTGTTGGCCGCAGCAAATCAGATCGAAGGCTGGTTTCTGAGCCCGCGAATTCAAGGCACTCGGATGAAATTGAATTGGTTTGTTATTATACTGGCCATCTTGATCAGCGGTGCCATTTTCGGTTTAGTGGGCATTTTGATTGCAATTCCGCTGGTGGTATTTTTTAAAAAGTACTGGCTCTGGTATGTGCAGGACTATTTCTCTAAATCGTAAATTGTATCGATAAAGAAAGGGTGGAATTTACGATAAAATTTTTCCGGTACCAAAAAATTTAATGCCCGCGGCAGAATCGATATTTCTACTCTGGCCGCATCACCGCTATGGTATAACTCACCATCTACATGAAAGTAAAAGGGCTCGTCCCGTTCTATCACCGTAGATTTCACTTCGTAGCGTTCGATCAGCGGATACCCGGCCTTGACCAGATGATTGTTGATTCGATCGTGCCATCCGTTCCACACTGAAAAAAGGCTCCGCACAACGGTAAAGTGGTTGGTAAACTGAAACAGGTAGGCATCCATCTTTCCATCGTTACAGACCACATCCGGACAGATCTTGAAGCGCTTGCCGTAATACGGCCGGGTACCGATCTCTATCAGTGCCGACTTGGTAGGTCGGGCTAAAAATTTGAAGGGAAACTCAGCGTTGATCTTGCCGCCTTTAATGGCATATTTTCCGTTTATGAATGTAACTCGGCTTTCGGGAACCTTTCTAAAATCGAAACTTTTTAGTACCTTCAAGCCGGCCGCGACATAGTACCGGATTCCGGGAATAATCGTTTTGTCGGTGGAGGTGAACTTTTCTTTGCGAACCTGCAGCACTTCTGCGTCCACACCGATTCCGAGCAACTGGCCATACAGGGTTTCGTTCTCCGTTTTTATTTTTAACAGATCAACCGCTTCATAGTAGTTCTGTTCCGCGCTCTCGATGTAGGTTTCGATCTGCTTGCCGATGCGCCATGGTATTTCATAGGAATCCTGGATTCCATTACCGGTTCCCCCTCTCAGAAAACCAAGGGCTTTATTTTTCGGTGGATGCACCATCATCGCATTGATGGCATTGTGAACAGTTCCGTCACCACCCCAGATGACAAGATTTGCCTCACCGGAGCCCCGGCAGAATCGAACGACTTTCTCTACCAGCTCTTCCCGACTCTGGGTTTCAATCACCTTAGCGGCCCGCCGCTGTTTCAGTATCTTCTTCAGTATCTTCACAGAAGAAGGATGCCTGGTCGGATTGATGAGAAAAGTAAAATCCCGCAGATAATGGTTTTGTTTTTGTTCCACGCTCTTAATTTAATGAAGATAGAGCCGGCTTTCAAACTAAAAAGCGTAAAACTGTAGTGAAGTTTCATAGATCCGTGAACAAATAACAGCGAAAAACAGAGGCAATTAAAAAGCAGCCCGGTTCAGGCTGCTTAATTCTAAATTGTTATGCAATAGGCAATT
>CAZRWN010000020.1:0-48409 GCA_964603735.1 uncultured Sediminispirochaeta sp. | reverse complement strand
GGATGAAGTCTTTCTTCTGAGCTTGGCATAGCCGCATAATAGCATTGCGGCCGCTATGATCCATCATTTTTCCTTTCACCGAGGGGAAGAAGGCCATAAAGGCTCCGCGATAGGCGTTGCAGTAGCGCTCATAGGTGCGGGGAGTGGACACATCCAGGAGGCTCAGCCGGCCGCGCATTGCCGGAAAGCGTGCCTCGGTGGCCGCTAAAACCTCCTCACCGATGCGCTTCTTTTCCGCCTTGTAGGTGGCGGTATCCATCGCCGTCCAGGCATCGTAGTCATCGTGAAACTGGTTAATGTCATACACCAGCAGAGTACGGCCCTCCGGCGCGAAGCCCGGTTCGTGACTGAAATGCTTCAAGGTCAGACGGTCGATTTCGCGGCCGTTTACACGAATCGGATCGATCGGGTAGTTCAGGCTCCAGGGAAGCGGCTCAGACAGCTCATCAATACGGCCGTTAAAACCGAGTGCCACCAGAATCTCGGAGGCAAGCGGGTAAGTGTCAGGCTGCGCAAAACGCTTCTCGAATGCCGGGTCGTTGTACCGCCCCTGCAGCAGTTCGTGATACACGAAATGCGCGTCGCAGGCAGCAATATAGTAGTCGCTGTGCCAGTGCCGACCCTTTCGATCGACCACGCCGGTGACCCGGCGGCCGTTTACTTCCAGGGTGCCGACCTCGTAGCCGGTCTCCAGCCGGCCGCCGAGCTTCCGGTAGCGCTCGACCATGCGCTGTGCCAGTGCCTGAGAACCGCCGGCGGGAATCGAAGCTTCGTCGGTGGTAAAGGCTGCAATCGCAAAGAAGATCATGGCAGCGTTATACTGCTCCGGGGCCATCGATGCGAAACCTTCCCTCAGAGCCGGGTGGGTAAATCGCTCGGCAAACTCCGTCAACGTCATTTTGCCGTATTTACCGAGAATACGTCCGGCCTCCTTCATCGACAGCATCATCTTGATTTTTTCGCCCAAGCTCATCATGTCGCCAGGCTTGTCGACGGGAAAGGAAAAACTCTGCAAACTACGCACATCTCCGCAGAACTCTTCAATAAAACCGGCATCCTCCGGTGACAGCTCGCACCAGGACTGTTGCAGACGCTCGAGGTCGCGGTAGATATATGCTCGCTGACCATTATGCTCAAAGCACATAAAACTTTCCGGGTGGATAATCTCAACCCCATCCAGGGCACCGACCTCATGCCACAGTTTGTTCAGGTCGCTGTCGGCCTTTGTGCCGCTGAGCCAGTGGATGCAGCCGTCGATGTGGTAGCCCTGTCGATTCCAGCCGGTGCATTGTCCGCCGGGAACGCTGTGCTTCTCGAGTATTACACTCTCAAAACCGTTTTTCTGGGCATAGATGCCGGCGCTCAAGCCTGCGATCCCGCCGCCGATAATGGTGATTGTTTTAACTGCTGTATTCATTCTTCGCTCCTGTGGGTTTGATTATTGCGAGCCTGCACCAGACTATGGCTGGTCTGCATCAGCAGCTGCTCCAAATCGATCTCTGCGGCCCAGGATGGTATCTGCTGGTTAGCGGTCATCAGCATTACGCCCATTTGAAAGGCACGCATCTGCAGCAAAAGGCGCCGGCGTTCGGCCTGGCTCCAGCCGGCCAGTGCAGGTTCTTCCGCCATCATCTCGATCAGCGTGTGATCCTGCTGCTCGTTAGCTGCAATCCATGGATTAGGTTTTAACACCAAATCCCGCACCAGCAGCGGGTACATGCGGGCAAAGGTCAGGCTGGCGCGCCCGATATTCTCGAATACACTGTCACCCTGCTGCTCGGCTAAAATAGAATGAGAGATGGCCAGGACGTGCTCCACTACCGCCCGCACCAGCTCATCTATAGTTTCGAAGTTGTTATAGATAGGGGCTACCGAGCTGCCCAGCTTATCCGCTACCCGGCGCGCCTTAACCGCCTCCAGCCCTTCGTCACGGGCAATCACAAAGGCTGCCTCCACAATATCCGACCGCTCAAACCTGGTTTTCGGTGGCATAAGCCTTCCTTTGAAAATAATTTAATATTTATTATCTAACTAATGTTATCTAACAATTGTTATATTATAGTGAGTTTCGGGTATTGTCAAGTGAATAAGCAAAAATATCACTGCGTAGTTGAGGAAATGGCTTGATGAATTTCTACAACTTGAAGAAGATAAAGGATGCGGGTAATCGCTGCCGGCATGAAACTCGGTGAACATCACCACTGCTGGGTTCAGTGCATTGATTTCACGTGTCTGCACCGCCTGGACGGATTGGTCGATGTTGGTAGCCGCATAGATTGGATCGACGGAGGCGGTGGCATGCGCAACCGGCGAGGTTCCCACCTTGTGATGCATCCTCTGAGGTTATAGCTAATAAGCCCAAACCCGACCGATACTAGTTTTTTTCTTAGATATTCTCGATTCTTAAATACTATAGCGTTGAAACCACGGAGATTTTTTCATATTATTAGACATTCTACACAAAGCATAGGTATTTGGAGCGCTCTAGTTGGATAAATTACTAAGCAAATTTAAGTATATAATCATTATTGCACTGGCCATTCTAATGACCTACATTTTATCAACACAGTACACCAGTGTCACAGAAGTGGTCGAAAACAAATACAACAGTCAGCAACAGCTGGTGGAGAAAAATATTCTTCAGACTGTGAACTATATAAATAATGCCTATAAGATTGCCGAGCAGCAGTTAAACCAGGAAATGCGAGAATACTCAGAGCTGATGTTAGCAAAATATAAAGAGAATCCCGATGTCATGAAATGGGATTTAGCTGAGCTGCAGGAGCGCTTTCAGGGCTATGATATTTATATTGTGAATAAAGACCTTAAGATTATCAAAACCACCTACAAAAAGGATCTGGGACTTGATTTTTCTAAATTCGGAAGTTTTGCCACCGTCTTGAGAGAGAGAATGGCCGGGAATGAGTTTGAAGTTGACAGATTAGATCTGTCAACTCAGGCGGGTGAGATTAAAAAGTACAGTTATATGCCGAGCCCTGATAATCGATATTTATTTGAGCTGAGTGTCAGTATTGAAGCGAAGTATCCCTCTTTTCAGAGCCTGAATCTGTTCAAGGATGCAACTGCTTTAACTAACCAATATGAAATGGTTGAAGACATAGGCTTTTATAGTGTAGAGCCGCTGAATCATGGGGTTGCAAAACTAAGAACCAGCAAACGCCCTTACTTGAACCCGGATGTACCCGAGTTTGAGGAAGAGCTTGCCAGACAGGCAGTTATCAATAATACTATGCAGAAAAGCACAAGAACAACCGAAGGCATCCAGCGAAGCTACCGATTTTTTCCGGCATTAACCAGTAATCAGGACAATGATCAGGGCTGGAATTCCTATGTAGTTGGTATTGTCTATAATGATCAAGTGAAGCGGAATGAATTACTAAATCATAGAAGCCTATTTCTTGCAAACATTATTTTAATGGCGGTATTATTTGTCAGCTTTATTTCCGTTGTCGTATATTTACTCAAAATATTTGAACATCAGGCCCATCACGATAAATTAACCGGACTGACCAATAGAAAATACTTTGTAGAACAATTCCTCAAATTAAAAAACAAGGCTGATTCTAGTAAAGATACTATTGGTGTTGTTTTTATTGACATCGATAAGTTCAAAGACATTAACGACAGGTACGGTCATGATATCGGCGATGAGGTATTAATAAAAGTTGCTTCCAGAATGGAACACAGCTTGAAGGCGAAGGACTTAAAATCCAGAATGGGCGGAGATGAGTTTGTGGTGGCACTGACGGATTTATCATCAAAAGAAAAAGTAATGGAAGTAACAAAAAGATTGACTGGTGAACTCAGAAAACCATTATTCATTGATGGGAAGGAGATCCCGATCAGTGTTAGTGCAGGAGTGAGTTTTTATCCGGATGACAGCAATGAATTGGAAACCTTAATCAAAAATGCCGACTCGGAAATGTATAAGGCTAAGCGAAAGAAAAGAGAAAGTACATATTAAGGGCATCAGAGCCACAAGCTCCACTGTACATCCGGGTTTGAAAGGCCTAAATTGTTTGCCTGCCGGACCAGCCGTACGAACCAAAGCGGAAGGCCTTGCGGTTCTGGGCTTTCTTTTGGCCGATTTCATCGAGCACTGCACACATGGCCGGGAACATCTTATATTCATAGTTAGGCATCACCAAAGATTATCCGGGATTGTGCCCCTACCCCTGCCGTACACAATATTAATACCAAAGTTATATGGTGTTTCTATTTAAAAGAGCGTAAAGTGTAGGTAGGCTAAAAAGGTAATTGAAGAAAGTTATAATAAAAAAGTAATTCGAGAATGTCTGCGTGATGGTGTAAGCTGCACTTTACACCTCGAGAGCTCGGTGGGGTACCGCACCACCGAGCTTTTTATTTGCCCAGCGAGGCGGGCAAACCAGGCCGATAACATTTCAATAAAATCTGCTTCCCATCCGCTAAATCCCCCCTTACAATAAGCTATATTAAAAACTATTGAAGCAAGTTCTCAGGAGGGAGTTTAGATGACCAACGAGCAGTGGAGTAAATTGGCCGGGCGGGCCGGGGCGGTGCTGAATTATGGTATAAAAGAGAAGGAGTGGCTCAAAGGCAGTAAAATGGCGCGGCTGATAGCCGAAGTCCCTTACCTGGCAGAATGTGACAAGCCGGAAACGACAGCCTTCAGCCACTTGTTGATATACCTGACAGCCATGCATGAATCGGCCAAGGATGTCTTTTTGCATACGCCGGAGGATGATGCCAATCTTTACACCCGGCTCTTCCCGATAAGCGGCTTCATCGGCGGAGATGCCTCGATAATCCAGTGCTGTCTCGATTTGATGACGCTGTGCATGCTCTCTAACTACAATAATGATGCTGATGAAGACAAAAACATGGGTAAGTACAATCCGATCAATGCAAAAAAGTGGAACTATGCTGCTGAATCCGAAAGATTGGTAAACAAAATAAACAAGACTATAACCCCGGAAATCGCTGCGGTATACACTGCGGAGGACGCCGTAAAAGGTTACTGGGCAGATTAGTAGACTGAGGTACACTGATGGGCAAAATTGATACGGTACAGAAGAGAATCGGATTACTGGTGAGTGTAATAGGTATAGCGGTCGTTCTCACCACTCTTATCAACCGAGTGCTGCGGGGCCAGGAACTTCGGCAGGCGCTCACGGCAATTACGGTCTGGTTTCTTTTTCTTACCATTGTTCCATTTATACTCAGCGTCTTTATGGAGAGCCGTCTGCTGAAGACCTTACAAATTGCGGTGTTTTTCCTTACCGGCGGATTGAACATTCTGAGCAACCGCTACCAGGAGTTCTACGGACCGGCAATGTTCCTGGCCGGCTGGCTGCTCATGCGGCACTACGGCTTTCTCGAAACCTATCCGAAAACCAAGAATGCCGCCATCATGATAATGGTGGTAGGCTTTTCACAGCTCTCGGCGGCTATTCACAGCCCGGAGGTCGGTGCCTATGCCGGACTCACTACCCTGGCCTTCTCGCTTTTTTTGATTGTACTCATCCTGATAATTTGGCGGGACATGGTACGCCAGCAGGAGCTGCTGAAAAAGGAAAACAGCGCATTAAAGATGAACTACGGCCAGCTATCCGCCCAGCTGGCCGAACTTGAAGAGAATCAAGAGCCGTTCGATCTCAGAAAAGTGGGCATTTCACCGGCCGAAGAGCGGGTAATCCGAGTCCTCACCCTCTACAAAGCCAGTAACCGGGAGATCGCCGAACGCCTGAACATCGCCGAATCGACGGTGAAACTTCACTTATACAACATATACAACAAGATCGGAGTCGATAATCGCTTTGCCATCATCGACCTGTGCAAGTACAACTTCCGCGAAGAAACACAGAGCGCCTGAGCTTCAGCTGCACCGATTCAAAAAACTCGGCGTATTATAATTGAGATGTGATTCATATCTAATATATTGGAAATCAATCTATTATGAATTTTTATAAAAGCTGTTTATCACTACTGATCTATTGCTGCACCAAGCAACACCTAATCCGGAGTTTGAAATGAGCAAAGCCAGAATAGTCAATAACATGTACTACATTGCCGGCGCTGTCCTGCTGATCTGTATCGGATCTGCCTATGTAAGCGGCAGCCGGGTAGGTCTGTTGGCGGCGGCAGCCGCGGCAACGGTTTCGATAGGCTTACATTGTCTACTCGTACACCAGTCAAAAGGATTACAGCCCCGGCTGGAAGCCTCGATTACAGAGCCTGTCCGCAATCAGGAGTCCGGCTCGGCGGCAGAGGCACTTCGCGACACCACCGCATTTATCGCCTCTCTCCAACAGTCCTCTACAGTCGATCTCAATCGCCGTGGCGATTTCACCACTGAACTCCATCGCACTGCCCTGGAGCCGTTGAATCAACTGCTCGAGCGCACCGAGGAGATCATTAACTCGATAATCGATCAGAGCGAGCAGTTACTCCTGTCCTCGGCCTATACAAGCTATTTCACTGCGTCTGCAGAAAGGAATGCCAAAACCCAGAACGAGCATGCAGTTCATATCGTCGAACTGGTTCGCCAGTTTTTTACCTCTTTTAATGAAATCGTAACTCTCAGTGACATTGCCAGCGAGTCCACCGAGGAGACCCACAGATCGTACCGAAACGGGATGGAAATGATGCAACGGGTAACCGTCGAGGTAGACGAATTACGTGAGGCCGGCAAAGCGAATATTCGCTTTATGCGCGAGCTGCACGACTTCGCAGTAGAAACCCGTGAAATCATAAACATAATAGATGATGTTGCCGATCAGACCAACATTCTTGCCATCAATGCGGCAATTGAGGCAGCCCGAGCCGGTATGAGCGGGGCCGGATTCCGGATTATCGCCGAAGAAATCCGCGACTTCTCCCTCAAAACCTCAGCCGCAACCTCCCGCACCCGTGAAAAACTCGATGACCTGTCCACCAAACTCACGGACAGCTACTCTATGGTCGAACACAGTGAAAATCTGGTTGAAAGTGTGAAGGAAAAAACTCAGCAGCTGGACACCGCTTTCAGCACGGTTTCCGGGCGAATCAGTTCGTCCCTTAAAGCTACCGGCGAAATGCAGGCGGTTGCGCAACAGGAGCTCGACCGCGCCGGCGACATCGACAGCCGGATCGACAATATCGAAGCAGCAATTTCATCGTTCGAAGAGGTGCTGCGCACGCTTGAACAGTCGAACACCAGTTTGACCCATTCGGTTGAAGAGATTGCCGGTACTGCCGGTAATTTCAATGTGCAGAACTATCTGAGCCAGGTAAGAGTGAGCCTACAAAGCGCAAAGCAGGATATTGAGCAGCTGCTTTCACTGGAGCTCGAGAACGGACAAATAACAGAGGCACAACTCTTCAACCCAAGCTACCAACTCGTTCCCGGAACAAACCCGGAGAAATATACCTCTTCGTACGACGGGGTGTTTGAAGAACGCCTGCAGCAGCGACTCGAGGATCTGAAAACACAGCTGACTGCGCTCAGCAAGCCCCACGGCAAGATTTTCTTAGCCTGCTCTGTGACTGATATGAATGGCTTCGCTCCGACCCATTTACGCAGCATATCCAAACCGCCCTCCGGAGATTATGAAACCGACCTTCGTTTTTCCAAGCATAAACGCTTCTACACAGACCAGGTCAGCACAAAAGCCGCCCGCAACACCAACGGCCTCCTAACCCAGGCATACCTGCGCGATGACGGTACGCAAAACATCGATGTGTCCGTTCCGCTGCATGTACACAACCGTCACTGGGGATGCTTGCGAATGGGATACACCCTTGACAGTAACAACTGAGATATGATTCAGAAATTAGCAAGAAATAGAAAAATAAAATCATTCTCATGAGGTACACTAAATCAAGTCTGATCCGTGGCTATACTAACCGTTGAAACGACGCAAAACAGCTGTTTTGACCCCATGTTTCAGCCCAGAAGCGCTGTTTAAAACAGTGTTTTGCTGTTTTAACCCCTAAACCGGCAGAATGGCCTTGAGAGATGATTCATATTACAAAATTGTATAATAAAAAACTTGACGATTTTCAAATTAAGAGTGAGAATAGATTCATGTATCAATTTTATGGAGGATGATGGTATGAAAAAAGGTGTAGTAGTACTGGTTCTCGCAATTTCCATACTCGTACCTATGACGGCGATAGCCGCAGACGTGGAGTGGAGCGGTTCCTATGAACTACAGGGCTTCAGACTCGGCGAAGACATCACTGAGTTTGAAGAGGCTGACGATGATACGCAGGGATTTTATCAAAGTCTGATAATCGAACCCACTTTCGACCTGGGCCGCGATGTAAAAGTACACGCCGGTATCCGGCTCTACGGCGACTACTGGAGCGGCGACCACCGCAAACCCGGCGGCGGCGGTGTAACTGAGTGGGGAGAAGTCGAATCCGACGCACTGGTAGAGAAAATGGACCTGGATTACGGCTATGCAGAGATGCCCTTCCTGGGCGGAAAACTGAGCGTCGGCCGCCAGAAAGCCAACTGGGGCCACGGACTGACCACTGCCGACGACCGCCGCGACCGAATCGCCTACCAGTACGATCTGGACAAGGCCCTCGGCGGACCGCTGAGCCTACTGGCGATTTACGACCTACGCCAGGATGTCGGCATAGATGACACGGACAGCAACGGCCACCTAATTGCCGGTGCAGCGGTAGGTTACCACATGCAGAGCAAAATTCTGTGGGGACTGTTGGGTGGTTATTTTCTTGGAGATGCAGATAAGCCGCAGGACGAAGATCCGTTTCTGCTTGATAGCATAGCCTTAGTCGGTCCATTCATGGAAGGACCGGTAGGTCCTGTTGACCTAAAATTTGCCGCCCACACCCTGTTCCCGATCAATAATGACCGGGATACTTTCGGGGATTATAATGAGGACGGTCAACTTGGAGGATTTGCTTCTGATTACCCCGCTCCTTTTGATGCATTTGCAAGCGGTGAAAGCGGTGGCCTTTGGAATACATTCAACTTCGCAGTAATGATGCGTCCATCCCTTGATTTTTCTAAAATTACCAGTCTCATGCCCCAGCAGCTGGTAGTCGAAGCACAGGGACTGTTTGTATACAACGGATCGTTGGTAGAACCCGGTTTCGACAGCTTCTCCAGCATGATCGGAAACGCCGGCCGCAACACTGTCAATCCAACGGCTGTATTCAACATGGGTGGTGCCGGTTATGAAGAGGATCATCAAATCCTTGCTTCTGCCCGGGTTAACTACGAAATTATCCCGGGACTGAATGCTATTCTGGCTGGAGGTATGTATCATTTCTTCGAATACGAAAGAAATGCTCTTGGAACAGAAAAAGTAGTACGTGCAGAAATCACCAACTACTTTGCCGATGTAAAGCTGACCTACGCAGTCACTGAACAGTCAAGTCTATTTGCTAATTATGGATGGCTGGGTGACGACACAGCCAAAATGATAGAGCCTAATGTAAGCGAAGGCGACCCCAAGCAGCAGTTTTCGGCTGGTGTTGAGGTGAAATTCTAAGAGCGATGGAAGCTTGGCCTGTAAAAAACAGGACCAATGTAATAGAGTGTGGCGGGGGCAGCTTGCGGGTGTGCCTTCGCCGCTATGAAAATTGAAATCATACAGAGAGGAATAACACATGAGAAACAAGACATTTATCCTCGTAAGCCTGTTTTTCTGCGTGGTTCTGCTGATGCCGGTATTCGGTGAAGGCAGCCAGGAGGGAACACCGGGTGTAACCGAGGACACCATCTATATAGGAAGTACGCAGGCGCTCTCAGGCCCGGTAGCCAGTATCGGTAAACCAATGGCGGAGGGAATGCGGGCCTTCTTTGATCATGTAAATAAAGAAGGCGGGATTCACGGACGAAAGATTGATTTGACAGTGGCCGACGACCAGTTCGATCCATCAGCCACAACCACGCTTACCCGGCGTTTGGTAGAACGCGACAACGTGTTTGCAATGGTCGGCAGCCTCGGCTCACCTAACACACTGGCTGTGATGGACTACCTGAACGGACGCGGGGTACCCTTCGTATACCAGGGTGCCGGAGCAACCGAGTTGGCAGTTCCGCCCAAAGAATATATATTTCCCTTTCAGCCCAACTATCTGCTCGAGGGAAACATTATGACTACCTACATGGTAGAAAACCTGGGACACAAACGACTAGGGGTGCTGTATCGAGCAGCCGAGGACGGCCAGAACGCATACGAGTCTATTAAAGAATCAATCAAGATGTACGACGATGCCGAAATTGTCGAAGCGCTCTCGGTTGAAACCGGCGACACGGACTTCTCTACAGCAATCAGCCGCTTTGAAAGCGCAGATGTAGACGGCATCATGGTAATCCTGTTCCGGCCCCAGGTAGATCAGTTCCTCGAACAGGCATATGAGTTCGGCCTGACCGAGCCCACCAAGCTGCTGACCTATGCAAATGCCGACCAGACCCTTATCGATAGCCTGGGCGCGGAGGTAATGCAGAATGTGCAGTCGACCGCCTGGGTCTTTGCCGATTTCAATGATCCTACGTTCGCTCCCTGGAAATGGTTTGCAGAGTATAAAGGCGAAGAGGGCGTCATGCCGAATGCCTATGCAGTCGCCGGAATGGTTGCAGCTGAGATTTTCACCGAAGCAGTGCGCAGAGCCGGCCCCGATCTGACCCGAGAGGCACTGGTCGAATCGCTGGAAAGCATGGACCGCTGGAACGGGTACCTGGCACTTGATGTTACTTATAACGAATTTGATCCGAACGACACAACCTGCCGACTCGGAAAACAGAACATGTATGTGATGAAGGTGCAGGACGGAGCATGGTACCCCGCCGGCGAATGGATCAGATACACTGACCCGAACAAGTAAAGCGCACCAATTTACATAATTCTGTACGGTATGTGGGGCTGCGTAAGTATGCCCCACATTTTTCTAATCATGAGGCAAATAAAGATGAAAATGCTTGAGATACACAATGTTGGAGTAGAGTTTGGGGGGCTGGTGGCGGTTGATGACTTTTCGATGAACGTAGAAAAGGGGACAATTCACGCCCTGATCGGACCGAACGGCGCCGGTAAAACTACTCTCTTTAACTCCATTACACGAATCGGACCACGAACCCGGGGAAAAATAGTGTTCAAGGGAAAGGACATCACCCGTTTACCTGATCACAAAATGATTCACCGCGGCATTTCCCGCACTTTTCAAAACTTACAGTTGTTTAACCACATGACGGTCTACGAAAATCTGTATGCCGGCTATAGCTTCCACTTTAACAAACCGTTCGCATCGATATTCCTCGGCTCTCACAAAAAATTCGAAGAAACAGTAGAAGAGCGGATTGTAGCGGTGGCAGAGAAAGTGGGACTCAGCGCAGCTCTGTTTAATATCCCTCGTAATCTCTCTTATGGAATGCAGAAGCGGGTAGAAATTGCGCGGGCTATTATTTCAGAACCGGAACTGCTGCTGCTCGATGAACCGGCCGCCGGACTGACACACCAGGAAACCGAAGAGCTCGACCGCGTGCTGGCCGAACTCTCCAAAGAGAACGGGATGAGCATCCTGCTGGTAGAGCATGATATGGATATTGTCATGAAAATCTCGGACAGAATCTCCGTAATGAGTTTCGGAAAAAAGATAGCCGAAGGAACTCCCGAAGAAATCGCGAACAATCCGGAGGTTATCCGGGTGTATTTAGGTGAGGAAAGCAGTGCTTAAAGTATCAGATTTATATGTGAACTATGGACCGATCAAAGCTGTCAGGGGAATATCCTTCGAATTAGGAGAGGGAGAGATTGTATCGATCCTCGGAGCCAACGGCGCCGGAAAAACCTCTACCCTGTTCGGTCTCACGGGAATAGTAAAAAGCCGCGGTACAGTCCAACTGAAAGGCGAATCGCTGAAACGGAAAAACTCAACCGAATCCACAAAAAAGGGAATGATACTCTGCCCGGAAAACCGGCGGATTTTTCCGGATCTCACGGTTGAGGAGAACCTGAAATTGGGCACCTTCGTGCGGGGAGATTTTTCCGAGAATGTAAAATCGGTATACGAACTCTTTCCCATCCTCAAGGATCGGAATCGACAAATAGCCGGCTCACTTTCAGGCGGCGAACAGCAGATGCTGGCCGTGGGCAGGGCGCTCGTGGCCTCCCCGGATATACTACTGCTCGATGAACCCTCGCTCGGTCTGGCCCCGGTGATTGTAGATGAGCTGTTTCAGGTTCTCAAAGATCTGCGTTCAAGGATGTCGGTACTCTTGGTTGAGCAGAACGCAACCAAGGCGCTCGCTATCAGTAACAGAGCGTATGTCATGCAAAACGGGAGCATCGTACACTCCGGCGAAGCCGCTGCGATGCTCAAAGACGATAACCTTCGCAAAGCGTATCTTGGAATGTAGGAGCATATTGTGAGTGAAATACTTCAAGCGATAACAATCGGCATCCCGCAGGGGACGTTGTACGGCTTAATGGGTTTCGGGATTGCGCTGATCTTCCGTTCGGCAGGCACCCTGAACTTCAGCCATGGCTACTCGGCAATGGTAAGTGTACTCATTACCCTCAGTGCGATGCAGCTATTTATAGGACAGAATCTGCTGGCCGGCAGGGCAGCCCTATTGGCGGCAATCCCGGTCGGACTCGCCGCCGGCGCACTCTTCGGTGTGTTGATCGACATCGTGCTTATGCGCCGGGTCAAGCATGTCTCCCCGGCCAGTATGCTGATGATTACATTAGGATTGCTATTAGTCTTCGAAGGGGCTGCCAACCTGATTTGGAGTCCGGACTACGAGTCATTTCCACGTCTGTTGGAAGGCCCGCCCTTTGTGTTCGAAGGAGGCGGACTTTTCGCCGGTATAGAAATAATATTTCGGCGAAACGATCTGGCAGTAATGCTGATTGCTCTGGTCATTTCAATATCAATGGCCGCCCTCATGAAATATACCAAAATCGGCCTGGCAATCCGGGCCAGGGGACAGGATGCAGTCGGCGCCCAGGCGGTGGGAATCAATACCAACCGGGTGGATTCAATCGTGTGGGGGCTCTCCCTGGCACTGGCGGTGGTAGTCGGTATTCTGATAGCTCCAATTACCCGGGTCCACCCCACCATGCTGATGAACACCCAGCTGCTCGGCATTACCGCAGCGGTCTTGGGCGGGTTCAGCAGCCTCTTCGGAGCCATCTGGGGTGGTTTGATAATCGGAATTGTAGAACGGCTCATCGACATTGTGCCGTTTTTGGACGGATACGAAACGGCAATAATCTTTTTTCTCATTATTTTAGTGCTGGTCTTTAAGCCGACCGGATTATTTGCCGGTAAAGCAGGGAGGAAGGCGTGAAACGATTAGCATTACTTGGTAGTGGAATACTTGCAGCCGGACTGATAGCCTTTCTGCTGACCGGCGGAACTTATACATTAGGCAATCTATCACTGATTCTGGTATGGGCAATTGCCGGGATGGGAATGGTGATCATCATAGGGAATACCGGCCAACTCTCACTCGGACATGCCGCATTTATGGCCATAGGCGCCTATTCGACAGCTACTTTTACCGAGTTGATACCGGGAGTGTACGCGGGCATGTTGGTCGGAACCCTGGTGGGTCTGCTGATCGCAACGATCTTCGCCCTACTGATAGGCCTGCCGGCACTGCGGCTGCAGGGTTATTATCTGGCCATTGCTACAATTGCCTTCGGAGTCGGGATGGAACAGGCTATTCGCGCAATGCCCTTTCCGAATCCGATGTACGGCATACCGCACGTGCTCGGATTCACCGCAGTCGGACCGATGCGCGATATTGCGACCTTTCTGTTCATGACCCTGCTCTTTCTCCTGTTTTACGGCATAGGCCATGTAATTCTCAAATCGCCCTATGGGGTAAAGTTTCGTATGATCCGCGACAGCGAGGTCGCCGCGCGCTCCTACGGAACCAACCTTACACAAAACAAACTGCAGTCATTTATTGTCAGTGCGATTTTTTGTTCGGTGGCAGGTTCGATGTACGCCGTCACGGAGGGGGTCATCCAGCCAGTTACCTTCGGACTGATGTCGGCAATCGACTTGCTGTTGATCATTATCATTGGCGGAGCAATTCTGCTGGAAGGGGCACTGATCGGCGCATTTGTGATTGTCGGCCTGCCGGCCCTGGTGCTCGAAGAGTTGGTACCGGCCGGTTCGCTTTCACTGATTTACGGTATTCTGCTCATCGTCTTTGTGGTGGTACTGCCCAATGGAATCGCAACCGAACTGTTTCTGCTGTGGAACCGCAAGCTGCAAGTACCCTATATGGCGCTGCTGCGCTTCTTTCACCGTCTCAAGCCGGTCCGCGGCAGCTCTATCGAGACCATGCAGGGGAAACAGATGTTCTACGTAGAGAAGGGTAAAGGCACTCCTCTGCTCTACATCCACGGGAACACCGGCTCCCACCAGTGGTACCGCGAGGTGATGCAGGTGCCCGGATATCGCACTATCGCGGTCGACCTGATGAACTTCGGACGCTCCGACCGCCTCGAAACTACCAACGACCTCGATCTGTACGCCGACCATGTGGCCGCATTCATAGACAAACTGGGTATCGGCCCGTGTTATATAGTCGGTCATTCGCTTGGCGGGGCGGTGTCGATGTCCCTTGCGATGCGTTATCCCGAGAAAGTCCGCCGCATGCTGCTGATAGATTCGGCGCCGGTCGACGGGCTTCCCCTCAGCGAAGACAGCGACACCCGTATCGAGCTGCTGCACAGCCATTACGGAGTGCTGAAACGCTCAATTGGGGCTGTGATGGGCACCCGCTCTAAAGACAGACGCATGCACAACCGCCTCAGCAAGGAGGCGCTCCTGATGAACCGTGACAGCTACTTCGATCACGCCCGGGCATTAGCCGAGTTCGACTACAGCCAGGAGGCTGCCGCTTGTGCCACACCGACTCTCGTTATTCGCGGGGCTAAAGACCGGTTGATTAGCCAGGAACAGGCCGAGAAAACCGCCGCGGCCTTGAACGCCGATTTGAAGGTATTCGACCATGTGGGCCATGCCCTGCCGGTCGAGGATCCCGAGACGTTCAAACAGGTGGTAGTGGATTTCGATTCGAACGAATAAGATCCGAAAAACAGATATGAGCGGATGCAGCCGGAAACCTCCGGCGCATCCGCTTTTTTTGTTATCTGAAATTAACTGAGAAACTCGCGCAGCAATTCATTGAAGGTCTGCGGAGCTTCCACCATAACTGAGTGGCCGATCCCTGGCAGTATTCTCAGGCGGGCATTGGGAAAAGCATTTGCGGTGGATTTGGCCATATCCGGGTTGATGAGTACGTCCTGTTCACCGGCCACTACAAATACCGGTTTCTCGAAACTCTTACCCCGGCCGGTATAGTCGAAACGGGCCAGAGCGCGAGCGTTTCCGGTAAACGCAATCGGGTTCATCTTCATCCCCTCGGCACTAAGGCGCTGCAGAAAGGGCTCATCATCCATGGCAGGCGTAACGGCCTTGAGAGCCTGCGCAAGGAGTTCGCGGTTCTGCTTGTACTGCTCAATAACCGGATAGTGCTCCTCCGGAGTCGTCAGGCCGTCGAGCGGCGCTGAGTCGACCAGCATAAGCCTGGACACCAGTTCGGGATTTCGCAGCGCCAGTGAAATTGCCACAGCCCCGCCCAGTGAGTGGCCGACTAGGGCAACCGGCACCTCCACAGCAAGAGAATGGATAAAATCACGGATATAATCCGCATACAGATCGATATCCGCCCGGTCAAGCAGGTCCGAGTCTCCGAAATTCGGTATATCGGGGGCGATCATTTGAACTCCCGGTATCTCCATTTCGGGCTGCATGACCGGTTCGAACCACACTTTAGAACCGGTATTCCCGTGGATGAGCACAAGCGGCGTGCCGGACCCGGCTGTAGTGTAAGCAATACGAATTCCATTGACCTCGACTGATGATGTGTGCATGAGTTCCTCCTTTTTTTATTACATACGGGCGGACCGTGAACGCCGGTGGCGTATTACTCTGCCAGCCCCTGGTAAAGCAGCCGGCCGATGTGAAGAATTGTAGATTGGATGTCGTCCACATTCCGGCTGAATATAGACTCGATTCCGAAGTAGTGGGAAATTCCCATCAGGGCATTGGCCACGAGCTTCTTATCCTCGGTTTTTATATGATTGAGGGTTTTGTTATAGCCACGTTCGAATTTGTCGTAATAAGCGGTTACCTCTTCATTTACCACAAACTCCGCTTCACGAACAATGGAATAGTAACTCCTGTTTTGCTTGAAATGTTCGTAAAACAGATACATGCCCTGAATTTCCTGTTCGGTTCGATTCAGCGAAGTATTCAGATTCACAGAGATGAAGCGGCGCGTACGGGTTCCGATAGTGCGCACAATCTCCGCCAGGAAATTCTCCTTTGAGGGGAAGTAAAGATAAAAGGTACCCACCGAGAAACCGGCCTCTTTAGCCACATCATAGACATTTATGTGATAATAACCGCGGCGCCCGAAGAGCTTGATTCCGGCTTCGATGAGCCGGTTTCGGGAATTATCCGATGGTAAGGCAACCGCTGTATGATTTTTTGCAAAGAGGTCGTGCGCAGACTTGATCCCCTCGGTAAAAAAGCCTTTTAGAAGCAGCAGCTGTAGGGCACTATTGTCCACACTCAGTTGATCGTATACCGCTCGCATTGAGAGAAAGCGCACACTCGAGACAAGAAATATGTATTCCGCCTCCTCTATGGGCCGATTATAGAGCCGCTGAAAGTAGTCGATACAAATCTCGCGCAGTTTTTTCTCGTAACGCGGAAAGCGGTACTGCCCTTCGCGATAGACTGTAAAGAGCTTACGGTGCACCCGGCTGTCTTCGATCATACCTTTGAGAAAGCGGGTTAGTTCCTTCTCAATTGTCGGTTCAGTAATCTCATTCAATCTGTCAGAGAAAATTGCCAGGTAACGGTCGAGAAGCTCTTTAAATATTTCCTCTTTGTTTTTGAAATAATTATAGAAGATACCGTTGGAGAGGCCGGCATTGCGGCAGATCTCCGCAATCGAAACGGTTTCGTACCAGCTGCTGGAAAAGAGATCCAGGGCCGACAGTAGTAACTTTTCTTTGGTAATTGTTTTTCCTGCTGTCTTGCCCATGAAATATAAAACTCCTTTCTCACTAATCCGTCATGCAGCAAGTATACAGCATGCGAGCGCGGATTTCCACTCCCCTTTTTCAAGCGGAACGGGCGGCCATACAGACAGAAGCCTGTAAACCGCCCATTTCATTTTTCAGCTAATGACTACTGAATCTACTCTCATATAGTTCATATCATTAAAATAATAAAACTCAGCTGTATTTTTCGTGATATGAATCATATCTCACTTAGATTACAAAGACAGCCCGCCATCAACCCGCAGAACTTGCCCGGTAACAAATGAGGAGCTGTCACTGGCCAGATAAGTCACTGCATCGGCAACCTCTTTGGGCTTACCCAGACGTTTTAGAGCAGTACGCGAGACCAGGTTATCAATGACCTTTTCCGGCACATGTGCAATCATCGGAGTGTCGATAAACCCCGGAGCAACTGCGTTTGACCGCACGGCCGCCCCTTTTCGCGCGAACTCTTTGGCCCAGCTCTTCGCCATACCGATAACCCCCGCTTTGGTGGCCGCGTAATTGGTTTGTCCCATATTGCCGTCCACTCCGACTATGCTCGAAATGTTGATTATAGAACCGTTGTCGTTTTCGATCATCAGCGGGGCAATCTCGCGGGTCATATTGAATACGCCTTTCAGGTTGATGTCGATCACCGCGTCCCAGGCAGCGTCATCCATCTTCTGAATCAGGGCATCCTTGGTAATACCGGCGTTGTTCACCAAGACATCAATCCGGCCGGCTTCCGCTTTAACCTGCTCGACGAACTGCTTGATCGCTTCAGGATCGGTTACGTCGAGCTGATATCCGATTAAGCCCCTAGTTTCCTGCTCGGCCGCATCGAGGGCTGCCTTATCTACATCGCAGGCGTATACCTTCTTGGCGCCGGCGGCCACGAAGTTGTCTGCAATTGTCCGGCCGATTCCCTTGGCGCCGCCGGTCACTACACATACTTTTCCGCTTAAATCCATACAAAAATCTCCTTCGTTAATTTGTCTTTTCTTTATAGGGACCCCACTGCACTACAGTCGAAGCCCACACGAATCCAAGCCCGGCACCTACCATTACAATCGTATCGCCGGCTTTGATTTTACCCTGTTCCAGACCGAGTTGAATCGAAAGCACCTGGTCATTTTGCCCCAGATGCCCGTACTCATCTAAATAGGTGGTTTTTTCTTCCGGCAGCCCCAGCTCCTCCAAAACTGCATTATGTGCAGAGCGCTTGAAGTGCAGGATTGCCAGGTAGTCGATGTCCTTATCTCCGCGGCCCCCGGACTTCCTGAGGGAATCTCGAATCACATGGTAGAAGTTAGGCATAGTGCGTTCACCAAGCTTTTGCTTAAATGAATCCACATCTCGCACTTCAAAGTGAGCTTTCTCAGCATCCTCGGCTTTAGGCGGCCACTCTTTTGCCCCGAATACCGGCACTACGCAATCCTCGGCAAAACTCCCGTCTCCACGAAATGCGGAACCAAGCACTACGTTATGGTCATATCCCTTTTCCAACAGCACTGCTGCCCCGGAAGCACCGATGTCGGCCATAAAACTGGTCTCTTTCACTCCCAGATCGATGAGGTCTACATTGCGGTACCCGCTGACCAGCAGAACCCGGTTCAACTCATCCTTGGCGAGCATCATCGACTTGGCCACGTCGAGACCGGCCATCATCGAACCGCACATCGCCTCCATATCAAAGGACCACGCATTCTCGGCACCTAACTCATTGGCCACTTTCAAACCGGCCAGCCAGCAGGGGTAGTCCTTGTGCTGAGCTCCGTTCCATATCACCAGGTCGATATCCTTTGCATCGACACCGGCCTGTTTTAAGGCCTGCTCGGCCGCCTTCAATCCCATGTAACTTGGAGTATCCTCAGGGCCTGGAATCGGTTTTTGTCGCACACCGAACTTCTCGGCTATTACCTTTTCGGGAATTCCGGTTTTCTCTGCAATTTCTCCGGCCGTCATTTTCGGTTCGGGGATGTAAGTACCCAGTCCACGAATTCCAATATTCATTTATTCACCTCAAAATTAGAATAGAATCACCTCTCAATTATTGTAGGTGCACTTTCAATATTACGTCAAGCTTTTTCTGAATATCTCTCTACATAAATTTTCCCTTGCTCTATTCTGAAAAGCATTTTATAATCTATATGATTTGTGAATCACTTCTCACTAAAAGGAGGGCTTGTGAGAAATATCGGAGTTAAAGGTATAGGATTATATGCACCAGGTGATCCGATCGACAACGAAGAGCTGCAGCGGCTCACCGGGATAAATCTTGAAGAACAGAAATTGAACAGAGAAAAACTGGAGCAAAAAGTCGGCATCTACACACGGCATATGGCACGTTTGCGGGGTATAGACGAGACAACCGCCGATTTTGCTACCAGGGCCGCCAATGAAGCCATTGAAAATGCGGGTATCGACCCGATGAAAGTGGCCTATTTTATAGTAGGCACGGACACTCCGGAGTACATATCTCCGGCCACCGCCATCCTTGTACAGGGCCGCATTCAGGGCGAGCAGCGCTTTACCGGCTCGTTTGATGTGAGTACTTCATGCGCTGGTTTTGTTACCGCATATGATGTTGCCGCCCGCATACTGGCCGGAGATCCGGAAGCCGAATATGCGGTGGTGATTGGCGTATATAATATGCCGGCCTACGTTCGCGACGGCGATCCGTTCGGATTCTCTATCTTTGCCGACGGCGCAGCCGCCTTTGTACTGGAAAAGCGTGAAGAAACAGGCTACATAGGCAGCCAATTCGTCACCGACGGCACCCAGTGGGATTATGTCGGCGTATATGCCGGCGGAACCCGTATGCCGGTGACCCACCAGCGGCTGGAAAACGGAGAATATGGGCTTCAGCTTCTGCAGAGACTGCCCGGAGACCGCAATGTCAACTTATGGCCGCCTTTAGTACAGCATCTGTTACAGAAAACCGGCACAGACATATCCGACCTGGACCATCTTCTTTTTACCCAGATAAACCGCTCGGTCATTGAAGAGGTAATGGGAATTCTCGAACTGCCAATGAACAAAACGACCACGGTCATGGACAGGTACGGTTATACCGGCTCGGCATGCGTTCCAATGGCTTTTTACGAAGCGGTAAAAAGCGGGCGCATAAAACGCGGCGATACTGTTATGCTGGTCGCATCGGGCGCGGGCTTTGCCGTCGGCAGCAATCTGTTTGTCTATTAAAGATCAATCAAGGAGAGTTACAAATATGAAGAACTGGAACGACCACTACAAGAGCCGGCTGATCTCGATTGAGGAGGCAGTCGGTCACATCAAAACTCATGACGATGTCATAGTAGGGCAATGCGCCTCCGAGCCGCAGGGGCTGATGTCGAAAATACATCTGATGCGCGACAAGGTAGAAGACGTGCGGGTGTTCAGTGTACTCACCCTGGCACCCTACGATTTCTACATGAAACCGGAAATGAAGGACCACTTCGAACTGGCCAGCTGGTTCCATGCTCCCGGTTCACGCAAGGCCCTCAAAGAGGGAGTCGGCACGGTGACCTACGTGCCCAACATGCTGCACAGAGCCGCTTTGGACAGGATCTACGCGAAGAAGCCCTCGATTTTCTTCGGAACCTGTACTCCGCCAGACTCGAAAGGCTTTGTATCACTGTCCCTTGGCATTACCTACGAGAAGGACGTACTGGAGCAGGCCGAGCTGGTTGTTCTGGAAGTAAATAAAAACCTTCCGCGCACCTTCGGCGACACCCATGTGCACATCGACGATGTAGACTACTTTGTCGAAAACCATCAGCAGCCCCCTACCCTCCCTTCGGTCGAACCGAACGAAACCGATCGGGCCATTGGCAACTATGTCGCCGAACTGGTGGAGGACGGGTCCACCATCCAACTCGGCATAGGCAACATTCCCAACGCCGCAGCATTAGCCCTGCAGGGCAAGAAGGACCTCGGGGTCCACACCGAAATGATGGTCGATTCAATGGTCGATCTGTATGAACAGGGAGTTATCACCAACAAGAAGAAAACCCTTTTCAAGGACAAGTTCGTCTGCACCTTCGCCTTCGGTTCACAGAAGCTCTACGATTGGCTCGACGACAATATGGCCGTAGAGTTCCAGCGGGGGTCATGGGTGAATGACCCGGCGGTAGTGCGGCAGAACTCGCGCATGGTTTCACTGAACACCTGTCTCATGGTGGACTTCACCGGTCAGGTGGCCAGCGAATCGATCGGCACTACACAATACTCCGGGACCGGCGGACAAACCGACACGGCAGTCGGCGCCAAAGAGGCGTATGACGGTCTCGGAAAATCGATTATTGCCTGCCACTCAACAGCCAAGAAGGGCACCGTCAGCACCATCACACCCACCCTGCCGGAGGGGACCGCAGTTACACTGCACCGCAGTAATGTCGATCACATCATCACCGAATACGGGATTGCACATATGCGCGGCCGCACGGTACGCGAGCGAACCCACAATCTGATTGCTGTTGCACATCCCGATTTCCGAGAACAACTCACCGAGCAGGCCAAACAGCTCGGTTACATCTAAGTCAGAAGGAGCAAAAAATGAGAGAAGTAGCAATAATAGCAGCAAAACGGACCGCCATAGGAACATTCGGCGGTGTATTTTCTAAAACATCAGCCGTCGATCTGGGTGTCGCCGCCCTGAAAGGCACTTTGGACTCGGTCGGGGTTTCCCCGGAGCAAATGGAAGAGGTAATTGTCGGCAACATCCTCTCTACCGGCCTGGGCCAAAATGTAGCCCGGCAGATAGCGGTAGGAGCGGGAGTGCCGGTCGAAGTACCCAGTTATGCTATCAACAAGCTCTGCGGATCGGGCCTGAAAAGCGTAACCCTGGCGGCTACCGAGATCGCCGCCGGTCACGCCGATATAATCGCCGCCGGTGGTACGGAGAACATGACACAGACCCCGTATGCAGTCCCCAAGGCCAGGTACGGCGCGCGCATGGGAAACACTGAAATGATCGACCTGCTGCTGCGCGACGGACTGACGGATGTGTTCAATGATTACCACATGGGCGTGACTGCTGAAAACCTGGCCGACCAGTGGGATATCGGACGCGAAGAGATGGACGACTTTGCAGCCCAAAGCCAGAACAAAACCGAGGCAGCGGTTGAATCGGGCCGCTTCAAAGATGAAATCGTGCCGATCGAAATTCCGCAGCGCAAAGGCGACCCGGTTGTTGCCGACACCGATGAACATTTCCGCCGCGGAGTTACCGCCGAAGGCCTGAGCAAACTGAAACCGGCATTTAAGAAGGACGGCCGGGTAACCGCCGGCAACGCCTCCGGTATAAATGACGGAGCCGCCTTTGTCCTCCTGATGAGCCTTGAAAAAGCCGAAGAACTGGGCCTGAAGCCCCTGGCTATAATCCGAGGCTTCGGATCTGCCGGTGTAGACCCGGCCTATATGGGCTACGGACCGGTGCCGGCCACCAAACGGGCCCTCGAGCGGGCCGGATGGAGCCTGCAGGATGTGCAGCTTGCCGAACTGAACGAAGCCTTTGCCGCCCAGTCTCTGGCGGTACTCAAAGGTATGGAAAAAGAACTCGGTGGAATCGATCCGTCCATCGTCAATGTAAACGGCGGTGCAATCGCACTCGGACACCCGATCGGTGCCTCCGGTGCCCGCATACTGGTTACACTGTTATATGAAATGCAAAAACGCAGCGTTGAACGCGGCTTGGCCACCCTCTGTATCGGAGGCGGTCAGGGCATCGCTCTGCTTGTAGAACGAACATAGGGCTTTTCTCTCTCCGTCCAAACCGACCGGCCTTTCGGTTTATTCGAGACTGCCGGGCCGCGCACGTAGTGCAGACCCGGTGATTCTCGATAAGCAAATCACCCTTCTTCTAAGGTCGGTTCGGGCGGTACCTCAGCAATTCTTATCAATGCTTGACAAAGCAGTCAAATGGGATAGTATATAACCACTTTTCGCACCGGGAGCCGCATGTGGAACACTTTTTGATGGTGTTTTATATCATCTTTTTTGCAACAGGGTTTATGGGAGGGGCGGCCCTGTTTCTGCTTTCTCTACGGCTGCGCAGCCGTCTATTGCGGCCATTACTGGCCTTCCAACTCATTTTCCTGCTTGCCATCGGTTTAATTGTAGTCTACTTTCTCTTTTTGAGTTTTCCCCAGGGATTGAGGCCAGGGTTCGAACTGTTTTTGTTGTCCTTTATCACGACCCTGAATGCGGTGGTGTGGGGCATTGCCATCATTATTCTGCGGCGCAGCTCCCCCGCGGTAACCCGCGGATGGGGCCCTACGGCCACCGCGGAAATCTTCATGTGGCTGGTGATTGCCAAGACCCTCGCCAATATTGTCCTGATGGTAACCTCGTTTTGGGGAATAGGAGAGCTCACCTCTCCGGTGGCAGTCGAAGCCTGGCACCTCGGCAGCCATATTCTGACCGGGCTCGCGATGGCCGCCTTCGGAATTACAATCCGCCGGACGCAGAACCCGAAGGAACCTCCGGTGGTGCGCTCTCTGATGCAGTGGTACGGCATAGTAGCCCTCATTTTCGCCCCCATTGGCCTGGTTGAGCGGGCCGTCGAGCTGGCCGGAATCCCCTGGCTCTCTTACATTTCACTCGATCATTTCTTTTTCTTTTCTTGGAACATCGTTTCTATGAAGGCGGCAGTCCGGCTTTTTAAGCCCAGCGCAGCCGGCAGCGGAGGAGAATCGGTAATGGATGCTGTGCCGGAAGAACGCATTCAGGCCCTCGGTCTCTCCGCCCGCGAGGCGGAAATGGCGGTCATGATTGCCCGGGGACTGGCCAACAAAGAGATAGCCGCAGAGCTCAATATCTCACCGGCCACGGTGCGAACCCACATCTACAATTTATACCAGAAAGCCAACGCCGGCAGCCGGGTCGAACTGTTGAACAAGCTGCGTTCGTAAACTGCGTCCTTTAACACTAAGCCGGGCAGCTGCCCGACGGCGCTCAGCCTCGATGCTTGAGCAGATTGAACAACCGGGGAAAAAACATGCCGGTGCACCGCGCATAAGCCCGCCACTCATTCCCAAAGCGCGCCTCCATTTCAGCCTCTTCCCTGCGGGCTAAGCGGTAGTACATCAGTGCCAATACCGGCCACAGCACTATCAGAGTGAGAGTAGCCCATTCGAAAAGGGCTCCCAGCGAAACCAGCAGAAAGCCCGCATATTGGGGATGGCGAAGGTGTCGGTACACACCGGACCGAACAAGCTGCCCTTCGGGCTCCTCCAAACTCCAATAGTCCTGGTAGATCCTTGACCACCCGGCCACAATCAGATATCCGCCTGCAAGCAGGGATGCCAAATAGAGATAGTGACCGGTCAAACCGAGGCTGCCGCTGAGAGTGTTGCCCCATAAAATACCGTACGGCAGGCTTCTGCCGAATACCCACATCACAAAATAGAGAGACAGGGGAACTCCGAACATCTCCACAGCGAAGGCCGTCACAAAAGCCAGAAAAACGCCGGCCGGCTTTCTATCCGCCTTCTTATAAAATGGGACGAACAGGAGGAAAGAACAATACAGCACTATCCACACACCCGCCGTCCACCACAACCCGAAATATGATTCGTACGCTTCATTCATAACGATGCTCCTTCCAACATACCGGAAAGATAGCAGAGTCCCAGCGCGAAGGGTATCGAACAAATGTATGAAACCGCCCGATTATGCGGTCCGCCCCAGCCTAATATTAATTACGTAGCCCATTTTCATAAAAACACGACAATTGTTCGATGTTCAGCTTCCTCGGGATAGCCTATCTTCAGGTTAACTTGATCACAAAGTAAGGAGAAATAGATGCACTACTTTAATACCGGAGTAAAGACGCTGCTGCTGAGCTTCATATATGCCATTGCCGCAGTATCCGTGTCGGCGGAGGGCTGGCGGTGAGCGACTTCGGTATTGAGCTGGAGGACGGTCGTACCTGGCCGCTGATACCAGTCCCCCTGATCCGCTTTACTTATGAGTCCCCGCTGCTCAATACAGACTTCGACTTCATTACCGGCCCCAACCTCTGTCTCACCCTCATGCCGAAACAGCGCTTCAGGATAAGCGGCGATTTTCGCATGGACCAGTTCCGGGATATCCAGGATTTAGTTTTCGAGCTGACACTGAAGTATCGCTTTTTCGACCAGGATCATCCTATGGGGGATTTTGCAGGAATAGAGGTCGGAGTAAAAAACGAGGCTTTCAGTTTCGACATAACTGACAAAGAAGAGCCGTTTGAGTTGAACTACTATTCGCTGTTCGGAACACTCGATGCCACTCTGCTCAAGGTCAGCAGCGGCTACATTCTTCAGAGCCGAGAGCGCTACGCTGAGGAAGAGACCAACGGCTTGGGCGAGGGATTCTTTCTCTCAATCCAAGGCATGTATCAACTCTAAGGGAGCGGGCTGATGCTGCTGATTGCCGGCAGTGTGCTGGTCGTTGTGAGCGCGTTCTCGCTCAAGAGCTTTTCCGCCTCAATTCATAGCAAAGATTCCATAGATGCCATACAAAAAGGAGTAGCCACACAATGATCCTACTGAGAATACTAACAAAAGATTTTCTTAAAAAGAAAGGAATAATGCTGATAGTCTTCACCTTCATTATGCTGTCAGCCTTCCTCATGTCGGTCGGCTCGAACCTGATAGTGGAGCTGAACAACTCGCTGGATGCGCTGTTTACCGCAGCGCGGGTCCCGCACTACGTACAGATGCATGCCGGCTCTCTCGATCCACAGAAAATCGAACAGTGGGCCGAACAGAACGAACTCGTAGAAGAGTATCAGCTGGTAGAGATGATTACGATGGACGGTTCGGCCCTCGCATTCGAAGATTCTGATTCGAACGAAGAGAACAGCGTTATGGACATCAGTTTTGTCCGGCAGAACACACAATTCGATTATCTGCTGGATATGAACAATCAGCCGCTGCAGGTCGCCCGGGGCGAAATCGGGGTACCGATTTACTACTTGCAGAACCGAAACATCGAAACCGGGGATTCCCTAATAATCAAGAACGGCTCCCTGGAGCAGCGCTTCATCATTACGCATTTTCTCCGAGATGCCCAGATGAACCCCTCGATTATACATTCAAAGCGCTTTCTCGTGCATCCGGCCGATTACCGCATGCTGCAGGAACACTTTACCGAACGGGAGCACCTGATCGAGTTTATGCTCACCGACAGTGAAAGGATAGATGAGTTCTCCAAAGCGCATCAGGCCTCCGGCCTGCCCAAAGCCGGACCGGCGGTGGACTACCGTCTTTTCAAAACCCTGAACGCCCTTACCGACGGAATCGTAGCGGCAGTGGTAATCCTGCTCAGCCTGTTGATCATGATAATTGCGCTGCTCTGTCTGCGCTTCACCCTCCTGGCGACATTGGAGGATGACTACCGCGAGATTGGCGTCATGAAGGCGGTCGGAATGCAGCCGGCGGATATACAGCGAATCTACCTCTCAAAATACCTTGCCGTAGGGGCACTGGCAGTACTGACCGGGTACCTGGCCGCACAGTATCTGTACCGCTATCTGAACGGCGACCTTCTGCTCTATCTCGGGGGTGCTTCGAAAAGCCTGCTTCAACACCTGATTCCGCTGGGGGCAGCTGCCATTACACTGGTGATAGTACTCGCATCAACCGCACTCATCCTGCGGCGGGTCCGCCAAATCAGTGCTGTTCAGGCGCTGCGGGCCGAGCTAGGCGGGAATATTGACAACCGGGCTCGCGGACGCAACAAGCTGGTTGCCGGGCTCATGCCGCTTGAAAAGAACCGCCTGCTCAACGTGAATGTGTTTCTTGGAATGCGTGACGTACTGCACCGCTTCCGGATGTTCGCCCTGCTCGGCTTCATTTTCTTCTTCTGTACCTTTATCATCATCCTTCCGGTCCATTTTCTAGGAACTATCACCTCGCCCGGGTTCATCTCTTATATGGGAATCGGGCGCAGCGACATACGGGTCGACCTGCGGCAGAGCGACTCGGTCGACCGCAGATTCACCGAAATGGTCGAGTACATCGAAACCGACCGGGATGTAACCCGTTTCTCCCCGCTGGTAACCTCGCAGTTCACTCTGCTCACCGAGAGCGGTGAAAAAGAGACGCTCGCAATTGAGTCGGGAGATTTTTCGCTCTTTCCCCTCGACTATGTAAAAGGCGGAGCACCTGCCGGTAAGAACGAAATTGCCCTGTCTTATCTGCTGGCTAAGGATCTGAACAAAAGTATCGGCGACCGCCTGACCATCCGGCGTGACGGCCGGCCGGTCCATCTGGAGGTGTGCGGCATATACCAGGATGTAACTAACGGCGGCCGAACTGCGAAAAGCAGGTTGCCCTATAACCAGGAAAGGGTGATCTGGTATACAGTCAGCATAAACTTTGTAGATTCAGCAGTGATTGCAGACAAACGACATGAGTATTCGCAGCGCTTCTATCCGGCCCGGGTCACAGACATGCAGAGCTATATTAAGCAAACCCTCGGAAATACAATTGAGCAGCTGCGGCGGGTCACCCTGGTTGCAATCGCCGCCGGTATTGCCGTGGCGGTACTGATCACCGCACTCTTTCTGAAGATGATCATTTCCAAGGATGCGGCCCGTGTGGCCATTATGAAGAGCCTCGGCTTTACACTCGGCCACATACGCATCCAGTATCTCAGCAACACCCTGGTTCTGCTGACCGGCGGGATTCTGCTCGGAACCCTGTTTTCCAACACCATCGGACAGCGGCTGGTGAGTCTGCTGTGGGCGCAAATGGGGGCTTCTCAGATTTCCTTTGTCATCGATCCGCTGCAGGCATATATCATTATGCCAATGCTATTAGTGAGTGCCGTCGCTCTGACGA
The DNA here is from genome assembly GCA_964603735.1 of uncultured Sediminispirochaeta sp. GTDB lineage: Bacteria > Spirochaetota > Spirochaetia > DSM-16054 > Sediminispirochaetaceae > DSBN01. The sequence continues at coordinate 20,475 of CAZRWN010000020.1, read as the reverse complement.
CGCTCTTCAGTATATCCGCTCTCAAAGCACATAGAATTACGGAGGTATAAATATGAATGTACTACTCGAAACAAAACAGCTGAATAAAACTTATGTAGTAGGAAAACAGAATGAGCATCAGGTGCTCAAAGAGGTAGATCTGAAGATCCATAGCGGCGAGTTCGTCTCGGTAATGGGACCATCGGGCTCGGGAAAATCGACCCTGCTGTACAACATCTGCGGAATGGACAAGATGAGCGGCGGCAGTGTGAAGTTCAAAGACAGAGAGCTGTCCGCCCTCTCGGAGAAAGAGTTGGCCGCACTCCGCCTGAAAGAGATGGGCTTCATCTTCCAGCAGATCCACCTGTTGAAGAACCTCTCTATTTTCGACAACATCATCCTGTCGGGCTACTTAGCCCAGAGTGGAAACCGAGGCAGGGTCAGGAAGCGGGCGGCAGAGCTGATGCAGAAAACCGGCATTGCCGAACTGGCGAAGAACGACATCAGCCAGGCCTCCGGGGGCCAGCTGCAGCGAGTCGGGATCTGCCGGGCGCTGATAAACCGGCCCGACATCATCTTTGGCGATGAACCGACCGGCGCATTGAACTCTAAATCATCCGATGAGATCATGAGTCTGCTGGCCGATTTCAACAGCACCGGAACTACGGTTATGCTGGTTACCCACGATGTGAAGGTTGCGGCAAAAACCGAGCGGGTCCTGTTTATGATGGACGGCAGAATAGTAGCCGAGAAACAGATGGGCAAATACTCGGGCAACGGCGACATAAAGTCCCGCGAAGAGGAGCTCTCGGCCTGGTTGCTGGAACAGGGATTCTAAGCATGAACAAATAACATAGTAACTACGAAAAAGCTCCCCGGGGAGGGGAGCTTCTCATTATTCAGACGGCCTTCTTTTGTTCGGTAATATCTTGCAAACTGATAATGGTTGGCCAGTTGCGGTACTTCTCGATTCTGATTACATACGTATCCACTAAACCGATCTCGGTAAAACAGCGGAGTATATCCCCGCTGGAGATAAATGGCACTATTGCGCGCAACCCGCTGATATCATCAGAGGAGAAATTAGGCAACTCAGCGACGAGCATGCCCGGCCGGGTTACCACAAACGCTTTTATGTACTGTTTCGTATGTATCATACTCATTCTTATGTTTAATATAATAACATATTTCTACATCTACAAACGAACAATCGATGCAATCATAAAGTTTTCTTAGAGTTTTTTTGACTAAGCTTACTAATTACCTGGATAAGCATAATTCACGCATTTGCTTTACCACTTCTAACTTATTAGCTGGGATGAATTTTACGAACCCGTATATGAAGCATAGGTTTTAGAGTTGAGTTAAAATACGAAAATTAACAACATCCAATTTACAAATAAGTCTATTTTTATTATTTTTACATTAGAGGGAATGCATACACACTTACTGAGGAGCTAAAGGATGCGATACACTGAACTTCATAGCCAGTCAGAGATCGATAAGATTATTGAAGATATTAAGACCAGACATGGAAACCTGTCAAAAATTTTTGTCTCAGACAACTTAGAAGAGACAATCAGAGGAAACCTGGTCATTACTGTTTTGAGAAACTTCGAACCTGTAATGAAGATTGAAGCCGAAGACAAGCAGCTCATCAATCAGCTCCGCTCTGTACTGGACTCCTCGAAAAAAGCGTACTAAAAACTGAATACCCGCGGGAATAGCGGCCTTACTCTTCCGGCAATTCAGCCACAGCCTCTACTTCAACCTGGCAGCCGAAATGCAGTTTTCCTACTGGCAGCACTATCCGGGCCGGTTTGTGGTCACCAAAATATTCCGCATAAACCGCATTTACCTTGTCCCAGTTTTCGATATCCGAGACATATACCCTGCACTGCACCACATTTCCGCGGCCCAGCCCGGCTGCCTCTAACACACGATCCATATTTTTCAGGGCCTGCCGGAGGTGTGCTTCTATACCGCCCTCAGCCACTTTACGCGTGTCCGGGTCTAAGGAAAGCTGGCCAGAAATATACAGCATCCCGTTCGAGATAACACCGGGACTATAGTGGCCTTTGTTCTCTGCCCGATATTCAGGATGTATCAATTTCATTTTTGCACCTCCGTTCCCTTCATTTTACCTTACATTGAAAAAACAGTACAAGGTTTTGCCCGAAACTGTGGTAAACTCTACTTTTGAGTATGGTTAAATACGGTATATGGATTAAGCTGCTTACTGCAGTAATTATCTCTGGAACAATAGTCATCATTGCCTCGAAGGTCTTTCCGGTGGGGCAGACAAATCCGGAAGCAAGCTTACAGAAATTCACTTCTCATCTCGACCAGCAGGTACCACAGATCATGGCCGACTACCGAATTCCCGGTCTGTCCATAGCCCTGATCGAAGGGGGAGAGACAGTGTGGACACAGGCGTACGGATACGCGGATGTCGAGGCCGGACGCAGGATGACAGTCGACACCTACTGCCGCCTGGAATCTATCTCGAAGTCGGTCACCGCCTGGGGGGTCATGCAGCTCATAGAGCAGGGATTGATTGACCCGGATGCACCGGTTGAGCAGTACCTCACCAGCTGGCAGCTCCCCGCCACAGAATACGATGAACAACAGGTAACGGTACGCAAACTGTTGAGCGGCACCGCCGGCATGCCGCTCGGGACTATCGGGGTGCGCTATGCTCCGGGTGATGCTGATATGCCCACCCTCAAAGACCGGCTCACTAAGGAGGCAGTGCTTTTCAAACCGCCCGGCGGTACGTTTTACTATTCGAACACCGGTTTCAACATTCTGGAACTGGTGATTGAAGAGGTAAGCGGCCGAGGTTTTGCCGAGTACATGCAGCAGGAAGTGCTGAAGCCCCTCGGTATGACCTCCTCCTCGTTCAACTGGAGTGCGGATTTCGCCCCGCCGGTTGCCAACGGATACGATAATCGCGGAAAGGCGATACCGGTATACATCTATCCGGATAAGGCCGCCGGCGGCCTGTTCGGCCCCCTCGATGATGTAGCCCGCTTTACCGCCGCCGGCCTCACCGATTTCAATTCGCTCCACTCCGGCGTGTTGCAGCCGGAAACCGTGCAGCGCATGTACACACCTATTGCCGACATGACCGGTTACTACCGCTTTGTGTTCGACGGATACGGATTGGGGCACTTCATCGAGTTTCTTACCGGCCGAGGGCAAGCGGTAAAAATGGTCTCGCACGGCGGTCAGGGCAGCGGGTGGATGACCGACTTTCATTTAATCCCTGAGACCGGCGACGGGATTGTAATCCTCGCCAACAGCCAGCGCACCTGGCCGGGTTTTGCCTACATTCTCTCTGACTGGGCTGTCTGGAACGGATTCGATTCTATCGGTATGGGTTTTATTATTACAGTACAGAAAATAGCCTGGGCCTCGATTGCCCTGGTGCTGGCTCTGCTCTTATTGCAGGCATGGCAGATACTGGAAGGAGTGTCGACCGGCAGCCGCCGCCTTGCACCGCTGGCTCGGCACAAGCGTCTGCTGCGGGGAACCCAGGCCTCGGCCGGAATCCTGCTGGCAGGCGCCTTCATATGGATAAAGAGCCTGGATTACTGGTTTATCGATTCAGTGTTGCCAATAGCCACGCACTGGATCAATTTTATGCTCCTCGCAGCGGCGATAGTACTGTTAGTAACGACCCTGTTTCCGCAAGAAATGCAAACTCGTGAGCAAGCAGGCTCAAACATCTAAGGCAGCACCTCAGTATACTCCTTGATATCAACACACAAGGAGTAGATTATGGAAAAAACAGTAGCACAGGTAAGTTTTACACCCATTGGAAAGGTGGTCCTGAGAGGCGAGAGCTTCTTGATTCAGCTGGAGGCGGACTACACACAGGGGCTCGCAGGGCTGGAAGACTTCAGCCACATTCAGGTGGTCTGGTGGGGGAATCAGTACGACAGCCCGGAGACCCGGCAGATACTGACTGCCGAAAGCCCGTACAAGGGCGGCCCGGAGAAGATCGGCATTTTCGCCACCCGTTCACCGGTCCGGCCCAACCCGATTCTAATGACGGTTGCCCAGGTAATCCGAGTCGATACCGAGAAGGGCATCATCGAGGTTCCCTTTATCGATGCTGAGCCGGACACGCCGGTGCTGGACATCAAACCGTATCACCCCTCCTCCGATCGGGTGAAAGAGGTCAAAGTACCGGGCTACGCCGAAAAGTGGCCGAAGTGGCTGGAAGATTCAGCCAGCTTCGATTGGTCGGCGGTCTTTAATTTTTAACACACGTTCTAAACAAGATTCCGGCCAGCCTTTGACCCGCCCCCCATAAAACATTACTTTAAAATAGACCTGATGCACAGAGGGATTCAGCTATGGAACAAAAAACTCAATTTGCTCCGGTATTCGAGTTCAAACAGGAGGATTTTCCGCAGCATCTGCACTTGAACGACGGTACGCTGTATATTGAGGCATCAACTATCGGGAAGATTAAAGCTGCTCTAGAGGCCGGCTATGCAGTATATGGAGAGGGCTGTAACGGCCGCGTGTTTGTGTGGCCGGATGAAGAGGGCTACAAAGCCGATCACTTCTATATCGGCCCGGCTACCTTGCACCATTTCGAGGCTCCCGAAGAAGCGGCCGATTTTGCCGCCGAGCTCTGTGAATAAGTGATCAACTCATGAGGTTCCGCAGTACCTGCAGATAATCTTCAGCGGTCATCGGTCTGGGATTGTCGGCATTGCTGCCGTTGCGGGCCGAGTTTTCGGCGAGTTCCTGCAGATCTTCCTCTTTGACCCCGAGGCTGCGGAACTCCGGAAGACCGACCTCCTCGGCCAGCTGTTTCACCCGCTCAACCGCTTTTTCGGCCCCCTCGGCGTCTGACCGAAACTCGAGGCCCATCGCCCGGGCAATTCGGGCGTAGCGTTCGAGTGCATAGTCGCGGTTGTACTCCATCATCACCGGCAGGGCGATCGCATTACACACCCCGTGAGGAGCATCGTACTTACCACCCAGCGCCTCGGCTATACAGTGTACTCCCGCTACGTCGGAGTGACTGAAGGCTATCCCGGCCAGCAGGCTGCCGGTCATCATACCGTCTCGGGCAGCCGCATTCTCAGGCTCATTGACAGCAGTTACCAGATGCCGGTGTATCAGTTCAACAGCATGCAGTGCAGCTGCGTCAGACAACGGATTGGCAGCTTTGGCTGTATAGGCCTCAATTGCATGGGTAAGCGCATCCATACCGGTAGCAGCAGTCAGTTCGGGCGGCTTGGAATGAGTAAGTACAGGGTCAATAAAGGCCACCCGCGGAGCAATCTTCGGGGTTTTGATAGTGAACTTGTACTGTTCCTGCGTGTTGGTGATAACCGAGCTGAAGGTAACCTCGCTGCCGGTACCGGCTGTAGTAGGAATTGTATAAAGCGGCAGCACCTCGCCAGTAATTTTTGAAGCGTCCGCATAAAAGCGCACGCTTCCGCCGTGTGTAGCCACAACACTGACAGCTTTAGCACAGTCGATCGGACTCCCGCCGCCCACAGCTATCAGAGCATCTACCTGCAGATTAGCCGCCTGTTCGGCTGCATCTTCCACATTACGGTCCTTCGGATTCGCCTCTACCTGGTCAAAGAGATACACCCGGATATCTTCCGCGACGATGCTGTCTACAATAACCGTAATAAACGGCTGCGATCGAATTACCTTATCAGTAATCAAAAGCACCGATTTTGCACCATGAGCCGTTAATTCCTCCGGCAGCTTCTTCGCTGCATCCTGGCCGTACTGAATCTCCGTCGGTAATATAAAGCCGAAATTGTGTTGCATATTCATATTATAAGCCTAATTTAATTCTCTTCTAAAATAAAGTGCATTTTCTCTCACAGCTGAGCCCCCCTAGCAGTTGTCATTCTGCTTATTTTAAATAATAATTCAATCAACATCATTATTGTATATTTTATATTATAGTGTTATAATATCTAATAATACTATTTTTGCCATTAACTCAGGTAATATATGAAAAAGAAAATCCTCCTTGTAGAAGATCAAGTGCTCATTGCTATGGATGAGCAGAGAATATTAGAAAATTGCGGCTTCGAGGTTCTGACCGCCCTCAGCGGACAGGAGGCAGTTACTGCAGTGCAGAATCATACGGACATCAATCTGATCCTCATGGATATTGATCTCGGGTCCGGCATAAACGGGATAGAAGCAGCCACCCTTATCCTGCAGCAGCACGAGCTGCCAATAGTCTTTCTGACCAGTCACAGCGAAAAAGCGTATGTAGAGAAGGTCGAACAGGTCACCAGTTACGGCCTGATCACGAAACACTCGGGTGAATTCGTACTAATTCAGTCCATAAAAATGGCACTGAAGCTCTTCGAAGCCCATACCCGCCTGCAGCAGAGTGAACACGAGACCCGCACACTGGTGGAAAACCTCAACAGCGGGATAGTAAAGGTGACGGCTCAGGGCAAAATTAGCTTCTTCAGCAAAGGGGCTGAACGCCTTTTCGGTTATTCGGCTGAAGAAATACTCGATCAGTCAATCTTCGCAACCATTCTGCCCCAGCGCGAGAGCAGCGGCCGCAACCTGAAAGAGCTGCTGCAGCAAGTACTCCTGCAGCCGGAACAGTTCAAATATCTCGAGCATGAAAACCTGCATAAAAACGGAAGCCGAATATGGGTTGCCTGGCGGAACACCCCGGTATACGACAATCATGGTAACCTGCTGCACATCCTGTCCATCGCCGATGACATAAGCTTGCACAAAAAGGCCGAAGAAGCGCTGCGGGAAAGCGAACAAAAGTTTCGGCAGCTGTTCATGCAGCACACCGCCCCCAAGCTTATTATCGATCCCCTACAGGATGGAAGGATCGTTGACGCCAATTGGGCTGCCAGTGAATTCTACGGTTTCAGCCGTGAAGAGCTCTGCGGGATGAGTACCAGCGATATACACATCATGCCGGTCAATAAGCGGATAGAAGCCTGGTTCGAACCCGATACACATAAACGGCAGAGCAAATTCAGCACCCGGCACCGGACCGTCGACGGAACTGTGAAAGATGTCGAGGTGTATGCAAGCCCCATCACCATCCGGAACCAGGAGCTGCTCTATGCAATTATCACCGACATCAGCGACACCAGGATCTTTGCCCGCGCCCTGCAGGAGCGAAATAAAAAGTACCGTCTGATAACCGAGAACAGTGCCGACATCATCGTGCAAGTAGATGCCCAACTAAACCCGCTTTATATCAGCCCTTCGGCCACCAAAACCCTCGGCTACACCCTGGCCGACTTCACCGACGCCACTATCCTGGATGCGGTGCCGGCCTATGATAGGCCAAAGCTCGAAGCAGCAATTGCAGAGGCCCTGCAGCACAAAGCCCGCAACCTCACTCATACCCATCGGGTAATAAGCAAATCGGGAAGCCTGCGCTGGTTCGAAACCCGGGCTACCCTCTCATATGATGAAAACGGGAATTTCTCCGGCGCAAGCTACGTAGACCGCGACATCACTGAGCAGAAAAACACGGAGGAGGCCCTGCGCAGAAGCGAGGAGCTGCATCGCGGAATCCTGGAGGCCTCGCCCAACGGAATTATTCAAACTGACCTGCAGGGCAACATCCTCTTCATCAACAACGAATACATCCACATGTACGGGGCTGAGTCGAAGCAGCAGATCATCGGCCGTAACGTGTGCGATTTTCTGCCGGCAGCTCAAATGGAGACAGCTCGAAAGAACCTCAAAAAAACGTTGGAGCAAGGCTCAGTTCACCGAATCCAGTACAAGACCTATAAATTAGACGGCTCACTCTTCGATGTAGAGCTCTCTGCGGCCACCATGTGCGACACTGACGGTACCCCGGTCGGCTTCATCGGAATTACGCATGACATCACCGAGTTCAAACAGAAAGAGGCCGAAGTCGAACAGCTGCTGCACGAAAAGGAGCAACTCCTGCGCGAGGTGCACCACCGCATCAAGAATCACATGAACACGCTCTACAGTATTTTCTCTCTAAACGCTCATTATTACGACAGCCCTGAAATTAGCGCCGTCTTCGATGAGGTTCGCACGAAGATTCGCCTGATGCAGAGCATATACGACACCCTCTACAGGGGCGAGCAGGTAGACTCGGTGCAGCTGGTTCCGTTTCTGCATTCCCTGATTGAGGAACTCCAGGCGGCCTATGTATACGCTCAGGACATTACAATGCACAAAGATATTCAGGATGTGGTGGTCACAGCCAAGCAGTCGCTGCCCATCGGCATCATCATAAACGAACTGCTCACCAACGCGCTCAAGCATGCCTTCAACGACAGACCGGCCGGCCGCATACATGTCTCGGTCTATCAGCCGGATGCCCGGCGCCTGGCCATCGAGGTTGCAGATGACGGCCAAGGAATGCCGGATAATATGCTCGCTGAGAGCTCTTACGGTTTCGGGCTGACCCTGGTACAGGGCTACGCCCGGCAGTATGACGGCCGGATGCTAATTAGCACCAACAATGGAACCACCGTACAGGTCCTTATGGATCTGGAATAATTGTATGGGATGGATGCACTGAGCTAGTGCCCTGATTTAGCGTGACACAGCTGCCGCACCCGCAGCTCAGCGCTAATTGTCCGGATCATTATTCATCAAACTGCAGCACAAAGGTCGTTCCATTCCGGCTGTCCATAGAAATTTCACCTTCCAGCTGTTTTATCAGAATATTGACCAGCGACATTCCCAGAGAGGAGCTTTCCTGAATGGAAAAATCCTTCGGTAATCCCACACCATTATCGCTGACACTCAGGTGGACCTTCTCCCCTTCCCGCTTCAGACTGATACTAATTTTTTTCTCACTATGAGCGGAAAATGCATGTTTGGCGGCGTTGGTGATCAGCTCATTGATGATAATTCCGCAGGGAACGGCTTTGGTGATGTCGAGATAGATTTTTTCTAAATCCAGGACATACTCGATGTCGTTTACACTCGAAATAGAGTATTTGATCTGATCAATCATGCTGCTGATATAGGAATCCATCTCTACCTCCGAAAGCTTATCCCGCCGGTACAGCGACTCATGGATCAGAGCCATTGAGTGAATCCGTTTCATACTCTCGTCAAATGCCTCTTTCGCTTTGTCGACACTGTCGATCTCATCCCGCTGCAGCTTCAACAGGCTTACCACTATATTGAGGTTATTCTTCACACGATGATGAATCTCTTTAACCAGGATCTCCTGCTGCCGCAGCGACTCCTTCAGCTCCTGTTCGGTACGCACGCTCGTGGTAATGTCCCGCACAAATTCTACTACCCCAAGTATCCGGCCGGAATCGACATCCTTCAGTGGATAACTGGTAACTTGAATCCACTCGACCTCCGCTTCTAACTCACCCGGAACCCCCGGAATAATTTCTGATTCGACCTGACCGCTTTCCATACTCCTGAGGGTCGGGCAGTTTTCGCAGGGTTCCTCCCGATTGTGGTACTTTTTATAGCAGGTGCCCCCGATCAGCGGCCTCCGCCCGCTATACCACTCCTCCATAACCGGATTCACATAACGGATACTCAAGTCGGTATTCAACACGCTTATGCCGTCCTGAATGCTGTTAAAAACGGCATCCAGAAACTGCTCGGACTCTCTTACCTGCCGATTCTTTCTATACTCTTCGGTATAATCTCTGAAGATGAGCACCACCCCGGTGATTGCACCCTCTCTGTCGCGGATCGGTGCAGCCGAATCGGCGATGTGATATTCAGTTCCGTCGGCGGCGATAAGCACAGTGTGGTTGGCAAGCCCGACTATCTGCCCGGAGGCCAGCACCCTCTGCACCGGGTTCTCTACCCGCCGGCGGGTATCGCCGTTGATGATATAAAAGACCTCTTCCAGGGGTCGGCCAGTTGCAGCCTTGAGGTTCCAGCCGGTCAACCGCTCGGCAACCGGGTTCATCCGAATCACATTCCCGGCGATGTCGGTGGAAATAACCCCGTCGCCAATCGAGTTCAAGGTAATCCTCAAGCTCTCTTCGCTGTCACGCAAGGCCCGTTCAACCCGCATTTGTTCGGTAATATCACTGATTATTGAATACAGGAGCTTCTCGCCGTTTATAGTAACCGGGTTGGAGCTAATCTTCACGTCTTTTACCGTTCCGTCGGCGGTCTTGTGCCTGAAAAAGAACTGATCGCGCTGCTCCTCCTTCGCCCGCTGCATCTCCTCGAACACCTCTGCTTCACTCAGCTGGTTAATTGACTGAATCTTCATCTGCAGCAGTTCTTCCCGCGACCAGCCGTAAAGATTACAGGCGGCCTGGTTTACATCGAAAATTTCGCCGCTACCGGGCCGCAGCAGCATCATCGGTGAATGGGAGTTGTAGAAGAGGGCTCCGTAGCTCAGTTCATGCGGACGAGCTCGCGGAGAGGCTGCATAGAGCCGCGCAGACTGCTGCAGGGTCTGCTCGAGATAGAAATCATCGCTGTTCCGGAGTACAATTCCATGATGTGCGTAGGTGCGGAGCTTTTCCAGCAGTTCGGTTTGATTTTTATCAACTAAAAATAGAAGCGGCAGCGGCCGTATTAATGAGAGCGTCTGCACTTCATCAATTCTCGATTTGAAGTTGCTCGCTGACACCACAGCAATAAGAGGCGAAACTGCCCGATCAGATTGTAAAAGCGTTTTGGCTTTAGCTAAACTGCAGGTTGATGCTACTTCGTACTGAAGATCTCTTAGCTGAGTAATTAAGTTATTTTCGCGTACTGATGTCTCTTCAAAGATAAGAATCTTTTGTTTCATCTATTAACTCTAATTTATTTCATTTATGAAAATAATGATTTATATCCTGAATTTACCGTTCCTTTAACCTTTCTTTTACTTATATGAAACCAATTGTGGAATTTCAATATAATTTGTTTAATTTTGCGAAATTTTACTATTTACTTGCGCTGTTACTACACTGTACTCCCAGCGGAAAGCTTTGGGAGTGATCCCACACTCCTTTCGAAACACAGAGTAAAAATGGGACGTATTGTTATATCCGGTCTCCTGCAAAATTTTCTGGATGGAAAGATCGGTAGTTTTTAGCAGCTCTTTTGACTTTTGAATACGATAATAATTGATGTAATTTGGCAGCGACTGGCCGGTTTGCTCTTTAAATACCCTTCCAATGTAAGGGGCTGATAAACCCAGCTCTTCAGAAATCATAATGGATGAAAGGTTACAATCGTTATAACGTTGCTTTATTATGCGCTGAATAGCGAGTACTATCTGTTCGTTTCGAGTGTCAGTATCCTTACTAAAACTAGCCTCAATCGCCGAAAGGAGTGCTGCGAAAAGTTGTTGCAACTCTCCCATATTGATACATTCTGCCGCATCTTGTAGCGCAGTAGAAAAAGACATGGGAATCTGCCTGGCTGAAGGTTTTTCAATATCTTCGGTTGCTTTATAGATAATTGAAATGAGCCGTGTGTATACCGTATGAATTGTACGGTGAGTTCCTTCCGCTGAACGATACAAAATAACAGAACACTTTTTCATCGCGTCCGTGTACTGGCCATTGCGTATTGAAGTAACAATTTCATATTCCTCTTTTTTACTTACTTCACAATCACATTTCTTTCGCCTATTGATCTCACTCAGATCAATGCACGCCCCAGCCCCAAAAATGAAGCGGTTCTTGACTGCATCCTCTAGGTCACTAATCGATGCAGCCGCCTCCGAAAGTGTAAGGGCAGTCGGATTATAGGCTGCCGAAAAGGAGGTATTCATTTCTATGGCCAGTAGCCTTATGGCTTCTTCTGTATGTTCACTCAGCTCCTGCGCGGATATGCCACCCTCCTGCGGTGGATTGATCAGCGTCAACAGAACTCCCCCTTTGAAGGGAAAGGTTTCACAGGAGTACTTACTCCCAAAATTCTCATTGATAAGATCGAGTTCGGCCTTCAAAGACAAGTTATCTCTCGAACTCAAGAGCTCCTCACTGTGACTTATATTTGGATCCAAGGAGAACAGGATACAGTGAACAGGCTGATACAGATCTATATTGAATTGAAGGCCCTCCAAATTCTTAAAATATGATTCGGCCGCAGAGTGGTTGGGCTCCATCAGGAAAGAATGCAAAAGCTCCCGATTGATGATGGCGGAGTTCTCCTCCTCCTTTCTCTCCAGCTCTTCAGTATAAAACGCAGCCTGCCGGATCGGTATGAATATACGCTTTGAAATCAGAAAGGAGATAAGAATTGTCATGAGGACAAACACCGAGGTCACAATAAAAGTGACATTCCGGATAGTCAGTACCGGTCCAATGATATACTTATAGGGAGTTCTGCGTATAAATATCCAGCCAAGGTCGTTGCGGTAATAATAGGTAATGAGCTCTTTGGAATGCGCATCGTTATAGAGGAAATACCCCTCGCGGGTGCTCTCATTTGAACCGCTTTTTTGTGTGACCTCAATAACTCTCGATATATAACCACTCGAAGAGAGTTCCTTAAAGGCAGTGGTCTTACCTCCCACGATAGGGTTGCCATTACTATCAATTACTACGGTCTCCTGATACGCATTGATGGCTGCCCGCTCAATTTGCGCTTGCAGCCAAGCTTCCGAAATATTGATTATTATGGTGCTCATTGGAATTTTCGCTCTTTTTCCAAGAAAATGAAACAGAAATGTAAATACCCCTTCTTTGTCCCCTGGTATGTATCTTGTAACCGGTCGGCCCGAATTTATCACCGCTGTATCTTCCAATAAATTCAGTATAGCTGTATCAAAAAAATCCGGTTTCGACTGCACCAGCTGCACTTTTGCCTCTGTTACAATGTAAAACCGATTTAGGTTCTCATTGTAGAGATATATAGAGTGAAGGTTCGGAATTACCATAGAATAGCTTTTTAACTGCTGCAGAGATATCAACTCCTCAAGCTGATCCACTTCCTCATAATACAAAAGCTTTTTCAACTGAAAATCGTTATGTATCTGCTGAGCAAGAACCCAAGAACGCTGCAACAACAATTCGGAGGTACGCCCCGCCTTTTTCAGGTTGTGTATCTCAGAGGTGTAAATAAAAGAGACCAACTGCTTGTTGATATAGAAAATAAAAAAACCGCTCACCACTAGTGTCAGAACAAGAAAACTGAAAGCTATTGGAATAAACAGTTTGTGAAATTTCTTGTTTAACTCCATTTGAGACCATCATAGACCGCTTTGTGGCGGCAGTCAATCATGGCAGATACACCCCCGCATCCCGAAGCTTACCTCGAAGACTGCCTGTATCAACCCTATGAACATCAACCGTTTCCATATGCAGCGCAAGTGCTGCAGCAGTACCGGCCGCCTGACCGACCGACAGACACACAGGCATCACCCGGGTGCTGGCCTGTACAACTCTATCGGTGGAAATAGCACGCCCGGCAGTTAGTAGATTGCTTTTCCCCTGCGGTGTGAGACAGCGGTAGGGTATGCCATGCGATTCGCCCTTCCGGTATCTCTTAAAACGGTCCATCGGGCTTATTTGTCCCTGTTGATCAGCCACTATCTCATCTTTCGCCGTATGGATATCAATCGGATAATTGTTCCGGCATATCTCGTCATGAAAGCTCCGGCGCTCGAGCCAGTCTTCGATGCTGAGCATATAATCTCCTATAATCCGCCGGCTCTCTCTGACTCCCAGTAGCGCTCCGGTGGCACTCAAAAAAGAGTTTGCGAATGCCTGAGGATAAAACTCTGCTAATGCCTGCCGATACTGTTCTGCAATCTCCCGCCCCTGAATCAAGGCTTCAGACACAGAGGTAGGATCAGCACTATCGACATCCCAGAGATGCCCAGCATTGAAGCCAACGGTACCGGGACCGACAAAGTTGTTACAGCAGTGGCGGTCTTTGATAAGCGGAAAACGCTGCGAATTGAGAATATGGGCCACATGGCTGTCATCAGTTTCCCGTGCCACTTGGCCGTGATATGCATAAGCGTAACTGTCTACGTTTGACAGGGTGAAGCAGTGGGTCACCGGCTGCGTTTCGCCGTTCTGCGGGTCGCCCTTTTCAAAAGGGGCACCTGCCCACGCACTGAGGTCCCCATCGCCGGTACAGTCGATGTATACTTCAGCCTTGTATGCAGACAGTCCGCCTTTGTTCGCGACTAGTATTGAACTAATCTGTCCATTCTGCAGCTGTACTCCACAGAGCATCGTCTGAAACAGGGGAACCACACCAGCCTCTCCAACCAGCCGGTCATAGACCCTTTTGAGCAGCTCCGGATCAATAGCGACCCACTCAAACATATCCTCCGGTACGTGAGCAATATTCTTGCGGGCAAGCTGAAAGACCTCTTCCGCAATGCCCTGATACAGTATCCTTTCGCCGTCGGAGACCGGACTCCATGAAGGAACCAAGCCGGATGTTCCCATCCCACCGAGAGCTCCGCTTGCTTCAATCAGTAAAACCCGGGCGCCTTCACGAGCCGCGGCCGTTGCGGCCGCACAGCCGGAAGGTCCGCCACCGCAGACGATAACTTGATAATTGTAATTTATCTCACTCTCCGGAATAGTTATTTCATATTTCATTTCTTGCTTCTCCTTAGAATCTTACTTCAACCAGGTGTTCATCTTCATCATCAAATAGGGGCAGGATATCGCCTGATATAGGTTCCCCATCTACAATAACCTGGACGCGGCCCGCCTCAGTTTTATTAGGATTTCGATATACGATCCTGTACTTAGTTCCGCGAAACACTCTTGATACCTCAGCCTCTTCCCAGGCTGCTGGAAAGCACGGCTGCACATGCAGCCCTTCATAACCCCTCCTCAGCCCGAGAATACCTTCGAACAAACTAATAAGGGCCCAAGCCGAGGTACCGGTCGTCCAAGACTGATACGACTTCCCGTAATACTTGGGATGGGTTGCATAACAGTTGGTAAACACGTAGGGCTCAGCACCCGATCGTGCGGACGGATTATCAGGGCTGTCGGGAATTATTTTCTGCAATGCCCGTAGACTCGCATCTGCGCGCTTGTGAAAACAATCCATATACGCCTTAAAACCGGTTGCGTGACAGTACACTCCGCCGTTCTCGAACAGTCCAGGTAACATTCCGCTCATTCGGCCGAGGCGCGGTGAAAACTCTTCATTCGGAGGATCGCTGATCGGAAAACCGAAGGGGTGCTCCATTCCGTCGATAGCCTTTAGTACAGAAGCGAGTCTATCTTCATCTGGAATTCCGGCTAAAATTGCCCATACCTGAGCATTTAGATAAATTGAGCTGCCCGGGCCGGAAGCAGACCCAATTGGGCCCTCTTTCGAGATGGCTCGCACGTACCACTCACCATCCCACGCATGCTCGTTTATGCTCTTTTTGAGCTCTGTATATTCCCTCGCATAAAAAACCGCATCGGTTCTCCTCCCGAGTTGTTCACACAGAACCGATAGCTCGGAAAATGCAATACAGGCCTGGGCTGAGACCATAACCGACTCCGCATGCTCATCATTCATCACGTTCAGCGCATCGTTCCAATCGGCAAACTTAATTTTCACCAAATTATGCGGCCCCCTTTCCCTGATAAGCCGCTGTGCAGCCGCCTGCAAGTGCTCAAAGACAGTCCCCGCACCGCCATCCTCATACGGAAGCTGCTTTTTCAAAAGTTCGAATTCACCTGTCTCCTTTATGAGCTGGATAGTTGACCAGATAATCCAGAAGGGCTGATCGGAATAGGCCACATCATCATAGGGATACCAGGTCAGCAAAGCCGAGCCATCGCTGAACTGATGTGAGAGGCAATCTTCGATTTGTTTCTGTGCCTGCCGGGGGAGGTAGTTCAATAAGCCAACTGCAATTTGGAGATTATCTCGCACTCCCTTCTTTGCCACTCCGCAGAATTCGATCTGCTTTTGTACCCAGGTGTTCATTATTCGGAGCATTCGGTTATCGGGCACTTTTACATGCAGTTGAGAATAGCGCTGTTGATAGAAGTCGTTCACAATCGAGCGCGCCGACTCTACATAGCCTGCATCTGAAAATGTGCGAACGACTCTTCGAGACTCTTGGATATCTGCAGAAAGACCGATAATAATCCGGATGTTTTTTGATTCCCCGGGGGCTAAGTGCAGACTATGCTGCAGAACACCACCCAGCATGAACAGCGTCGTCTCCGATTGATTGCACTTTTTTCCCGTCATGACTACATTCGGTTGTTGATACAGGCCTGAAAGACTGGCATCTGGTCGTGTAATAACAGAGTTCGTACCTAAAAAGGAATGTAAATCCCCATCGTAAGAACTTACTTTTTGTGGAGATGCGATAAAGGCGTTGTAGCGGTTATGAGGGGCAAATGGATGGGCGGTGCGACAATACACCCCGTTCAACTCTGAGTCAAAAAAGGTTTCCGCAGTCCTATACACCTCATAATAGCGTGGATAAGAGAACCCCTCGAGCTCAAAACTTACTAGTGAAAAGAGGGAAATAAAACGCTCAACCTTACTGCAATTATAGAGCTTAACATCCCAAATCTCCTGAAAACCGTCTAAGGGTACGAATACTCTGCACTCGGTATGTATAGCTTCTTTCTCCGAATAAATTGAACTAGAACCAATTCCATGAGTACACTCAAACTTATCCAATTTTTGATTTACAGGTATTCCACCAGGCGACCATACAGCCTTGCTATTCTCATCCCTCACGTAAAAATACCGGGCTGAATCACAGTTGAGTCGGCACATCTCCCCTTTATCCGAAAAATAAAACGAGGAACCGTGCCCACCCTGCGAGATTTGTGCGCAGTACCCATCTCGACTCCATAAATAGTTGTACCAATGCCGCGGAGGACTCACCGAAGAAATTGTCCAGCTGTCTTTTAGTTCATTATAGCGATGTGTCTTCTCTGTCATGTTGTTCCATCTCGACTTCACAGACACCCGGCGGAAAAAACCGCCGGGTGACAATGTAAATGTGAAAGATTATTTATTCTGTAGGTATTCCTGCCATTGCTTGTTGAGCTCAGCTTTTACTTTTTCTAAGCCGGCCTTTTGCAGGGCACTCTTATACTCCTCAATTTTATCCAGTTCAAGGACACCCCACTGCAAAGCTAATTCATAGGTTGACTGCACATTCGAAAGAGCGGCCATCTCCGTGGTAACCGGTGTCGGATCAAAGGCAAAATCGACCGAAGTGTTGTAAATCGAATTCTCAACCCATTGTGCCCACCAATCTTTAATAAAGGGCATAGTACTCGGGTTTTTCATAATTCCACCCAAGTGAAACTCTTCTTCACGCCAACCCCACGGGCAGGGTGCATCCCAGGCAAATCCTGTATTCGATGCATCAACCCCCTCAGGCATTACAAGGTAGCCATCTTCATCCAGCTCCCAGTGCTTTCCGCGAATTCCATTTGTCATCAGCATGTAGTACTCAAAATCGTTATGGACCAGATCCAGAAACATAAGGGCACGCTCGGGATGTTCGGCGTTATCATTAATTGCCATACCATTGCCGATAAGAGCGCGGGTCTTATTTACAGGAAATCTGTGTTCGAAGTTAAACCAGTCCAGTTCCCACTCCGGATGATTGGCCAAAATCTGTATTGCATCATCATTGGCATTGGGGGCATTCATAATTGCCGAGGCACTAGTTCCATTTTTCAGGTTATCGCGGGCGGACATCTGACTGGAGAGAATATTTTTTGGCCAGAACCCCTTTTCATACCAATCGCGTGTTTTTTCATAGAAGACCGCACCGTGTCGCTCAAGTGGAAAAAACCACTCTTCCTCATCCAGATAGCGATGCATCATCATATGTACCGAATCGGTCCAGGGATACGGTCGCACTCCCTCTATCGCATTGATAAAATGGCGGATACTGTTGCCTGGCCCCTGGGCGCCGGCATTCAAGGGCATCATCCCCTTCTCGTTATTTTTGATCGCAGTAAAATAGGCTTCCATATCATCTACATTTTCAATTTTTCCGATGTCATATTTTTTTGCCAAATCCAATCGGTACAGAAGACCATGTGTTTCGAATTCAAGCGCGTTCATCGGAACCATATATATGTTTCCATCGACCTTGGTCTGTTCCCAGCCGTCCTGCGGAATGTTTTCCCAGGTTTTAGGTGCATACTCCTGGAGCAATTCGTTCAGCTCTAGATAGGCTCCCTGACGGGCGAACTCCTGATACTTTGTCCACTGAGCAGCAAAGATTAGATCGAACTTTTCTCCGGCTGTCAGCAGCAAATTGTACTTCGTTTCCCATCCTGACCACGTGGTGAAATTCACCTTGAGAGTCGCATTGATGTCTTCTTTTAGCTTCTTATTCAGCTTTGCAAGCATTTCCTGGTAATCGGGCTGGGCATCTCCTATGAGATACATCTCTAATACGACGGGCTCCAGTTCTCCAGAATTCTCCAGTTCTCCAGAATTACTGCCATTTCCCGTTTCCTTCTCCTGCTGGCCTGACCCAAATACAGCAGCAATCGAAAAACTAACCAGTAACAATGCCATGAGTATTTTTTTCATCTACCCCACTCCTTTAATAAAAATATATGATCCGGCAAAACCGGCTTCATCCCTTTACAGCCCCAACAGTAAGGCCCTTGATAAAATACTTTTGTAGAATTGGAAACAGAAAGACCATCGGTCCAATCGAAATAATGGCAATCGCCAATTTCAACGACTGGGTCGGCATATCCGGCATCGGTATACCGGACCCGGCCACTGTCCGCGAAAGAGCATCGAAGCGATTGATGGTGTTGTACAGCAGATAAGGTAGTGTAAACATATCCGGGTCTTCAATAAAAAGTCTCGCCTGCGCCCAGTCATTCCAGTAATGCAAACTGATAAACAATCCGATAGTAACCAAGCCAGGTACTGCCAGCGGCAGAATTATTCGGGAGTAGATGGTAAAATGGTCTGCTCCGTCCATCTGCGCCGATTCAACTACCTCTTCCGGTATCGACTTAATAAAGTTTCTAAGTAAAAGAATATTCCAAGCGGTCAAGAATGTCGGCATGATGATAGCAAGATAGTTATCTTTCAGATTGAGAAAATTAACCATCCAGATATACATTGGTACCATTCCACCCGTAAAAATGGTTGTAAAATAGATCATGATTGCAAAATGGTTCCTGTATTTGAACTCCTTTCTCGATAATACATAGGCGGTCATCGAACTTATGAATAGGCTACCGGCTGTTCCAAAAAAGGTTACCCCCATCGATACCATATAAGCTCTACCGATTGTGTCCGGCGAACTTAGGATGATTTTATATGCGTCAAAACTTACTTCTTTCGGCCATAGTCTATATCCATGCACATAAATATGCTGCTCTGGAGTAAGCGAGCCGGACAAGACTAACACAAAGGGGAGTAAACAGGCTATTGCCAGAATGAAAAGAAATGTATAACCGACAATATGAAACGATAGAACATCTGAATATATCTTCTTCACCTTTGCTTCTCCTTTTTAGAAAAGTGCATAATCGGGGTGGACCCTTCGGATAAGCCAGTTCACCAGCAGGATGATGACCAATCCCAAGGCCGACTGATACAAGCCGGCAGCTGAACCCATGCCGATATCAAAGTTATGGACAAGGGAGCGAAAGACATAGGTATCGATTACATCGGTGGCTTGAAACAGCTGACTGTTGTTTCCGATGATGTTATAGAATAGATCAAATTGTCCCCGCATTATCTTTCCAAGCTGGAGTAAAAGTATAATGATGAAGGTTGGTACGAGATGCGGAACAGTTATGTACCATACCTGCTGCCAAACATTCGCACCTTCAATTTGGGCCGCTTCATAGGCCTGTTTATCTATAGCTACAATTACAGCCAAATATATGATGCTGCTGTATCCAATCCATTTCCACATATTAAAAAAGGTGAGTACTATCGGCCACACAAGCGGTTCAGAATAGGCATTTACCGGTTCCATGTTCATAGCCTTAAGAAAGGTATTCAGAGAGCCGAATTCATAACTGAGAATATTGTAGACGAATACCCCCAACACGACAAAGGAGATAAAATAGGGGAGAAACAGAACCGAGTGGATGGTTTTAGTAGTTTTTTTACCCGCCAAGCCGCTGATAAAAACCGCCACAAAGATTGCTGTCACGTGAGTGGTGATAATAAATGCAAGGTTATACAGCACCGTATTGCGGGTAATTCGCCAAAGCTGCCCCGAGGTCCATAAGAATTTGAAGTTCGAAAACCCCACCCAGGGGCTGCCGAAAAAGCCATCTCTGATAGAATACTGTTTAAACGCAAGCAGAATTCCGGACATAGGGATGTATTGAAACAGTATAAGGTACACTATTGCCGGAACAAGCATTAAGAACAGCATCCACTGTTTTGACTCTCTCTTCCTCATCATATGCAAATATCTCCTAATTGAACTTGTTTTCTTTCAGTGGATTGATTATACGGGCACTTTTTAAACCCCGTAAATTGTGAATTTTTGTGATTTATTCGCATTTTTGTGAATGGGCTTTATGAAATTTTGTTATTACTTTGAAATATGGATATTCACAGTCTCAAGTGGAGTGTTAGAGG
>CAZRWN010000019.1:0-50398 GCA_964603735.1 uncultured Sediminispirochaeta sp. | reverse complement strand
CTGGCGCGCATATCCCGCTTCTCAGCCTTTACCTCAATAAGGTTCTCGGCTTTACCGGTGTACAGACCGGCACCATTCTCTCGATGTCGGCGCTCTCAGCGGTCGCGGCGCCCCTGGTCGGATCTTTAATTGCAGACCGGCTGCTTGCGGCCGAGCGTGTCCTGGCGGTTTCGCAGATAGGGGGAGCAGTGGTGATGTGGCTGCTCACCCTGCAGGATCAATACCTGCCGTTTCTTATTCTCTACATTGTGTTTCAAATGCTCTTCGGTCCGGGGGTAGCGCTGACGAATGCCATTGTATTCCATCATGCACCGGACGCCCGGCGGCAGTTCGGGAATGTGCGGCTGTGGGGTACCGCCGGCTGGATTGCCGTGGCCTGGTTTTTCAGCTTCCTGTGGCTGAACCGACCCGGCGGGAATATCGGCGATGCCCTGCGGTTTACCGCGCTGGTGAGCGCATTGCTCGGGATCTACGCTTTTACCCTGGCTCCGAAGCCCCAGGCCGGTCCGCGGCGACGCGAGCTTATTCCGCGGGCGGCACTGCGCCTTCTGCTGCAGCCGCGGGTGCTGATAGTGGCACTGGTGGGGCTGGTGGTGCAGGCGGTGGACAAGTACTACTATTTCGGCACCGCGCCTTTTATGGATGCAATCGGTGTCGCTGAATCATCAATCATGCCGGCTATGAGCCTAGGGCAGGCCACTGAAGTGCTGGCGATGCTTGCGCTGGGCGGTCTGCTGACCCGCTTCGGTTTCCGCCGGGTATTGCTGCTTGGGGTGGTGATGGAACTGCTCCGGTTTGCATTTCTGATTCTCAGCGCCCTTAACCGGAGTCCCCTCCCGGCCTACATAGGTATTGCGTTTCACGGCCCCGCATTTGCCTTTTACTTCTCGGCTGCATTTATATACATTGACAGTTTTACCGATTCGGAATCGCGGGCTGGAATGCAGCAGCTGTTCAATCTGGTAACCATGGGAATCGGCAATTTTCTCGGCAGTATGCTGGCCGGCGCTGTGTTCGATATTACCGTAGTAGACGGTCGGGTACGCTACGAATGGTTCTGGGGAGTACCGGCAGTGCTGGTGATAGCCATGCTGGTCGTGCTGGCCTCATTCAAACTGCGCCGCCGCTGATGTTTTCAAAGCACGTACACACTCACAGCGGGCAGATCATCCACCTTTTGAAGTTATTCTTTCAGATAGAAACAAAAACTACGAAATTCTGATTGACAAATGAGTGGGCGATTGGAATAATAAATATTCATGCTATATTCAAAAAAAAGGAGTGTGTTGATGAAAAAAGCATTAAATGTACTATTAGTCTTCTTGCTTGCTTTCGCCGTATTTGCCGGCGGACAACAAGAAGCTGATCAAGGCCAAGCAGCCGGAGAAGCTACTGAAGAAACTGCGGAAGATTCGAAGTACGGAGGAGTTCTGGTATTCGGACGCGGTGGAGATTCAGTCGGTCTGGATCCGGCCCGTGAAACCGACGGAGAGTCGTTCTACGGCTCTACTCAGATTTTTGATAACCTGGTAGAGTTCAAGAACGGAACCACGGAAATCCAGCCTGCGCTGGCAAAAAGCTGGGACATCTCCGATGACGGTCTTACTTTTACCTTCAACCTGGTGGAAGATGCAACCTTCCATGACGGAACCCCCTTCAATGCCGATGCAGTTGTTTTCTCGCTGATGCGTCAGCTAGATGAGAACCATCCATATTATGATTTGGGGCCCTGGAAGTACTGGGGTTACATGGATATGAGCAATATCGTCAAAGATATTGTTGCAGTTGATGATTATACTGTTCGCTTCGAACTGAAGAAAGTCGAAGCCCCCTTCCTGGCCAACCTGGCTATGGACTTTGCCGCAATGGTCAGCCCGACCGCAGTAGAGAAGTACGGCGAAGACTTCAAGAGCAACCCGGTTGGTACCGGTCCCTTCAAGTTCGTATCCTGGAAGAAGGACGACAACATCGTTCTTGAACGGAACGAAGACTACTGGCGCCGCCCGGCATACCTGGAACGCCTTATTCTGAAAGTTATCCCCGATGCAACCGCCCGTTATCTGGCGCTGCAGAAGGGCGAGATCGACGTGATGGATTTCCCCTCACCCGAAGATATCGCCGAAATGAAGGCCGATCCTGATATCAAAGTAATTCAGCAGCCCGGTCTGAACGTAGGTTATCTGGCAATGAACTGCCAGAAAGAACCTTTCGACGACAAGCGCGTACGTCAGGCCTTCAATTATGCCATCAACAAAGAGGAAATCATCACTGCAGTTTTCGGCGATGCCGGAACCGCCGCTAAAAACCCAATTCCTCCCACAATGTGGTCTTATAACGAAGATATCGATCCGTATCCCTACAACCCCGAGAAAGCCAAGGAACTGCTGGCCGAAGCCGGGCATCCGGACGGATTCAAAACCGAACTGTGGGCTATGCCGGTTGCGCGGCCTTACTTCCCTGACGGACGCAAGGTTGCCGAAATTATGCAGGCCCAACTGAAGGAGATCGGTGTAGAGGCTGAGATCGTAAGCTATGAATGGGGAACCTATCTTGAGGGTACTGACAACGGTAAACATCAGGCCGCTCTGCTGGGGTGGACCGGTGATAATGGTGACCCCGACAACTTCTTATTCGTATTGCTGTCGATTCCGGCTGCGGAGGTTCCCGCCGGAAACATCGCTTTCTGGAAGAACGAA
The DNA here is from genome assembly GCA_964603735.1 of uncultured Sediminispirochaeta sp. Taxonomy (GTDB): domain Bacteria; phylum Spirochaetota; class Spirochaetia; order DSM-16054; family Sediminispirochaetaceae; genus DSBN01. The sequence goes on along the minus strand of CAZRWN010000019.1, from coordinate 47,702 downwards.
GAGTTCAATGACCTGGTGCTCGAAGCCAAATCGACTTTCGATCGTGACGAACGAACCGAGCTGTACAAAGAGGCTCAGGAAATCTTCCATGAAGAGGCACCCTGGGTTCCGGTAGCTCACTCGGTTGTTTCAGAACCGATGCAGCCCAACGTAATGGATTTCAAGCTCTCCCCGGTTGGAAAGCGTGTATTCTACAGCGTGTGGCTGGACAAATAAGTTTTGCAATACAAAAATCGATGATTTTTGTATGTAACTGAATGCAGAAACAATTTAGGGAAACAGAGGCCATACGGTCTCTGTTTCCTTTGTGAGAAAATAATGGTTTACAAATGCTAAAATACTTATTAAAGAGACTTTTACTACTCATACCAACCCTGATTGGTGTTGCTACACTTGTATTTGCCATGGTTGCCCTTTCTCCCGGAGACCCGGCCCGGGTGATGCTGGGAGAGCGGGCCACTAAAGCTCAGTTAGAAAAAATCCGGGCCGAGATGGGGCTTGACCGCCCCTTGATTGAGCAGTACGGCATTTATATGAAGAACATGGCGCAGCTCGACTTTGGAAAGTCTATTAAATCCGGCCGTAAAGTGGTGGACGAAATAAAAGAGTTATACCCCGCGACTATTGAACTCGCTTTCTTCGCGATGCTGTTCGCTACTACCGTCGGAATTATTATAGGAGTCTTGTCCGCCACCCGGCGGAATACCTGGATCGACTACACCTCTATGGTGGGGGCCCTGTTCGGCGTCTCGATGCCCGTATTCTGGCTGGCGTTGGTTCTGATGATGATATTCTCGGTAGGGCTCGACTGGCTGCCGACCGGCGGCCGCATAAACATTCGCTACTATTTCGAACCGATCACCAGCTTCTATGTTATTGATTCGCTGATTTACTTGTTTCGTGAAGGTGATCCAAAGTTCCTGATATCTTCCTTGAGGCATATGATCCTGCCGGCAATTGCCTTAGGAACGATTCCTCTTGCGATTATTGCGCGGGTTACCCGCAGTAGTATGCTGGAAGTTCTCAAGCAGGATTATATAAAGACAGCTCGCTCAGCTGGTATTCTCGAAAAGCGGGTTGTGTATAGATACGCACTGAAGAATGCACTTCTGCCGGTAGTGACTATTATCGGTCTTCAGTTCGGGTTGCTGCTTTCGGGGGCAATCCTCACTGAGACCATTTTTGCCTGGCCGGGGATTGGTAAGTGGATATATAAGGCGATCGAAGCCCGGGACTATCCGGCTGTGCAGGGAGGAGTACTTGTTATTGCTACCACCTTTGTAATGATTAATCTGGTAGTTGACATTCTGTACTCGATAGTGAATCCGAAAATCAGGCTGCAGTAAATGAAGACACACAAACAAGAGGAAAAACTAATAATGATGGAATCTACTGACAGGCTGCCACCGGCGGGAAAAACGTTGGTAGTAGTCGATGAACCGACCTTTTTTCAGGAGTCCATTCATCAGTTAAAACGGAATAAAGGCGCGATTGCCGGCTTAGTTGTAATTGCAATTTTTTTGGCAGTGGGGATTTTTGCCCCACTTGTTGCCCCGCACAATCCGCTTGCACAGACAATTGAAATGCGCAAATCACCACCCTTTACCGAAGGGTACCTGCTTGGAACCGACGACCTGGGCCGTGATATGCTCTCCCGGCTCATTTTCGGAGCCCGGATTTCCATGATAATCGGGGTAGTTTCGGTGGGTATTGCTCTGGTGTTCGGTCTGCTGATTGGAGTTATCTCCGGCTATTACGGGGGCTGGTTTGACAAAATCGTCATGCGCATAATCGACATTATGCTGGCCTTTCCGTATGTGCTGCTTACTATTGTTATCGTTGCCATTTTAGGAGCCTCGCTCACCAATGCAATGATTGCTATCGGCATCAGCCAGATCCCGCGCTACGTACGCCTGGTGCGAGCTTCGGTGCTGGCCGAAAAAGAGGCCGACTATGTAACCGCCGAGCGTTCAATTGGGGCGTCCGACCTCGAGCTGATGTTCGGCTCTATTCTGCCGAACTGTCTGGCCCCGATATCGGTACAGGCAACCCTGGGAGTCGGCGAGGCGATTTTGAGTTCGGCCGCGCTCTCCTTCCTCGGCCTCGGTGCCCAGCCGCCGACACCAGAGTGGGGCCTGATGATCGCCAGCTCGCGTGAGTTTATAACCAGCGCCTGGTGGATTGTCACTTTACCCGGTATCGCTACCCTATTTGCCGTGTTGGGCTTCAACCTGTTTGGCGACGGGCTGCGCGATATTCTCGATCCGAAGTTGAGGGACTAAGGCATGGATGAATCAACACTGCTGTCAATACAGAACCTTGAGGTGAACTTCTACACTCAGCGCGGAGTTGTACGGGCTGTACGGGATATCTCATTCGATATTAAAAAAGGCGAAACCTTGGCCCTGGTCGGCGAGTCCGGTTGCGGCAAATCGGTAACCGCTCATTCAATTAATCAACTGATTCCGATGCCGCCGGGAAAAATTGATAACGGCAAGATACTGTTCGAGGGCAGGGACTTGCTCACCCTTTCAGAACGCCAAATTCGAAAGCTGCGCGGTCAGCGCATCTCAATGATTTTTCAGGAGCCGATGACCAGTCTTAATCCGGTGTTCAAGGTAGGCGAACAGATAGCGGATGTATTTCTCACCCACCAGAATATGAGCAAGCCGGAGGCCTGGGATCGGGCGTTGAAACTGCTGCAACTGGTTAAAATACCCGCACCTGATAGCCGAATAGACAGTTATCCCCACCAGCTTTCCGGTGGAATGCGGCAGCGGGTGATGATTGCCATGGCTCTGGCATCTCCGCAGCCCGGACTGATGATAGCTGATGAACCGACTACCGCCCTTGATGTAACCATTCAAGCGCAGATATTAGATCTGCTGGCGGATCTCAAAAAAAAGATCAGTATGTCGGTTTTATTGATTACCCACGATATGGGGGTAGTTGCCGAAACTGCCGACCGGGTGGTGGTAATGTATGCCGGGCGCAAGGTGGAAGAGGCCGATGTGTTCGAAATATTCGAAAAACCCTCACACCCCTATACGCTGGGATTGTTGAACTCTCTGCCCTCCAATAAAAAGTACCGCGGTGCAAAACGGCTGGAGGCCATCCGGGGAACGGTTCCCGATCTGCTTACAATTGGCGACTGGTGTCCCTTTGAAAACCGTTGTCCATTTGCGGTTGATGAGTGCAGAAACTCTTTTCCGGATGAGACTTCAATTGCCGTGGGGCATTCTACCTGGTGTCACCGGGTGGATGATGTGATTAAAGAGAGGAATAATACATAAGCATATGGAAACTTTACTTGAAGTTAAAAACTTAAAAACTCACTTTACCCTGCCTACTAAGAAAATCGGCGGACCGAAGCCGATTTTAAAAGCGGTGGATGATGTCAGTTTTAACGTGTTGGAGGGCGAGGTACTCGGGGTTGTAGGCGAGTCCGGCTGCGGAAAATCAACCCTCGGACGCACTGTACTGCGGCTGGAAAATAAAACCGCCGGTACAGTATTTTACGAGGGCCGGGATGTGTTCGAATTAAACAACACTGAAATACAGCACTTGCGAACACAGATGCAGATGGTGTTTCAGGACCCCTATAGTTCGCTTAATCCCCGTAAGAAAATCAGCAGTCTGCTTTCGCAGCCTCTGCGTATCCACACGAAGCTTACCCCGGCGGAACGGCAGGAGAAAATAGACGGTATCATGGAGGAGATCGGGCTGAACCCGCAGTATAAGAACCGCTTTCCACACCAATTTTCCGGCGGTCAACGTCAGCGTATCGGTATTGCCCGGGCTCTTACCCTTGACCCGGAATTTATTATTTGCGATGAGGCGGTCTCGGCACTGGATGTTTCGGTGCAGGCTCAGATTTTGAACCTGTTGCTGGACCTGCGGGACAAGCACAGCCTTACCTACCTGTTTATTGCCCACGATTTGGGCGTAGTCGAGTTTATTTCCAGCCGGATAATGGTCATGTACCTCGGCAAGGTAGTTGAGTTTGCCGATAAAGAGGAGCTGGTAGCCCATCATGCGCATCCGTATACAAAATCGCTGTTTACCGCTTTTCCGACGACGGATCCGCATGCCCGGGAAACCAAGCAAAGAGTAGTAATGGGTGACGTACCCTCTCCGATTACACCTCCGACGGGCTGCCACTTTCACCCGCGCTGTCCGCATGCTATGGATATTTGTTCTGAAGTATATCCTGAGATGCGGGAAATCTCGCCGGGGCACTATGCCGCCTGTCATTTGCTCAAATAACCTGAAATCGTGTGACAAAACCGTGCGCATTTGATACTATAAACCTCGATTATGAAGAAAATTATTGTAGGGGCCGGTAATGTCGGCCTGCAGTTAGCCCGCAAACTGGTAGGAGAGAAGCACGATGTAGTGCTGATCGAACGGAGTATCGACAAGGTGCGCCAGGCAGCCGGCAGTCTCGACTGTATGGTAATTCACGGTGAAGTGAACAATCGCGAAGTGCTCAAACAGGCATCTATCAACGAAGCCGACTTTTTTATCAGCGTAACCGAATCCGACGAGCTGAATATGATTGCCTGCGGTATAGTAGCCAGCGAGTACCAGGTTCCGTATAAAATAGCCCGTGTGAGAAACTTCGAGTACACTACCTCGACTATAGCTCAGAAACCTTTTCTCGGCATTGATTATGTAGTGAACCCGGAAATCGAAGCGGCCCGGGCCGTCCTGCGTTCGGTAGAACACGGGGCCATTAGCGACATTATCAACTTCGAAGGCACAACTTTCCAGATGCGGACTATGGTTATCGGAGAATATTCCCGCTTTCGTGACAGGCGCATCGAAGATATCAAAAATGAGGTGCAGTACGATTTTATCGTAGCGGTAATCGTCCGCGAAAACGGCTACATCATCCCACAGGGCGACACTATTATCCGCGAGAGGGATACACTTTACCTGATTGGTACCCTTAACCATCTGCAGACGGCCTTCGAAACCGAAGGAAAGCCGCGCGAAGAGCTGCGCAAAATCGTGATAGTCGGCGGAGGGCGCATCGGCAGTTACGTTGCCCGTCAACTTATTCTGACCAACGAACGCGAAAGTTTTATCTCGAGGATGCTCGAGTCATTTTTGCCACGGCAAAAACGTAACGTCGTCATGATCGAGCGGGATTACGACCGCTCAAAGCAGCTGGCCGAAGAGTTTCCGCAGGCGCTGGTGCTGTACGGGGATGTGAGCGATGAAGGCCTGCTAGAAGAAAACGGTCTGGTGGACTACGACCTCTTGATCAGTACCACCGGCAATCAGGAACTGAATTTGGTTACTTCCATGTATGCAAAGAGCATCGGGATTAAACGTTCGATTGCACTGGTAAACAAAAACGATTTTCTGAAAATGGCCTCGAAATTGAGTGTCGATACGACTATCAGTATGAACAATGCGGTGGTAAACTCGATTCTGAAGCTCGTTCGCAAGGGCAAGGTGCACAGCATCCATGCAATCAGCGGCGGGAACCTGGAGATGATTGAAATGAGTGTTGAGCCGGGCAGCCGGGTGGCCAACCGTATGATCAAAGACATCAAGCTGCCGTACCATTCACTGATTCTGTTCATCTCCCGGGGCGATGAAAACTATCTGCCCCATGGAAACGACATGCTGCTCGGCGGAGATAATATCGTGTTGATCACTCGAAAAGAGCACGTAAATAAGCTCGACCAGTTGTTTGCTAAAAAGAAGAAATAAGAAGAAAACATGAGAATACCGGTAGTACTGCGGGTTTTAGGCGTTTTTTTACTGATAATCTCCTTCTTTTTGCTGCTGCCCATGTTGGTAGCATGGTGGTATAAAGAGTTCGAGCTGCTGCGGGCCTTCGCGATTCCCTGCGGCCTGAACATAATTATCGCGCTTTTGCTGTTTCTGGGACTACGCTCCTATGGCGGCCTAGACATTTCCATTCGGGGCGGCTTTCTCTTTGTATCCTTGGCCTGGATTACCGCCTCGGCCTCCGGGGCACTGCCGTTCTATCTGTCCGGTGAGATTCCCAGTTACACCGATGCCTTTTTCGAAACTATGTCCGGGTTCACCACCACCGGAGCCTCAATTCTGACAAATATCGAAGGGCTATCCTACAGCCTGCTTTTTTGGCGTTCACTTACCCATTGGCTGGGCGGAATGGGAATCGTAGTATTGACGGTCGCTCTGTTTCCACTTTTGGGAATCGGCGGGTTTCAGCTGCTGAAGGCCGAAGCTCCCGGACCATCGGTCGACAAAATAACACCGCGGATTACCGAGACGGCTAAAATTCTATGGATTATCTACCTTTCCCTGACAGTTGCCGAAACGTCCCTGCTGATGCTGGGCGGGATGAACCTGTTCGATTCGCTGACTCACACCTTCGGAACACTTGCTACCGGCGGGTTTTCCCCCAAGAACAGCAGCGTCGGTTTTTACAGTTCTGGTTACATCCATGTGATAATTACTATTTTCATGTATCTGGCCGGCGTCAATTTCATCATGTTCTTCCGGCTGGTTCGCGGGGACACCCGTTCGATCATAAAAAACACCGAGTTTAGGGTGTATACCGGTATATTGATTGTGGCCAGTATGCTGATAGCACTCGATCTGCACGGCACGGTGTACGAAAGCTTCGGTGAAAGCCTGCGCTTTGCGGGTTTTCAGGCCGCGTCGATTCTGACTACAACCGGGTACGCCACCGCCGATTTTGCCGCATGGCCGGCGGTGGCGAAGACTGTCCTGTTTACCCTCATGTTTATCGGTGGTTCGGCCGGTTCTACCGGCGGGGGGATGAAAGTGGTGAGAATTGTAACCATAATCAAACAGGGCTTCAACGAGATGAAATACCTTGTGTATCCACGCGGCGTTTTTCGGATACATCTCAACGGCCGCGTAGTTAAAAAAGATACTGTCTATGTCATTACCGGAATGGTATCGCTGTACATCTTTCTCTTGCTGATCGTCACCTTTGTAGTAGCTACGGCCGGCAACACCATACTGACATCCTTTTCCACAGCGCTGGTAACCCTCGGAAATATCGGCCCCGGCTTCGAAATGGTAGGCCCAACCGAAAACTACGCCTTTTTCCCGGATTATATAAAGTGGTTTCTCTCTTTCATTATGATGGTCGGCCGTCTGGAGATCTACACCGTTCTGGTGATTTTCACTCCCATCTTCTGGCACGACTGAGCGCGGAGCCCACCCGGCTGCGACAGCCGCAAACAGGTGGGCTCAGGTTACTCTTCATCCTCCGGTGGTTCGAGTTCCGCCTGTGTGTGTACGCCCAGTTTTTCGTGGGCGATGCGGCGGCCTTCCTCTTCATCGACCTTGGTCAGCAGAAAGCCTCCGACTGCAAACAGCATAATGATTGACAAAATTCCGAAGCGGTTGCTGCCGGTGAGAAGGGTGATGGATCCCATAAGGAATGGCCCTACAACTGCGGCGAACTTGCCGAGCATATTGAAGAAGCCGAAGAATTCGGCCGATTTATTGGCCGGAATGAGGCGGGTGTAGTAACTGCGGCTGAGGGCTTGGATGCCGCCCTGAAACAGGCCGACCAGGCCGGCCAGGATGTAGAAGTGCAGTGTGGTTTTCATGAAGTAGCCCAGGATGGTGATAATGCCGTAGGCGCAGATGGCTACGTACAGAGCGTTTTTCACACCGATCTTCTTTCCGAACCAGCCGTAGGCCAAGGCCGACGGGAAGGCGATAAACTGCACCATCAGCAGGGCTACGATCAGCGACTCGGAGGGAAAGCCGAGAGATGCTCCGTAATCAACCGCCATTCGGATTATGGTATCCACTCCGTCGATGTAGAACCAGTAGGCTAAGAGGAAGATTCCGACTACCTTGAGGCTGCGAATATCCTTGAGGGTGTGCTTCAGCTGCAACCATCCGCCCTTTACTGCCCGGTTCAACGGAAGCGGAGACTCGACCGGCGGTTCGGGGACGAACAGCAGCAGCGGGATAGTGAATATTGCCCACCAGACAGCCACGGTGAGAAAGGCAATGCGAATGGCAGTCGATCCGTCGGGGATTCCGAACAGCTCCGGCTGCAGGTACATCACCACGTTCACCAGGAACAGCAGTCCGCCGCCGATGTAGCCCAGCGAAAAGCCCAGGGAGGAGACAAAATCCACCTTCTTTTCAGAGGCGACCCCCGTGATAAGAGAGTCGTAAAATATGTTTCCCCCGGAAAATCCGACGGTTCCGGCTACATAAAAGACAATCGCCAGCTGCCAGAAGCCCATCCGCACAAACCAAAGCCCGCCGGTCATGATGACCCCCAGAAAGGCGAAGGAAACTAAAAAGCGCTTTTTTGTGCTTCCACGGTCGGCCACAGCCCCTAAAAATGGTGCCAGCGCGGCAACGATAATCGATGCCAGCGAGTTGGCCATGCCGAGATAGAAAGTGCTCTCCTGTAGATTGGTGGGATCGGCCCAATACGACTTGAAAAAAACCGGAAAGAACCCAGCCATGACAGTTGTCGCGAAGGCGCTGTTTGCCCAGTCGTATAAGGCCCAGGACCAGATGGTTCGTTTTGAATCTTTCATTTTTTCTCCCTAAAATGTGCTTCTATGGTGTGCCAGTTTTTTATGCTTTTTCTCAGCCAATCCAGCAGGAGATTTTGCTTTTCCTCTTCGGAGAGCTGCCATTCGATCTGCTGCCGGCGCAGCTGGTGGGTCAGATGGTGCAGGACCAGTGCACAGGACACTGAAATATTGAAACTTTCAACAAAACCGAACATGGGTATTTTCACAAACTCATCGGCCTGCTGCTTCATTCCCTCAGTTAGACCATCCAGTTCGTTGCCGAAAAAGAAGGCCGCCGGCCCCTTTGCCAGGTCGAACTTCTCCAGGTCTACATTACTGCCGTGGGGCGAGGTTGCTACGATTCTATAGCCTCGGCTGCGCAGCTCCTCGACCGCACTTGCGGTACTGGTTCCGGATTTGTTGAAGCGGTGCAGACTGAGCCACTGGCTGGTGCCCAGTTCAATTCCCTTGTTCGGTTTGAATCGATTGCGGCCCTCAATGATGTAGGCGTCCTGTACACCGAAGGCGTCGCAGCTGCGCAGAACTGCGCTGGCATTGTGTGGCTGGTAGATGTCCTCCAGCGCGACTGTTATATAGCGAGTTCGCTCAAAGATAACCGCCTGCATCTTCTCAAAACGCTGCGGTGTGACGAATCGGCTGAGGTGTTCGATCAGCCTCTGTGTGTGGTTCACAGCGGCCGGCCCTTTCCTGAGTCTGTGATCTCTATCAGTTGATGGGGATAGGGTCCCATCAGGTACTGATCGAGCAGGTATTGATTTTCGAAGCGAATGGCCCAACTTTTCAGCAGATGGATCAGAGTGCTGGCCGGTATACGCTCATCCCGGTATTCTTCGAGGCTGTTCAAAAAGAATTGCCGCTCCTTCAGCTGCAGCTGCGCTGACAGGCCGCCGAAGGCGTGTTGAAAGGCGTTGATCATATTGGTGAATTTCGGAGGCTCGGCAAACAGTGTCCGCAACAGCTGCTCATATTGCTCCAGCACCTCTCCGCTGGGCAGCTGTTGGTGGTTCGCGGCTAGACTGCCCATTTTGTGCAGCAGATCCTGGTTATATGCCATGAACAGCAGTTTTCCCTTGGTATGGAAATCTACCAGTTGCCGCATCTGCTGTTGTTCCTTTAATTCTCTGAATTTGGCGAGGGTGAATAAACTGGTAAAATAATGTTCACGCAGCACGAAGTTTTTTAATCGTCCCTCATCTTCAACAGGATACCCTTCAAACCGCTCGACAATATATCCGCCGAAGATTCCGGCTCCCTTTGCCTGCGCACTCTGAGCATTTTTGCTGCTGTACACCTTTACCTGCCAGGGACCGCATGAGGGGGAGCGTGATTTGAGCAGAAACCCATCTACGGTTCCTATCTCGGGAAAAAACCTGTCCCGGTAGCTTTCCATCTGGCCGGTTACCTCATTTCCGCTGGCCGGCTGAAAGAGTATCGTTTTGTCGTTTTCTCTGACTATGCGTACCGGATTGCGCGGTACTCCCAGTCCGATTTCTACTTCCGGACAGGTAGTGATAAACTCGACATGCCCGGAGAGCAGCTGCACTACCGGATCAAAGATCTTCTGTCCATTGTAGCGGCAGCTGTCGAATCCCAAACATTTACTTACCACTACTTTAGGAGTTGCAAAATCCATTATGTCTCCTCGAAAAGAATCTATCTAATAAATCTATCTATTCAGCGGGCCGGATCAGCGTCGAACCGACTGTAGTTTGATTGCGCCCGTTCTCCTTCGAATGGTAAAGTGCTTGGTCCACACGGCGTATCAACTCGTCGGCGGATCCGTCGATTTCGGGATTGTACTCCACTACACCTAAGGATATGCGTATTGTATCTCCGCAGCCATAACTCTTGAAATTGCAGTGTGCAACCTTTTTTCGCAGCCGTTCTGCAATTATATATGCCTGGCTTTCATCGGTATCATGCAGCAGTATAACAAACTCTTCGCCTCCGTATCTGGCGCCGATGTCATCCATTCGCAGATTGTTGCGAATAATAAAACTTACCGATTTGATTACCTCGTCGCCTGCCTGATGGCCGTATGTATCGTTTACATGTTTGAAATGATCGATATCTGCCATAATAACGGACAGCTTGGCATTGCTGTCGGATAAATGTTGAATTCGTTTCGAAAGTACCGTGAAAAAGTAGTGTCGGAGTTTCAGATGGGTCATTAAATCGGTAGTCGACATTTCGAACAGAACCGCATTGTGAATTGCAATCGATGCAAAATGGGCGATGTCGAGGAGGTACCGTTTATCCTCACTTGAGTAGTCTTCGCGGTGGATCCGTTCGCCGAGAATAATCAAACCCATGAGCTGCTCTTTTACTACCAGGGGAATGACTAGAGTCGGTGCAAGGTCTTCCAGCACATTCAAACTGTCGTTGTCGTCAATCGAAGCGGCGAGCTCCCTAAGTGTAAAGCAATAGGGGTTTTCAATGAGGAAATGACTAAGGGGACTATCGGTATCGATTACATAGGTGCGGCCCGAATCGAGATTGAATCCTTCGACATTGCGCATAAGCTTCAGACCAGGCATCTCCAGATTGTCACGACTGAAGATGGCCGCCTGGATGACCCCCATCTGTCCCATACAGATGTACAGAATCGAGTCGAGTAGACTATGATAATCGAGGTTCGAGCTCAGACTTTTGCTGATTTCCAGGAGCTGTCGAAGATCGAAAACCTCTTTTTCCAACCGACTGGTTTTATCGGTTTCCACGATTCACACCTTTCATTGCTTTAATTATCGGTACTTTCTTTGTAGTCTTAAAACCAGCGAATGTAAAGCAGAAAAGAGAATCATTCCTATAAAGGTGATAAAAAATGGAAAGGCAAGCAAGAGGGATGAAGGTGCCCCGGCTATCCCCTGTGCATGCTGGGCTAACAGTTCAGCTCCGGCAAATAAAAACGAAACCAACAGTATTCCGTAGGGGCGCTTATAGCCCAGGAATATAGCCACCAGTGCAATCCAGCCGCGTCCCGAGGTAATATTGGGTACATACGCGCCCAGATTGAAGGCCAGGGAGGCCCCGGCCAAGCCGCTGGTAATCCCCGAGATGGTGATGGCCAGTATCTTGATGCGCTGCTCGTCGATGCCTCTGGTATAAAGAGCCGTCGAGTTGAGTCCGGCAGCTTTCACATACATGCCGAAGGGAGTTTTGTACAGCAGCCAGGCGGCTGCCGGCACACATGCAAAGCCCAGATAGACGAACAGCGAATGGTCGGTAAAAAATTCCGTTAGTATCGGAATGGCGCTGAGTACGGGAATCGTGAAGTACTGCTGCCCCGGAAAGGCAGCAAACTCGATGACTCCCTTGGTGTCGAACAACAGATGGGAGGCGATCTGGGTGCCGCCGATAGCCAGCAGGTTGAGAGCCAGGGCCGCGATAAATATGTTCGCGCGCAGCCTGAGGGCTGCCGCCGCATAGAGGTAGGCAAAGCCCGCGCTTACCGCTATGGCAGCTGCCGCTCCCAACCAAAGATTGCCGCTTGTTCCGGCGACAGCAGCGGCCGCAAAGGCGCCTATCAGCATCAGCCCTTCCAGAGCGATATTCAGTACGCCCGCTTTTTCAGTAAATAGCCCGCCCAGTCCGGCTAACAGAAACGGAGTCATTATTTCAACTATCGAGTGCAGCATTACGTTTTCTCCTTTTGCTTATGCGGGCCGTGACGAGGAAAAGAACAATTGCCTGCAGAACCGCGCCGAATTCAAACGAGAAATCGGCGTATATCATTGCATTTTCCCCGCCGAATTCCAAATAGGTAAAAATAACGGAGGCCGGAATCAGCAAGACCGGATGGATGCGGCCAATCAGTGCAATGGCAATCCCGTTCCATCCCATGCCGGAGGTCGAGCCCTGCAGTGTCGCAAATGAAGTGCCGAGCACGTACAGCCCGCCCGCCAGTCCGTAGAGTGCTCCGCTCAGGGCCATCGGAATGAAGTAGTAACGCCGGACCGGAATGCCGCCGTAACGGGCAAACTCCCGGTTGAGTCCGATCATCCGCAGTTCGTATCCGCTGGAGGTGTGGAAGAGGTATTTGTGCGTCAGCACAACCAGCAGCAATCCAGCCATGAGGCTGAGGTTGAGGTGCGACGGCGGCATGAGCTGCGGCAGGCGGAATTGAGGTGCAATCTCACGGGTGGAAAGCAGAAAGCTGTCGGTATTGCGCAGCGGCCCGGAGACCAGATAATCGATGGTGTACACTATCGAGGATGAAAGCAGGAATGAAGAGATAAGCTCGTCGGTGTTCCATTTCATCTTTAAGAACCCGGACAGCCCGGCTATCAAGGTTCCAGTCAGGATAGCGACCATCACTGCCGCGAGAATGCCGAAAAGACCGCTAAGCTTCGGGACACTCAACAGAAACATCGTGGTTGCAAGGGCTCCGGCGTACACCTGGCCCTCACCGCCCAGGTTGAACATGCCTCCCTGGAAGGCGATAACCATTGCCATCCCGGCAATTAAATACAGGCCCACCCGGTTGAGAAAATTGCCCAGATAGAACAGATTACGGAAGGGACCCATCAAAAAAGCCCCTAAGGTCTGTGCCGGGGAATCGCTGAGAAGGGGGAGGGCGATTACCATTGCCAGTATTGCCGCGGCAATCGCAATCCCGATGCTGACAAAGGTGGCGGCCGGACGGGTATCATGCATGCGTTTCCACCCCCAGCATCAGACGTCCGATTTTGGTTTTATCAGCCTGATCGCTTCGTATAATCCCGCTCACCTGTCCGCGGTACATAACTACGATGCGGTCGGCGCACTCCAGCGCCTCCTCTATATCGCTGGTGATTATCAGTACCGCCGACCCTTGGGATTTGAGCTCTTCTATTTTCTGGTAAACGAAACTCCGGCCGGCAAAATCAAGGCCCCAGGAGGGTTCGGAGAAAATCAGCAGCTGCGGTGAGTGTACTATTTCTCGAGAAATAATGACTTTCTGGATATTGCCGCCGGACAGGCCGGCGAGCCGGTCTTTTGGTGAGGCTTTAATATTGAACTGCTGCTTTAGATTACCGGTGAAATGCTCGATTTCCTCCTGTTTCAGTCGCCCCCATCCGTGGAAATTGCGGTAATTGAGGAGAATCATGTTCTCGGCAACCGATGAGTCCAAACTGGCTCCCCGCAGCATCCGTTCGGTAGGAATGTAGGCAATTCGTTTGCGGCGCAGTTTGCGGATAGAAAGACCGGCAATCGACTCGTCTTTGAACAGGATTCTTCCCGAACTGGGAACAGAAAAGCCGGTCAGCAGCTGTTCCAGAGTCTCCAACCCGTTCTCCCGGATTCCCGTCACTGCCAGCGATTCGCCGGGGAACAGTTCGAAACTCACTCCCTTCAGTTCCGGCAGTGTCGAATCGACGGCTTTGTGACGGAATTCTATGTTGATCAACCGCAGAACCGGCTTTGACGGCAGAGATTGAGGGGGTTCTGCCTGTTCGGACCGCTGCTGTTCGCGCCGGAATGGTAAATGCCCCGCTGCCGCCCCGATCATCAGCCCGGAGAGTTTTTCCTGGTCGAGGGCCTGGGAATATTCGGTGGCAACCCTGTGGCCGGCCCGCATTACGCTTATCCGGTCGGCGTAGTGCAGCGCCTCTCTCAGCTTATGAGTAATCAGGATAAGCGTTTTTCCCTCGCTGCGCAGCTTCTCCAGGACGGGGTGCAGAAGATCCGATTCATCTTCTTCGAAAAGCGTGGTCGGCTCATCCAGAATGATGTAATTGGCACCGGCATAGAGCAGTGACAAGAGGGCGATTTTCTGTTCGCCGTCTATACTCAGTTCGAAAGCCGGTCGATCCGGATCGATCTGCAGGTTATAGAGTTCCATGAGTTCCTGAACCTGGCGGCGGGCTCGGAGTAGGTCGGTCTGTCCCCACCACGTGCGGGGTTCGCGTCCCAGGATAATATTCTGAAGAACGGTAAACTCACGCACCAGCTGAACATGCTGATGCACCATGCCAATGCCGTGATTCAATGCTTCATGCGGCGAACTGATCCGCAGCCGGGAGCCGTCTAAAAAAACGGCTCCGGTATCGGGGCGGATCAAGCCGCTGAGAACATGCATCAGTGTCGATTTTCCCGAACCGTTTTCTCCCACTAGTGCGTGTATCTCTCCGGCGTGGATATCTAAATCGACTCGGGAATTGGCGGTTACTCCGTTTTCGGTGAACTGCTTGGTAATATCGACTAATCTGATTCCCTTCATGCTCAATGTCTATTTCGGCATCTCAAAACTGAGTTCACCGGATTGCATCTTTTTCAGGATCTCAGTCTGACGGGACCGGAGCTCTTCCGGTACATGCGCGGTGAACAGCGGGTCTTCGTTTAGAAAGGTTACCCACCCGTTTTCGACTCCGACTACCTCGGCGGAACCGAAATCGAGCTGCCCTTCGATGGCCTGTTTCGTCTTCTGATATGCGGCTTTTTCCTGACGCAGAGCTGTACTGCCGACTACTACGCCCGGGGCTTTCTCATACCCGTTCGTGTCGAACCAGAGTACGTAGGTGCCATTGTCCTTTGCAGTTTTGAGTACACCCTGGTTTGCTCCGCCGGCAATGGTGAGAATCACATCCACTCCGCCTTTTAGCATTGAACTCGCCATTTCAGCGGCTTTGGTGGCATCATACCAGTTGCCTACAACCCGAAAATCTACACTGATCTCTTCATTTACCCACTGGGCGCCCCTTTCGAATCCGGGTAGAATTGCCTTATTCATATCGGGGTACTCCTGGCCGGCGATCAGTCCTACCTTCAGATCACTGTTGGCCCCTTCCATAGCGCTGGTGGTGACCAGACCGGCCATATGACCCGACAAGAATGCCTGTTCGAACTGATTGTAGCGGAATGTATAGATGTTATCTGAACCTTCGAGATACCCGTCTAACAGTAAGAACTTTTGCTCCGGAAAGGATTCGCTGACCCTGCGGCTGATTTCGGGGAGTGCCGGATTGCTCGACACTATCAGTTCATATTTACCGGTGGCTGCCAGTTCGGTCACTTTATCCTGCCATTCGGCCTGATTAAAACCGCCTTCGACAACTTTGACGGTGGCGGACTCGTATTCCTGCGCCGCTTTTTCCACCCCGTCTGCCAGCATCTGGTAGGTGGGGCTTCCGGCCAGAACTCCCGGAATGAACACCGCAATATCGTATTCATTCGGAATATCGGCGGCGGCCGAGGTACTGTCAGCCTGCTCCTCGCTACTGCTTTGCTCGGCGGTTTTTTGACCGCAGCTTACGGCGAACAGAATGAGCATCAAAATGAGCACGAGACCGGAAAGCTTCGTGACACTTTGTCCTGATTCACGCCGACCTAGTGAAGAAAGTATGGACATACATATCCTCCAAAAAAATGGGTTTTAAGGTCGGTCTTTCGGGGAGATTAAAGGTAAGATATAACAATATCTGCATCTCCTTCTCCCTTCCAGACTTGCACTGTCGGTAACGGAATTTCACCGTTTCCACCCGCGCTCACGGGGTTGCGGACTCTTACCGCCGGTCGGGACTACGTCCCTCCCTCGAAGAAAATACTGTATATTTAAGCATACGAGCGACGTCACGGAATGTCAAGTATAAGTACGGGTAAAGGGTTTAATTGACTTCCGGTGTTCGAAGTGGTAGCTTCCAAGGTGGGGGCAATAGATAGGGGCAATAGGTGGAGGCAGGCAATTGAATAGTGATCAGGCGCAGCAGCCGATAGTCTGCGCCGTTGATATCGGGACATCCTCGCTCAAGGCCGGGTTGATCGATTCCGGCGGTTTCCTGTTGGAATGGGCGCGGGAGCCGTTTGATATAGAGGAGCATGGACCGCTGGAAACCTGGCCGGCGGAAACCTGGTGGGATGCGTTTGTCTCTGCAATGCGGTCATTTACCCGCCCCGAGCGCATAACTGCGGTGGCTGTAAGCGGCAATGGTCCTACAATTGTTCCGATGGATGAACAGGGCAGGGCTCTGAGTGAGGCTTCGTTGTGGATCAATCGGCGTGACAGATTTTTGCAGGGCGAACCCTCCTTTTTTCTTCCGAAGGTTGCCTGGATTGCAGAACACTACCCGGAAATCTACGAAAAGTCCGACTTCTTTTTAGGATGTCCGGAGTATGTCGCCTTTCGGCTTACGGGCGAAAAGTCAGCCTTTACTCCTTCCGGCGAATTTTCCCCGTATATCTGGGAGTCTGCGGGTATTAAAGCCTACGGTTTTGTGCCGGATAAATTCCCCTCTTTAGTGAAAACCGGATCTGTCGTGGGGCGAATCCGGCCAACGGCGGCCGAAGCGACCGGTCTGCCGGCCGGTATTCCGGTGGTCTCGACCGGGGCTGATTTTCTGATGTCCCTGCTCGGTACGGCGGTGACCCGAGCGGGCAGAACCTGCGATCGCACGGGTACATCCGAGGGCATCAACTGTTGCAGCGACCGGAAGATAACCCATCCGCGGATACGATGTCTGCCCCATGCTATTGAAGGAAAGTACAATATCGCCGGCATTCTCTCTTCAACCGGGCGAATTTTTGAATGGTTTCGCAGTTTCTCGAATCAGAAGCACCGCAGTTATTATCAGATGCTGGAGGAAATTTCCAAGGTGAAACCAGACCGCGATCTCCCGTACTTCTTCCCTTCTCTCCACAGAGGGGCTGTATGGGAGTTCTCCGGTGGTGTATTCACAGGACTCGAAGCGCATCACGGGGCGGCCGAAATGGGACGGGCGGTGGTGAATTCAATCGGTTTCGGTATTCGCGATCTGATTGAAACCATCGAAGCCGAAGGCTGTGAAATCGGAACCCTGCGGGTCTCCGGCGGGCAGGGAAGAAACTCGATCTGGAATCAAATGAAGTCGGATATTACCGGGAAGGTTATTGAGGTGCCGAGAATTATCGATGCGGAATTGACCGGCGGGGCAATTGCCGCATTTGCCCATCTGGGCTTGGGGCGCAGTCTCATCGAAGCCGCCGAACAGATTGTGCAAATCGATGAGAGCTATGCGCCGAATCCGCGGGTTCACCGGTCCTATTCGGAGGAATATGCGTATTACACCCGGCATTGCAACCGTATTATTACGGCTCTGGCGGATCCTGCGGCTAACTCTTCTACTCCGAGATCGGACGAGCCCTGAAGAGTCCCATCAGAGACCGGTGTTGTTTCAACCATAGTTCATGCTGTTTGTAATCGGGGCAAAAGTGAACCACGTTTCGCCAGAATTGCGCCGAATGATTCATATGCCGCTGATGAATCAGCTCATGGACGATAAGGTATCTCTGTACTGGTTTTGGGAGCATGACCGTTCTCCAGTTCAAGGATATGTTACCGAGGGTTGAACTGCTGCCCCACCTGGTTTTCTGATTACGAAGAAAGAGTTTGTTATACACAATACCTACTTCTTTCGAAACGGACTGCGCGTGAGAGGTCAGCCTCTGTTTGGCCTCACGACGGAGCCACCGCTCCAAGAGACTTGTAATGTGGGAGGGGGTCTGCTCAGGGCCCGTGATAAGAATGCACTGTTGCTCATAATCGACATTAAGACGATAAGTAACCTGATCCGATAGCTGAAAGTCGACCCGGAACGGCATTCCGTCTATATGTATCTTTTTGGCAGGATTGTTCCGTTCGAGTGCACGAGTGGTTTCCAAAATCTTAGTTACTAGCCAGCCCTCTTTGTGCTGTAAAATGCTCTGGATTTTTGCCCGGGAGGTACCGGCGGGAGCCGAAACCGTGATCTGGCCGTCCGAGTTGATGCGCAGGCGAATATGTTTTTGGCGGCGGTTATGATGTACGTATATAGGATACTCAGACCCGCCAACAGAAAAATAGAGAGTGTTGACGGACTGCTCTGTTCTGCTCATATCCAACCCTTATTCCGATTTTGATTCTGGGCAGTATTTTATTATCTTTTACATCACAGGTCTATTCCTGTATTGAGGTGATTATGCAATTATACAAATTACTTATATTAGTTTTTATTCTGATTCCCACCGTCGGTTTTAGTGATACAAAAATCGTCGACGGGAAGATGAGCTTTGAGTTCACTCTGAAAAGCAGAAATCAGGAGCTCTTGGATGATTTTTACGAATATGAAAACAATTCGAACTCTCAAAAGATAGTTGAACGGGGCTCCGGTTTTATTACAGTCCGGACAACTGCCAAGCTCGGCCGGCTGGATACTGATATTCCTTTTCCGGCGGCAGAACGCTACAACGAGCCGAAATTCAAGGAACATTTGGATTATTCGACAAGCCGGAAAGGGATAGAAATAACCCGCGGCAACGGCCAGATCGTGAAGCGTGAGTTCGTCGAAAGGACGCCGATGACCGATTCTGAAATCGAGCTTCTCGAGCGTACCGCACGCTCTGTTACCGAAGGAGCTTCGAGCCAGCACCAGGCGGTCGAGGCGGTTATGCGGTATATTCGTGAGAACGTTTCCTATACACTGAGATCTTCGAGTAACCCGGCTGATGTGCTGCGTACCGGCAAGGCTTACTGTGAAGGATATGCGAATGTTGCCGCCCTTCTTTTACGGGTAGTCGGGGTCCCGGCAAAAGTTGTCGATTCGTATATCCCGCCCGGTCATATGTGGGGCTACGGACAGGAGGGCGGCGGCGGATATCATGCCCATGTAGAGGTATATTACGCAGATGCCGGCTGGGTGAGCTACGATCCGCAGGCTACCGTACATTTTGTAGATCCTTTTCACATAGTAAATTATCCGCGCGAAAAAGTAAATCTGCAGCAAGGCTCGGAGCAGGATCAGCGTAATATCATCGATATCCTGACCGGACCAACCGGAACTAACAATTTTTTTCAGCGGGACACCACCGATTCGAGGAACTCGGCAGTGTTTACCGGTGTAATCCACCGTTCGGACGGCAGTATCGTTCGCGACAGTTTCCGCAGCAATGAGTGGGTGTATATGCGCAAAAGTGACGGCAGTGCGACCGGAATACGAATACTGAGTAACGGGCAGTTTGCTGTTCCCGCGAATGAGCCTCGCACGATTTTCTATCGTGACGGCCAGGGGGGCTGGTATGAACAGCGGATTCAGCTAGACGAAAAAGAACTGGTATTCGAGGAGATAAGGCTCGATGCGAACGAAAGAATGATTCACATCGATCTGGACGGCGCCCGGCAGCTGTTTTTGTGGTACAGATCACCGGATTCACGCTGGATGCTGGAAAAGGTAAATACCGATTCCAAAGGAATGATAAGGCTGCTTTCGGATTCGGTTGATGCAGTGGTAAGCACCCGCAATACACCGGTTGCCAGAAAGTTCGAGTTGAATGCGGGTGAACTGCGCGAGGGGGAGACATATCTGATAGGTAACCTGCCTCAGTATCTGGATCCGAATACTCCCTACGTCTCGATAATTCCGCCTTCCGCTGCGGATTATACGCTCAAATTTATTGAGCTCTCCTCCGGCCGAACGTATCAGGGGCCGGATATCGACGTCGAACGCAGTATTGCAGCCATCCCGGATAAAGACTTCTCTACCGCGGTTCTGCAGCGAGAAGGCGTGGTAGCAGTAACTTCATTGCCCTCGCTGTCGGAGGGAAAGGTGAGTACGGCCGAGATAGAGCAAAACTCATTGAAGTTTGATATCGAGGCTGAAAGGTCTGACTATCCGGTGCATATAACAATTAAGCGAGGCGGCAGATACGCTTCGCTTGTGAGCGGATCAACCGATTCTTCGGGCCGTTTGACTCTCTTTTTTGACCGCTCCCTCCTCGAAGAGAATCCCGAATCTTTTGTTCTGCTGCACGGTAGCCCGATTAGTCGACAGAGGGTCCTTTTAGGGGAGACTCCCGAGGGAACTATCCGTCTGGAATAGAGTTATGTACCCGGGCTTCAAAGCGACAGCCTGCACGGATTAAGGGCATTTACAGTTACACTATTATGGGTGAAGATGTTGACGCGAGCTTCCGGCGGAGGTATAGTTCTGGCATATGGGACAAGCGCGGTCTGACTCAAAGGTCCTCTCTACTGTAGTGACGGCCAGTCATATTATTGAATGCATCAGTCGTCACGGCGAGGTGACCCCGAACGGAGTTGCCAAGGAACTGACTCTCAGTCGTTCAAATGCACACCGGATGCTGGCTACACTGGAAGAGCTGGATCTTGTAGAACACACCTCTCAAGGTACCTACCACCTCACCTTTAAGTTGTTTGAGTTGGGGAATACCGTCCCTCACAGGAAACACCTGATTGATGCTGCCCGCCCGCCTATGCTGCGTCTTTCTCAGGCGGTTGGAGAGACGGTCAACAACGGGGTTCTTTACCAGGATGAAGTTCTGTATATAGACAAGGTCGAGCCGGTGAACTATCTCAAGCTGGACACTTCCATCGGCAGTACCGACTTGCTGCACAACACTTCTCTCGGAAAGGTGTTGGTGGCCTTTCTCGAATCCGAGCAGCGGGAGCGCTTGATTTCGCGGCTTGATTTTACTCCCACTACTCCGAATACCATCACTAACGCCGATAACTTCCGGCAGGAACTGCAGCGCGTGCGCGATGCGGGCTTTGCTATGGACCGGCAGGAGCTGAGCCTGGAGCTGAATTGTGTGGCCGCCCCGGTGTTTGACAGTCGCGGGCATGTATGTTCGGCCATCAGCATCTCCGGCCCGGCCCATCGGTTCAACGAGAGCCGGCAGCATGCGGTAATCCCGCAACTCCTGCAGACCGTGAAAGAAATCTCTTCTCAGTCTTCCGAAGCTTGGTGCTGAATATCCTGTAATTTTTTCTTCTACAAGATGATGCCTTTGACTCCTTTGTTTTAGCTGCTCTCCCCACTCATATTTGTTTTTAATACCGTGAATAAACTGTTATTAGTTCTATCAGTAGCACC
The DNA here is from genome assembly GCA_964603735.1 of uncultured Sediminispirochaeta sp. Taxonomy (GTDB): domain Bacteria; phylum Spirochaetota; class Spirochaetia; order DSM-16054; family Sediminispirochaetaceae; genus DSBN01. The sequence goes on along the minus strand of CAZRWN010000019.1, from coordinate 26,332 downwards.
ATTTTTCGAACAGCAGGGAGTACAGGGAACAGCGGGGCAAAAAAATGTTGACAAAAGCCGAATCCTCCCTCACAATAAAGATGTGTTACAGAATATTAACAAGCGTTCAAATAGCGAAAAGAAAGGCTATGTGCTGGCAACCACGGTTCTCAAGGCATTCCAGATGCTGGAGTACATCGGTAACAACCAGCCGGTATCTCCGACTGAAATCGTAAAAGCGCTGGGATTCAGTCGGGCAAATGTGCACCGGCTGCTGGCAACCTTCCTCGAAGTGGGCTACATCGAAAAGGTAGGGGACGGATACGGACTCACCTTCAAGCTCTTCAAGCTCGGCAGCACCGTGCCACTCAGCCGAAACCTGCGGGATGTAGCCAAGCCGGTGATGATAGAGCTGATGAAAGTAGCCGAAGAAAACATCTATTTGAACGTATTGGTTGAGAACATGGTAATTGCGATTGACGAGGTCAAAAGCTCTCACCATCTTACCCTCAACCCGGATGTAACCTATACCTATCCGGTTCACACCTGTGCATCCGGAAAATTACTGCTCTCGGGCTTTCCGAAAGAACGGCGCGAAGAGTTTGTTGCTGATCTGCCGATGCAGCCTAGATCAACTGCAACAATTACCAGCCGCGAAAAGTTTCTTGAAGAAATTGAAACTTCCGGCCGACGAGGGCTGGCGTATGAAATTAAGGAGTTCAGTGACGACCTGAACAGTATGGCTGCACCTATTTTCAACTACCGGGGCCAGGTGGTTGCAACCATTTCGATATCCGGTCCGTCGATGCGGCTGACCGAAGAGCGGCTCAACAGCCTGCGACTGCCGCTGAAGGATGCGGCTGCCAGGATTTCCGAGCGTCTGGGGCAAAACAGTGAACTTAACTGATGCGTAGGACGCAGCACTCAATTTGTAAAACCTCTCGAAGGGTCCTACCGCTGAGAGATATGGTTATAAAAACTTTCAGGAGGTAAGAGATGATTTCTGAACAAGAATTGGCAAAACTTTCATTAGAAGGGGCACCTCAAATCAAGGTGACTCCTCCGGGCCCCAAAAGCCAGGAGATTCTCACATATCAAAGTGAACATGAGAGTTCAGTAGTCAGCTATCCGAAGGGTATGCCGATGGCCCTCAAACGCGGCAAAGGTGCCACACTCGAAGATGTGGACGGAAATGTGTACATTGATATGTTCGGCGGGGCCGGTGTAATGGCGGTTGGCCATGGTCACCCGGATGTATTGGAAGCTGCTCACAAGCAGATCGATGATGTCACGCACACGCTGGACATCCCCTCCGAAACCCGTCAAAAGATGGTCGAACTGCTCGGTTCTCTGTTGCCGAAGAAACTGAACCGTGTATTTTTTGGCGGACCGACCGGCTCGGATGCGGTTGAGCAGGCAGTAAAACTGGCCCGCTACAACACCGGCCGCTGGAATATTCTGGCATTCGAAGGTGCCTATCACGGCATGACCGGCGCATCCCTGGCGCTGACTACCGACAGCAGTCATCGCGATGGTCTGGGTCCCTTGGTACCCGGCGTACAGTTCATCCCCTTTCCCTACAAGTACCGCAATCCCTTTGGCTGTCCCGATGAGGATGTAGACCTGCAGGCGGCCGAAAACCTCGAACGCGTGCTGAGCGACAGCCACTCCGGTTATTCCAAGCCGGCAGCGGTTATTCTCGAATCTGTCCAGGGTGAGGGCGGAACCATCATTCCCACCACCCGCTTTATGAAACGGGTTCGTGAGATCTGCGACAAGCACGATGTAATCATGATCTGCGACGAGATCCAGTCCGGGCTGGGACGAACCGGTAAGATGTTTGCCTTCGAGCACTTCGACATCGTGCCCGATATCGTGACAATGAGTAAGGCCCTCGGCGGGGTGGGATTCCCGATTTCAGCAATTGCCTACAAGGAGAAGCTGAACACCTGGCCGGCCGGCAAGACCATTGGTACCTTCCGCGGGAATATGGTTGCATTCGCCGCCGGACATGCGGCACTGAAATGGATGAGCGAAAACGAGATACCTGAGAGAGCGCTCCAGCTGGGTGAAAAAGCTATGAAAACCCTCAAAAAGCTGGAAGCCGAAAGCTCCATCGTTGGTGAATCACGGGGAATCGGCCTGATGATGGCCATCGAGATGGTAAAAGACAAAAAGACCAAAGAGCCGGCATCCGATTACGCCAAGATGGTGCGCAAATACGGCCATCAGCGGGGAGTTATGATCGAGGTCGGTGGGCATCATGGAAATGTGGCCCGTCTTCTGCCGCCATTGGTGATTACCGAGGAGTACCTGATGAAGGGTATCGAAATCCTCACCGGGGTCATCAAAGATATCGAAGCCGGCAAGCTGAAATAAGGAGGCCGACCGATGGGAAAGAAACAGAAATACAACGTAGCAGTAGTCGGTGCCATGGGTATGGTCGGCACCGAAATGATAAAAACCCTCGAGAGACGAAACTTTCCGGTGGCCGAGTTCCGGCCGCTGGACATTGCGGCCAACGAGGGTAAAGAGGTCGAGTTCAACGGCCAGGCCTACAAAGTGCTGGAGGCCAAGTTTGAGAACTTCAAGGACATCGATGTGGCAATTTTCTCCGCCGGCGGCGATGCCAGTGAAAAACTGGCCCCCGAGGCGGTGAAGCAGGGCGCGATTGTGGTAGACAACAGCAGTCAGTGGCGGATGGACCCGGAGTGTCCGCTGGTGGTGCCCGAGGTAAACCCGCAGGATGTGGACTGGCACAAGGGCATAATCGCCAACCCCAACTGCTCGACTATCCAAATGTTAGTTGCGCTCAAGCCCCTGCATGACTATGCTAAGATAAAGAGGGTCGTGGTTTCGACCTATCAGGCCGTATCGGGCTCCGGAATGGGCGCCTTCAAGGGGCTGGAGGCAGAGGCCAAAGAGTACCTGGAAACCGGGGCGCTGAAAGCGCCGAAAGCGTATGGAAAGCAGATCGCTTTCAACTGTCTGCCCCACATCGATGTGTTTCAGGAGGGCGGCTACACCAAGGAAGAGTACAAGATGGTCAATGAGACCCATAAAATCATGGACAAGGGTGTCAAGGTTTCGGCCACTTGTGTACGGGTACCGGTATGGTACGGACATTCGGAGTCGGTGAACATCGAAACCGAGAAGAAGCTGACCCGCGAAAAGGCGCTGGAGATTCTGTCCAAGGCTCCCAGCATGAAGGTGGTGGACGACCCTGACAACGAGGTGTATCCCACTCCGCTGATGAGCAACGAAGAAGATCTGACCATGGTCGGACGGGTGCGCGAAGACAAAACTGTCGAGAACGGTCTGAATCTGTGGGTCGTGTCGAACAATATCCGCAAGGGTGCGGCACTAAACGCAGTCCAGGTTGCGGAGACGCTGCTCGAGAGAAACGTAATATAGGGCGGTACGGAATGGCAGTAAAAGACCAAGTGGCTGCATTGAAAGACGAATTGATTGAATTGCGTCGCGATTTTCACATGCATCCCGAGCTTGGATTTGAAGAGTACCGAACCGCTGATAAAGTAGAACAATATTTGAAAGATATTGGTCTTACACCTGAGAGGGTGGCGAAAACGGGAGTTGTAGCCACCCTCGAGGGGGCTCGTCCCGGGCCGACCCTCCTCTTGCGCGCCGATATGGACGCACTTCCGATACAGGAAGAGAATAATGTTCCTTATAAATCGCAGAATGACGGATGCATGCATGCCTGTGGGCACGATGCCCACACGGCCATGCTGCTGGTAGCGGCTAAAATCCTCACCAGTATGCAGAGTCAAATTGCCGGCCGCATCAAGTTCTTATTCCAACCGAACGAAGAAATCGCCGGTGCTGAAATTCTGATTGAGCAAGGTGTTCTGAAAAATCCTGAGCCGGATGCTGCGATTGCAATTCATATCTGGACTCCGGTGAAGAGCGGCTTGATCGGGGTACAGGCCGGGCCGGTGATGGCAACCATGGATGTCTTCAAGATTACCGTCAAAGGCAAAGGCGGGCACACCGGATATCCCGAAAGCGCGGTAGATCCGATTGTAGCGGCAGCGGACATCATTCAAACAACTCAGCGTATACAGACCCGCGAGATAAGTCTAATGAAACCGACTGTAATAATGTTCGGGAAGATCCAGGGCGGTTCGAAAAATAACATAATCCCGGACGATGTTGTGCTCGAAGGTACCATGCGGTACCTCTACGAAGGCGGACCCGAGAGTGAAGAAAATCCGCCAAAACGTTTGCGTCATATTGCCGAGAGTGTTTGTACAACCCATGGTTGCACCTGCGAGGTAGAGATAGAGCGGGAAAACACCGCTGTAATCAACAACCCTGTAATGGTTCAGCTGGCCCGTGATACAGCAAAAGAAATTCTCGGTGATGAGAATAGAGTGGTAGAACATGCTTCGATGGCTGGCGAAGATTTTGCCGCGTATGCTGCGAGAGTCCCGGCGGTATTTGTTTTCCTCGGAACCGGAAATCCCGCCAAAGAGACCGATTTTCCGCACCACAATCCTCGCTTCAACATCGACGAAGATGTGATGCCGCTGGGAGTAGAGTTCTTTGTAGAAGGAGCTCTGAAATATTTTTCTAAACAGTAGAAAGGAGGTGTGAAGACGCTTATTCAAGGAGGTAAAAAACGATGCGTATTATTTTTTTAAAAATAAAACTTTTTTTTGGAGGTACAGGAAGTGAAAAAAAGAATTAGTGTTTTGTTACTGGCTCTGGTAGTCGTTCTGACTGCAGGAATACTACTGATTGGCTGTGGTCAGGAGGCTGAGGAGGCCCAGGGTGCTGAGCAGGAAGAAGAAAAGCTCTTAGAAAAGAAAATTACTGCTAAGATGGCTTCCGAAGAGATCGAAGGCGATTTCATGACCGTGTGGGGCAATAATTTTGCCGACTACATGCGTGAAGAGACAGATGGCATGTACGACCTGACCGTCTATCCTTACGGATCTCTCGGTGATACTCGCGACATTAACGAGCTGGCACAGCTGGGTGTTGTTGAGTATGTATTTTCAGACTTTGCCTGGATCAGTGCATTCGTACCGGAAGCCCAAGTGCTTTCCCTGCACTACATCTGGCCGAAAGAGAGAATGCCGGAAGTACTGGAATGGGTAGTGAACAACGGCGATATCATGCCCTTCATGGAAGATGCTTTCCGCCGCAACGGTTTAGTTCCCCTCGGAATTGTCTACGAAGGCTGGCAGTGGCTTACCTCTAAGCCCGAAGCCGTTACTCTTGAAGATCTCGAAGGCCTGAAAACCCGGGTTATGGGTTCGAAGCTGCTGGTGGAAGACTACCGTGCCTACGACATGAGCCCCACTCCAATGAGCTACGGCGAAGTGTACAGCGGACTGCAGACCGGTCTGATCGACGCTCAGGTAAACCCCCTGTTCGCCGACTACAGTATGAAGTTCTATGAAGTTACCAACTACTTCACCCAGATGTGGGCGGAACCTTTCCTCGGCATCCCGACCATCAACATGCAGCACTTCGACACCCTGCCGGATGAAGTCCAGTCACTGATGAAGAGCTACTTCAAAGACAACATTATTGAAGCGGCTGAGTGGATCGACGAACGCAATGCCAGCGACCGCGCCAAGATCGAGGAAGAGAAACCCGATATCGAGTGGACCGAATGGGACGACGAAGAAGTTGAGAAGGCCAGAGAGCTGGCTAAGGTTGTGTGGGAAGAAGAATATCCCGACATAGCAGGTGATGGTGCTGTTGAAGCATTGGAGATTCTGCTCGAAGATATCGAAAACGCCAAAGAAGCTCTGGGTATTGAATAATATTTGATACCGAGTTTTGGAGAGAACTAAGGGCTGTGTGTGCGAGGGCTCGTCTCTTGCATACAGTCGCCCTGCCTTCCGGGCGGGGCGGTCCTTCTCTCCGGCTTGTATCACCCAAAGAGGTAAGACGTTATGAATGAAGATGCAGATACGAAGAAAACTGATGAAGGTGCGGTTGAAAAGACAAAGCAGCAGACTAAGAAGATAGGCAACCTCATCGCCCTCGGTATCGATTGGTTCGAGGTCCTGATTCTCTCGGTTGGAGTAGCTGCTTTGGCAGTGCTTCTGATAGCCAATGTGTTTGCCCGGTCCTTTTTTCAAAGCATTTATTATGCAGATGAGGTTTCTAAGTTTCTCATAATATTAGTTTCATTTGTCGGAATAAGCTATGCGGCCCGGAAAGCGCGCCATATCCGCATGGGAGCGTTTCTCGACCTGATGCCGCCCCTGATGGAGAAAATTTTCATCTTTGTCATTTCCGCAGTAAATGCGACGGTTATGTTTATCATGGCATATTACGGATATGTGTATATGGCACAGATGAGAATGATGGGACAGATGACATCGGCGCTGCAGGTGCCGTATTGGACCTTTATGATCATTGTTCCAATTGGCTTCGCCTCGGCTGGAGTCCAATATACCAGAACGATCATTAAAAACATTATTGAGAAGGATGTCTGGTTATCACCCGAGCAGCAGAGTGAATACGAAGACGAGGGAACCATAGGCTACTAGCCGAAAGGAGGAGAGTGAAACAATGACACTACTATGGGTAAGTATGATCAGCATGCTGCTGCTTGGATTTCCATTTATGGTGGTAATCCTCGGTTCGCTGCTGCTCCATATCAATTTAGCATTCCCGGCGTTCAATTTTACGGTATTAGTACAGCAAATAATCAACGGAATGACGCCGCCGGCGCTGGTGTGTGTGCCAATGTTCATACTTGGTGCAAATATCATCACTTCCGGCCAGGCCGCTCCGCGTTTGATTAACATGGTAAAGTCATTTGTCGGTCATATCCCCGGCGGACTGCCGATCACCACTAATGCCAGTTGTACCCTGTTTGGAGCCGTGTCCGGTTCAACGCAGGCTACAGTGGCTGCAATTGGTGGTACCATGCGGCCGATGCTTCTAAAAGCCGGCTATAAAAGCTCCTTTACTCTGGGACTGATCATCAACTCGAGTGATATTGCCTTGTTGATTCCGCCGAGTATCGGATTTATTGTATTTGGAGTTGTGACCAGCACATCCATCGGAAAACTGTTTCTGGCCGGAATTGTTCCCGGTATTCTGATTTTCCTGATGTTCTCGATTTACTCCTATGTATATTCCAGAGTTAATAATGTCGGTGTACTGCCGAAAGCGAGCTGGAAGGAGCGCTGGCAGGCGGTCAAAGACGGAATTCTGGTGCTAGGTTTTCCGCTGATTATCGTCGGCGGCATCTATGCCGGAATTTTCAGCCCGACCGAAGCGGCAGCGGCGGCAGTTGCCTATGCGCTGTTTCTCGAGGGTGTTGTCTACCGAACCCTGACCTGGAAAAAACTGGTGAATTCATTCCTAGATACGGGAATTATCACCGGAGTAGTATTTATTCTGGTCGGCGCCGGACAAGCTTTCAGCTGGTTTATCAGTTTTCTGCGCCTGCCGCAGGAGATCATGCCGCAGATCATCGGAGCCGATCCTACGCAGCTGAAGATTATCATCATCGTGGTAATTTCCTACTTCGTAGCCTGTATGTTTGTAGACCCGATTGTTGCAATCTATGTACTCAGCCCGATTTTTCAGCCCTATGTGATTCAGCTGGGTATCGACATGGTTTTCCTGGGAACCCTGGTTACCCTGCAGGCGGCGATTGGTTCGGCCACACCGCCCTTCGGATGCGACATTTTTACAGCGCAACTGATATTCAGGAGGCCCTATTGGGAGGTAATACGGTCCACGCCTCCGTTTATCCTCATGCTGATACTGGTGACGATCCTGATTATTGCCTTCCCCGAGATTGCGACTTTCCTGCCGAATTCGGCACTCATTAAATAGGGGTCACTAGGGGAATAACGATAAGGAGACAAAGATGCTTTACCAAGTGAAACCGGGACAGTTGAGTTACGGAGAGGCAATCGGAATATTGCTGTTGGAAAATTATGTTCCTTATGTACCGGGCGATGTGGCCAATGCTACCACTTATCGCTATCCGGTCCGCTTTCAGCGAGTTCCCGGTTTTACGGTAAAGCGGATTATGGCGCACGATATGACAGTAGTCGATGAGTTGATTGCGGCGGCGGTCTCGCTGCAGGCCGAGGGGGTCCGAGCCATCACCGGCGACTGCGGGTTTATGGCCCTGTATCAGGACCGGATTGCATCACAAGTGCACGTGCCGGTCTTTCTGTCCAGTTTGGCACAGATACCTTTCATGCGCACGTTGCTGAAACCGGGAGGCCAAATCGGCATTGTAACCGCCAATTCGAAATCTCTGGATGGTTCGGTTTTTAAGGGGATCGGTATTGCTCCCGGAGAAGACCTGATTGTGCAGGGCCTGGAGTCCAGCCCCTCTTTCTACGCCTCAATATTCGAAGAGAACGGTGAAATCGATACTGATAAAGTAGAACAAGAGGTAGTAGCGGCCACGCAACAGCTCATCGAAGCGCATCCGAATATCACACTTATATTGCTGGAGTGCAGTCTCCTGCCGCCGTACGGGGCCGCCGTACGGGAGGCGACGGGGCTGCCGGTGTTCGATTATGTGACAATGATCGATTATGTATTTTCAGCAGTCGTGAAACAGAAGTTTTCAGGCTTTATGTAGCCGTTAACTTATACATCCAATGAAGTTCTTTCATGCATACTCACAAAAAGAATGACGAAGGAGGCACTATGCCGGTTTTTGATCAAGCAGAATACAAACAACGCGTACAAAAAACAAAGGAGGCCATGCAGGCCAAGGGTATTGATTTACTAGTTGTCAGCCAACCCGCCAACATGAATTACCTGACCGGGTATGACGGATGGAGTTTCTATGTACACCAATGTGTGCTGGTTTCACTCAATCAGGAAGAGCCGATGTGGCTCGGCCGCGGAATGGACGCCAATGGCGCAAGTATGACCACGTTCCTCAGTGAGGATAATATTCGTCGGTATGCCGACCATTACGTACACTCAACAGTGCGACATCCCATGAACTTTGTGGCCGACGTTATAAAAGAGAAGGGCTGGAACAAAGGGTCGATCGGCGTTGAGATGGATCAGTTCTATTTTACCCACCGCTCGTATGTCGTACTTGAAAAGGACCTGCCCGATGCAAAATTTGTTGATGCCGATACTCTAGTGAACTGGGTACGGGCTGTTAAGTCAGACAAAGAGATCGAATTTATGCTGCGAGCTGGTAAAATTGCCGAGAAGGTAATGGACGCAGCTATTGAGAATATCAATGTTGGTGTCCGTGAATGTGATGCTGCTTCTGAAATTGTAAAGGTCCAATACAAGGGTGTGAATGGGTATGCCGGAGACTACCCTGCAATTGTCCCGCTTATGATGGCAGGAGAAGCGACCAAAGCCCCCCACTTAACATGGTCAGAACGGAAGTTCGAACCTGATGAGGCAGTGCTGCTGGAACTCAGCGGTGTGTACCGGCATTATCATACTCCGATAGCACGCACTATCTATCTGGGGAAGGAACCACCCCAATTGATGAAAGACACGGCTGAAGTTGTCATGGACGGACTGCAGAAGACCCTTGATTTTGTGAAACCCGGAATAACAGCTGAAGAAGTAGAGGCAAAGTGGCGGGATGCAATCTCGCATTCAACGGTAGTCAAAGAATCCCGTCTAGGGTATTCAATCGGATTGAACTATCCTCCTGACTGGGGTGAACAAACTATTAGTCTGCGTCCGGACGACAAAACCGTACTCAAGAAAAATATGGCACTTCACCTTATACCCGGTATTTGGTATGAGGATGTCGGTTTTGAGATAGACGCAAGTATCTACCTTACTGAGGATGGAAACAAGAGTCTCTTCGATTATCCGATCAGAGTATTCACCAAATAGGGGGAAGAATGTCTCGCCAGAGCCAAACGGAAGCGAAGCCTGATCATATGCTTCCTGACCTGCATGCGGTCTTCGAAGCACAAAAGCGCATTGAACAGGTAGTGTGGGAGACGCCCCTGATAGACTCTCCTGCAGTTGCCCGCGAAAGCGGGGCTGCGGAGGTGCTCTTAAAGCTGGAATCCCTGCAGAATACCGGCGCCTTCAAGGTGCGCGGTGCGGCCAATAAGATCCTCGGGCTTTCGGAGGAGGACCGGGCCCGTGGAGTGATTACCTTTTCAACCGGAAACCACGGAAAGGCCGTGTCATTCGTCTCCGGGCAGACCGGGATAAAAGCCGTGGTCTGCCTCTCCGAGCATGTACCGGCCTATCGGGTGGAAAAAATCAGACAGCTCGGCGCCGAAGTCGAGGTGAAGGGACACAGCCAAGACGAGGCCGAAGAGCACTACTATCAGCTGATGGAGTCGCGCGGCATGGTACCGGTGGTGCCGTTCGACGATCCGGCGATTGTCGCCGGGCAGGGTACCATCGCCCTTGAGATGCTGAAAAAACGCCCCGACCTGGACATGCTGCTGGTGCCGCTCTCCGGCGGAGGACTCCTGGCCGGCATCGCCATGGCCGCCAAGTCTATCAATCCGGATATCACGGTGGTCGGAGTATCGATTGCCCAGTCTCCGGCTATGCTGGAGAGCATTAAAGCCGGCCGGCCGGTGCCAGTGGAAGAGAAGGATACCCTGGCGGATTCACTGCTGGGGGGGATCGGGAAAGAGAACCACTACACCCTGCCGCTGGTAGAGAAATATGTGGATGCACATGTAGTAATTACCGAAGCGGAGATCGAGAAAGCGATGACGTATGCATACATACAACACAGTCTGGTCATCGAAGGTGCCTCGGCGGTGGGAATCGCCGCCCTGCAGAGCGGTAAAGTAGAAGCTGCCGGCAGGAAGATTGCGGCCGTGATCAGCGGCAGCAGTGTCGACCCGGCCAAATATCTGCAAGTACTGCAAAAACATGTACATTAGGAGGTGTGTATGGAACCGATATACATACTGAAAGAGGATGAATTAAAGAGCATAGTAAAACTCGATGAGAGTGTGATTAAAGCCATAGAAACCGGATTCAGCGAACTGCAGAAAGGCAATGCTACCGTACCGCCGATTATGATGATTCCGGTACCGGAAAAAACCGGTGAAGTCGATGTTAAAAGTGCTTACATTAAAGGCATCAAGCGGTTGGCGATCAAGGTAGCCTCGGGTTTTTTCGAAAACAACAAGATAGGTCTTCCTTCGGCCAGCGGTCAGATGCTGGTGCTCAGTTCTGAAACCGGATATCTCGACGGCGTACTTCTGGATAACGGATATCTGACGCAGGTACGGACCGGAGCCGCCGGTGCGGTGGCAGCTAAGTTTTTGGCGCCCGAGAATGCCACCAACGCTGGCGTGATCGGCTCTGGTACTCAGGCCCGCTACCAGATGCGGGCGCTGGCGCTGGTGCGCAATATCAAAACCATCCGCATGTTCAGTCTCGATTCGGATGAAGTTCGTGATGCATATGTGGAAGAGATGAGCAAAGAGCTGGGTATCAAGGTTATCAAGGCCGCTGATGCCGAAGAGGTTGTGCGCGAAAGCGATGTTGTGGTTACAACTACCCCGGCCCGGAATGGGTATATAAAAGCCGCGTGGCTGCATCCGGGCCTGCACATCACCGCCATGGGCAGCGACACCGAGGAGAAGCAGGAGCTGGAATCGGCAGTGCTCGGAAAGGCCGACATACTGGCCTGCGATCTGAAGAGCCAGGTGTTCCGGCTCGGTGAAACCCGTTCGGCTATTGAGGACGGGGTACTGACGGAAAACTCTCCTATCCGCGAGCTCGGCGAGATGATCAACGGCGTGCAGCCCGGCCGGGAGAGTGACGAGCAGATCACCGTCTGTGATCTGACCGGGGTAGGTGTCCAGGATACCATGATTGCCATCAAGGCTTACGATCTAGCGGTCGAAAAGCAGATGGGAACCCAGATCCCGCGCTGATCCGGGAGGAGTAAGGAATGGCAAAAAAACTGGTATTCTCAGAAGCGGAGTACAAACGCAGGGTCCGCAAGACCCAGGAGCGGATGGACCATCAGGGCATCGAGCTGCTGCTGGTCATGGATCCGGCCAATATGAATTATCTGACCGGCTATGACGGCTGGTCCTTCTATGTGCACCAGGGCGTAATTGTATCCCTGAGCGATGAATGTCCCATGTGGTTCGGACGTGAACAGGATTCAAACGGTGCGCGTTTGACAACCTGGCTGCCGGAATCACACATCCACGGATATCCGGACGAGTATGTGCAGTCGCGTTACATCCATACGATGCAGTACGTCGCCGGACTGTTGCGGGACAAGGGACTGGGCAATAAGAGCCTTGGTCTCGAGATGGACGGTTATTGGTTCAATGCCAAGATGTTTGTCGAGCTGGATGAGCAGCTGCCCAACGCAACCCTGATGGACGCTACCAACCTGGTGAATTGGGTAAAAACAATAAAGAGCCCGCCGGAATTAGGCTATATGCGCCAGGCATCACAGATCTGCAAGAAAGTGATGCAGACGGCAATCGACAATATCGAGGTGGGGGCTTGGGAAAAGGATGTAACCGCCCGGGTGGTGGCAGCGCAAATTGCCGGTACCGACGAGTTCGGCGGAGATTCGCCGGCAATTTTTCCGATCATGCCGTCGGCCGAGCGCACCTCCACCGCCCACCTTACCTTTGATCCGGACCGCAGCTACCAATCCGGCGATGTAGTGCTATTGGAGCTGGCTGGTGCGCGTTACCACTACCACGCCCCGCTTTCCAGAACAGTCTACCTCGGTGAACCGCCGGCGGATCTGCGGAAGGTGGCCGATGTGGTGGTGAAGGGGCTGAACGATACACTGGACTTCATCAAACCCGGAGTCACTGCCGAAGAGGTTGAGGAGCGCTGGCGCAGCAATTTGAAAGGGACCGGAGTGGAGAAACCCTCGCGGGTCGGCTATTCGTATGGGTTGAATTTTGTGCCCGACTGGGGTGAACATACAGTCAGCCTGCGTCCCGGGGATAAAACCGTTCTCGAACCGGGGATGACGATCCACTTTATGCCGGGGATCTGGTTGGATACCTATGGTTTCGAAAACAGCGAACCTTTTCTGGTAACTGAAAAAGGCTGCGAGAAGTTTATTGATTTTCCGCAGAAATTATTTGTAAAATAACCCTGGCTGCATCGGGCGGCGTTTTTATAAAAAGGAGTCGGTAATGAAGGTGTGTAAGTTTGGTGGAAGTTCGGTTGCGGAAGCATCCCAGATCCGTAAAGTAAAAGCGATTGTAGAGCAGGATCCGTCCCGACGAGTAGTGGTGGTGTCTGCACCGGGTAAACGCCATAAAGAGGATGAAAAAATAACCGATTTACTCTACACCTGTCATGCAAAGGCTGCAAAGGGCCAGTCGATAGATGGTACCTTCCAAATTATCCGCAGCAGGTTTCTCGAGATTGCCGAAGAATTACAGGTGCGCGGTTCGCTTGAGGAATCGATCAATAAGATCGAAGAGAAAATCAAGGCCGGCGCATCAGCCGATTATGCGGCCAGCCGCGGTGAATATTTGAGCGGACTGCTGATAGCGGATTTTATCGACGCCGAGTTTGTAGATGCGGAAGATGTAGTGCGGTTGACGGATGACGGACGGGTGCATGCGGACTCGTATCAGTTGGTTGCCAAGCATATGGCCGCGCGCGGCGTGTACGTGCTGCCCGGATTTTACGGTGCTCAGCTGGATGGAACTCTGAAAACGTTCTCACGCGGTGGTTCGGACATTTCCGGGGCAATAGCCGCTCGTGGGTTACAGGCTGAAGTTTATGAGAACTGGACCGATGTGTCGGGTATTCTGATGGCCGATCCCCGTGTCGTGGACAATCCAAAACCGATCGAAGAGATTACCTACCGGGAAATCCGCGAAATGGCCTCTGTGGGTGCCAATGTTTTCCATGAAGAGGCTATCGCGCCGGTAAAATCGATGGGGATTCCCATCAATGTGAAAAACACCAACGCCCCTGATGATAAGGGAACCTTTATTCTTGCCGAGCGTGATACGGCAAAATCCGCCATCGTGGGTGTGTCCGGCAAGAAGCCGTATCGGAAACTACTGATCGAAAAGTTCATGCTCAATCGTCACCCCGAGTTTCCGTTTCAAGTGCAGGAGGCTCTCAAAAAGATGGGGCTTGCAGTAGATTTCGAACTGAAGGGCTTCGATACGCTGGCTCTGTTTGTCGGCTCCGGGGCTGAGATTGACTGGGAGGGTATCAAGACAACTGTTGTTCAGAATCTGAATGCCGACAGCTGCAGCTTGGAGGATGAGCTGGCCGTGATCGGGGTAGTCGGAGAAGGGCTGGCAGCCCATGGCCAGGTAGTCGGGATGGTGCTGGAAACTCTGAAAGAGAACTCGATTTCGGTAGAAGCACTGAACTACGGCGGTTCGCCGGTTACCCTGCTGGTGGCTGTGCCCCTCGAAGCCTACCCCCAGGCATTAAGGGTGCTTGCCAAGGGGGTCGAGTCGCTTTAGTGTCTCAACAGATAGAAGTAAAGAGTGACAGCGGGCTGTATCTCAGCGTACAGCCCGTTTTTTTTGTATTTATTCCGGGACAGCTACCTGCTCGAGACGGGCCATGAACTGTCGTTGCAGCGAGGCGTGAATCACGAAACGCAGGTGTTCCTTAGGTTCGTCCTCCATGTTTTTATCGAAAAGGAGCACATGGAGGACGCTGTTGTCGGGAAGCCTCCGTTTGATGGTGACTGTCCCGGACAAGCCGTCAATAGTATAGCCTAAGTCGATCGTGATGTTCTGCAGCTTGCTGCGCAGAGAGAGGGGATGTTCGTTATCCAGAGTGAATGAGAGTCCGGCCGAGCTGACATCGTGCAGGGTCCCTTTGTACAGTTTATCTTTTCGGTAAAAAGTAACCTTCGTAAGCTGTTCGCTGTTCGAACCGAAGCGCACGTACTTTCTTTGTCCTTGCGCCTGGAGGTTGTTCAAGATGGTATCGAGGCGGACCTTGAACTCATCAACGGTGTTCTCGATGACTATGACGGTGCAGTTTTCGAGCTGTTTTAGATGCTTTTCGGCCCACTGCTGTTTTTCCACATCATGAGTGACCAGAAAAAGGTCGATGGAACGGTTTGAACTCTGATGACAAAAATCGCGAACGGCGTAGATAAACTTTTGATCCTTTTCCACTCCATCCAGATTCAGAAAGATGATTGCACCATTATATTGGAATATGAGCGGGAGGCCTCGTTTGTAGTCTGAAAGAGTATATACCTCATACTCCTCACGGATTATATACTGTACTATGCTTTGATGAAAATTTCCCTGTGGAAAAAGGTAAAAGATCTTTCTTCCAGCCGGAAAAAGCGGCATCTCCATCTGTTATCTCTCCTAGTCGAGTCTCAGTGCCACAAGTATACTTCTTTTTGCATTAACTTTCAAATAGAATAAAATCTCCATAAACATCTTTTTTCCTAATTTTTTCCAGGTGATGCTCTTCAATATCTTCCACTTTCTTCAAAACGGTGTGTGAGAGTTTTTTAAGATATACACTGCCGGAGACCGGGTCAAAGATAACCTTTCTGGCAATATCGGATTCAATATCTTGTGCGTCAATCGGGATTTCTTCGGTTTCCAGGAATTTGAGGGCAAACTGAGCATTATTCGTTCCGACTTTATTTGCCGAATTGAGTACATTGCCTCCGCCAAAGACTTTAGCCCGTAAATTTGGTCGGTAGGCACCCTGTTTAATCATTTCATTGATCAAGAGTTCCATCGCATATAAACCGTACCGTCCGCTTGGGTCGGATGGCTTGAACCCACTGAAGGTTCCGGGGAGCATGTAGTGATTCAACCCTCCGATCTTGTGGGCCGGGTCGTGCAGAGCTACCGCCACACATGAGCCGAGAACTGTTGATATATAGATTTCACGGTTCGAAACATAGAATTCGCCGGGGTGGATAGTTACAATTTCTTTTTGAAAAGAATAGTTAAAGTGGGTGTACATGATACTGAAGTATAGATACCGGGCGGCTTGAATGCAATAAGACTCGAACAATTACGTGCGGGCAAAAAAAAACTGCCGGGGAACAAACCCCGGCAGCTGCAATATCAGTGTTATTATTGTTTGCGCTGTTCGCGCCCGATAGCAAGTTCGGTTTCCAGGTCGAAGAAGACAGCCTTTTCGAAGTGCGGGAAAAGATAGATGTCGTTGCCGACTTCGAGTTTGACGTTAGGACCGACTCTGGCGATCATAGAATGCTTGCTGGTATTCACATACACGTGGATTTCTGCACCGAGCGGTTCGATAACGCCAACGCTGGCATTGATGGTTTTTCCCTTCTCTTCCTTATCCATGTGGTCGAGGTCTTCAGGGCGGATGCCAAACACTACCTGCTTCCCAACATAATCCTTCAGTACTTCGGCTTCTTTTTTGGGTAGCTCTGCTTTGAAGTCACCTTCATCGATGAGTACCTTGCCGCCCTCTTCAGTTACATCTACGGTCATGAAGTTCATGGGCGGGCTTCCGATGAATCCGGCGACGAAGCGGTTGGCCGGGTCGTTGTAGAGTTCCAGCGGGCTTCCGATCTGCTGAATGAGCCCGTCTTTCAGAACAACGATCTTGTCGGCCATAGTCATAGCTTCGACCTGGTCATGGGTTACGTATACCATGGTTGCCTGCAGACGGTTATGCAGTGAAGAAATCTCTGCTCTCATCTGTACACGCAGTTTTGCATCGAGGTTGGACAGCGGTTCGTCGAACAGGAATACCTTGGGCTGACGGACGATAGCACGTCCTACCGCAACACGCTGACGCTGACCACCTGAGAGAGCTTTCGGTTTACGATCGAGCAGCTCTTCGATGTCCAGGATTTTTGCAGCCTGGTCGACTCGCTTTTTGATGTCATCTTTGTCGAATTTTCGAATTTTGAGACCGAATGCCATATTGTCGTACACCGTCATGTGCGGGTACAGCGCGTAGTTCTGGAAAACCATGGCAATGTCACGATCTTTCGGTGGAATGTCGTTTACACGCTTGTCGTCGATGTAAAGGTCGCCTTCGGTAATGTCTTCCAAACCGGCGATCATCCTCAGGGTGGTAGATTTTCCGCATCCGGAAGGACCTACAAACACCACGAACTCACGGTCATTGATTTCGATGTTGGCGTTATCAACAGCACGAACACCGCCCTCATAGACCTTACTGATGTTTTTTAAACTAACAGTGGCCATTTGAACCTCCTAGGTTTATCTTATCGCATACAGCGTAATATGAAACTTAGAGTATGTCAATTAAAAATTGCCAAATAAGAATACGTATTCACTGGTTTGAGGCCGCATGGTACTGCGGCTCTAGGACGAGGGACGCTGCCGCAGCCAGGTTTCCAGGCGCTCGCGCATCAGTTCGTCGGTCTGCTCGGAAGCAGCCTGCTCTTCGAGCCAGGGGATTATCACCTGATCGCGAATCTGCGGCCAGTTCGAAGGCATGGGCGGGGCAAAGTCGAGATACGAGGCGGAGGGAATATATCCCACCAGCGAGGGATAATAGGTCGGCAAAACCTGCTCATTTACCCTTGGGAGGGCTGAGAATCCCCCAGCGACGCCGAATGTGCGGGTGCGCTTGTACTGAGTTGAGGCCAGCAGCTGCTCTTGGGTTTCTACATCAGAAAACCAGGCTAAAAAGGCCTTGGCTGCTTTAATCCCCGGGGCCCCGTGCGGGATTCCGGCGAACAGCATGCTCGGAAGAACCGGAATGGAGTCATTTTCCGCCAGCCACCTCAGTTTAAGGTCTTCACGGTGCTGCGGTGATATGGAGTAGAACTGCTCGGCGTCGGTGTAGTAACAGAGAATCCGTTCTTTTGATATCAATTTATAGGGCGGCTCAATCAAGAACTTTTGAGTAAACTCACGTTCGGCGGTTAAACCGTTATTTATTTCGAAGGTCCAGTTGCGGATGAGATCGACGGAGTTCTTCAGGCTCTCCGAATTCCACATGAGAGAACCGGTGCTGCTTTCTCTGAAGTCAGCTCCCATGAGCAGGCTGATCTGATAGAGGAGAGACGGATCCCAGCGCAGTGACAGTCCCAGCCTTGTAAGTCCTTTTTCCGTACTGACACTAAACTCTTCATTCAACGATTTTACCTGCTCTATATCAATCAGAAAACTGTCCTGATCGGGAAGCTGCCGGTCGGTATGAAACATGAGCCCCGGTATCTGGAAGGAGATCGGCAGCAGCACCTGCTGGTTGTCAAAGCGACCCTGCTCTAATGGAACTGCATAGAAACGATCCGGCTCGAGCTGCTTGTCAATAAACAGGTTTTCCAGAGAAGCCAGTTGATTCAGATATTGTTGTGAATTGAGGTGAGAATCAATAATCAGATCGAACTCGCACTCGCTGTTGCGGGACAAATTTCGGCGCGGAGTGTCGTGGTAGGAGATGATCAGTCTATACTCATCCTGAGCTGAATTGAACAGCTCTACATAAGATGTGAACTCCGGGCGATTGGTACACAATACGGCAGTAGTCTGTTTTTCCGAGGGGCAGCCGGACAGCAGCACTACGCCTGCCGAGAGCAGCACCAGAAAGAGTAGGGAAGCTATTCGGGTACGTGCAGGTTTCATCGCTGATACCATACGTCTTTCCTGCTGGGGTTGTCAATCAGCGACAGGTGTAGAATAATTACTATACCTTCACTATGAAAGCACAACGCCCATTTTACCGTTACAGCAGATATCTGAAAGAGAAATACGGTCAGCCGGTCTACCGCATTTCGGTGGATGCCGGCTTTACCTGTCCGCATAGGGCTGGTGACGGCCGCGGCGGGTGCAGCTTCTGCGATGAGCTCGGTTCCCGGGCGGCATATCAGGAGTCCGTAGTAGGTGATTCTGCGATCCGCATCCGCCGCGGGGGAGTAGTCAGTCCTGAACGACTGGAGATTATTCGCCGGCAGATAGCGCGGGGAAGGGAGTTCCTGCGACGCCGCTACGGAGCCGAACGGTATATTCTCTATTTTCAGGCCTTTTCCAATACCTTTGCTCCACCCGCACACCTGCGCAGAGTATACGATTTTGCCCTTGCAGAGGCCGAGTTTTGCGAGTTTATCGTCTCAACCAGGCCGGATTGCCTGGGGAAAGCCCGTGTAGACCTCCTATCGGAATACCTTGTCCGAGGGTTGGATGTCTGGGTTGAGCTCGGGCTGCAGTCCGCTCATAATCATACGCTTCGGAGAGTGAACCGGGCTCATACGGTGGAGCAGTTCGAAGCTGCCTTCCAGCTCTTGAGGGCCGCCGGAATAAAGATTACGGTGCATCTGATCTTCGGACTGCCGGGGGAAACATTTGAAGATATAATGACTACGGTCGACTATGTAGCCGCTCTCGAGCCGGAGGGAGTGAAGATACACAATCTGAACATTGCCGCCGATACTCCCTTAGCCGCAGAATACGCCGCCGGGGTTTTTACGGTTCCCAGCGGAGACCGGCATCTCGACTATGTGGTCGCCGCGCTGCAGCGACTGCCCGCCGCCACGGTCATTCAGAGGGTTACCTGCGACACATCCACAGCACGGCTGGTTGCCCCGCGTTATTTCACTCCAAAAAGTCAATTCTATGCGCAACTGGACCGGAAAATGGCTGATTTGCAGGTAACGCAGGGCTGTCTTTATACCGGGCGGAGGGCATAAAGCTTTTTAAGGTTGACAGCGGTTTTCATTTTCCATAAAGTTATGGCATGGATGAAAAAAGCGGGGTTTCGACCGAAACCGATAGAGGTCTGGTTCAGAAGATCTTCTCTATCTTTTTTCGGGGAATGGATCCCGAGCGCGAAAAGCGACGACTGCTCAAAGATATTGCCAAAGATCTCAAGAAGAAGAAAAACAGATTTTACAAGCCGAGCAGCGGAGAGGCACTTCCAGCCCTGGCTAAATTCTTTCATGATATATATAAAGTAATCGGACCTTCGCAGGTATTTCTGGAGCACGCTCACTCCTCGAACGTACTGAAAAACCTGATCATCGAAGCCTCGCTGCCCAAAGAGATCCAGAACATCCGCGATGAACTGACTGAAGATTCAATCCGCGATAAAGCGGAAAAAATGGATACCAAAGCGCTGGCCAATGAACTGCGGGAGAAGATGGTCAACTTTTTCTCCGGTTTCAAGGGAGATAAGGTCAAGGAAATTGACGGAACCTACAATCTGCTGTCTGCCTTTCTGCAGTTTATTCATTTCGACTACTACTTCTTATTGAAGAAGTTCGACTCAAATCTGCCGGAACGCGATTTTGCGTATAATCCCAAATTCGAGGCAATCAACGCCGAGTATATCAGCGATGATCTGAAGGATTTCCTGGAAGTGATGCCCCTCATCCGCAAAGATGCCGACTGGGAGCGTTTGTTCGATATCCTGCAGAACTATAAAGAAACCGAGGTAATCAATCGCTCGGCCTGGAAAAAGCTGATTCGAAACCTCGAGAACGTGAAAAAAGAGACTGTATTCGAACAGATAGTACGGCACGTTGATAAGGATCCGTATTTTAAGCCGCAGTTCTATGCGCCAAACGAGCGGATTGTTGAAGAGTACCTGAATAAAATAAAAACCCAGTCCGAAATGACGGTTCAGAAAATACTGAACGAACGGCAGAACCGGAAGGTGGATAAACTGCTGAAAACTATCTTCGGTACCACCGCCATTTCGCGGATGAAGAACTATACTGAAAAAGAGAACCTGAAGTTTTCCAAGAAAATGCTCGGCGGATTCACTTATGTGAAGCCACTCAACTATGTAAAAGCCTTTCTGCTCGACTACTTCAAGCGAGATATCAAGGTGGTAATAGACCTTTTGCTGATCAGGGGAAAGTGGTCGACCAATCTGATGAGCCAGCAGCTTTCGGAGTCATTCCACGCGGTTATGGAGGTCTCCGATCAACTGCTCAAGTTCGACGACTCGTTAGCTGAGGACGGCGAACGGGGGGCTCGCATCAAGACCTATATGGCCAGATCTGACAAAGACAAAAACGCGATGGTCAGCCTGAAGAAGGTACTCAAGGAAACCAATGATGAGGCTCTCGACATCATTCAGACCACTGCACAGAACCTGATTACCATTGGAAAGGGCCTCAAGCAAGTACTCGAAGACTACGATAAAAAGCCTCACGAACTGATCATAAACTGGAAAGAGATTGAACAGTATTCCGAGAAGGATGTAAAAACCAGCATCACGGAAATCTATAAAAAGATTTATTACTTTATTCAATTGCTGCAGTTCTATGTGAAGAAATCGAAATAGGCCCACGCTTTAAACTGCCAGCGCCGGACCGGCCGGCTCAGTCAAGCGCATGTTCCAGTTTCAATAAAAACTCTTTCTTATCCGGACCGCCTCCGTAGTTGCCTACGCCGCCGCCCGCCGGCAGTACCCGGTGACAGGGGACGATTATGGATATAGGATTGCTGCCGACTGCACTACCGACTGCCCGCACAGCCCGCGGATATCCGCATCCGGCGGCCACCCGGCCGTAGGTGCTGGTAGCGCCGGATTCGATCTCGAGCAGACGGTTCCAGACGGCCTTTTGAAAGCGGCTGCCGTAGAGCTGCAGCGGAATATCGAATGCCTGTGAGCGGCCGGAAAAGTAGGCCTGAATCTGGCGGACAGCCTGCTGCACATGTGCCGGATACTCCTTAGAGCCGGCTGCCGGACTCGCCGCCTTCCGCGCCTCTAAAAGCCGCCGGCGGAGAATTGCCGGCAGTTTTACCCTCGGTTCCGCCGGATCGCTGAATCCGGCGTACACCAGTCGCTCGCCCTCGAACAGAAGGTGGAAGTCGCCCAGAGGGGTGTTTGTGCGTGCGGGTGTAACTACAGCTGACAGTTCGTTCATAACACCTAATAGGTTATAGAACAACCGAGCTGTATTGCAAGTCCTGAGGATGCGGAATCGGTCGTTCCGTTGGTGTTTTTGGCCTCCCAGGCGTAGGTGTCCAGCGGCTCGCCAGTCTGAACGGTCGCAAAGCCGAGCAGGGTGAAGCCTTGAAACAGGTTCCAGGAAAATCCCGGCGTCAGCCGTGCCGAAAGATCGAGTGGACTCAGCAGTCCGCGGCCGAGCAGGCTGAAGCCACTGCCGAAGTCATAGCTCAACTCGCTGTACCCAAAAATGCCGTAATCGGGATAGTCTGAGCTGTGGTCCTGACTCCAGGTTCCGGCCGGGTAAACCCTGGTCTCGACTCTGAAGCTGAGGGTGTCGTCGTAGCCTACCGGTATCATCGAGTAGACCCCGGCGGTGTACAGCTGTCCGGCCCAGAGGGCATCCGGCAGACTGTCGGCAATATGGTCAGGGTCGGGCAGCTCCAGCGAGCTGCTGAAGTGCCAGTCCAGCCAGAGATTGCCCTGCAGACTCAGATAAAGTCGGTGAAAATAGTCTCCGGCCTGCAGGGATGGCCCGCCGGCCCCCATTTCCCCGCCGGTTCCGGCAGAACCGCGGCCGTCGAAGAGGTAGCCACCCTCCAACTTGATGCCTCCGGGTTTACCGACCAGACGAAGTCCTGCGCGGGTCTCCTCGATTCCGGCCGGCTCGGCGTCGGTGTCGGCGGACTTATCAACCTCCGCCAGCCCCGGATTCATCAGCAGCTCGACAAAGCTGAAGGGGCCGAAGTAGCGGGAGAAAGAGGTGATCCAGGCAGTGGGATCGTCGAACTCCTGCTGCATCAGGTTTACTCCAGTGCCGC
The DNA here is from genome assembly GCA_964603735.1 of uncultured Sediminispirochaeta sp. GTDB lineage: Bacteria > Spirochaetota > Spirochaetia > DSM-16054 > Sediminispirochaetaceae > DSBN01. The sequence goes on along the minus strand of CAZRWN010000019.1, from coordinate 3,746 downwards.
GCCCGAAGATTTCGTCGGCGGCGTTGAAGATGAGCCCTTCGCCCCAGGAGAAGGGCGCCTTTCCGATTACTCCGCGGTACGGCTGGAAGCGGAACTTGCCGTAGGCCCGGCTGACGGCCTGCACCGAATCTATCCCGGTGGAAGAGGGAATCACGGCGGCCGAGAGTTCGAACTGCGAACGCACGTTTCGATTGCCGGTTTGGTCAATTTTAAGCGAGGCGGAGCCTGCTCCATAATGGAGCCAGCTGCCGTCAGCGCTGCGCTGCACCGTGTCGAAGAGTTCCAGCTTCGTGGTGGTGATACTCTCCGCCCGGGCGGCCGGCTGCACCAGCGGCAGCACGAGCAGCACCCACAGCAGTATAAATAGTGGGGTGAATCGCCGGCTTACCATGTCAGCTCCTCCAGAGAAAAACGGCTGGCGGGAATATCCGCGCCAATCTCGATCGATTCGATTATGAACTCGGTGGAGCTGTTGCGTTTCATCTTGTCTTCAATGACAAAGCGCACCGGAAAAGTCTTGCCGCTTTGAGTTGTGTAATCCTGGATACGCATCTCCTTGAGGAGCTTGCCGGAGAGACTGAACATATGCACCTTGCGGGTCACATACATCTCGGTGTCGATCCAAATATTCTCTTTGGGGTAAGCTACCCCGCGGCCTTTGGCAGTCAGTTCGATCTTGTAACACTGTCGCTCGTCGACATTTTCAGTGCCCAGCAGCTCGGCGTGGTAGTCATCCAGAATCCCCTTGCCGCCGGTCATATCCTCATAGGACATATCCGAGCCGAGCACCGAATCGCGGAGTGCCGCGCCCTGCAGCCGGATGACCTCGGCGGCATCTGGAAAATAGAGATAAATCTCGTCATTGGTGCGCAGAATCTTCTGTCCCCGCTCCTGCCGGCTGGTGAACTCGATCAGAGTCTTCTCCTCGCCTTCAGCCCACGATTTGAAGGTAGTGACCTTTTCACCGAAGCGGTCGTTGATAATCATTTTGCCTTCTGATCGGGCGGTTTCATGCACCTGATTCTCTTCCAGCTTGCGGATTACCTGTTCGGCTGTTTCATCCGGGGCGGCCGCTGCCGGCAAGGCGACGAGTGTTCCGACTGCAATCAGCAGAGCGGACAGAAATAGTTTTTGGCTGTAGTTATTCATGATAATCCTCCCTTATAAATGAGATTAAATAGCCCTGAGGGCTTCCACCGGTTCTACCTTGGCCGATTTCCTGGACGGAATAAACGATGCGACCGAGGCGATGAAGGTAGAGTATATAAACACGAAGATAGTCGATTTCAGGTTCAGTACCGGCCTCAGGACAGTGGACATTTCAAAGTCGACCCCCTGCATAGCCTCGCTGAAACCGAGCCCGTAGATGGTAGTCGGATAGGTCAAACCTATGCCCAGCAGGACTCCGGTAAAGGAGCCTATAACGGCGATGTAGAACGCCTCCAGGAAGAACAGCCGCACAACTTCGGGACCGGTCATTCCCATAGCGCTGATGGTACCGATCTCTTTGCGCCGCTCGTATATCGTCATCATCATAGTATTCACGATAACGGTACTTCCGAGCAGAAAAAACATAAGCGCGATGATGAAATAAATAGCGTCGGCCATCATTACAAACGAGTAGGTCTGGCTGATGTCCTGCCACATGCGCGCCTCCAGCTGCGGTCGACCCCACCCAGCCAGCTGCGAGTTGAGCCGGGCTGCAAACTCTTCGGCCGAGTAGCCGTCGTTCAGTTTCATCAGAATTTCACTGACCGAATTATCCATGCGCAGAAAGTACTGCACACGGTCTATAGGCGCCTGAAAGAACGAGCTGTTCAGGCCATCGAAATCGTAGTGGCTCAGTCCGGTGATCTTGAAGGTGATTGCATTCATGCCCCGCCCGCGAGTCTGGGTGAGCAGGGTGAAGTTGTCGCCAATGTCCAGGTTCATCTCTTTCGCCAGCCCGCTTGCCACCAGCACCTCGTTTTCACCGTTACGGGGCAGTCGCCCCTTGGCCACGTACTGTGCGATCTCCTGATACTCGGCCTCGCGCTCGAAATCGACTCCTTGTCCCTGAGCACGGTAGGTGTTGCCCTGTTTGTAGATAGCAGTCGGGAATTTGATGCGCGGCGAGATGCTGGCAACTGCATCCATCCCCGCGAGCCGGTCAGTCACTTCGCTATAGTTCTCTACTCCCAGATGCAGCGGGTTTAGGTGCTTGTATTTTTCGAACTCACTGTGCCGTATGCGCACTTCGCCGGTGACGAAGGTCTGCAGATTGTAGGCTACATCCTGTTTCATCCCCTCGATCATACTGAACAGGAATACGAAGGTCATGGCTGCTATGGCGACCGCCGACATCGACAGGATACTGCGACGGGTATTGCGGCGTATATTTCTCCAGGCGATTTTTCTTAGTTTCATCTCGTCCTCCTCGATTCTAACTGCACTACTGGTAGCGCAGGGCGTCGGTAATCTGCAGTTTCAGTGCCTTCCGGGTGGGGATGAAAGCCATCAGTACCGACAGGAATACACCGGTAAAAAAGGCGGTCGTAATTGTTTTTACACTCCACAGCCCCCGCATGATGCCGGTAATCCGATAGCCCATGTCCGCATCGCGCATGAGCGCGGAGTAGTCGATGCCGGTGTGTACCAGCGGAATATTGAGCAGCACTCCGATTAGTACGCCGACCGAAGCTCCGATCAGGCCGATACCGCCGGCCTCTATCAGAAATGCCAGCCTGATCTCGCGGCGGTGCATGCCCAGGGCCCGCAGCATGCCGATCTCCCGTACCCGCTCGTAGACCGACATCAGCATGGTATTGGAAATGCCGACCGCGGCAATTATAAAAACCAGAAACAGGATCACCTTGCTGCCGGCGCTTTTTGCTGCCGCCAGAGCTACAAAATCCTTTCCCAGCACTTTCCAGTCGACCACTGTCAGATCCGGCCGGTCCTGCAGTGCGGCTGCTTGAATTCTGGCAGTCTGCTTATCGACATCCGCCTGATAGGGGAAGCTGGTATCGATCTGGGTTACACTGCCTTCCATCTGCAGGTAGTAATCGGCAGACTGAATCGGCATGAAAATGCCCGTACGATTTACCACCGGGTTAGGCGTGTTGACCAGCCCCACGATCTCCACATCTATGGTTTGAAAGAAGCCGCCCTTTGTACGGGTGATAATAGTAAGCGGATACCCGACATCGGCCTCGATATCCTCGGCCAGCCATTCGCCGAGCACAACCTCCGGCTTATCTTCCTGCAGGAAACGGCCGGCGCTGAGCGACTCGTCGATGCGGAACACCTCCGGATCGCGCTGCGGGTCAATGGCGATCACCCGCGCCTGTATCGAACCGTCTTCCGGATACGGGTCCTTGCGCATAACCAGCTCGCCGCTGAATACCGTTCGAGGGGCGGCTTTGATGCCGGCCGCGTCCAGGTCGTCGAGAAGCGGCTGCGGCTCATCTATGCTGTGCTTGAGCGGAAGGTTCTCGTGTTCATCCCAGAACTGTTCGTCCATTATACGGGCCGAACCGGTTTCGTAGAGCACGAGATTGCGGGTCGAATCCTCTTCGATGCCCACCAGCATCGAATCGATAAGAATGAACAGCGCCAGTCCGACCGCAATGGCAAACGAGGTGATTACCGTTCGGCGCTTGTGGCGGAACAGATTTTTAAAGGCCAAATTCACAATGAATTTCATTTACAGCCTCCTCAGCTCCGGCTTCCGACCGGGCTACGCTTGTCCGTCGATACGCGCACCT
>CAZRWN010000018.1:0-51225 GCA_964603735.1 uncultured Sediminispirochaeta sp. | reverse complement strand
CGGCCTGCCGGTGGCAATTACCGTGAACTGCTGGGCCGACCGCAAGCTCATTCTCAGCTGGCCCAGCCAAACGACCGGGGCAGAAGGAGCGGCCGGGCCGGCCGAAAGCGGGAAGGCCGAATGAATAGGTCACAACAAGTCAGCTTAGCTTGGCCGGCCACTGGAGCCGAATTAAGTGCGCTCAAAGCCGGGGATGAGGTATTTCTCTCCGGTACCATTTACTCCGCCCGCGATCAGGCGCATAAACGGATGACAGAGTTGTTGCAGAGCGGGAAACCGCTTCCGTTCAGAATCGAGAACAGCTGCATCTACTATATGGGGCCCACCCCGACCCCGCCGGGAGAGGTAATCGGCTCCTGCGGGCCCACAACCGCCAGCCGGATGGATTGCTTTACACCCCAGCTCCTCGATGCCGGGCTGGCCGGAATTATCGGCAAAGGGAACCGGAACAAAGCGGTTGTCGAGGCAATCCGGCGCAACGGGGCCGTCTACTTTTACGCCTACGGGGGCTGCGGTGCACTTTACGCGGATAGAATCGTTTCTGCGAAAACCGTTGCTTTCCCGGACCTCGGTCCGGAGGCGGTACGCGAGCTGCAGGTGAAGGATTTTCCGGTCATTGTTGCCATCGACAGCCGGGGCACATCGATTTTTGAATAGTGAGAATTTTGAACACGGCGGGATTCGAACCCACGACTTCCACCTCCGGAGGGTGGCGCTCTATCCAGCTGAGCTACGTGTCCGCTGGTTCTAGAGCATAGCGGTTTTCACCGGCCGATGTCAATATAAGCGGGTACTTTGCCGTGGTACTTTGCCGGAGATATGCAGTGAAGATAAAGCGAGTTGCAGTCTGCGGCCATGAGCTGTATACTCCATAAGCATGAAAAACAAGGTCAACACGGACACATTGATACGCACGCAGCAGGAATTGAGCGAACTAATCGGCTGCCCGGGCCGGGAACAACGGGTGCGCGAATACATCCGCAGCAGGATCGCCCCGTTTGTGGATTCGGTAACGGAGGACCGGGCCGGAAACCTGATCGCTGTGAAATCGGCTGCGAAGGCTTCGGCACCGACAATTCTGCTGGATGCCCACATGGATGAGGTTGGTTTTATGGTAAACCACATAGAGCCGGACGGCGCTTTGCGGGTGTCGCCCCTGGGGGGAATCGATCCGAGCCTGCTTCCGGGAACCGCTGTGCAGTTTCTGCCGGTGGAGGGTGCCCGCATTTCCGCAGGCGAGCCGCTTATCGGCACTTTCGGCAGTATTCCGCCCCACGCAAAAAGCAGCCTGGGCAGCAACAGCGGAACGCTCAAAATCGAAAACCTCACTGTTGATATCGGAGCGGAGTCCCGGCAGCAGGCTTTTGAAATGGGGATTGATCTCGGGGCCACCGGTACCTTCTATACGCCCTTTCAGCGTCTGGCGAAGAACTCGCTGATGGGTAAGGCCTTCGACAACCGCAGCGGCTGCACTATTCTGCTGCATACCGCCGAGTTGATCGCATCCGAGCCAATAGAAGCCACGATAGTTTTTCTTTTTTCCGTTTCAGAGGAGTACCAACAGCTGGGGGTCGGCAGCCTAGACCTGCCCGGACAGCCCGATATTGCTCTGGTATTGGAGAACACCACCGCCACCGACACCCCCGGAACCCCGGCGCATTTCAAAATAACGGAGATGGGCAAGGGTCCGGCGATTACCATTGCCGACAACAAATATATAGTTCAAGAAAAGGTGGTGGCTGCCCTCACACAGTGTGCCCGGCGCAACTCGATTCCCTGGCAGTACAAGAAACCAGTTTACGGCGGCACCAATGCAGCCGCGCTTTCCACTGGTTTAACGGGAGTTCCTACCGGAGTTGTTTCAGTACCCTGCCGCTACATACACAGTCCGGCTGCGGTGCTCAGAATAAAGGACCTCGAACATACCGCCGAATTGGTATACCGATTTGCCGCGGAATATGCTCAGCAAAATGAACAGGAGGCACCCGATGCGAATTCGTTATAATGCACCAATTACACTCACCTTTGCGCTTTTGTCCGCGCTGGTACTGGCGGTCGACCAGCTGACCGGAGCCGGCATTATTCCGGCAATTTGCGTTGTACCCGGCCGAAGCGGGTTCGATTTTTCTTCGTTTCTGGATTATGTCCGCATTTTCACTCACGTTATCGGTCATATAAGCTGGGAACATCTGCTCAGCAACTTCGCCATTATCCTTCTGATTGGCCCGATCCTCGAAGAAAAATACGGTTCGACCGCACTGTTTATCATGATTCTTATCACCGCTTTTGTAACCGGACTGCTGAATGCCCTCATCTTTTCGACCGGCTTGCTGGGTGCCAGCGGTGTCGCTTTCATGATGATTCTGCTGGTCTCGTTTACTAATATCCGTAACGGTGAAATCCCGCTCACCTTTATTCTAATATTGATCCTCTATCTGGCCAAGGAGCTGATCTCATCGGTACAGGAGAATCAGATCTCCGAGTTTGCCCACATTGCCGGCGGAGCCTGCGGCAGTATGTTCGGTTTTCTGCGGCCCCGTAAATAGATTGCATATACCCTGAATTTTTGGTATCTTGTTCCTTATGCAGGTAAAGATAAATCATAGAGGAAACGGGGCGTGCCCGCTTTGCTACTACGACAAGCGGTGCTCATTCCAGAAAAAGCTGACTCAATCACTCGAGAATGTGAAGAGTAAAGAAGAATTTGAACTGGTAATTTATACTTGTCCATATTTCAAGGAGAAATTTTAATACAATGATAGATAAACTCGAGGGTATTGCTGAGCGCTATCACGAAGTCGAACAACTCATCTCGGATCCTGAAATAATGAAGGATATGCAGCGCTATAGAGGGCTCATGCAGGAGCACTCTCAGCTGCGGGAGACAGTGGAAGAGTTCGAAAAATATAAGCAAGTTGCCCAAGAGGTTGAGGATGCACGCGCGCTGATAGAAGGGGAAGATGATCCGGAAATGCGCGAGATGGCAAAGGAAGAACTCGAGGCTCTCGAGGAGAAGAAAGAATCCCTCACCGATAATCTGAAAACACTGTTGATTCCGAAAGATCCGCTCGACGGAAAGAATATCATCATGGAAATTAGAGCCGGCACCGGTGGTGAAGAGGCGGCTCTGTTTGCAGCCGACCTCTACCGCATGTACAGCCGCTTTGCCGAAGAAAATAAATGGAAACTGGAAGTGTTGTCATCGAATGAAACCGGTATCGGCGGATTCAAGGAGATCTCGGTTTCAATCGCCGGAAAAAATGTATACGAGAATTTGCGCTACGAGAGCGGGGTTCATCGTGTGCAGCGGGTGCCCTCCACCGAGTCGGGCGGCCGCATCCACACCTCTGCGGTAACGGTTGCAGTACTGCCCGAAGCCGAAGAGACAGATATAGAAATCAACAACGAAGATCTGAAAATCGATGTTTTTCGTTCATCCGGCCCCGGCGGCCAGAGCGTAAACACCACCGATTCGGCGGTTCGCATTACTCATGTGCCCACCGGAACAGTCGTTACCTGTCAGGATGAAAAGTCGCAGCACAAGAACAAGGCCAAGGCGCTGCGGGTGCTGCGGGCCCGTCTGTATGAAGAGGAAGAGAACAAGCGCCACGAAGAGCGGGCTGAGACCAGAAAAAGTCAGGTTGGTTCCGGTGACAGATCCGAGCGAATCCGAACCTACAACTATCCGCAAAACCGCGTGACCGACCACCGCATCAACCTCACTATCCACAAGCTCGATCAGGTTATGCAGGGCGATCTCAATGAGATTATTGATCATCTCAAGTATTCTGCCCGTCAGGAGTACCTAAAAGAGGTAGAATGACCACAGTACGCCAAGCCCTGCTTGAGGGGACACGCCGTCTGGCTGAGGTGGAAACGCCCTTTCTAGATGCCGCGTTGCTTCTGTCTCACGCTCTCGGTATAAGCAAAGAGAAGCTCTTGGCTTCTTACCCGGACGAAATCCCGCTTTCGGCAGTCAATGAATTCAATAACTACCTCACCAAACGTCTGGCCGGTTATCCGGTAAGCTACATACGCAGGAAAAAGGAGTTTTTCGGTCTGCCATTTTATGTAGATGAAAGGGTCTTGGTTCCCAGACCGGATACTGAGACCCTGGTAGAGAAAGTCCTACAGCATATAGAAGGTCAGGATCCCACTCTGCGTATCCTGGATCTCGGCACCGGCAGCGGATGCATTGCTATTACCCTGAAACATCTGAAGCCGCAATTGCAGGTGACGGCCGCGGATGTGTCCAAACCTGCACTGAGTGTGTGCGAAATCAACAGCCGTCACCTTCTGAGCGAAGCGCTGCAAATGGTAGAGAGCGATCTGTTTTCACATATCAATGGAACCTTCGATGTTATCGTTTCGAATCCGCCCTACCTCAAGAGGAGTGAAGTTGCCGAAATGGAGGCCAGACATTGGCCCGAGCCCGTGTCAGCCCTCGACGGAGGAGTGGACGGACTTGACACCATTCGTATACTTATTAATGAGGGGTACGACTACTTGTCACGCGACGGGATCATGTTTCTCGAGGCCGGAATTGACCAGATCCATGCCATTGAAGAGTTGTTTAGAGCCCGCGGATACGGACAGGTTGCCGCGTATCCCGATTTGAGCGGAAGGAATCGCGTGGTGAGCGGTAGAAAGGTATATGCTGAACAGAATTGAGAAGTTCAAACAGAAGTTGATTCGATACACAGACAAAGAGCGGGAGCGCATCATCGATGCCGCCCAATGGGCCAAAGATCTGCACAGTGAACAGCAACGGGCCAGCGGAGAACCCTACTTCATCCATCCCCTACAGGTCGCCGAAATTTTGGTGGATATGCAGTTGGACAGCGATGCTGTCATTGCGGCGCTTCTCCATGATATTCTCGAAGATACCGATATATCCGAGAATGATCTGAAACGGCGCTTCGGCCGCCAGGTTAGTGCTCTGGTTGACGGAGTTACTAAGATTTCGATCGTGAAGGCTAAAAGCAAGAGCGTGCAGGAATCGGAAACAATCCGTAAGATGCTGTTCGCCATGACCAAGGATATCCGGGTGATCATCATCAAGTTGGCGGATAAGTTTCACAATATGAGCACCCTCGAATATCTGCCAAAGGAAAAGCGTAAATCGATTGCCACCGAATGTCTCGATATTTATGCTCCCCTGGCAGACCGGCTCGGAATTTCCTGGATGAAGACCGGTCTCGAAGATTTGTCGCTGCGGGAGCTGAACCCCGAAGCCTACAGCTACATTAAAAAGTATCTCTCTACCAAGAAACTGGAAAGATCGAATTTCCTCAAGAATATTGAGCGGCAGATCTACATGGCGGCCAAACAGGAAAACATCGATATCACCGTTTCCACCCGTTCGAAGCACTACTACTCCATCTACCAGAAAATGAAACGGCGGGGTAAGGATATCAACGAGATCTACGATATACTCGGCATCCGGGTGCTGTGTCACAACACCAATGAGTGCTACACCCTGCTTGGGGTGGTCCACAAGCTCTGGCCGCCGATAGAGGGACGCTTCAAAGACTACATCGCCATGCCGAAGGCCAACCACTATCAGAGTCTGCACACCACGGTGATGAGTAATGAGGGCCGGTTGCTCGAAATTCAGGTACGCACATATGAAATGCATCAGACCGCCGAATACGGAGTTGCAGCCCATTGGGCATATAAACGGGAGTTTTCGGGCGGACGATTGAAGCCCGAAGAACTGCCGATTATCAATAAGTTGAAACAGTGGGACCGTAAAGCGAATTCCGGTGACTTTTTGGAGGACATCAAGTCGGAGCTGCTGCATGATTCAATCTATGTGTTTACTCCCCGCGGACACATCGTCGAACTTCCGAAGAACTCTACCGCAATCGATTTTGCGTATCACATTCATACCGAGGTCGGGAACCGAACGGTCGGAGCAAAGGCCGATGGCTCGATCATACCGCTGAACCAGCCGCTCAAAAACACACAGGTAATCGAAATTTTAACCTCGAACAACGCCAAGCCGCATGTGAATTGGCTCAAGTTCGCCAAAACAGCCCGGGCGCGGCAAAAGATCCGGCACTGGCTGAATAAAAACGAGGAAAACCTCTTCATCGATAAGAGCATAATCGCCAAAAAACGGCCTTCCGGACAGCAGCAGCCCAGCGGTGGCAAGGCTGAAGAGAATAAACCACAGGAAAAGCCCCAGGATACGGACAACGGAACCATCATAAAGCAGGTGGTCGATCGTGCCAAGGTTGCATTCCGCATCGGAAACGAAAAAAACATGATGATCAGCATTGCCAAGTGCTGTACTCCATCCACCGGCGACGATATTATCGGTTACGTCAGCCGCGGCCGCGGAATCATAGTGCACCGCCGCGACTGTCCGAACCTAAAGCACATCCAGGATTTCGAAAACCGCAGCGTAGAGGTCGAGTGGGAAACCGCCTCTCCGAAAGAGGTGCGCCGCTTCAGAGTCACCTCGCGCATGACCTCCGATCTGTTTTCCGAAATCGAAGGGGCCGTCCGCAAGTACCGCGGCCATCTGATCGAAGGCAAACTGGAAGAGGATGAGCGCGGCAACCTGAGCGGTCGATTTTCAATGGAACTGGAATCGCGGGATGATTTCAAAAAGGTGATGAAGGCTATCCGGGCGATTCCTTCGATTATCAACATCCAGCCGATATAGCATCCGCCGGTTCATTCCAGGCTCTTGTGCACATCCAGCCAGAAGGTCTCTTTGTCGATAGTTCCCTTGAGGTACAGCGCGATTGCATCCCGAATCTCAGGTGGAAACCACTTCCAATAAGTATCCTGCCACTCCCCCATCTCCCGGCGCAGCTGGGCCTGCTGACGCACCGGCAGGCGCCCTTCAGAGTACGCAATGAACTGCTCTATCATTGCAATCAGCATGTCGGACGGTATCGAGCCTTCCTGGGCCCGTTTATCGGCCTGGCGCTTTGCACTGCTGCTGTGCGGGTCGGGGATCCAGGCCTCCAGCAGCTCCCGAACCTGTTCGTCGGAGAGCTCCGGGGCGTTCTGGCGGATAATATCAACCGCAAAGTTCTTGATCATGTTTCGGATCGTATCTTTAGAATAACTGACCTGATCGGCGATGGTGTGGGCCGATTCTTCAGCCATCTTCTTCGCCGAAAACTGGAAGGCGCCCCCGCTTCCCTGAGCTCCTTCCTCTTCACCGCTTCGTCGATCGATAGCCGCCTGCAGCACGTCCAGTTCGTCTTCGGTGGCGTGATTGAGGATGAGATCGACTAATTTATACAGTTGGTCGCGGTCCATACCGACTACCAATCCTATACATAGAAGCTATACATTGAACTTGAAGTGCATGACATCGCCGTCCTGCACCTTATACTCTTTCCCTTCTATCCTCAGCTTTCCGGCTTCCCGCACCTTCTGTTCACTTCCGTATTGAAACAGATCGTCGCAGTGGTACACTTCGGCTTTGATAAACCCGCGTTCGAAATCGCTGTGGATTACCCCGGCCGCCTGCGGCGCTGTATCACCGGCGTGAAAGGTCCAGGCACGATCCTCCTTCGGACCGGCGGTAAAAAAGGTGCGCAGCCCGAGCATGGAGTAACCGGTATGAATCAGACGGTTCATCCCCGACTCTTCCAGCCCGGCGGCTTCGAGAAACTCCGCCTTCTCTTCATCGGTCTCGAGGGCTGCAATCTCCGACTCCAGTTTTCCGCAGATGGAAAGAACCTCGGCATCCTCATTCGAGGCAATTTCCTCCACTTTCTTCACGTACTCATTATCAGCACCGATGGCCTCTTCATCCACGTTGCATACATAGATTTGCGGTTTCAGTGTAATCAAATGAAGATCCCGGAGGATGTGCAGCTGATCTGCATTCAACTCAACCGATCGAGCCGGTTGACCCTGCTGCAGCGCATCGTAGAGTTTACGCAGCAGCGGTTCCTGAGCGGCGGCCTGTTTGGCGGCTTCGGTTTTGGCGGCTTTGAGAACCTTTTGATTTTTCTCGATGCGTTTATCCACAGTCTCCAGGTCGGCCAGGGCAAGTTCGGTGTTGATGACCTCGATATCCTGCTCAGGATCGATTTTACCGCTCACATGCACCACATCCGGATCATCAAAACAGCGTACGATGTGCACGATAACCCCGACTTCCCGGATATGTGAGAGAAAACGGTTGCCAAGGCCTTCACCCTTCGACGCACCCTCTACCAGGCCGGCAATGTCTACGAACTCCACGATCGCCGGTATGACCTTCTCAGTCGGTATCAGTTCGGCGATCTTATTCAGCCGCGGATCGGGCACATTCACGATTCCTACGTTCGGATCTATAGTACAAAACGGATAATTAGCCGCCTCGGCGGGTGCCGAGGTAAGCGCCGAAAACAGGGTCGACTTGCCCACGTTCGGCAGGCCTACAATTCCGCAATTCAATCCCATATTCCTATTCTAACCTCTTATTCTAAAACTATTCAGCACAATATATTAAGGAGTCTAAAAATTCAATCCTTTACCGCCGGAGCGCGTTGAAAAGCGGGACAGTGATACCCGGTATTCCTGTACACCGCAAGACTCGGCATTTCGCGGCTTTTAATGCCGAACTGTCGGCATCCCCGCGGGAAGTGTTTGTCCCAGGTCACATAAAAGAACTTACATTTCAAACAGTTAGGTGCCCGATCAGGAAGCATGTTTTTATTCTATACGCCAACCAGCACTATGGCAATTATCGCCACCAGTTTCATCAGGATATCCATCGCTGGAGCAACCGCATCCTTGAGCGGATCGCCTATAGTGTCGCTTATCACCGCAGCATGATGAGCGGCCGAACCCTTGCCCCCGTACGCACTGGCCTCGATGTGTTTCTTAGCATTGTCCCAGCTGCCGCCGGCATGACTCATGAACAGAGCCAGCATAGTGCCGCTGACCAGCAAGCCGATCAAAAAGCCGCCTAGAGTCGTCTCTCCACCAAGCAACCAGATGCACACCGGCAGAGCAATCGCCCCGATTCCCGGCATAAGCACCCGTCGCAGCGATTCGGTTTCAATCAAGCGATTGAAATCGTCGCTGACCGAATCGAGCTCTTCGGCCGAGGACCTGCTGTTATCCTTGCTCTGGCCAGAGGCGGACCTCCGCAGACTCAATATTCGGCGTACTTCTCCTATCATAATTGCGGAAACCTGGTTTACCGCATTGAGAACGACTGCGGAAAACACGAACGGAAAGGCGCCCCCTAGAATAATTCCAATTAAAACCGGCAACTGTGTCAGATCGATGATGTCGATCCCGGCGACCTTTTTGTACGCGATAAACAGGACAAGGGTGGTAAAGGCTGCCGACATCACCGTATAGCCCTTTCCGACTGTATTGAAGAGATTGCCGATGGTGTCGAGCTTATCGGTGCGCTCCCGGGTAGCCGGAGTGAGCCTGGCCCGGACAGCCAAAGCCCCGGCGTTATCGGTTATAGGACCGGAAGCATCCACCGCTACCTGTATACCCGAGCAGGCCAGTAATCCGACTCCGGCAATTCCCAAGCCGTACACACCGAAACTCTGGTATGCGGTAAAGGCTGCCGCGGCAAACAACAGTACCGGCAGTCCGACCGCCAACATGCCAATCGCCAACCCTTGAGTAACAGCTGTTGAGGCTCCGAACTCCGCCATACCGGCGATACCGACCACCGGCGAACGGGTACGGCTCGTGTAGTAGGCAGTGATATAGCTAATACCTATTCCAGTCACTAAACCTACTGCGTAGGAACCGAAAATTCTCGAGGCCAATTCCATGGGAAATATATACTGAATGATCAGGTACCCGAACCCCAGCGCCAGGATATCACCTAATGCAATACTTCTGATAATAGCTGTATGCGGATTACCGTAATCGGGCATTCGGACAAAATAATAGGCAATAATCGAAGCGCAGATTCCGCCTCCCATTAGCAGGAGCGGCAGGTACGTCAGCTGGGTACTCTGCATTGAAGCACCGATTATCATTGCTCCGACGATTGCGCCTACATAGGATTCGCTGGCATCCAGCCCCATGCCGTTTATATCCGATACATTATCGCCGATTGAATCGGCCAGAGCAGCCGGATTCTCAGGATCGTCCTCCTCCAGTCCATACTCATTCTTACCGATCAAATCGGCGCTCACATCGGCGGCCTTGGCATAGATTCCGCCGGCGATCCGGCCGAAGAGAGCCACAAAACCCGCCCCCAGTGCATACCCCGAAAGCACCGGCAACACTGTACACTCGAGGGCACGGACACTGCAGCCAAGCAGTTGTGTAAACAGGGCCAGTAAGAGCGTCAGTACACTCAAGGCTAATCCTACTACCGTCAGCCCCATCACGCTGCCGCCCCGCAGGGCTGTCTGCAGGGCTTTGAAAGTACTCTTTCCGGAAACTTCGGCCGTTCTGATGTTTCCGGTAATGGAAGCCCATACACCAACCGCACCGGCGATGGCAGTACAGACCGCTCCGATGCTAAAAGATATAACAATTAGGCGCATGGTTCCAGATTGAGAAAAAAACAGCAATACCACTGCCACCGCACCAAGCAGCCCTATCATAGAGAACTCTTTCCGGCTGAAGCGCTGTACGCCTTCTCTTATGCGGGCCGCTTGAATGATCAACGGCGGGTGCTGAGGGGTCTGCCGCTGCAGCCACCATATTCGCCCAACAGCGAACAGGAGAGCTCCCACCCCACAGGCCATGGGTATCAAAAAATACTCATTCATAGCCCCCACCTTACAATAAAAACAAGCAACAGTGAAGCATAGAATTGACGTAAAACGCTCTGCAAGTTACTGTTTGATTAATGAACACCACATCGTTACCCGCCCAAAAGGCCCTTCTGATTACACTGCGTACGCCCGACTTAAGCGAAGAACAGTGTGATAACTACCTGGACGAACTGCATAGTCTTTGCCTCACATTGGGCATAGAACCCATAGAAGGAGATGTAGTTCCGGTTAAGCGCCTCCATTCACGCTTTTTAGTCGGCTCGGGCAAGGCTCAGGAGCTTTCCGATTGGGCCAATGAAATCGGGGCCGACTGTATCATCTTCGACGACACCATATCCCCATCACAGCAGCGCAACCTGGAACAGCTCTCGGGCTTATGTGTAATCGACCGTCAAGAGGTAATACTGGAGATTTTCAGCGAGCACGCCCGTACAAAGGAGGCTCTTCTGCAGGTTGGGCTGGCCCGGATGGAGTACAGTCTGCCGCGCCTCACCCGTGCATGGACCCACCTTTCACGTCAGCGAGGAGGTACCCGCGGAACCCGGGGCGAAGGCGAAACACAGCTGGAGATCGACCGACGGGTGGTACTAAAGAAAATTACCAAGTTGAAGCGGGAACTAGAGAAGCTGCAGTCGCAGCGCTCCACCCGCCGCAAACAGCGTACCAGTATCCCGGTTCCTACCGGAGCCCTGGTCGGTTACACGAATGCCGGTAAATCTTCTCTATTGAATGCCCTCACCGGGGCCTCTGCCGTAGTCGAGGACCAGCTCTTTGCAACTCTCGATCCGACCACCAAAAAGACCGAACTGCCCGGCGGAACCAAGGTGCTGCTGACCGATACGGTCGGTTTTATCCGCAAGCTCCCCCACAATTTGATCGACGCCTTTCACTCAACCCTTGAAGAGACGGTGGTGGCCGACATTTTGATTCATGTACTCGATGCGTCGAACCCGGAAGTTCGTCACCATATAGAGACAACCCAAGAAGTACTGAACGAGCTCGCGGTAGGCGATACCCCCACCCTGCTGGTGTTCAATAAAATCGATCTCTGTTCCGATCAGTACTGGCTGGAGGAACTCCGCCGCGATTTTCCGGATGCGGTATTTATCTCGATTAAACAGAATATCGGAGTGGACGAGATATTCAAAAAGCTAGAGGCCATGCTCTTCGATTCGACACCGCAGGTTCAGTTTCGATTTCCTCTTTCCAGATATGATCTTGCCGCGGAGATCCACCGCAGCGGCAAAGTTATGCGGGAAGAGTACCAGGATGAATTCGTGCTAATCGAGGCCCGGGTTCCCGTAAAACTGAAATATAAACTCTCCGAGTATCTGTCAGCATGAACTCTGCGGCGCTGGTTTTGGTAACCTACCTTTTGATACCCGCCCGAAAAAAGAAAAGTTGAAATTAAACTTCTGGTTTTTCTTCGAACCCGGCAAACTCGAACAGTTCGCATTGGATCCAGATGAAATTATTATTTTCTGAAGGTACCAGAAACCGAGCAGACTCTACTTCCGAACCGTCTTTGGTAAATACAGTCACACTCTCGACAGCCAGAACAGGATAAGTTTTACCTTTTCGGAACAGCTTTGCGGTACTTATATAGTTCGAAGACATATGCGGGAAGAAATCCTGAAACGCCTTCTCTAAATCAGTTTTTACCCTCACATAAAAAGGAGCAACCTGTTGAACCATGTATTGCAAAACCTCCTCAGTTTCTGTAGATAGCCTCTCTAGTCATCTTATGGGGTAAATCACTTTCTTGCAAGGCTTATAGGAAGATCTAATAGTAGTTCGAAACAATTTTAGAAAGACTCTTTTGATTATAAAGCCTTATTATATTATCTTTTAAGTAATGATAACGGAGGACTAATAATGAGCGCTTCCCAACAAAAACATCACTCTTTTTCGGTCGAGGGCATGACCTGTGCCTCCTGTGCCCGGATCGTAGAGCGAAATCTGAACAAACTCGACGGAGTTGATTTTGTGTCGGTCAATCTGGCAACCCATAAAGCCTACGTTGTATCCGAATCGGATATACAGACCGAGGATATAAAACATGCGGTAGAAAAGGCCGGCTATACATACGCTAAAGAGGTTCCCGGCGATGATGCGCTGGCCCGGCAGTTCGCCGCCTCGCGGAAGAAGATAAGCGTAGCTCTTTTGCTCACTGTCCCCCTCATGCTGGTAATGATTCTACACATGATCGGGATCCACGTTCCCTATTTCTTTGCGATGGAAGCGGTAGTTGCGGGTATCGTGCTGTTTGTACCGGGCCGCAGCACCATCAAAAGCGCATTCATTGCACTGCGGCACGGCCACACCAATATGGACACCCTGGTCTCCGTAAGTGCGTTTGTTTCTTGGCTAACCGCTATTCTGGCCACAGCTGGGATTCAGGAAATCTCCTTCGGTTCTATAGCGGCCATGATCGTAGCATTCCATCTGGGCGGCCGCTACATCGAAGCGCGCCTCAAGCACAGAGCCGCACAAGATGTCCGGTCGCTGCTCGATGTGCAGGCCCGCAATGCCCGGCTGATCACCGAACAGGGAATCGAAGAGGTTCCGGTAGAGGCAGTTAAACCAGGTGCCCAAGTTATGGTCCGAACCGGCGAAAAGATACCGCTGGATGGTAAGATTGTCGAGGGATCCGCCCTGGTGGATGAATCGATGATCACCGGCGAGCCTCTGCCGGTACCCCATAAGGAAGAATCCCAGGTAATCGGCGGTACGATTGTCCAGCAGGGATCGATTAAGGTCGAAGTCGAGAAGGTCGGCCAAGATACGTTTCTCTCCCAAATGATCCGGCTGGTAGAAGAGGCCCAGTCCTCACGGGTACCCCTGCAGGCGCTGGCCGACCGAATAAGTGTGTATTTCGTACCGGCCATCATCGTCCTGGCCCTTTTGGCCGGAAGCCTGTGGTACCTGCTGTATCCGCAGCTGCAGCCGCTGCTGCAGTGGGCCTCACAGTACCTGTTTTGGATTTATCCCGACCCTGGTGCTACTACCGCCGGTCTGTTCGTATTCGTAACGGTGCTGGTGATAGCCTGCCCCTGTGCACTCGGTCTGGCTACACCGATGGCCCTGATCGCCGGAAGCGGAAAGGCCGCTACCCATGGGATTCTCATTAAAAACGGCGAAGCCCTGCAGAATACCAAAACCCTGAAATACGTGCTCATGGATAAAACCGGCACTATTACCCGCGGCCGGCCGCAGGTCGTCGAGACTTCTTTGTCCTCTGATGTGTTGCAGCGGGTGGCGACCGTAGAATCGCACTCTATCCACCCGCTGGCGGCCGCAGTAGTAGAGCATGTTCATGGGCACAGCAACCCAGCCGACCTGCCCCCAGTGGAAAACCTCGAAGAAACCGCCGGCGAAGGTATTCGCGGTACCCTCGCCGGCAGCGAATACAAAATAGGAAAACCCCGCAATTCGGAAGATTACATCGAACTCATGCAGCGGGGGTATACGGTTATCGAGGTAGAAGTGGACGGCCGGATTGCCGGCTGGATTGCCATCACCGATCCGGTCAAAGCGGAAGCCCGGGAGGCTGTCAGCCGCCTACATGAGATGGGCATCACTGCGGTAATGTTGACCGGCGATTCCCGGGCCACAGCCCGTTCGGTGGCGGACAAGGTGGGCATCGACGAGGTGATTGCCGAGGTAACCCCCGACCGCAAGGCTGAGGTCGTACGCTCTTACCGCCGGGAAGGATATCCGGTTGGTATGGTGGGAGATGGAATCAATGACGCCGCCGCTTTGAAAACCGCGGATGTAGGTTTCGCCGTAGGCAGTGGAACCGATCTATCCATCGAGAGCGCCGACATAGTGCTCATGCAGGATAACCTGGTGGTATTGGCCGCAGCCATCGAGATTTCACGCAAGACCGTAACTACTATTAAACAGAATCTCTTCTGGGCTTTCTTCTATAACCTGGTAGCGCTGCCGCTGGCAGCCCTCGGATTCCTGCATCCGGTTATCGCCGAGCTGGCAATGCTGTTCAGCTCGATCAACGTAATACTCAATTCGCTGAGAATCAGCAAAGGAGGAATCAATGCATTACAAGTTCAACGTACCTGATGTTTCCTGCCAACACTGTAAGAACAGAATAGAATCGGCACTCAATCAGCTTGATGAGGTCTCTTCCGCTGAAGTGGATATCGAAGGGAAAACAGTCAGCGTCAAGGCCGATCTTTCACCGGAAAAATTGATCGAAGCGATAGATGAAGCCGGCTATGATGCCGAACTGGTGAAGTAAGCACTTGGGAACCCGCCCGGGGCTCACATTCATAGATCTGGGAGTTATATGTCCCGGCTGCGGATGATATTCAGTATAATCCATGCGGCAAAAAAGGCTGAGATCAGATATCCGGCTATACCGATTAGCGGAAATCCGAACAACAACGGTTTGACACCGGTGGTAATGATCATCGACGAGCCTATAATGATGGACGCTGTCAGCAGACTCAGAGAAAGCCGGTTTACCACCCGGCGGAAGCTGTGCTCCATGTGGTCGAGTCCGCGGTGTTCGAGCTGCAGAGCCAGCTGATCTCGGTCTAGTTTGTCGAGAATCGAGTAAATCATATCGAGGCTGTAGCGGCGGGTGTGCAGAATGCGCAGCAGGCGCGATCTAAAGCGTCTGGCCAATGCATTGGGCGAATATATTCTCAGAATAATCCGCTTGATGTACGGCTCGGCCTCTTTAATGATGTCGAGATCGGGGTACATAATACGTGCTGAAGCTTCACTGGTCAGTAAGGCTCTTACCATCCCGGCTAAATCGGGTTGAATCGGAACTCCATACACACGGAATACCTCTGTAACCTGATACAGGAGCCCGCCGATACTCTGCTGTTCGGCAGGCAGAGCGTAGTAGTTGTCCAGCACTCCGATAATATCGCGGTGCACTCTCTCATGCTGAGTGTCGAGACGGACATCTGAAATTGCCAGCAGGATGTCCAGTACCACCGCACTGTCCCTGTCTATCAGCCCCAGCATCAAGGCCAGCAGTTTCAGCCGCATATCCGGGGTCAAGCGACCCACCATCCCCCAGTCGAGCAGGCTCATCCTGCCGTCCGGCAGAATCATAATGTTCCCCGGATGCGGGTCGGCATGGAATAAACCGTCCTCGAGAATCTGTGTGAGCGCGGTTCGAATGCCGGTACGGGCGAACTTGAGTCGTTCTGAATCGGAAAGCGAACCGATATCCTCCAGAGGACGCCCTTCCACCAGCTCCATGATCAAAACCCGTGCGGTAGAAATCTCCGGAAAAACGACCGGTAAATAGAGGTCCTCCTCATGGCGCATATTATAACGGGCAGCCCGCATATTGCGGGCTTCGCTGGTGAAGTCCAGCTCCCTGCGCATCATATCAGAGAGCTCCCGAACAACCTCGGGCAGGTTGTACACCTGCAGATCTTCCGCATGTTTATGAATTTCTTCAGCCATCAGACGCAACAGCTCGAGGTCGTACCGGATAATACTCTCGATGCCGGGGCGCTGCACCTTGACCGCCACAACCGAGCCCTCGAACTCGGGTTTGAGTCGGGCCCTGTGTACCTGTGCCAGCGAGGCTGCGGCAATCGGCACTTCATCGAATTCCACAAAAATCTCGTTTATCGGAGCTTCGAGCTCATCTTCAATAAACTCTTTCAGAGCCTGAAAGTCCTCCGGTGGTACTTCCTTCTGCAGTCCTTTCAGCTCTTCGGCCAGTTCGTTCGGTATCAAATCCGTTCTCAGGCTGAGGACCTGCCCCAGTTTAACAAATGTAGGACCCAGCTCTTCGAGCACATACCGCAGCCGCTTCCATGTGCTCTCGCTTGTGTATTCGCCGGCCTTAGCCCCTGCGACCATTTTCAGTAACTTGCCCGGCAGCTCCAGACGGGCCACTAAATCATCAAACCCGTATTTGATAAGGGTGAGAATAATTGTCTTCAAACGGTTTAATCTCGGAATTGCGTGTAAATCCATCACTTTAAATATTAAGCAATTGATTACCGATTGTAAAGTTGTACTGTTGTCACAGATGTGTTGAGTGCTCCTCGCAGCACAACGAGCTCTCCGTTCGGCAGCAAGTCGAAGCGCACGGTTTTTCTACGACCGGCCCGCTCGAGCCATTGCGCTTCCGCCCGCACCTGCCCATTAGACGACTCGACAACAGCGCCGGAAAAACCGTTCCAATACTCCTCAGGCAGAGTCAGCTCAATCGTCAAAGGCCTGTCAAAGACCTCATCGTCGAGCCCGTCCTCCAGCCGCAGCATAATCCTGCCGGGCTGCAGCGCCTCTATCTCGAGGCGTGCTGCCATCCGTTCGGTACTATAACGGAACACATCTCCCATGGGGGCTGTCCACAGATCAGGAGCCTGTGCCATACGCAGCAGCTTAGTAAATTTGGCAGCGCTGATTGGCTGCCAACCGATCTCATGGGGGGCCATATGCCCGTTGTCAATTCCGTGCAGAGAGAAGAGCAGCCATCCCTGCGTATTCCGGGCTCGCTCGATATTTTGCCGCCATTTATTAGGACTGTCGTCCGACATTACTCGCACCGATTTGATTGCATGCGAGTTCGGCGGAATTCTCAGGGGCAGCCTTCCTCCGCCGCTGCGGGCGGCAATATAGTATCTTTCCGCCATATGCTCCAGTTCCGAAGTGCTGCGCCAATAGGGCCAACTGAAGCTCAGCAGGTTTCCTGCCGGCAGATACTCTTCCGGAATGCAGCGTTGTATTTCCATACGGGACCATTGCAGTTCCCGCTCGATCTCATTTAACTCATCAAGCCACAAAAGGCGTCTCATATCTCTGTGGGAAACCCCATGACTGCCGATCTCATGCCCTTTGGAAGCAATCTCCACGGCCGCATCCCAGTCAAAAAGTCGGCGTGAGTATTTTCCATCCTCCCATACACCACTGTCGCGTGAACCGGTGATGAGAAAATAGGTAGCCTCCAGCCCGTATTCTTCCAACAGCGGCAGGGCTACTTCATACTGATCCAGGGTTCCATCATCAAAAGTCAGCGTGAGCGCCGCCTGCTTACCCTGGGGCCAGGTACAAATCCGCCATTCTATCTCAGCGGAACTGATAGCACTGCTGCCCTCGCTGTGCTCGTGCGGGGCATCCCCATCCTCCGGTATACCCACGCATGCACTCACACCTATCAGAGCGAAAACCAGGGTCACCCGTAAACATGTCCTTCTAAGTGCAGTATTACTCATCCAGTTCTCTCACCTGATAGTACTCGGATTCAAACAGGGGAGTATACTCTAAGCCTACGATTCTCGCATCGATTTGACTTTTATGCGCCTTCAGGGCGCGGTTCTGTACACTGCGTGGAGACTCTGCAAACGGCCAGACCGGACGCAGAACATCGAACTCTGCAAAGCGGCTGTAGACCCCCTGTTGCATCGGATCGACTATGCGCAGATAACGCAGAGGAAGCTCCTCAGGCTGCTCCCGCAGCATCTTTTCAAGCACTTGCATTACCACCTGACCAACTGCCTCGTGTTCAAAATGTTCCTTCGCCGCGGACGGTCCGTCAGGACTAACAATCACCTCGGGTTTCAGCCGTTCAATCAGTGTAACTACCGCCGCCTCAATCGATTCAAGGCCGCCCCAAGCCGCGAACACCCGTTCTATCGGCAAAACCTGCCGCTGACTCGAATAGGGATGATTTCTGAGTCCGAGCCGAATGTACAAATCGGCTCCCAGAATCCTTAGAGATTCAGCTGCCTCTTCAATGCGGATGCTCTTCAGCACATCCGGAGCAGAGGCGTTCATCCTTTCAGGTCCTCTCGAAAGGCCCGCCTCCCCGTCGGTGAACAATGCTACTGCAACTCGTTTCCCGGACTGCTCCAATCTTGCCAGCAGTCCGCCAAAATCAAGCGCCTCATCGTCGGGATGCGCATGCAGAAAGAGATAGTCTACCGGCCGCTCAGCTTCCAGCTCGGGAAACTGCCATTTACCGTCGGTCCGGCGGCCGCGAATCATCTTAACCGACTCATTTTCCGCTTTAGAGGCGGCCGCTTGTGCAGAGCCGGCGGTGCGATAATACACAGGATGGAGGAATTCAGTCTCCCAGTCATAAGGTGAAAACTCTAGACGAGCTGTTGATGTGTAGCGCGGGCTGCCGCCCTTCGCTTCAATCAGTGTAGCGGCAGCATACAATCCGCCAACTACCAGCACTCCGGCCGCCCATACTGGAAGCAGAGTTTGTAAACAGGCCTGGACGGTGCCAGCCCCTGCGGCACGCCCCATAGCCCCGCGGCCCGCGGGTTTGACACCCCTTTGGGATTCAGCTCCCCGCGGTTGTGCCGGTATTCTCTCGATTCCCAGCAGCTTCAGCCGCGTTGCACCGAACATAATTGTGATACCGGGTCGAAACCTCCTCCTACGTACGGCAACACCGTTGATCAGAAGGGGAACATCACTGCTGAGAAAGCAGCCCTCTTCTTCAAAACTGATTACGGCCTGACAGTTGTTTTTATCAGCCTGAGAAAACCCGCTCTGTCCGATCTTGAGGGGAATTTCATCCCCGATACCATAAAACTCGATTCTGCGTTCTTGATACCCTTCTTGCCGGCTGTATAGGATGAAATGCAGCATATAGCGCGGTTCTGCACTCTCGGTCTGGGAGGATTGATGCTGTCTGGATGTTTTCGAGCCTGCGACGGCCGCCCGGCGGATGCAGAGGGCACACAGGGGGCCGAAGACCACGCTCACTGACAGCACGATAAAGAGGATATTCCAGCTGCTCCTGCTGTGCGGGGTGTAGTACAAGAGACTCTCGGAGGTATACACGATGGAATCAGAGCGCCGCGCGAGCGGAAGTAATCGTTCATAGGGATCAGTTAGAGCCCAGTTCGCGACACGGGTTTCGAACCCCGCATTGAACGGCAGGCTCACCGGAATGATCTCGATGGAAACCCCTGACTTCGGCCTGGGCAGTGAAAAGAGGCGGCCTCTGGTTTCGATGCCGTCACCTATCACCACAATTTTTACCTCAGCATCACCCGATAGCTTTGCAGAGTTCACATAGTCTACTGCATGTTCCACAGCGTCATGCACATCGGTGGCCTCCCAGAACAGGGGCTCTTGCAAGGATGCCTCGATTCTACTCTTCGAAGAGGTAAACGGCACTACCAATTTGAATGTATCGGTGTCAGAGAACTCGGCCAGGGCATAGCGACCATCGATTTGTTCAAGATACCCCGACAGCCCCTCTACAGCCAGCTGCCATTGGGTATTTGAATGCAGCGGCATTCTCAAACCCATGCTATAAGAAGTGTCTACCAGAAAAAAATAGTGCGGGCCAGCCCCCGCCGGTTCATCTGCAGCGGTAAGCACGTCGCTTTCCGCATACAGACAAA
Organism: uncultured Sediminispirochaeta sp.; assembly: GCA_964603735.1. GTDB lineage: Bacteria > Spirochaetota > Spirochaetia > DSM-16054 > Sediminispirochaetaceae > DSBN01. The sequence goes on along the minus strand of CAZRWN010000018.1, from coordinate 31,142 downwards.
ACAGGGGCACAATGATAAAACCGAGCGCGCACAGCCTCGATTTCCAGCCCGGCTTACCAGTTAGAAAACTTCGCTTGTTGCGTAAACTCCGGATATTCGATTTCACGGATAAATCCGCCTTCCGAGTTCTTGAGTACCGGGAAGATTATTCCCGTTCCAAGAGGTATTTTTTGCGTACGCGCTTCGATTTCCGCTTTCAGCGAATCTTCGAAACAGTATTTCTCACGCAGCTGCACCGCCGCTTCACGATCGCCGCTGGATTTGATATCACCTACCATTGCCAGCATCTGCTCGACCGCATGATGCGTTTTTTCTAGATCGAGGGCCACCTTGTTTTTTCCGTCCTCTTTCACAAGCTGCAGGGTGCCTTGCTCTTTTAGAAAATGAAAAATCATATTGCGGGCAATATTATGCGCCTGTTCTGCTTTAAACTTTAGCGCATTCACCATGGAAATAATCATAGAAAACTGACAAGCATCCGCTACTTGCTGCGAAATAATCCCAGCCTTTACCGCCTGCTCACTGGCCCACATGCCAAACAGCTCGGCCCGGGTCTCTTCGAGGATACTGTATTCATCCTTCAGATACACCGAGGGCTGCTCAGGATGATCAGGGTCCTGACGGCCGGTTGTATGCCCGATCTCATGCAAAGTGGCATGAACCTGATCTCCGTAAAACAAAACATCCATATATTCTTTCACTATCCGCCGCGGCAGAAACTCGTTGGCCATAATATCACCACGTACCGCATGAACCGCATCTCCAGTGTTTTTATACACCATATTCACCGTACCGATGTGCTTGCCGACCCACTCGTCATTCGGCAGACTCTGGGCTAATACAGTCAACGGGCTGCTGACATAGTCGCCGGTCCAGTTCCATACATCCACGAACTTCAGCTTCGGCAGCTGGTTCGGATTGATCTCGGTCCGCTTCCACTTCCATGGGGCATTCCGTTCCCACTGCGGCACCTCTTTTACAAACTGCTGCAGCAGGCTGTCCATCTCCGTATTCTTGGTCAATACGCCGGCACAGGCGGCCCCTTTGGCATTCTGCCAGCCGTCCACATACACCTCGAGCGCGGTCGAGATAATTATATCCACCGGACTTGAGTGCCGTACCCAATGATAGTCGGCCAGCCGGCGGGCCTCATCACTGCCGGTCCGCAGTTCCTCGATCTTGGCATCCAGATAAATTGTGAACTCGGGATCTTCCGACCACTTCCGCGCTTCCGCCAGATACCCGGCCGCCCGTTCACAGGCTTCCCGGAATAACTCCTCGTTTCTGATTGCTACATATTCATTCTGCTTCTTACGAATTACTGTATTTACCTTCAACCCTTCGTCTCCGAGCTGCTGCAGCTGCTCTTCCGTCATTTCATCCGGATAAAACTCAGCCTTCTTCGACAGTTCAACCTCGTCAAACAAGAAGTCGCGGTAGCGCTGCAGCCGCTCTGTCTCTCCGGCCTGCTCTGCAGCCCGCTCAAGCCTCTCGGGTTCGATCTGCAACAGGTGATTCTTACGCGGAACGCTCGTCCATGGGCAGTTTTGGAGATGAAGTATGGTAAGGTACTCATCCAGGCGCTTCTGCTCCTGTTCAGCCAGATACCTTCGCAGTTTTCGCAGCATATCAGCGATATCAGTGGTACCTTCAAAACATTGCTGCACAAATATGTTGTTCATTTCATCGGCGGCACGGTTCAGATGTCCGATCAGCTGCAGCTGATTATCACTCATCTCTTCCAGCGGTACTTCCACTTTGATGATACCGGCTCGTCTCGGCGGCTCATCTTTCTGTCGATATGGAACAAACTCGGGTGTATAGTTCATAAAGTACTCCCGCTTTTCCGGAGCACGATTTGATTCCGTTCTTCACCCCGCTCCAACTCCAGCACTATTTCCTCATAGTGCTGCTGCAGCATTCCAAGTGCAGTTTCTATTTCTAAGCTACGCACGATAACCGGTACAAAGCCTTTGCGTACACGTTTGATATTCCGCCCAAACTGCCCCGAGACCAGAACTTGCACTCCCTCCGGTTTAAGAAGTCCGCCGATATTGCGGGCCTTTTCCGGATCGGCATGACCCTGCTCTTCCGGCACCGTATTCTCGATACTCCGTAAGAATTCAACTGATGTTTTATCCAGCTGGTACAAATCATATCTGCCTGCATCGCCGAAGTGCCGATCAATCAATTGATCACCTTCATCAGTAGCACAGGCAATAATCAACTTATCCATGTGAACCTCGTAATATGTGTAAAATGCTATGTAATAGTAACAGCAATTTTTCACTTCTCCAACCACAGTTTTCCGAAAAATGGTGCCAAATGGCAGCTAATTGTTTCTCCGTCAGTCAGCTGCCTCCCCCTGCTATTACTTAAGTAGTTAAGTAATGATTGAGAAAGCATTTACATTAAGAAAAGCACCATTCTTCATAAAACAAATTTGCGCTATAGGATTTATACGATATAATTAAAAGCAGATAGTCCAAGTTTTGTGTAGGGGGAAACTGTATGGAAAGTGTAAAGGACATTCTCAATCACAAGGGAAGCCAAGTTTGGGCCGTAAATCCGGACACCAAGGTATTCGATGCACTCAAACTGATGGGCGAGAAAAACATCGGAGCGGTGCTGGTCGTGGACAACAAGGAAAACCTGAAGGGTATATTCTCAGAGCGCGACTATGCCCGCTATGCAGTCGGATCGGTAGAAGGCAAAGAGTGCCCTTGGGACCACAAGGTCGAAGACCTCATGACTAAAGAAGTGCTGTATGTCACAGAAGACAAGAGTGTCGACTACTGCATGGGCCTCATGACCAGTAAACGCCTCCGGCACATCCCGGTAATGCATGAGGACAAGATTATCGGACTGATATCAATTGGTGATATCGTCAAGGCCGTACTGGGTGAAAAGGATTTTATCATCGATCAAATGGAACACTATATTTGGGATAATGCCTGATCGCTGAAAAAAAGTAAGCCTACGCCTGTTTCCTGAACCGGACTATGCTGATGCCGAGGACGATGATTCCGAATGCCAACAGCAGCAAGGATTCATCCCACAAGGTCGACAAGCCTGCGCCTTTCAAAAAGATTCCCCGGATAATCACAACATAGTACCGTAGAGGAAGGGCGTAGGTCACATATTGAATCACCTGCGGCATATTATCTATCGGAAATGCAAACCCCGAGAGAAAGATCATGGGGAGCATTACAAAAAAGAGTGCACTCATCATCGCCTGTTGTTGAGTTCTCGAAAGAGTGGAAACCAGCAAACCCAGGCCAAGCGTAGACAAGAGAAACAAGGCCGAAAGCACTACCAGCAGTAAAATACTGCCGGCCGGAACTAAGCCGAACAAGATCCGTGCAGCTGCCAGCACAAGCAAGACATCTACCATTCCTATCAAAGAAAAAGGTACCAATTTTCCCACAATCAGTTGAATAGGTTTGATCGGGGTAACGTTCAAATGTTCGAGAGTCCCCTGCTCTTTTTCCTTTACAATCGCCAGTGACGTGAGCAACATGGTTATTACCATCAGAAGCAGGGCCAGAATCCCCGGAACCATGAAGTTACGGCTCTTCAGCTCGGGATTGTACCATACCCGCGGTTCCACTTCGATTGGAATAGCTACACCCTGTGCAGTATCAGCCCCCTGCCTGCTCTCTTGCCCCCCTGTCTGCAGGCTCTCAAGCTGGATCTCTGCAGAAAATCTGCTCACGATTATATCGGCGTAGTTGAGTGCAATCGTAGCGGTGTTGGCGTCCGCCCCATCGGCAATAAGCTGCAGCTCGACTTTACGGCCGCGTGACAAATCAGCCTGAAAGTCCGGTGGAATTACTATCGCCGCCACAATGCGCTCTTCGTTTATGTAGCGGTCGATGAGTGCGGGAGATTGAAAGCGATCCTCGGCGGAAAAATAGCCCGATTGTATGAACTTGTCTACCAGTTGCCGGCTTTCTACGCTGTTGTCGTGATCAACGACTGCCAGAGGAATCATGTCGACATCCAGGTTGGCCGCATACCCGAGCAGCAGCAGTTGCAAAATTGGTGCGATAAATACTATCGGCAGCATCTTTTTATCCCGCTTGAGTTGGGAAAACTCCTTCCTCATGAAATGAGCGATAATACTCATGCTAAACCGCCTTTCTTCATTCGCAGCGCACTTACCGTGAGCATGATAAGCGAAAACAGAATCAAAGCCCCCGTTTCAAACCAGAACACCTGCAGAGGGGCACCCTTCAGCATTATGCCGCGCAGAGCTACAAGGTAATAACGGGCGGGAATTATGTAGGTAGCTACTTGCACGAATACCGGCATGTTACGGATAGGAAAAATGAACCCCGAGAGGATTAAGGCGGGCAGCAGCGTGACAATAGTGGCCAGCATGAAGGCGACCTGCTGCGAATCTGCAATGGTGGAGATCAGCAAACCAAGCGAGAGACAACTGAGTAAAAAAATGAAGGTAACCAGCATTAGTGCCCAAAAGCTGCCCTGAATTCGGATACCGAAAAAATAGCTCCCGGCCATCAAAACCATCAGGGCGATAATTACCGACAGCAGCGTATAGGGCACCGTTTTTCCTACTACCAGCTGCACCGGATGAATCGGGGCGACAATCAGCTGCTCCATCGTTCCGTGCTCTTTTTCACGGACTATCGACATAGCGGTCGAGATTACCGCCGTAACCACCAGTATCAGTGCTATCAGACCCGGTATGAGATACACCGGACTTCTGAGCTCCGGATTGAACCACACCCTGGGTCTGAAATCGATTCCACCGGCCTGCAGCTCTCCGCCGCCCCGTGCTGCGAGTAGTTCTATCGATGCATCCTGGACTACGCGCTGCACATACCCCATAGCCGTAGCGCCGATATTTGAATTGGTGCCGTCAATGAGAATCTGAAGCTTGGCGGTCTCTCCTCTTCCGATTGTCCTTGAGTATCCCCTGGGAAAAACAACCACACACTGCACCTCCTGACTCTCGATCAGGTAGTCCACCTCACTCAGACGGTCGATATATCCTATCCAGTCGAAATACTCGGTAGCAGCGAATTTCTGTACCAGACTGCGGCTCAGACTGCTGCGGTCGTAGTCGACGGCCCCGAGTTTGATGTGCTTCACATCCAGACTGATGGCGTAGCCGAACATCACCAGCAAGAACAGGGGAATAAACAGCAAAACCCCCAGGGTGCGGGGATCGCGGATCACCTGTCGAAACTCCTTTTTTGCTATCGGCAGGATGTTATTCATGGTGTGACTCCTCTGACGGTTCAGCGCGCGACCCTTCGCCACGGGATTGCTCTATCAGGCCGATGAACACATCCTCCAGCCCCGGCTGTATCGGCTGAATTGATTCAACCTGCAGCCCCGCTTTCTCGAGTTTCGATTGCAGTGTCTCCGGGCTTACAGTACCATGCAGATGGATTCTGGTTCCGAAGAGCGAGACATCCACTACCTGCGGGTCCTGTTTCAGCAGCGTAACCGCCTCGAGGGGCCGGTCGCAGATTATTTCGCTGAACTCGCCCTTGCGGTACTCCCTCTTAATGAAAGCCGGACTGCCGGCTGCCACGATCTCTCCTGCGTGCATAAATACAATCCTGTTACAGTACTCTGCCTCATCCAGATAATGGGTGGTTACAAGGACTGTAGTCCCCTCGGCGGCAAACTGGTTGATGAGCCGCCAGAACTCCCGACGGGAAACCGGATCTACGCCGCCGGTCGGTTCATCTAAAAAGACGATCTGCGGAGAGTGAATTACTGCGCAGCCCAGGGCAAGCCGCTGCTTCATTCCGCCGGATAGTTCTGAAGTCAGACTATCGTGACGGTCAGCCAGTCCCGACATGGAGAGAATCCATTCACGCCGCGCACGCATTGTGCCGTTCGACAGTCCGTACACCCCGGCGAAAAAGCGAATATTCTCATCCACCGTCAGGTCCTGATACAGCGAAAACTCCTGCGACATGTAGCCGATGCTGCGCTTTACCCCCTCCGGGTCTTTGTGCACATCAACCCCGGCAACCGCCGCACTTCCGCCGGATGGGGGCAGCAGTCCGCACAGCATCCGAATGGTGGTGGATTTGCCGGCCCCGTTGGCACCGAGCAGGCCGAAGATGCTGCCAGCCTGTACACTGAAAGATATCTTATTGACTGCCGTAAAATGTCCGAAGCGTTTTTCCAGCTGATCGACCTCGATTGCATTGTCCGTCTTCATGCCTTAGCGCTCCCCCTGTCCGAGATTCAATACATCCTGCTTTATCTGCAGCGAGATACTGGGCAGCCACTGCCCTGATATTGTTCGGAGCTCCGCTAACTCTCTCGAGTGGACGGACTGAAGATGCTTCACTTTCGCCCGCTCCACACTCTTTTCCATTACACGCATGAGCTCGGCGGTCTCCACCAAATCCCAGAAGGCCTGGACAATTCGGAACCTTTCGGACCGGAACGTTTTACGATACGATTCGCGACTGGTGTGAACAGCCAGCTCAGCCCGGGCGATTCCCGATGTGATTTTATATCCGGTGAACAAAGGCTGGCGGGCCTGCAGTGAAAACCCCACCGCATCATTATCGCCGCCCCCCAGTTCGATAGATTGTCCGGCCACGGCGGACTGGCCTCCTCGGTTTCTAGTTACTCTTTGTTTTTTCATCGCTCGCCCCCTCCCGATGCAAGATCGATATGAACACATTCTCGATAGATGGTGAGACCTCCCGCGCATCCAAGACCTCGACTCCCGCCTGCAGTACCCGTGAACTCACCTTCTGCGTACAGGTCTCCGTATTCTCACAACGAACATCAAAACGGTCACCGAAGGTCTGTACCTCCTGACACCAGTCCACCGCTTCATGCGGCAGGGCTGCGTGTGCCGCCCGTACATCCGAGACAGTAAACTCGACGATATGTCCGGGCATCTTTGCGTGCATATTCGCCGGACTGTCCGCGGCCAGCAGTTTACCTGCAGATAGGAGGGCCACCTGGGTACAACGCTCGGCCTCGTCGAGGTACGGGGTGCTGACGACGATACTCACCCCATCCTTCAGCACCTGCGAGAGGATGAGCCAAAAATCGCGCCGGGAGACCGGATCTACCCCGGTAGTCGGTTCATCCAGGAATATGATCTCGGGTTTATGCACCAGAGTACAGGCCAGAGCCAGCTTTTTCTTCATTCCCCCCGACAACCTGCCGGCCAAGCGCGACCGGAACGGGGTCAGGCGGGTAAATTCCAGCAGCTCATTTCTGCGCGCCCTGAAATCCCGTACTTGGTGTATCTCTGCAAAAAACTCGATATTCTCATCGATCGATAGGTCTTCGTACAAGCTGAACCCCTGCGACAGATATCCGATTCTGTATTTCAATTCACGCCGATTACGCTGGACATCCAGTCCCAGCACTTCGACCCGGCCCTCTGTCGGGGCGAGTATTCCGCACAGCATCCGTATTGTGGTCGTCTTTCCCGCCCCGTCCGGCCCGACCAAGGCACACATGGTACCCCGGCCGATGCGAAGATCAAGACTCTTTACTGCAGTCAGACCGGCAAACTGTTTTGAAAGCCCGACGGTATAAACCGCCGCTGAGTGCGCAGCCGTTTCCATGCGCTACTCCTCCGTCGCGTCTTTCAGCAGCAGGTTTACGTCGGCCGGCATCCCCGGCTTCAGGATTCCGTCTCTGTTGCGTACATCCAGCTTTACCGCGTATACCAGCTTTACCCGCTGTTCTTTGGTCTGTACGTTCTTGGGAGTAAACTCCGCCTCCTGACTTATATGAGAAATCCGGCCGGAGAAGGCGGTGTCAGGTCTGCCGTCGACATACACTTCAGCCCTCTGACCGATCTGAATCTGAGACAGCAGAGGCTCGGGCACATAGACCGTTACATACACCTGGTCGACAGTCCGGATAGTAGCTACTGTTCTGCCGGCCGGCACCAACTCTCCGACCTCATAGTAGAGCTCTGAAACTACACCCTCGATGGGGGTGCGGATTACACAGTCCTGCACCTGTCGCCGGGCAATGGCCGCCTGCTGCTCGGCTTGATCCACCGCCGCCCGGGCCGAGGCAATTTCCTGCGGACGGATAAGATTCTGCAGCTTCTCCAGTGCAGCCCGGGCGCCTTCAAGCTGAGCCTTGCGGGTTCGATAGGCCGCCAGTCCCGAATCGTACTGCTTTTTGGACACACTGTTTTCCTCGTACAGCGTTTGGATTCGGTCCCACTCTTTGCGGGCAAGTTCTAACTGTTCTTTCGTCTGGGCTACCCGGGCCTCGGCCGACTCGATATCTTTCGGATGCGCTCCGGCCTGCAGCAGTTCGAGCTGCGCACGCGCCTGTGCCTGTTTAGATTCGGCCTGCCGCAGCTTACGTTGCGGAATTTCATCATCCGTCCTGGCCACAATCTGGTCCGGCCGGACCTTATCGCCCTCTGCTACCTCTACTCTGACAAGAGTGGCCGATTGTGTCGCCGCAAGATCTACCTCGCGGGCTTCAATAGTACCGGTCCCATCGACTTCTAAGCTTTCTGCGGTACAGCTAAAAAACAGGGCAGTAGATGCCGCGGCAATCAACAGGCTAAACAATGAAAAACTTCTCTTCATTTCCCAGCTCCTTAGGCGGTAAAACATCCTTGTTCTGATCGAATTCCGCCGCCCCCTGCGGGGTCAGCAGTCCCTTATAAAACAGGTCAACCAGGGTGGAGAATATCTTTTCCAGAGGAAATCCTGCCTGCAGCAGCCGCTCCGGGGTTATACCGTTGTTGATGGTACCGAAGAGAAGAAACAGCACTGCATCCAGGTCGAGTTCATTCCTTACAGCCCCTTCAGCCTGCCCTTCCCGCATCAGCACATGCAGCACTCCAAACACCCGGGCTTTCCGAAAGCTTTCAATCTTTGCCCATACATCCGGTATGTGCCGGATCATATCCTCGAGGAATATTTCACTGATGCTGCTGACCTGCTTATGAATGAGCATCAGTATGCGCGTAAACTTCTCGTTAAAGCCCCATTCGCTGTTTTGCACGATCTCGTCAATACGGACTCCAAGTCCTTCCAGATTCCGTTCAATTGCCGTGGAGACGATTTCATGCTTACTGCGGTAGTACTTGTAAAGGGTCTTCTTACTTATCCCCAGGGCAGAGGCGATATCCTGAGTAGTGACCCGGGTAAATCCGCGGCTTAGAAACAACGAAAAGGCTTTCTGCAGGATTCTCGTTCGTACTTTTTCTTCTTGATCCATTCCAGCTCCTTGATGATACTATGGAAACTTTAGTAGTTTTTATAGTTTCCGTCAAGTAAAAAAAATCCACATCCCACCCCGGCGCCCCCACACAAGCGGGGTTAGCGCAGGAAGCCGTTGAAAGTGATATTGCCGCCGTCCATCATGCGGCGGAGCCTGCGCTTTATCCACTCGCGGATATAAAGGCGGGTTACCGGGATCAGAATCAGGATGCCGATTAGATCGGTGATGACCCCTGGCGTGAGTAATACCACTCCTGCCCCGAAGATCAGCAGCCCGTCCAGCATATCTTCGGCCGGAAACATGCCCAGCTCCATCTCGCGCTGAATGCGGGCCCACACCTGAAACCCCTGCTGACGGGCCAGGTATGCCCCCAGTACTCCGGTCCCGACCACGATCAGGACCGTCGGCAGAGCGCCGATCAGCGTTCCGATTTTAATCAACAAAAACAGCTCCACCAACGGAACTAGTGTAAACAGCAAAATAAGTCGTCCGAGCATATGCTCCTCCTTCCTCATATCGAGGATGCAATCCGGCTGCCGGCATCCGGGTCTTCACTCACCTGCAGAGAAACCGGAATTTCCTCCCGCAGTTCTTCTACATGTGAAATCACCCCGACAATCCGGTTTTCTTTTCTCAGTGACTTCAAGGTATCGAACACCTCCTGCAGCGATCTGCGGTCGAGCGATCCGAACCCTTCATCCAGGAAAAAGAAACTCTCTTTATTCTGATGGATGCTGTCGGCTAATGCAAGGGCCAGTGAGAAGGATGCCTGGAACAACTGTCCTCCGGAGAGGGTTTTCACTGACCGGATGCGTCCGCCGTTCAGGTAATCGCGAATAACGAAATCGTTCTCTTCATTTATCTCCAGCCGAAGCTGCTTGCGGGTAAGCTGAAAAAAGCGCTCATTGGCCCGGGCGCAGAGATCATGCAGATATCTGGTGGCCACGAAATTAACGAAGCCCTGCCCCTTGAACAGGCGAAAGAGCTCATTCAGGTTTTCTATGCGCTCATCCAGGCGCTGCTTCTGCTGCTGCAGCTCCGTTTTGCGGCGCAAATCGCGTTCCATAGCTTCAACTTGCTGCTGAAGCCGCCCCCGTGTATTCAGAAGCTGCTCATACTCTTCATCCAGCTGCCGAGCCCGCTCACGAGCACTCTGATGGGCTTCGGGACTGTATTCGATATCCTGGGTACGTTCGGTCAGTTCGTTAAGCTTTTCCCGCACCTGAGTGTACTTTTGACTGTAAGCCTCGATCTCACTCCTCAGAGCTTCCACATCAACATCAGCCGAGAGAAGTTGCTTCACTGCGCGCATCGATCCGAACTCGCTGTTCTGCAGTGTATCAGCCGCTTCAACGGCTGCCTGACGGATCTGCTCTACCGCGGTTTCCCGCTGCAGGCGGCGCTCCTGTTCGGTGGCCTCGGCACTCCGCAGGGCAATTTCATCCTCATGCAGCTGCTTCTCCAGTTTGCCGTATTCAGTCTCTACTCGCTGCACCTCTGCACGCAGCTCGGCCGCCTGTTCGGAAAGGGCGGCGGAATCGGACATTTCGTACTCGCTGTGCAGCTCATCGGGCACCTGGGACGCTGTTTCCTTCAGCCGGTGTTTCAGAACGGCGTGCTGCTGTTCAAACTGCTGGACCTTAGTCCGGTATTTGCTCAACTCGTTGTTGAGCTTTTCAATCCGCTCTTCGAGCTGCTGCAGCCGGCTGTTTGCATCGGCGGCCTGGCTGCGGGCATTTTGAGCAGAGGCATGCCCAGCCTTGAAGGCCGAGTCATCTGTGGGCGAATACTGCGGCCACCTGAATTCCTCCAGCTGGGCCGTAAGCCGACTGTCGAGCTTTGCGCGGGACTCCCGCAGTCGGGAGATCTCGTTCAACCGGCTGTAGATAAACGACAGGCTGCTGCTGCAGGCGGTTTTGTGTTGAATAAGATGACTGCGCAGCTTCTCGAGCAGCGAGATACAATCTTCCCGCGCCCGCTCTTGCTCAGTGCCCGTCTGTTCAGCCGCCGCCTGGCGGTACGCCGGAGCCGGGTGCTGCAGCGAACCGCATACCGGGCAGGGGGTATCCGATTGAAGCTGCCGGCTCAGAGTGAGGATCAACTGCCGCGAATCCGCTGATAGAGCGAATCGCCGCAGCTGATCGAGGGCCGACTGAACCGCTCGCTCGGCGGCTTCAAACAGCTGCCGGATATGCGGCTCAGCCTCCAGACTGCCCCCCTCTGGCAATTCGCCGGCCCCTTTTACCTCACGGTACAAGGCGCCGAGTTCAGCGGCCAGAGTGCTGAGTCGTTCAGAGACCCCACTATCGCTGTCGGCCACAGCTCCAGTGTCAGCTCCAGCGACGGCCCCGGCTGCGGCCCCGGCGCGGGCTTCGATATCAGCGGCAGCTGTCTGCAGAACAGTTGCCTGCTGCTCGGCCTCGCGACGCTGCTGCTCGATCCGGCTCTCCAGGTCGCGGCTCTGCTGCAGGAGGTTTTTTCGTTCACTGTACCATTCGGCAATTTCGTGCAAATCATCAAACAGAGCCGTCTCCGACTGCAGCTGCTCTATTCGCTGCTTCAGTTCGGCCCGCTCACTCTGCAGCTCCTCTATCTCGGTCTGCACCCCTGCCTGTTGTCCATCCAGTTCCGACTGCTGTCCGGCCAGCTCCGCTTGCTCTTTCAGCAGATCTTTTTGAGCTGCCAAGGCTTCCAGCTGAGCGGCTTCGGCATCGATTGCATCCTTTCTCCCATAGGTACTGCTGAGCTCTGAAAACTGCTGCCGGTGTACACCGTGCGTCTGCTCCAGCGCCTCTCGCTGCTGCCGCGCGCTCTGCTCGCTGTCGCTGATTTTACGGTAAGCGCGTATTCGCTCATCGATACTTTGTAGACGGGACTCGAAGCGCCGGCGGCACTCCTCATACCTCTGCAGCCATTCACGCTGCCGGTCTACAGTTTCCCGCTGAGCTTCCAATGCCTGCATCTCCTGGCGCGCCGCTGCGAGGCGTTCAAAGAGCTCGGCTGACTGATCAAGTTCCTGTACTCTTTGCCTGGCGGCGGTTTTCTCTGCGAGCAGAGCCCTACTCTGCTCGTCCGCAGCGGCCGTCTGTCCCCGGATCTCCTGCAGAGTTTCCTCAGTGGCGTCCTCCAGAAGTTCCAGACTGCCCTCCACGCCGCTGAGCTGCTGTTTAGCTGTCTGCAGCAGAGCTGAGGTCGGATTCATCAGATCGTACTTCTCCAATCCGAACAGCTCTTTCATCATGTTGCGCCGCTTCCCGGGGGTCAGCTGCAGGAACTCCTGGAAGCGGCCCTGCGGTATAATGATGGTTCTTCTGAAATTGTCGTAGGAAATCCCCAGTATCTCTTGGGCGGAAAATGCACGGTTATCATCGTTCAGGGCCAGCGGCTCGCCGTTCTCGATCCGGTAGGCCCGCCGTTTGAATGATTTCACCTCATCATAGCGCTTGCTGTGCCGGCTGCCCTCAACGGTGAACAGATAATCATCGCCGTCATGCAGAAAGCGAAAGCGGATCTTCAGTTCGTTCGACTGCAGATTCATCAGGTTGTAGTTTCGCCGGTCCTGGGCACTCAGCCGGTCGCTCTCTCCGTACAATGCCAGGGTCATTGCATCGAGAATGGTGGATTTACCGCTGCCCACGGGGCCGAAGATACCGAACAGCCCCGCCTCGGTAAGCGGAACAAAGTCGATTTCCACCTGGTTCCGATATGAAAACAGCCCCTGGATAGACAGATACAGAGGTTTCATTCAGAGGCCTCCGTGCTGCTCAGCACCTCTCTGAACAGCTCGGTCAACTGCTGCGGAGGCCGGGCTCCCTGATGCTCATTTGCATAGTAGTCGGAGAACAGCTCTTCGATAGACTTGCTTATATCCGCCGGCCGGCGGTCTGCGGCCGGATCTGCGGCGGCTATTTCGGGAATAATGCTCAAAATGCGTTCGTGAGCGGCATAAATCTTTCGTCTGTCCTCCGAACTGAGATAGTCCTCGAGCTTGAGAGTCAACTCTACATAGGCCGTTTGATGGGCGGCCAGCCATTCGAGCGCAGCGGTCACACTCGAACACTCCGGACGCATAATCGGCAGACCGCCCTGCATGGCGATTCGCTTCACCTCGGCGCCGCCGCCGGGCTCCGCTTCGACAATAAGTACGTACTTCGTCTGTTCCGATTCGCTGCGCGAGTATGCCAGGGGGCTCCCGCTGTAGGCTGCCGTCGGGGCGGTTTCGCTTATGAAGTGGCAGCGGTGGAGGTGTCCCAAGGCAGCGTACTGCACCCCTTCCGGCAAGGCTGATACCGGGATCGGAGGAAGGCCCCCTTTGTAGAGAATCGGCTTCTCATCCTCCGGTTCCTGCAGATCATCCCTCTGCAGCTCTTCGCTGCCCGCAGCGCTGCCAATGGCAAACAGATGCCCGGCAAACAGATTCACATCTCCGGGACGAAACCCCTCGGCGGCCGCCCGCTTCCACAGCCCGGACAGCCTTTCGATAAACTCCGCTTCGCTTGCTGGAGCGGCGGGCTCACCCGGGCCTTCGGATAGTTTTCTGAACTCCTGCTGCATCCGTCGTTCGTTGGCGTACGGACTTACCAGGATGTTCAGAGCCGGCTGCCCAGCGCGCTCTATCCGCAGCACCCCGGCGGCCGGAAATGAAATCGCCACCCCGGCATCGGTGACCGTGCGCGGCAAACTGATCCCGAAATATCCCACCAGCACAATGCCGTGCAGCCGCGCCAGAGGATCCGGCGCCTGAATCGCATCGGCAGAGTCGTGGTTGCCGGCAATGGCTATGACCGGCCGGGCCCCGTTTTTACTGAGCCGCTTCAAACCGGAGTAAAACAATTCCTGGGCTTCGGTTGAAGGGTTGAAGGTGTCGAACAAATCGCCGCTAAGCAATACGGCGTCGACCTGATACTCGTCGGCCGCCCGGACGATCTCGTCCATTACCTGGCGCTGTTCTTCGATTCGAGAAAAGAGGTCGAGTCGCTTTCCTAAATGCCAGTCGGAAGTATGCAGAATACGCATAAACCAGAACTGCCTAGTTCCCGAGCATCAGTTGAGCGTAGTTCTCCTCGAGGTTGGCCGCGTGTTCGATTTTAAGGCTTAAAAAGGCGATTGTTTCGTTGCCTTTGGTGTATATCCGAAAGGGGGTTCCATCGAAACCGAGGTTCCGCAGGATCACGTGCAGCATTACAATCCCCAGTCCGGCGCCTTCGGTATAGTCTTCGGACACCGCGTACACATCGGCCAGATTCTGGGCATTGCGGGCAATTTCTATCTTTTTATTGATTCTTTCCTGTTCCTGTTCGGTCAGGCATACATTGTTGCGGATAACTACTTTAAAATAAGGCTCTTCAATCTGGAAGTGGAATTTAATGTAATAACCGTTCTGCTTGTGCTGACGGGCGTATTTTTCCGGATGCTGCAGGGCCTCTTTTTTGAAGGTCTGCATTCCGGCCTTGTAATCCTGCGGTTTGTCAATATCAAGGTTCTTGAGATCGAAGTAGAGTCGTTTCAGGTTAGCCTTATGCGCGTTTCCAGCCACTTCATGTATGCAGTAGCTTATGTTGTTCATCAAGGCATTCATACCGACTTCGCTCAGATACCGGTCAAGCACCGAATCGATGTATTCACGTTCCTCGCCTAGGTAGCTGTATGAGGTAACCGTCAAAACCTTGTTGCGCTGAATCGCGTATTCAATGCTGCTTTTATCCACATTCATACTGTTGCCTTACATGTACCTTCTTAATAGTTACAATATTGTAACTGGGTTTATCCAATAAGTCCAGTAGCATTTATTCTATACCCATGTTATTATTCAATGAGTAAAACTTCAATCTTTGATAAGGGCAGGGCAGTGTATGCGGATTCGAACTAAACTCGGCATTGTAGAGTTGATTTTGGTAGCCGGGTTTCTGATTGCAATTGGTGTAGTAGTCTTTTTTACCAACACAATTATTAATCTAAAGGACTTTGAGGTTCAGTCGAACGTAATCATGTCGTCTTTACGCAGGATGAACTACCAAACACAGAGCCTTTTGACCACTCGCACGCCGATAATCGAGATCAGTGTGCAATGGACCAATACGATTAACGAGTTCGAGCGCGACCTCGAGGGCTTATCCCGCTATTCGAACCTTAGAGTGCTCAACGACGAACAGGAAAGGCAGATGGCCGAACTGACCGGCTGGTGGGATCAAATCTATGAGTGGTACTACAAACCGGCAATCGACCATTTGCAAAAGATGCAAAACGGCCCGGCCGGAGATGCGGTCGGCAGCCAGGGAATTCTGCGAACATTGCTCGAACTGGAAAGCTCCGAAACGACCCCGCCTGACTATCTCGGTGAACTCTACACCATCCGGAACTACCGCGACCATATTATGGATGAAACCCAGACATTCAGTGCGCGACTCACCGACCTGACAACCAGCATACAAAGGCAGATCGACAGCAATATTCAACAGAGCAGACGGATTGTAATCGGGCTGATCATTCTTACTATCATCGTTACCATATTCATTACAGTCCGTTTTGCCCACCTTATGGGTTCCAGGATCCGGCAGGTGGAGCAGGCAATGCGGCATCTGGCCCGCGGCGATTTTTCTACCCAGCTGAACATCAAATCAAAGGATGAGTTCGAGGAACTATCGGAGAACTACAATATTCTCAAAACACAGCTGCAGGAAAAGCTGAATTCGGTACTCGGCTTCATGGTTGATATCAGTAATTCCCTGGCCGAAGGCCCCAAGCTGCAGCGCATTATGAACATCATTGCAAACTCCGCGGTTGAAAACACCGACGCCGACGGAGCCGCCCTCTATTTGGTTGACAGTGAAGCCCAGCTGCTGGTGCCGCAGGTCTTTTCCGGCGATTTCATTCCGCCCTTCCCGCTGCCTGAAGAGGCCACCGTTTCAAAGGAAAAGGCGCTCGAATATGCAAAAGAAACCAAACTGAAAATCGGTGAAAACGCAATCGGTACCGCTGTGGCCGAGGTAAAGCCGCTGTTCGTCCGGTCGGCATCGCAGCTAACGAACGGTACCCTCGGGTATCACCGCGAGAAAGACGATCCTCTGTATATCGAATCCTTGATCGTCAGTCCGCTGATGATCTCCCAGCGGGTACTGGGGACCATTGTCATGACCAAGAAGGCCGAAGGCGACAGCTTCACCGACCTCGACTTTACCCATATGCAGACATTTGCTGACTACGCAGCCCTCACTATCGACAATATCTTCAACTATGAAGAGCTGATTGAAAAGCGGGAAATGCACCGTGAAATCGAAATCGCGGCCAACATTCAGAGAGGTCTGCTGCCGCGCGAAATCCCCGACTTGCCGTCGACCCAGATTGCAGCCTTCTCCCGGGCCGCCCGCGGTATCAGCGGCGACTACTACGATGCCTTTCTCATAGAAAAAGATACCCTCGGCGTGATTATCTGCGATGTTGTCGGGAAAGGCGTGCCGGCTTCCCTGCTGATGGTGATGATTCGTACCATTATCCGCCTGATCTCCTCCCCCCAGAGAACCCCCTCGCAGCTCTTGACGCTGCTCAACCGGGGTATCATCGGCAGGATCGGAACCGACCACTTCGCCACTCTCAGTATGTTCAGCTACAATGACAAAGAGAAGGAAGTAACCTATTCGAATGCCGCGCACCCCCCCTTGCTGGTGTACAGATCTTCCGATGAAGAGTTTATTGAAATCGATACTCCGGGACTGCCGATCGGTGTGGAACAGAAGGAGCAGTATCAGCAGCGCTCGTTCAAAGTGCAGTCAGGGGACATACTGATTCTGTTTACCGACGGTATACCTGAAACCCGCTCCCCGGACGGCCGCGAGTATACTACCGAAAACCTGAAGAGCCGACTGAAACAGATAGGCAATAAGAGCGCTAAGGCAATTTCAAAGTACATTCAGGACGATCTCGACCGCTTTACCGAAGGGGCCGAACAGCACGATGATCAAACTCTGTTTGTAATGAAAATTAAATAGGTACAGGTTCGGCCCGTGGCGGGGCCGGCGCAGGCCAACAGATCTGCAGGGCCCAAGGGGCCGAACTAGAACCGCATCGCCAGGGTGATGAATGACAGGTCATGCTGCTCGATATGATTGACATAACTGTCGAAGAGCGTGCCCTGCCGCCGACACTCCTCCTGCAGGTAGGTAAGATAAAACATCCCCAGTTCATCCTCCTGACCGCCGGGCAGCTGGCTGTAGAACTCGGAAAGGTCCTTTCCCTGGGTCTCCAGGTGCTTTTTGTCCTCGATTTCACGACGAACGCTGTCAGCCTTTACCGAACGGTTAAAAAAGTTGATCTGAAATGGGTTGGTTTCGGTGATGGTGCCGTGGCGGCCCTGAATGCGCCATGAGATAGTCGCTTTTTCATTGTGCGCTTGCATGGTTTCCAGCACTTTGATGCGGTCTTCTTTATTCTTTAAGAAGTAATCCAGGTCGACCCTGCCCTTCAAATAGGTATCCACCGCCTTCTGCATCAGGCTTTTCTCCGAAAGTGTGGCCAACTCCAAAACCAGCAGGCTCAGATAGTCGGCAATATTGGTCTTGGCCAGATAGCTCCAGACCACTCCTTCGAAAGCCTCAATGCTGCGGGTAAAATTCTTATTCCCTTGTTCTCGGGCGAGCAACACCCAGAATATCGGATTCAGCTGTTCAAGAAAGTTCTCCGCTTTCAGGTGCAGAAGCTTGTGCTCTTCTTCGGACAAACTATCGATCTCCGAACTGTGCAGGTTAAAGATTTCCTCGATTACCTGCGTTAGCACAGCGCGCACCTTATCGAACTGCTGGCTCTGTTCATTGCTCTTCTGAGTCTGAAGAATGGTCTGTGTATTCAAGGCTCTGGCCGGATTTTTTCGGTTCCACTGTACAACTATCGGAACCTCCTTCATCGCTTTAGCCAGCTTTACCGAATACTCCTTGAACAGCACACCGTAGGCGATCAGTTTGGCCAGATCCATTATCTCGGAACGTTTAGAGGTGAAGTCGCTGCGGGAAACTTCCAGTCGCGAGATATAACCGGCAAACACGAGCCTCTGCAGTGTTTTGGCAGAATAGGTCTGCAGCACCAGGGAGCCCGGGTCTCCCTGGGCTTGCCCCTTCATGTACTGGGCTGTGCGGTGGCGTTGATTAAAAAAGTATTCTCCCTCGTCGGTAAGCGTGAGGTGTACGGGAAGTTGAATTATTGACGACTTATTATCTCTTCTCATGCCTGAGAGCTTGAGATCTCAATCCCCGGTCGTTTTTTTTCGCTAAAATGTTTGTAGACCGCTACTGCGTTCTTCTTCTCATTAAAGACAACCCCGCCGTCCCAGTATTCAACTGCGGCGAACAATGCGTTGCCTCCGTCATCATCCGTACTGTCTTCGGTACGGTAGGAAAAATAGTTTTCAAGCTCATCGAAGTTGTGTTTTTCAAAACATTCGTTTCTCTTACGGTTAAACTCATTCCAATGCTCAACCTGCTGAAAGCCCTTACCCTCATCTTCGACAATTAGGTGTGCATGCGAAGTGCTGAATGAGGCCCACACTCTTACTTTTTTTGCCGGATCTTTTTTATTGCCGTGTCGCACGGCGTTTTTAATCAATTCGCTTATCTGCTGTTCGAGAAGGTTTATCTCCTTTATTTCCGCGGGAGCTTTCTGCACAATGAGCATTGAGAAGAAGCGTACCTGCCGGTAATCGCTTGGAAACTCCTTGTAGAACATGCCGCTTTTGTCAAATAAAGGATGCGTTCCATCTACGAGTATCTCTTTGGAATTTGACATATTATTTCAACCCCTTAGTCTAAGCACTCAGTTCCTGCAGAGCTGTTTTCACATCATCCACAATCGGAAAATACCCCATTAACTTAGTGAGTTTGATAACTTTGGCAACTGAACCGTGAACATTTGTAATGCGCAACTTGTACCCATTGCGCTTTACCGAGGTAAAAATATGGATAAGCGCTCCTACACCGCTGCTGTCGATATAGTCTACGTTTTCTAAGTTGATCACTATCTTTGCAATGTTTTTTTCAATGAGCTTGTTGATTACATCTTTCAACTCATGTGCATTGTAAAGATCCATATCGCCCTGGACATCTACAATATAAACATCTTTGTATCTTCTGAATCCAATTTCCATGCTGTTACCTTAGTTGTGGGGTAAATTGATTTCGCGCATGCGAATAGCGTAGTAAACCGTACCACTATTCGTCTAATACGTCAAGAAAAAGCGATTTCTTTTCTCGACTACGAATAATTATCTCATAGGTACGAAACGGACTGCACCATGGGTGCTCTGGTCATAGCCGCTTTCAGTGCGGATTATCCGCAGCAGATACTGCTCTCCGGTACCAATCGGCCCGACCATTCGGCCCCCCACTTTCAACTGTCGCAGCAGCTCATCCGGAATATCCTTCGGAGCCGCTGAAAGCAGGATTGCATCGTAAGGGGCCTCCTGTTCATAGCCCTCATAGCCGTCACCGTGAATACAGACAACCGAATCATATCCCAGCTTCTGCAGTATGCTTTTGGCCCGGATGTGCAGACCTTCCAAGCGTTCAATGGTATACACCTCTTCAGCTATCAAAGACAAAACCGCAGCCGCATAGCCTGAGCCGGTGCCGATTTCCAACACCTTTTCAGTACCACTCAAACCTGCTAACTCGCAGGTCTTAGCCACGATGTAGGGCTGACTGATCGTCTGCCCGGAACCGATCGAAAGCGGAGAATCGGCATAAGCAGTGGCGGGGTCGACTTCCGGAACAAACAGATGCCGTGGAACCAACTTGAATGCCCGTAACACCCTTCCGTCAGTAATGCCTCTGGCGGCAATCTGTTCTTCAACCATCCGCTCTCGATACTGTTCTGAGAGTTCCATAGGAGCCCCCTTTGGAATATCCGTATAATTTTTTCTGTTTCTATTAATAAGTATAGTATGTTATTCTATACCAATGAAGGGGTTATTATGACAAAAGTTCAGGAATTATTTATTGTGAATTTAAAACGTGCACGGACAAAAAAGGGATTTACACAAATGAAACTCTCGGAAGCGGCGAATCTCTCCCTCGGATTTATAGGGGATATTGAGTCAGGCAAAAAGTTTCCTTCACCCGCTTCGATCCAGAAAATTATCGATTCGCTCAAGATAGAGCCCTTCGAACTGTTCATCGATATGAACGACTCGCAGATCAAGTGCCCGCTCTCAAAGCTTCACTGTCTGCATACTGAATTGGTCGGGAAGATAGATGAAGAGATTTCGCACACCTTGAGCAAACACTTTGCCTCTGCAGAATCACTAATGCCTACACCAAAAGCATGAAAACATCTATACTGAGGATATGCAGAGTATACCTATAAACACATACGACTCGCCTACTGCGGTTCTTGAACTGATCTATCGGTTAAAAGTGAAGGATGTAATGACTGCCGACATCCACACTACCCTGCGTACTGCCACTATGCGGCATGTACGTAATACCCTTAAGGACCACAGCATTACAGGTATGCCGGTAGTAGAGAAAAAGCGAATACTCGGAATCGTGAGCATGGAAGATGTACTGCAGGCATTGGACTCCGGCTCCATAGATGAAGCGGTCGAACAGCATATGAGTAAAAAGCTGATCGTGCTCGAAGAGGACATGCCGGTTTTCTTTGCAATCTCATATTTCGGGCGCTACTCCTACCGCCGTTTCCCGGTTATCAATAAGCATAACGAACTGGTTGGGATAGTTACTTCGCGAGACATCACTACCAAGCTCCTCATCGAAGCCAATCACGAAATCGAAAGGCTCGAACGTGAAACCGAGACGCCCTCTGAAACCTATACCGGGCAGGTCGAGCGCTGGTTCAAAGTCTATCGCTACGATTTCGAGAATGCCGGCTATGCATCAACGGAGATAAAAAAAATTCTCAAAACCCGCAGCATCGACAGTAAAACCGCCCGGCGCATCGCCATCAGCGCCTACGAACTCGAGATGAACCTGGTGGTGCACTCGAACGGCGGTTCGATCCACTTTCTCATGGACGACAACCGGGTTTTGGTGCAGGCTGATGATACCGGCCCCGGGATCGAAAACGTCGATTTGGCGCTGACCGAAGGTTTTACCACCGCCACCGAATGGATTCGCAGTCTGGGCTTCGGTGCTGGTATGGGCCTGCCGAATGTGCAGCGGGTATCTGATGAGTTTTCCATAACATCCGAGCCGGATCGCGGAACACATGCAAAATCAATCATTCTGCTGCCAAATGCAGCAACGAAAACGCAAGGAGTAAACGATGAAAGTAGCTGACATACACAACTGGGTGGAGGGTGAAGTCAAAGCGGCCGGCAATCCGGAGGCGGAGATAGTCGACGCCTACACCTCCGATCTGTTGAGCGACGTAATGGGAAACGCTTCAGCAGACAGCGTACTCATTACCGTTCAGGGACACAAAAACACGGTGGCCGTGGCCAATCTGGTCGGCATCCACGCTATTATTCTGTGCAATGGGAGAGGCGTTCCGCAGGACATGCAGGCCAGTGCGGAGAAAGAGGGGATCGCCCTGTTCACCACCGAACTGAACCAGTTCACCGCATCATATAAAATTGCCAAAGCCCTGAATAAGCAATAAACCGCTATGCAGATATCCGCCGACCTGCACATTCACTCCTGTCTCAGCCCCTGCGGAAGCCTGGCAATGTCTCCCAGAAAAATTGCCGATGCAGCCGCCGAACGCGGGCTCGAAATGCTGGCCCTCACCGATCACAATTCATGCCGCAATGCGCCTGCATTCGAAGAGTGCTGTAGAAAAAGGGGTATCTTGCCTCTATTCGGCATGGAGGTCACCTCTTCGGAGGAGGCCCATGTGGTATGTCTGTTCGGAGAAAAGGCGACTGCCATGGAGTTCGGGGAATACGTAGAATCGAGACTGCCGGAAATCAAAGGCGAGCCCCACATGTTCGGTGATCAGGTGTACGTGGATGCGGAGGATAATATCCTGGGTGAAGTAAGCCGAGCCTTGATCGGTGCGACGGACATTTCTATCGACCAGTTGGTACCGATGGTTCACGAACAGGGTGGGCTGATTTTTCCGGCACATATCGACCGCCCGGCCTTCAGCATCGTAATGCAGCTGGGGTTTTTACCGGACCTGCCCTATGATGCGGTGGAGTGTATTGATCCGAACTGCGAAATCGATACTCTGGGACTGCGGATTATCACCAACTCGGATGCACACTATCCCGAGGACATTGGAACCCGGCCTACGGAGTATGCAGTGGACTCGATTTCATTTGAAGGTTTGAAGGCGGCGCTCACTCGACCACTACGCTTTTGAGTCGCTCCAGCACCTTTTGTCGATCGAGCGGTTTAATGATGTAGTTTTTTGCGCCGAGCATAAACGACTTTTTCACCAGATCCTGCCGGCCGAGCGCGCTGATCATTACGACCTTCGCCTCCGGATCAAACTGTACGATCTTCTCCAGGGCGGTTACCCCGTCCATCCCCGGCATGGTAATGTCCATAGTTACTAAATCTACATACGGATGATGACTCTTATATTTATCAATTGCTTCTATTCCGTGACTGGCAGTATCGATTATTTCATAGCCTTCACCGCTCAAGATCTGTTCCAACTGTTTTTTTACAAAAATGGAATCATCCACCAGTAATACCCGGTAGGATGATCCATCCGGTTTCTTTCCATCCGGAATCCGGCTATTAATATCAGGATAATCTCCCGCAGCTTTCAAAGTTCCCCTCCGTGTGTATATATACATCAATTCTTACGGGTTTTTATTCTAATTTCAACTCGGCATCAGTAAAAATCTTGCATATATTCATCCATTCATCTACCATGATGCGGAAAACAGGGGGTGTACATGAAAACCTATGCACAGATCAATGAGAAAATTGCGTCCGGTTCGGCGGTGGTGCTCACGGCCGAGGAGGTCATCGACTATGTCGACCGCAAGGGCCTGTCCAAAGCGGCCGAAGAAATTGACGTAGTGACGACCGCCACCTTCGGTCCGATGTGCTCCTCGGGCTGTTTTCTCAATTTCGGCCACAGTATTCCTAAAATCCGCATTACCGAGGCCTGGATCGACGATGTCCCCACCTATGCCGGAATAGCGGCGGTCGATCTGTTCATTGGAGCCAGCCAGCTGCGCAGCAACGACTCGGCTAATATGTATTATCCCGGTGAGTTCCGCTTCGGCGGCGGCCACGTAATCGAAAAGCTGGTTGCCCGCCAGGAGCTGCAGCTCTTCGGTCTCTCCTATGGAACCGATGAGTATCCACGCAGAGAAGTCCGCACCATGTTCACCATCGACGACCTGAATCAGGCCATCATGGTCAACCCCCGCAACTGCTATCAGAACTACAACGTTGCTACCAATACCTCCGATCGGCCGATCTACACCTACATGGGAATGCTGAAGCCCCATATGCAGAATCTCACCTACAGCTCGGCCGGACAGCTCTCGCCACTATTGAACGATCCCTATTACGACACAATCGGCATCGGTTCGGCGGTATGGCTGGCCGGCGCTCGGGGGCATGTGTATGCGGAAGGAACCCAGCACGCCAGCAATGTCGAGCGCACGGATAATGGAGTGCCGGCCGAGGGGGCCGGAACACTGGCCCTCACCGCCGATATGAAAGCGATGCAGTCCGAATTCGTACGCGGAGTCAGTCTGAAGGGATACGGTGCATCCCTGGCCCTTGGCATCGGCATACCGATTCCCATCCTCAACGAACAGATTCTACGCGCTACTACTGTCACGGACGATGAGATCAAAGCGGAACTGATCGATTACTCCTACGACTACCCGATGAAAAGCGGCAAGGTTATCAGCCATGTCACTTACGGTCAGCTCAAACGCGGTGAGGTGGAGATTGCCGGAAAGCGGGTAGAGGTTTCTTCGATGTCGAGTTATTCGAAGGCCCTGCGCATCGCCGAAATCTTGAAGGCGGAAATCGGCAGCGGCGGCTTCCTGCTCAGCGAACCGCTGCAGAAACTGCCCAGAAATCAAAAAGCAAAATCAATGGTCGTGCGCGAAGGTGAAGGAGGATCAGTATAGATGAATACCCGAAAATTCCTACTGAATTTCAACAAGCAGCTGGCTGAAAAACCGATAGTGTATCACCTGGTGAAAGAGTACGATCTGGTTATCAATATTTTTCGAGCCAAAATAACTGCCGATGAGGAAGGCTTCATGGTGCTGGAGATATCCGGCAGCGATGAGATGATCTCGCAGGGGCTGGATTTTATCCGTGAGAACGGCGTTACGGTCAACGAAGCCGAAAAGGGACTGCGCTGGGATAGAGACGTATGTACCCACTGCGGAAACTGCCTGCCCCACTGCCCGGTGGATGCACTGTACATAGTAAATCCGGCGACCCGCGAAATCGGTTTCGACTCCGACAAATGCGTCGAATGCCTCAACTGTATACCAAATTGTCCGTACGACGCGGTAACCTCGGTGTTCTGATGCGCCCTTCGCGCAGTTTCCGCAGTTTACAGTTTCGCCAGGCGGTATACCGGGTGCACAGCCCGAATTTTCAGGCAGTCAGCCGCTGCATTCGCCAGTTGTGGAACGAGCTTGAAGAATACATTGCCCTGCACCCCCGGTTTGCCGACTCCTTCACTCCGCTGCCGGTACAAAAATACCCGCCGGAACCGCACGAGAAGGCGCGCCCCGAAAGCGTCGAACGGATGCTGCGCGCTTCTCAGACCACCGGAGTCGGTCCGATGGCGGCGGTGGCCGGCACATTCGCCCAGTTGGCCGCCGAAGCGGGCCGGGCAGCCGGTGACACCGAGGTTATCGTTGAAAACGGCGGAGACATCTACATGTATCTCGAACAGCCGCTGCTGCTGGCACTCTGGGTAGGGCCGGATTCGCCGTTCCGTAACCTGGCCTTTTCGATTCCGGCCGCCGACTCTCCCCTGGCCGCCTGTTCGTCATCCTCGAAACTCGGCCATTCGGTCAGTTTCGGCGAATGCGATCTCTGTACCGTTTTTTCTAAAGACGCTTCACTGGCCGATGCGGCGGCTACCGCCTACTGCAACCGCATAAAAAAGAACGCAGACCTTCAGCCGGCGGTTGAGGAGTTGGTTCGGATTTCTGGTATTGATGGTGCGGTAGCAGTGAAAGCGGATAAAATCGCGATCGCCGGCCGCACGCCGCAGCTCGTGCGCCATTCCGACGCAGAGCTGGAACAAAAAATTACCCGCCACAGCCGCTCCGAACACCCGTAGCGGTGTGAAGGCATAGCAGCGTGGGGCGGGCAGTGACCTTATCTACGGCTGCCGAAAATCCGCAGCAGAAACAGAAAAATATTGATAAAATCGAGATAGAGCTTGAGAGCGCCCATAATCGAAAGCTTGACGTATTGCTCCTCGCTCACCGAGTTGCCGAACTGTTGATTCCAGCTTTTGATCATCTGGGTGTCGTAAGCGGTAAGCCCCAGAAAAATGAAAACGCCCAGATAACTGATCAGGTAGTAGAGACCCGAGCTCTGCAGGAAAATATTGATGACACTGGCGATGATGATGCCGAACAGGCCCATGATAAGGTAGTGGCCGAATCCGGACAGGTCGCGCTTGGTGGTCATCGCGTACAGGCTCATCGCGGCAAAAGTGCCGGCGGCGGTAAAAAAGGCCAGTGAAATCTCGGCTCCCGTGTAGGCCAGAAAAATCACCGACAGGGTAATACCGTTGAGCACGGAATAGGCGGCAAATGAGAGGGTGGCCGCCGAAGCGGACATCTGCATGATACGCGCACTCAGGTACATTACCAGACCGAGTTCAGCAATAATAAGACCGAAGAAGAGAAACGGGCTGCCCGCCAGGGTTCGCATAATCGCCTGATTGCCGGAGACACCGACTGCAATAACTCCGGTCAGTGCTAAACCGGCCGTCATCCATAGATACACATTTCTCAATATATTTCTCTCGCGCACGCGGGGTATACTCAAAAACTCAGCTCTGCTCTGTGCCATTGTTTCCTCCTGATCACACAGTTTTTGTCGTATTAAAAATCGCACTATTGCTTCAAAAGGTCAAGTATTTCGCTGCACGACCGCTTATAACAGAATTTTTACACAAAGCTGGCGGATTACTCATATTCTGCACATAAAATCCCCAGTACACATTGGAGGAACAGCAAAACATGATAACTACGGTGGAGAAATTAGGACAAATACAGATAAATGCGAATTTACCGAGTCAGTCGATCGGAAAATTGGCATCATCGAACTCGTATGTACATGAAGACACCCCCATAGAAGAACTGCTGGCGCTCTTTCAGGATTCAAAAGAACAGATCCCGGCAATTGCCGTGGTAGATGAAAAACTACAGGGAAAAGGGGCAATTGTGCGCAAGGAATTGGTTTCACTGCTGAGCCGGCCCTTCGGACGCGAGGTAATGAAAAAACGTCCGGTACGCAAAGTATCCGCGGACACCCGCAGTTTTCTGCAGAGCGCACATATCTTCACGGTAAGTGATGAATTGGACAGTGTCATAAAGCGGGGAATAGACGAGTTCTTTCTGCTGCACGACCGGGAGGGCCGCTTTCAGGGCCTTTTTTCCACCCAGGACCTCATGATATACCTATCGAACCTCACACAAAAAGATATCACTCTGGCACATAACCTGCAGACCCGTATGGTCAAAGAACGTCTTTCGGTCCTGACCGCCGACCTGGAGGTCTCCGGATCGGCCAGTACGGCCAAGGGTGTGGGCGGCGATTTTTATTCGGTAAAAAAGATCTCCTCGAAAGACTGGATTCTCTCCTTGTGTGATGTATCCGGAAAGGGAGTGTCCGCTTCGATAATAACAGCCCTGCTCTATGGCATCATTGAAACCTTCGACTTTCGCCGCGGACTGACGGAGTTCGTGCGTCAGCTCAACCGATCGGTTTTTTCAACCTTCAATGCGGAAAAATACCTAACAGGCGTATTTCTACTGTTCGACGAATCGAAATCAAAGATGAAGATTCTGGATATGGGTCACTCTTTCGTGACTCTGATACGAGATGGACGCGTACACTCGATTGCCAGCAGTGAGTCGAACCTGCCGGTGGGAATTACTGAGGATATCGAGCCGAAGGTGGTCGGACTGCCACTGAAGCGCGGGGATATCATGCTGCTGGTAACCGACGGATTGACGGAGCAGCAAAATCAGTCCGGTGATGAGTATCCGCTGAAACGACTGTATAAGATTCTCACTGAAAACTCGCAGGAGAGCCTGGAAGAGCTGCGCGAAAGTATTCTGGCCGATTTTCACAGCTTCAAGCAGGATGCACCTTATCACGATGATGTGACCTTTATGCTTATCCGATATCCCCATGAAGAGGAGTTCGAGGATAATATCGAATGGGAGAAGGTCGATTAAGTATTAATACACACGTTTCACAGCCACCGCATTCCCCTGGCTGTTGAACACAACCCCTTCATTCCAGAACTCCACAGCCGCGCACAGGGCATTGCCGCCGTCATCCTCATTGCTTTCGGAGGTGCGGTAGGAAATGTATTTAAGCATCTCTTCGAAATCCTGGGAAATAAAGGCCTTCTGCTTTTTCATATAGAAATCGTTCCACCGCTCGATGTCCTTGAAACCCTCGCCTTCATCCTCCACGATCAGATGCGCGTAGCTGCTGTCAAAGGCAAACCAGATCTTAACCTTTTTATTGGGATTATTGCGATTCCCGTGACGAACCGCGTTTTTAACAATTTCGCTTATCTGCTGTTCCAACAGATTGATTTCACGAATTTCACTGGGGGCGTTCTGCACGATCAACTGGCTGAGATAGCGTACCTTCTTCAAATCTAGATTGAACTCTTTATGGTACATTCCTTTTTTTTCGAAAAGGGGGTGTGAATCGTCCTGCAGGAGACCGCCCGTCTCCTCCTCGGCTTCAGAGGGTGCAGATTCGCTTCTATCGGCCTGGCCAACCGCCCGCTTTCCTTTATTCGGCTCGTCTCCGATTTTTTCCATGGCTTCGTCTAGGCTCTCGACAATCGGTAGAAATCCGTTGAGTTTGGTAAAGTCTATGACCCGCTTCACCACCCCGTTTACCCCGCTTATATACAGTTGGCCCTTATGCTTACGGACGGTGGTAAACGTGGAAATGATAGTTCCCACCCCGGTTGAATCGATGTAAGACAGCTCCGTAAGATCGAATACAAACTCGAGGTGTCCCTGCTGAAAGTAGCGGTTGAAGGTCTCTCTGAACTCCGCCGAGTTGTACAGGTCCATTTCTCCCTTCGTTTTGAAAATCTTTACACCCTGCTGCGTGACTACTTCAATCTCCATACGAGCTCCTCATGAAATTTATCTGCATGCATGTTTGCACAGAGATATTTTATTTTAGTCAGAAAACCGTAAGGAAAGGATTTTTACGCCGGGGATTCTCCTGTATACTCATTTAGTGTAATGGCTGACGATTTATTTTCTTCACATACTGATCAACGCAACCAGCCGCTGGCCTATCGCATGTGCCCGCGCTCATTGGACGAGTACATCGGGCAGGACCACATTGTCGGGCCGGGACGACTGCTGCGCAGGGTTATCCAGGCTGACCGGATCTCCTCGCTCATTTTTTACGGACCTCCGGGCACCGGCAAAACCTCGCTGGCCAAAGTTATTGCCCGCACTTCCCGCAGCGCCTTCATGGCTCTGAATGCGGTGCTGACCGGTGTAAAGGATCTGCGCGAAGCCATTAAAGATGCTCGGGAGAAGCGGGACCTGTACGGAAAGCGGACTATTCTGTTTATCGATGAAGTACACCGCTGGAACAAAGCCCAGCAGGACGCCCTGCTTCCCTGGGTGGAGAACGGTACGGTCATCCTGATCGGCGCCACCACCCAGAACCCTTACTTCGAAGTAAACTCAGCCCTGGTCAGCCGCAGCCGGATCTTTCAGCTGACACCGCTGACCGAGCATGATCTGTATAAGGTGGCCCGGCAAGCGCTGGAAGATGATGTCCGCGGATACGGGGCGTATGAGATCGAGTTCGAGGAGGGGGCGCTGGAACACCTGGTCAAGGTGGCCGCCGGAGATGCCCGCAGTCTGCTCAACGCCCTCGAGCTGGCGGTAGAGACTACACCCGACCACTTTCCGCCCGAAGCCGGGCAGCACATCTTTATCAGCATGGATGCGGCTGAACAGAGCATCCAAAAGAAGGCGGTGCTCTACGATAAAGAGGGCGACTACCACTTCGACATCATCAGCGCATTCATCAAATCGATCCGCGGCAGCGACCCCGACGCCACCTTGTACTGGCTGGCCAGAATGGTGCATGCCGGTGAGGATCCGCACTTTATTTTCAGGCGTATGCTCATCTCTGCATCCGAGGATGTCAGCCTGGCCGACCCCTACGCCCTCGGCGTGGTAGAAGCCGCGGCGGCGGCCTTTGACCGGGTAGGAATGCCGGAGGGACGCTACCACCTGGCCCACGCCGCTCTTTACCTGGCCACCGTCCCCAAGAGCAACTCCACGCTCGGTTTCTTCGACGCACTATCTGAAGTAGAGCGTGAGGGCGGCCAGGACGTGCCCAACCACCTCAAGGACGCCAACCGCGACGCAAAGGGCTTCGGCCACGGACAAGGGTATCTGTATCCACACGCCTATCGTGACCATTGGGTGGCTCAGCAGTATCTGCCCGCAGGTCTGCAGGGCAAAATGTTCTACCACCCCTCCAACCAGGGCTACGAACAGCAGGTCCAGACCCAGGTAGCCCGCCGCCGCGAAGCCCAGCTTTCCGCCTCTCTCTCGCAGGAGCATACCGAGGTGCTCAGTTATTCACCGCCGGACAACACACGCGAGCAGTGGATTAACCGGGCGGTGGAAAACCGCAGTTCAAGCCTCGAGGCGGTCCGGGCGGCAGTGTTCTCCCGCATAGAGCCGGCCCGCCACCACCGCATATGCGTAGTTCCGGCCGACGACGGGATACTGCTGTGGGAAGCCCTGCGGCGAGTTCCCGAAGGGGGGGTGACCGGTCTGGTCGCCTCAAGCGACACGCTGGATATACTGCGCCATTACACCGACCAGCTGGACGAAGTAGAGCGGCCGCTTCTCTACCGCGAAACCCCGGAGGAGTATCTGTCCGCACTGGGCGGGGGACAGCCATCCTCCGGGCCGGACCGTTTCGAGTTCGTTATTGGGCGCAACTACACTAGCCGCATCGCCGACAAACAGGCCGCATTGCAGCCACTGTACCACCTGCTGGCTGAGGGCGGCCGGCTCCTGTTGGCCGAGGCGGTGCCGCTGCGGGCTCAGCGCCTGTCCGATCTGATCACCCACGCCAGCCGCAGCTTGTCCCCCGAAATGCACGCTATACTCTTGGAATTGGAAACAAAACTCTATTCGGAGCGCCGCAGCGAACTCCTGTCCTGGGATGTACCCGACCTGGAGGCCGGCGCCCGGGCGGCCGGTTTCGATGCGGTGGAGACTGAAAGTCAGACAGTCAAAGAGCAGCGCTATATCCGCAGTACCGATATTCAGCGCTGGTTGGCCGCCGGTAAATCGGCCGATACCCTCGGGGCCTACCTGCATGCGAACTATCCCGCCGAGACCGCCGAGCAGCTGATTTCAGAGCTTGAGAATCTGCTGAGCGAGCAAACCGTTGAATGGCACACGACTATCTGCTTTCTGCATGCCCGCCGTTGAGCAGGCCCGGCGTTGAGCAGGCCCGCGATGAACAAGCCGCGCGGCCGCCAATATTTTGAGGCTTTGTTTCGTGCCTGGCTTGACAAAAATGAAAAAAATGTACACATTACTTGCACACAATTACGGTGGATATAGTTCAATGGTAGAGCGCCAGATTGTGGTTCTGGATGTTGCGGGTTCAAATCCCGTTATCCACCCCTAAGCGTCCGCGGACGCTTTTATATGCGTCCGTAGCTCAGCTGGATAGAGCGCCGGACTTCGAATCCGTAGGTCGCAGGTTCGA
>CAZRWN010000017.1:48890-56051 GCA_964603735.1 uncultured Sediminispirochaeta sp. | reverse complement strand
TAAGCTATCGAATCAAGCGCTTTTTTAAGGTATTCAACCGTTCGGTCAACGTTCTGCAGTTTGTCCAAACCGAAAAGACCTACCCGAAAGGTGGTGAAGTCGGCGGGCTCGTCGCATTTCAGAGGTACGCCGGCGGCTACCTGCAGGCCTTCTGCAGCGAATTTTTTACCGGAGCGGATGCCTTCGTCGTCGGTGTAGCTGACCACTACTCCAGGGGCCTCGAATCCTTCGGCGGCAACACTCGGAAGGCCGCGGTCGGCCAGAAGAGCGCGAACCTTGGTGCCGAGTTCCCACTGCTTCTCGGTGGCTTTATCCAGACCGAAGGCCTCGACTTCACGAATAGTATCGCGCAGATTACGCAGCGAGTCGGTCGGCATGGTGGCATGATAGGCATGGCCGCCGTTTTCGTAGGCGTCCATTATTCTCAGCCATGCGCCCAGATCGCAGGCAAAGCTGCTGCTTTTTACAGCGTCTGCTCGGGCACGGGCCCGCTGATTCAGCATTACCATGCCGGCACTGGGGGTTGATGACCACCCTTTCTGCGGGGCGGTTATCAGCACATCAACATCGGAGTCCTGCATATCGACCCAGACGGCACCGGAGGCGACACAGTCCAGTACGAACAGTGCATCGACTTCGCGGGCAGCCTTGCCGATTGCCTTGATATATTCATCCGGCAGAATAATTCCCGAAGATGTTTCTACATGGGGAGCAAACACTACTGCGGGACGGTTTTCATGAATGGAATCGACTATTTCCTCCAGGGGTGCCGGTGTCCAGGGGGCTTTCGCCTCGTCTTTCGTACGCCGGGCCTGAAGAACAGTCTGGTTCTTAGCCACACCGGAAGCATCAAAAATCGCAGTCCAGCGAAAACTGAACAGGCCATTACGCACTATCAAAACTGATGCATCGGCGGCAAACTGCCGAGCCACTGCTTCCATAGCGTAAGTACCGCCGCCGGGCACCAGGGCCACCGAGTGGGCCTTGTACACCTTTTTCAACGAAGAGGATATGTCCCGCATAACCTGCTGAAAGGCCTTCGACATGTGATTGAGTGACCGATCGGTAAATACTACTGAATACTCCAGCAAACCGTCGGGATCTACTTCAGGATTGAGTCCTGGCATAATTCACCTCCATATATTACTGGGACTATTCTAACATCAATTTCGCCTGGTTTGGTAGGGGCTTGCAGCCACGGGAGTCAATATTGACAGTATGGCCGGGGGCAGTGCTGTAGATCAGCCGTTATTAGGCTCATTATTTTGATCTATCGGCGGGCGTGGCCAGCTCGATCTGCAGAACTATGCCGGTTGGATGATTGCCGAATTTCTCACCGAAAATGTTTAATCCTCCGCGGAACTCAGCATCCTGTTTAATACCGAGTCTAACCCTGATTCGGTAGTCGTCCTGCAGATGTAAATCCTCAATTCTCGTCCCGGTCGATTTTATTCCGTCAATGTAGGCCCCGTCGTTTGTAACTCTCCACGTTTTCAGGAAACCGTATTGGGTGTTTTCCAGTCCCCACCATCTCGGGGTAAACCGTCCGCGCTTTCCGCCCATATCACCGGGGCTCGTCCAAGTGCCCACATCCTGTGAGTTGATCCACATAGTAATATCGCTGGGCCAGTCCTGTTTATAACCGGGAAACTCAGCGCAAACCTCGGTAGTGATTTGGATCGATTTGACAACCCGCTCTTTGGGTATGTTTACAGGAAAACTGTATTCTATAAATCCGTCGGTAAACCAAATCAGTTGAGCGTTGCCGCGCTTTGGACTGAAGAATGCCCGTTCACTGTCCAAGTAATCGATGATCTCGGTTTCGCTTATCATACCGCAGGACGGATGAACATTAAAATCGGTGTACAATCCGATCGGCATATTGATAACGATGGTATTCTCGCTCTGCTCTTCTTCCTCTTCCACCAGCGGCAGTACCACCTCAGAATAAATCAGCTGGCACATCTTCTGGCTGCCGCGGACAGCCGGGACCATTTCGGTCTTTACCAGCCCTACCCTTTCGAGCACCTGTATGTTCATTGTGCAGGTAGAAGTTAATATGTCCAGCTCCTTTGCCAGGTTCTGAATGTTCATAGATTGATGTCTGAGAACATGCAGCATCTTTAGCCGGAGTGGAGAACTGAGAGCCTTCGCAACAGTGAGTACATCGTCGCTTTTTGTAATGAAAACCTTCGATTCCATCAGTTATTTGCTATTTCCTTGATAAGGTTTCTGATAAGAGATGGTTCTACTTTTGGAGTTCTATCTGCACACAGTAAACCGTTTTTTTCTTTTTCGACGTCGGAAAACTGAGTATAACACCAACCAGATATGCCGTCCAGGGCGGAGGCTGTTTCGATAATATGCCTGAAAAGTGAAAGAAAGGCATCGGGGCTTTCGGCTGTGTCACCGTAACCCCAGTGATCCGCTACACCCGACTCACCGATAAAACTGACGGCACCGAATTCACTCAGGACCCAAGGCATGTGCAGCATATCTTCGGATTGAAGATGAAAACTCTTGTTGTGGATTCCGCAGGTTTCGTTCCGACGGGCCCGGTTCCAATCATCCCGCAACGGTTCGGCACCGTGTTCATAGCTGTGCGTAGACGAGAATGGAGTTCCGATACTTCCCACCAGTACCGAAGAGTGGTTCGAACATGCACAGATCATGAAAGAGAAAACAGGTAAACTGTACTGGGTTGAGGATGCCACTCAATTCCCGATCTCATTCCGTCTGTTTCACTCTCTCATGGAACAGCAGGGAGTTCCGGTTGTGAACACCAATTCGGGTCAGGTGAATATCAACTCGGAAGCCGGAAAGGCAGCTCTGCAGTTCATGCTTCAGCGATTCGAAGAAGGCTATTCCGACCCCAATGCCGATTACACCGCCGCACAGGAACTCTTTATGAACGGCGAAGCGGCGATCGAGATGAACGGCACCTGGGTGGTCGACCAGTACAGCCAGGAGCTGAACTTCGATTACCGCGCTATGAACTTTCCGAATTTAATGGGTGCCAAAAAGGTGTGGGCCAACAGCCATATGTGGGTCATACCCAAACAGAAGGAAGGCAACCGCCAATATGAGGCGGCTATTGAATTCTCCAAATTCCTGGGCAACCATGTGTACGAGTGGGCTGCAGGCTCCGGACATATCGCACCCCGCAAGAGCACGCTGCAAAATCTATCCGATAACAATATACCTCAGCGCGCCAACTATGCGGAAACCGCCTCGAATGCGGCTACCTTTCCTCCCGTCATCAGCTATTCCAACATAGAGACCATCATCAAAGAGGAAATCGAGAAGACCTGGCTGTTGGACAACAGCGTTGACGGTGTGCTCGAACAGGCTCAGAAGCGTGTGGAAGCGGTACTAAGCGAATAATCTGTCTGAAACGCAAACGAGAACGGGGCTGCCGGCTAACGGAGCCCCGTTTTCTGTTGCGTAGAAGAAAAGTGATCTCTATACTTAGATTCATATGGATAAGAATAACCCCCAAAAGCACATTGACAGAGCCTCCCGTATGATTCGCCGTTGGGCCGGCATTAAACAGACACCACAGAGGAAAACCGCTCCGCCGGAACTGCACCAGACCCGCAACCGGCCCGCCACCTTTGCCGTGGTGCAGAGCAATGGGAATACCGTCATGGAACCGGGCCGAAGACTTCCGGTGCTGGACAGCTGCGAGGTCTTAGTGGTTGGCGGCGGCCCGGCCGGAATCTCCGCGGCACTGGCAGCCCGGAGAACCGGGGCAGACACTCTGCTGATGGAGCGCTTCGGCTGTTTCGGCGGAGTTATCACGACGGTTGGTATGGAGACGCTCGCCTGGTACCGGTATGAGGGTACTATCGAATCGGAGGGCATCGGGATAGAGATGGAACGGCTGGCCTCCCGAATGGGCGGAACTACCAAGTGGCCCTACAACGACAGCCAGTGCCTCGATGCCGATATCTTCAAGGTAGTAGCCGATGATCTGCTGGCCGAGGCCGGTGTACGTCCACTGCTGCACACTATGGCCGTCGAAACGATAGTGAAAGACGGACAGATCAAAGGGATCATTACCGAAAGCAAATCCGGACGGCAGGCAATTCTGGCCGAGAGGGTAATCGACTGTACCGGAGATGCCGATATTGCGCATCTGGCCGGCTGCAGTTATCACAAACTGCCTAAAGAGGAGATGCTGGGAGTAAGTACGGTGTTCAGCTGCGCAGGTGTGGACAGGCAGCGTTTTCTCGAATATGCCCAGGCCCACCCGAAACGCTACGCCGACTGGGCAACCGAATGGACGCCCGCCACTACCGGAAAAGAGGATGAGCTGCTGACGCCTTACCTGGGTGAGGAGTTCGAACGGGCCAAACAGATGGGAATCATTTCGAAAGAGATCGAGCTGGGAGGCACATGGTCGGCCCTCTCTGAGGCCGGCGAAGCAACCAACCTCAATCTGGTGTACATGAAGGGGTATGATGCCACCGACGTACGAGACCTGACCGAAGCCTCACAGCGGGGCCGTAAAGAGGCGCTGGAGGCGCTAAAAGCACTGAAAGCGGTGGTCCCGGGCTTTGAGCACGCCAAGCTGCGCAACTTTTCGATGACCCTCGGGGTCAGGGACAGCCGTAAGATCAACGGCCGCTATCGCCTCACAGAACAGGACGTGACCAGCCAGGCAACTTTCAGTGATTCAATCGGCATATTTCCCGAGTTTTTGGACGGCTACAATATCCTGGTGCTGCCGAGTACCGGACGCTTCTTTCAGGTACCCTATGGTTGCCTGATTCCGGATGCGGTCGACAATCTGCTGGTGGCCGGACGGGCGGTAGCCGGTGACCGCGTGTCGCATACGGCCATGCGCAACATGATGGGCTGTACCGTCACCGGGCAGGGAGCCGGTATCGCCGCGGCGGTTTCGCTGCGGGAGCAGAGCTCCACTGCCCAGGTCGACATCAATGCGGTTCAGAGTGAACTGAAACGGCAGGGCGTGCGGCTGGAATAATTCCGCTGGTTATCTTGAGTCAACCGGTGCGAACGCCGATTATATAAGCATGAAATCTATTTCCCTGAACAGCTTGTTACTGATAATCATCGGGCTCTTCTGGTTGCTGGCCGGATGTGCGAGCCAGCCACCCGTTGAAACCGAACCGGAGCCGGTTCCTGAATCGGCCCCGCCCTCACTTGAACACGTATCAACCGTAACGGCGGTTACTTCATTCGAAACCGTGCAGCTACAGGCAGTGTTCGCCGTACGGAACCCGGGTGATGGTCCGCTCAAGGTGGAACATTACCGGTACACACTGGAAACCGTCACCCAGGGTTCTGGGCAAGCCGCCCGGCACTCTGCACAGCAGGAACCGGGGCTCAGCATACCGGCGGGAGGCGAAGAGACTATCGAGTTGACGCTGCAGCTGCCGCTGGCTGCGCCTTTGCCGGCCGAGGGGGAAGAAACGCAACCGGAGGTGCCGTTCACTCTGCACTTGGAAGCAAATGTTACGGGCGGCGGTGAGGTGAACCGGCTGCTCGAGGCTTCAACTGACGGCAGCATCGAACGCCCCAGACTACCGCGGGTGAGTGTTCCGGAGGTTATTATCCGGCAATTCGAGACCAGAATTATCAGGTTGGAATATATAGTCGAAGTGCAGAATCCGAACTCTTTTGCAATCCGGTATTCACCACAGCCTCATGAGTTTGCATTCGCCGGAAAACCGTGGGCGGAAGAGGAACTGCCCCGGGGGTTCCGTCTGGAAGCCGGCCAGAGCACACGAGTAGGCCTGCCGCTGCAGATCAACTACATGAAAGCGGGTCGCCGAACCGTCGATATTCTTATCGGTGACAAAACCATGGAGTACAGCATCTCCGGTCAGGCTGAAGCTCGGCCGGCGGAAACGGCAGCCTCGCAGGCTACTGCAACGAGCGCCTACCCTTTCTCATTCGAACACCGGGGCACCGCCACAATTATCCGGCCATAAGCTGCTAATACTCGTCTTTAAAGGCAAACCAGGAGTATCCGAAGTGCTTAAAACTTACCGGCGACTGTGTCGTTTATTATCTCATGCCACATCAGAATCTGAATCGGATATACCCGGACGCTCCCCTTGTAGCGGAGCAGCAGCACCGGCTCCTTGTCTTCGATCCAGCGGGAGGCGGATGCAACATCTGTGAGTGCAGGCTCACTCAGCGAGGGAATACCGTCTTTTGGTGGCCCGCCGGGTATAATCGAGTCGAAAAAGACTGCTCGACCGGATCATGTTGCACAGTCTGGCTCTCCCTTTCCGCTTTGCCTCCGGAACAGGCGGAGATGAGAACAAGTAGTAAAAGAGTTATTATGAGCAATGGGAGTGTACGCGCTCGCATAAGAGCCTCCTATTTATTAAGTGATGGCGGGTGCTTGTCATTGGACGGGTTTGTCGATTTTGGCTCGTAAAATCGGTGCCGCCGCGGTATATTGTGAGAGTGGAGGAGTAATATGGCTGCATCCAAGAAAAAACCATCCCGGAAAGAACAGCTGCTGGAAGAGATGAATAAACTACTGCCGCAGATTGACGAGGAGGGGCTCAGTTTTCTCATCCAACAGGCGACTACCCTTATCTATAACCAGAAGGTCGATGAACTGAACCGGAGCCGTGAAGTGGCCAGCCGGAGTGCCGAACCGGAGAGCGATGAGGGTGGGGCATCAGAGACCGCCGTTGATTCCACGCAAAAGAAGCGGGGCGACAGGCCTACGGAAGTGTTTTTCGAGGCCGGGAAAAACCGGAGCACCTACTTTATGGACGTGAAGGGTAAACGGGCTATTCTCGATCAGAGCGAGCTGATGCGGATGGTGAAGATTGCGCAATCAGCCGAGAATAAACGGACAGCCCAGGAGCGGGTGTACCGCTGGCTGAAAAACAACCGCGACGATGTGCTCTTCGACTGCGGGATTCACCCGAAAGACCAGAAGATCGCCGCGATTTGTGAGAGATTACAGAACGATTTTTCGATACGAGAGGATTAGCCCTCCGGCAGCGGATCCAGGATGGCGTGGATGCGCTCCATCACTGAGTCGTCAAGCTTTTCGAACAGGTCGAGAGCCTTCATGTTCTCTTCTACCTGCTGTGGTCGGGAAGCACCGGTTATAGTGGTACTGACATTCGGGTTCTTCAGGGTCCAGGCCAGCGCCAGCTGTGCCAT
>CAZRWN010000017.1:0-48790 GCA_964603735.1 uncultured Sediminispirochaeta sp. | reverse complement strand
TTTGCATTTTCCTATGTGTAGTACTACGATTTAAATAAATAGTGAAAAGCCCGGCGGCAAAGGGCGCAGGAGATAAAACTTGGATACAAATAAAAACTTTTTGAAAGTAGAAGAGTTGCTCGATTTGGCTATTCAGTTCGAACAGGAATCGGCTGACTACTACCAAAAGTTACAAAACCATGTCGAAAACCGGCAAGTACTCGACATGCTCCGCGAATTGGAGAATCAGGAAATAGAGCATCGTGATATACTCAAGAACTTCGAGCTGGAAGATAAACCTTATCCGCTGCTTCAATTCGGCCCCTCGTTCAGTATCACCCTGCCGGAGATAGAGAGCACTTCTCCCTCTCTGCGCGAGCTCATGGATGTTGCGATAGAGCGGGAAATCGTCTCACGGCAAATCTACACAACTACTGCCGGTCAGGTCTTCGGAAATCTGGCCCAGGTGCTTGAAGACCTGGCTGCATTCGAAGGCGAGCATGAGGCGAAACTGAAGGACATGCGCGCATATTTGATGGGGGAAGATATATCATAAAACGGAAACAGACCCATTTATTTTAGTTGAAATACACCGTCTTCTCGTCCAGCAACCTTTTCGCCAGAGTCTCAACCTCGCTCCAGCGGTTCTTCAGCAGTTTGTAGGCAATGCGTTCTATTTGTGAGTATATCCGGTCTATCCCTTGTGTGTTAAGTAAACGTAAGGTGTTGATTGCAAAAGCTTTGTCCTCATTAAAATGATCCGAGAGATAGGAGCCGTCTCGCACGCCCGCCAAATCCACTGCGAGCGCGCCTGACAGCTTCAAAACCAATATTGAATAAAAAATTTTATAATCGTATCTTGAGGGTGCTTCGCCGCTTCTGCGCACAAGCCGGCCAAACATAAGCTGCTCTTCATCAAAGTAGTCCTTGAAGCTCACCGTTTTTGTTGCCCATAGGGGTGACACATCCTCTTCTATGCTTGTTGATTCAACATCGAACCCCATCTGCCAGGCCGCAACCACATGTCCGGCCTCATGATACGCAAAGCTCTTCAATTCCGTTTACCGCCCTTCGGTTTGACGAGCAAACCAGTCAGTATATCACGGATCTTGCATATCGCCAAATTCAATCTACAAATCTACAAATCTACAAATCCTCTGTTTTTGTCAGCGGTTGCCCAGCAACAAGACCTAATTCCATAATATGGCACTTTATTTCATTCTATTTACAATATTGTAATTTTGAAATATCGTTCCACTTTGTGAAATTTATTCTTGACGGTTGGATAAACCTGGTTTAAGCTTGTCAAAACATTAATGGAGGACAAGCAGCATGAAAAAGAAAATTTTTGTACTTACTTTGCTGGTGCTACTAATCAGTAGCGTAACCCTATTCGCAAGAGGTGGTCAGGAAGAGGCCGATTCGGAGGCCCGGCCGGTTGTAAAGGTTGCAAGTAACGTTCAAATACCTTTGAGAATCTATTTCGAAGGTGAAGAAATCAAAGGGTATGAGTATGAAATCTACAAAGAGGCTCTGAATCGCGCCGGATACGACGTTGAGGTTGTAGACGTGGCTTTCGCCGGTATTTTTGCAGGTCTACAGGCAGAAAAGTGGGACATTGCCGCCTCTAACGTATTCATCACCAAAGAACGGGCTGAAGAGATGGATTTCAGCGAACCGTATCTGGAAAGCTATGACTGTCTCATCGTTCGTGAGGATGACAAATCAATAAGAGAGCTCGAAGACCTCGAAGGCAAAGTGGTTGGTACCGAGGTAGGCACTACACAGGCTGCATATGCGGAAAAGCTGAAAGCTAATTACGGACCTTTTGAAATCCGTGGTTTCGAAGATAAAGAGACTCAGCTGCTCGATCTCGAGCTTAAACGAATTGATGGACTTACACTCGGATATCCCGATGCGGTTCTCTACATTCAGGAACGCGGAATGTTTGAAATCCTCGGACATAGCGATGACAACTTCATGATCGGAGCATTCTTCCGCAAGGGCGATCCCTTGCAAGAAGAGTTCAATGCCGCTCTTAGAGAAATGAAAGCAGATGGAACCTCGAACAAGATCTATGAGAAATACTTCGGAGAGAAAGCCCCCGAAGGCTCCGCCCCCGTTCGCGTTTTCGATGAACCCTACCAACCGTAAGATATTAGTATTTCGAACTTAACAGTTGCCCGCCACAGATTAGTACCTGCGGCGGGCATCATAATCACACACTTCATTTATAGAACAGATTGGAGTTAAACAGCATGAAATCAACATTGCTTGAGCGATTAAAAATACACATGAATGAGAGGTACGGCCATTTACCCTGGTTTCGGCGCTACGAGTTCCTGCTTCCTGGTTTACTCTTCACCTTCCTGCTCTCTCTGTTTATTCTGCCAGGACAGGGGCGGCCGGAAAGCGTAATGAGTTTTGCCGCAATCCTGCTCATTTTCATGCTCTTCTTTGGATTGGCAATTCTGATCATAACCGACCGTGAAAAACCGCTATTCCTGAAACGAATAAGCAGCTTACTGATAATTTTGCTCTTCTTCGTATTCTTTTATCAGTTCAGTGGTACTCAGTGGGACAGAGTCCGCTACCAATTCCTCAATGTGGAGAAATTGGAGGGAGTCTGGCCGCTATATCTAAACGGGCTGCTGGTTACCCTTAAACTTTCAGCCATCTCCGCAGCAGCGGCCATGACAATCGGGTTGATACTCGGCATTCTCAGGTCTCTGCACAATCCGGTACTCGAGTTGATCCTGAGTGCCTACATCGACTTTTTCCGTGCAATGCCGCTGATTGTAAATATGGTAATTATTTTTTACGCTCTACCGTTTCTCGGAATAAACTTGAGCGCTTTCTGGTCAGCAGCAACTTCTCTTATTCTGATGAACTCTGCCTATCAAGCAGAAATCTTTCGTTCCGGAATCGAGAGTATTCCTAAGCGCCAGGTGGAAGCCGCCCGGTCGCTGGGCTTGCGCCCCATGCAAGCGATGCGTTTAGTCATACTGCCGCAGGCTGTGCGGGTAATCATTCCGCCGCTCTCAAACAACCTGGTCAGCTTAGTCAAGGACACCGCAGTTGCCTATGTAATTACAGTTCCGGAATTATTGACGAAAGCCCGGCACGCAGTGGTGTGGAAGCGTAATCCTACACCGATCATTATTTCAATGTTTATATATCTGGCAACGTTACTGCCGCTTACCAGATACACTAGATTCTTGGAAAACAGGAGTAAAAGATGGGTCAAACGATAGAAACACAAAAAAATGAGCAACAGGCGATCATCCAAGTTGCCGATCTGCACAAATATTTCGGCAATTTTCATGTCCTGAAGGGTATCAATGCGGAAATTAACCGTGGCGAAGTAGTTGCCATGATAGGTCCCTCAGGCAGCGGAAAGAGTACCTTTCTGCGCTGCTTGAACCGTTTAGAAGAGCCGACCACCGGCAGCATCAGGATCGACGGAACGGAAATCGTTGATCATCGGATCGACATCAACAAAATTCGCACCGAGATCGGAATGGTTTTCCAGGACTACAATCTATTCCCGCATCTGAACGTCATTCAAAACGTTACCCTTGCACCGGTAAACGTACGGCATATGAAATACAAGGCAGCTGAAGAGATAGGAATGAATCTGCTCGAGCGCGTCGGAGTAGCGGATAAGGCGCAACAGTATCCTTCCAATCTTTCCGGTGGACAACAGCAGCGTGTAGCAATAGCACGGTCTCTGGCAATGCAGCCGAAAATCATGTTCTTTGATGAACCGACCTCGGCGCTGGACCCGGAAATGATTCGCGAGGTATTGGATGTTATGCGCGGCCTTGCCGAAAGCGGAATGACTATGGTGGTTGTAAGCCAT
The DNA here is from genome assembly GCA_964603735.1 of uncultured Sediminispirochaeta sp. Taxonomy (GTDB): domain Bacteria; phylum Spirochaetota; class Spirochaetia; order DSM-16054; family Sediminispirochaetaceae; genus DSBN01. Next base: position 44,949 of record CAZRWN010000017.1, on the reverse strand, counting down.
GAACTGGGATTTATCCGCGAAGCCTCCAGCAAAGTATTAGTGCTTGAGGATGGCTTAGTAATCGAAGAAGGCACGCCCGATAAAGTCTTCAACCATGCAGAGAACAAGCGAACCCAGCAGTTCCTGAGCATGATTCTGTAGACGGAGGTACATATGCAGCCGAACAATTTATGGTCACGGTACAAGCAAAAATACGGCCATCTTCCATGGTTCCGACGCTATGAGTTTCTCATTCTGTTTTATTTTGTTTATGCAGTCTACACCCTGTTCTTAATGCCCCCGCAGGGCTCACTCAGCGTGTGGACGGGGCTGGAAGTAATATTCTCCTTCCTGCTCTATATCGCTGTGCTGGTGATAGTACAGATGGACCGGGAAAAGCCCGTATGGCTGAAAAACATTCTTGCAATCCTTCTGTTCGTTCTGTTCGGATGGCTGTTCTACCGCTATTCCGGAGCCAGGTGGAGCGAACTGAATAAGTATTTTTTCAACTTTGCAATCATGACCAAGGGCAATTTCATGAGTACCAGCGAGGCCTCGAATAACTGGGTGCTCATGTTCATGGGATTATGGACCGCAATCAAGGTATTTATTTATTCATTGATCTTTTCAACCTTTCTGGCACTGGGCCTGGCGGTGATAAGAAATATTGTAAATGACAAGTTGCTCAATATTTTTATTGATCTGTATGTGGATGTGTTCAGAGCAGTTCCTCCCATCGCACTTCTGATAGTAGTGTACTCCTCACTCCCCTACTCGGGAATTGTGTTATCGCCCTTTGCCACCGGTGTGCTTACACTTACGCTCATCGAAGGTGCATACCTGTGCGAGGTATTCCGCTCGGGCATCGATGCAATTCATAAGAACCAGATAGAATCCGCCAGATCTCTAGGTCTGACAGCCTGGAAAGCGATGCGATTAGTCGTCATACCTCAGGCAATTAAGATTATTATTCCTCCGTACACCAACCGTCTTATCGGTTTGATGAAACGAACAGCCGAATGTTCGGTAATAGCTATTGCCGAGATTCTCCAAACTGCGCAACAGCTGCAGTCCTGGTATTCAAACGCGACGCCGCTCATTATCGGCGCCGGAATGTATATGTTGGTACTACTGCCTATGACGAAATTGGCTACAATTGTAGAAAACCGCCGTCATAGTGCATAAATATTAAAACAGATTAAATTTACAAGGAGACAAATTATGGAAACAAGAAACAACTGGGAGATGCCGGCCGAGTTTCCAGGACAGTTTTATAGTGTAGAGGCGCGCCGCGGACGGGAATTCGTTCTGCGCCTGCCCCACGATTCTGACCCGGTAGTAGCAATTGGAAATTTTGCGAAAGAAAAGAACATTCGTTTCGGAAAGGTTCATGCAGCTTATATGGGCGCTTTTCGACCGGCCAAATTTCTCGTATGGACACCCGACACCAAAAATCCTGAAAACTGGCATCACGAACAGGTTATGGAAATTCAGAACCTCAATATGCTGTTGGCCTGTGCCGGTCAAATCGGAATTAAGAAAAACTACGAAGGCGACGAAGAGTCCTTTGTAGCCCTCCATTTTGTAACCGGCGGAGCATGGGATGTGCCGACAATCGGAGGACATCTGGTGGAAGGCACCAAGGTAGCCGGTGTAATGGCTTTTTATGTAACCGAAATACTGGGAATCGATGTGCTGCTGCCGTCTTCCGGCGAAGTAGCCAAACAGGGCGATTTTCCCGAAAACTGGTACAAAGAAATTGAGTAACTTGAGTAAGAGGAGCAACGACTGATGAGAGTATTGATAACCGGGGGGACCGGATTCGTGGGCATGACCTTGGCGGAGGATCTCACTGACCAAGGGATAGATGTAGTGCTCTTGGCTCGCAGACCGATGCTTCCGGCAATGGAAGCATCGCTGACCGGCCGCAAGGGCAAGTATTATTTCTTCAAGGGCGATATCCTCAGCCCGGAGAGCCTGGATGAGGTCATCAACAAATACGAAATTGACACGATTGTGCATGCTGCCGTAATCACTCCGGATGAGGAACGCGAAAAAGAGCAAAGCCGCTTGATCGCCCAGGTCAATTATATGGGCAGCATTGAAGTACTGGAAGCGGTCAAACGGAATAATGTGAAACGACTGGTCTATACCAGCTCGGGCGCAACGTACGGCGACGCCTCCTTCGAAGCCGACTGGCTTGATGAAGGGGAGAATCGCCCCAAACCCAACGCGCTCTACGGTATTAACAAATTCGCCAGTGAAGAGGCTGCCTTACGGTACAAGAAAATCTTCGGTATAGACGTGGTAATCGGCCGTGTCGGCGGTGTATTCGGGGCTTGGGAACGATACACAGGAGTACGCGACACCCTCAGCGGTCCGTTTTTTGCTACCCGGGCGGCTTTTCTCGGTGAACACCCCACAGTGCTGAGGCCGGACAAAAAGGATTGGGTCTATAGCCGAGATATTGCTAAATCCCTGACTGCAATGATTACCGCCGAAAAGTTCGGTTTTGATGTATACAATCTGAGCTCAGGCTTCATCTGGTCGGGAACGGAATGGTGTGACAAATTGAAAGAGGCTTTTCCGAAATTCGACTATACCATTGTTGACAAGGCAGGCGATGCCGAAATTACCGATTTCGGTATGCTCGATAGGAACCCGATGAAGATAGAACGGCTCAAACAAGATCTCGGCTACACTCCGGTCTACGATCTGGAAAAATCATTCGCTGACTATATGGACTGGATCAATGCCAACGACGATTTCTGGGCACATCCGCAGTAGGAAGGTGTGAACACCGTTGTCATTACGCCCGCAGCTGCGCACGAGCCGCTGCGGGTTTTTATTCTTCCGGCCCTCACCCCGCTTCGCTATTACAAACCTTCATACGTATTCGAGAACTCTTCCATTATCCGGTCTTCATCGCCGGCATTATAGGCGACTATGTTGCGCAGATGGACAAAGGTATCGAACTCCATTTCGGTAAACTCTATGCCGAGCCCCGCTTTATCCCAGCGAACTACCACCCCCTGTACCTCAATCGATAATTTCGTACTTGCACCTGACAAATGTATGGTGATCTCTACCTTTTGCCCGGTCTGGATGGAAAAGTGGGATGTTTCGGGTTTCAGATACATCCCCTTCAGGCTCAGATTTTCCACTGTCCCTTCGAGCTGCTTGCCGTTGACCCGCAGCTCGGCCCGCGTATGAAACTCTACCCGGGTAGTGTCGCGCTTTTTCTCAGGCATACAACGCCTCCGTTATACGAACATATTCAGGCTCAATGCCATAACAATCATTCCGGCAATTACTCCAAGTATAGCAATGTGGTGCTCTCCATGTTTTTCAGCAGTCGGCAAGAGTTCATCTAAGGAGATATACACCATGATTCCGGCTACCCCTGCAAACAGTATTCCGAACATCAATTCGTTGAAGAACTGCATCAAGAGAAAATAGCCAACTAATGCACCCACCGGCTCCGAAAGACCGGATAAAAACGACCAAAACAGAGCCTTTTTTTTATCACCGGTTGCATAATAGAGCGGTACCGAGACAGCTATTCCTTCGGGAATATTGTGGATTGCAATTGCAACCGCAATACTCAAACCCAGGGCCGGATCCTGTAATGCTCCGGTAAAAGTGGCCAAGCCCTCCGGAAAGTTGTGAATCGCGATGGCCAGAGCCGAGAAAAAACCCATTCGTTTGAGGTTTTCGTTGTCTATTCCACTTTTGCCGGCGGCAGCCGTTGCAGTTTCCGGTGCCGCACCAGCCTCGATTGGAGAGTCATCCCGGCAGGGTTTGTTCATATCATCCACACCCCTCAGCTCGTGGGGGTTTTCATATTCAGGAACGAGCTGGTCGATTATTGCTATCAACGCGATACCGCCGAAGAAAGCGAGAGTTGTTAAGCGATATCCGGCCGCGGTTCCCAATGCTTCGCCGAGCGAATCGTTCGCCTTAACAAAGATTTCGATCATAGACACATAGATCATAACACCGGCTGAAAAGCCAAGCGCTCCGGCCAGGAACTGCGGCGATGTCCGCTTTGACATAAACGCCATAATGCTGCCGATTCCGGTGGCCAAGCCCGCAAACAAAGTCAGTCCAAACGCGATTAATAGTTCATTCATAACAACAGCTTAATAAAAATGATGAGCGGATACAATATCTGAAAATCGATCTCAGCTTATAGGTGCTACTGTCCGACGAGAGCTGATTCTACCGATACTAGCATCTGCCGGCCCCGCTTTCCCCCGGCAGCCATAGACTGCTGAGATCTCTATATGGTGTTCCGCTTAATAAAATCCTCTGCGAAAGCCTTCAGGTGGCGATAGCGGGCCGGATCCATCTTGTCGAGCCAGCTGGTCATCATTTTCATGCGCGGATTTGTCTCGAAAACCGGACGATGAAGGCTGACAAAGCGCCAGTACAGTCCGTCGACCACATCACACCACTCCCCTTTCGAGTAATTACTCATCTTAAGCAGGTAGCGCGAAGAGGCAATGTAGGGTTTGGTGGCGAAACTGCCACCGTCGGCAAACTGGCTCATCCCGTACACATTGGGCAGCATGACCCATTCGTAGGCATCCACAAATAACTCCGAAAACCACATGTAGACCTCATCCGGATGAATTTCAGACAGAAGCATGATATTCCCGATTACCATCAGGCGCTCAATATGGTGTACATAGCCGTAATGCAGCACCCTTTTAATAGAATCGTCGAGTATTGGTATACCGGTGGTTCCCCTGTACCAGGCCGGGCTTAGCTTCCTTTGATGTTGAAAAAAGTTGCCCCTCATTTCGCGGGTTAGATACATACCCCGCACGAACTCACGCCAGCCCATAACCTGGCGAACAAAACCCTCCTTGCTCGCCAGCGGGACATCCCGCTCGACGGCGGCATCGAGCACCTCTCCCGGAAACAACAGACCTATATTCATCAGCGGAGAGAGCAGCGAGTGAAACCCGAGCAGCTCGGACTGGTGGATGGCATCTTCGTACGGACCGAAGAGTTCGAGCCGGTACTGCAGAAAGGAGTCCAGCCATTTCAGGGCCTGAACCCGGGTAGTCGGGAGGAAGAAATCGTTCGGATCACCCGGGTTTTCAGGAAACAGCTCGGTGATTACGCCTGATAGCTCGCGGGTATGCCGTGTCCAGTCGGATTTGGGCAGAGGAAGAAACTGAATATCCTTAGGGAAGGGCCGGCGATTCTCCGGATCAAAAGACCACCTGCCTCCCTCCGGAGCGCTACCGTTCATCAAAACACCGCTTGTGGTCCGTCGCCTGGTATAAAAGTTGTGCATTCTGGGTGTCTTGAGCGTATCCAACTCTCTGCGCACCGCAACCCCGCTCTGCAAAAAGCTTTTACTGGGACGAATATACAGCGGCAGCCCCAGCCGCTCCGCATACTCGTTGAGGTTCGCTTCCAGAGCGAAGTCGTCCGGCTCGTAGGCAGCCAGTGCATCCGCCCCGGCCTGCTGCACCGCCTCGCGCAGTTTCTCGAAATAGCTGCGCCGATCCTCAAGCCGGTAATAATACACATCGTGCCGACCGCGCAGGAACTCGTGGTGCGATCGCATGGCACTGAGAATCAAAAGGAGTTTGTGCCGGTGGTATCGGAACCGGCTGCAGAGCTGCATATCCTCCGCCATAAAAATCGGCATCGGAGCCGGCCCCAGGGCGGCATAATCTCTGCCAACCCCCTCCAGCATTCCGACCTTGTGGTTCGGATAGAGCTGATTCCCCATTACAATCAGAAGAACTGTTTCCATATGCCCCTGTTAACGCAAGACCTGCCTCCGACTACAAAATAAGTTCTCCCTTCCAGATCAGACAAATCTCTCCCCCTTCTCCTATATTCACTCCTCAGCTCTCGCCGTTGCGCTGGGTGCGATCGAGCCGGCCGGGCTGGCCGGCGTTGGCCTGCGCAGGGCGGCTCCGGAGCTCACAGCAGGGCCAGGAACTCCTGCACGCGCCCCTTAATCGTATCAATACCCGCTCTCCAGAACTCCGGCGACTCTATATCAAAGCCTGCGGAGGCGGTTACCTCGACTGCCGAATTCCGGCCGGTCTGCTGCAGCAGATCCCGGTACACCGGCAGGAAAGCCTGTCCCTCCTGCTGGTAGCGGCTGTACAAACCGAGGCCGAACAGATGCCCGAAGGCATAGGGAAAATTGTAAAAGGCCAGCTCCGGACGATAGTAATGCGGTTTCACCGCCCACATATACGGATGCAGTTCCTCCTCGTTCAGTGCATCGCCGTAGGTCTCCCGCTGCGCCTGCAGCATCAGCTGCTTCAGCTCTTCAGGCGCCAACTCCCCGCTTTCACGGCGGTTCAGCACCTCACGCTCGAACTTGAAGCGCGAAAGAATATCGACTATCACCTGGGTGCTGTCCTGCAGCAGTTTTTCGACTATCGGCAGTTTCTGTGCGGCTTCGGCGCCCTTCAGCGCGCCGTCAATTACCACCGACTCGGCAAAAATACTGGCAGTTTCGGCCAGGGTCATCGGATACTGCCGGAACACCTGCGGTGCATCCCGCAGCACGTGATGGTGATAGGCATGCCCGAGCTCGTGGGCAATAGTCTTCACATCGCCGAAGTTACCGGAAAAATTGCACAGGATGCGGGTCTCACCGGAAACCGGCAGGCTGATGCAGTAGGCACCGCCAACCTTGCCGGAGCGCGGACGGGCGTCGATCCACCCCTGCGCGAATGCATCGGCGGCAAAATCGGCCAGTTCGGAGGAAAAGGAACGGAAGTAATCCAGAATAAAGTCGCGGGCCGCCGCATAGGTCCAGGTGGACATCTCACCGCCTACCGGTGCGAACAAATCGTAAAAGGCCAGCCGGTCCAGGCCCAGGAGCCGCGCCTTGCCCTTCAGATAATCGCGGAACACCGGCAGCGCTTCCTCCATCACCCCGATTAGTGCATCGAGGGTCGTTTGGCTGATGCGGGCCTGCTGCACCGATTTTTCCAGCGCAGAGGCGTACCCCCTCCGGCGGTTCAGACTCACGGTAAAACCCTTCACCCCGTTCAAAGCGGCAGCCAGCGGCAGCTCGACCTGCTCGACCGCCTCCAGCTCCTTCTGCCAGGCGGTACGGCGTACCTCCCGGTCGGCGGCAAAGGCCAGGCCCCGCAGCTCGGTCACGGTCTTGCGCCCGCCGGACCACTCGGCCGAGGCGGTGGATGAAACCGACTGAAACAAGCGGCTCCAGGCACTGCCCCCCGACCGCATCAGGTCAGCCGCCAGAGACTCCTCGACCACACTCATCTGGTGCTGCTGAAAAAACAACTGCTCTTCCAGAAAATAACGATACTCCGCCAGCTCCGGCTTAGCCGCGTACACCTCAGGCAGCTGTTCGGAAACCGCAGCCAGACCGTTCTTGAACAGCACCTCCGCCGCCTGCACTTCCAGCCCGAGATCTTCAAGTGCATTCAGCTCGGCCAGAGCCTGCGGGTCGGTGGTGTTGGTGGTATACCACATGGTAATAAAGGCATCCAGCTGCTCAAAGGAGTCTCCCAGCCGGTTGTAGAGCTCAATACAGCGCTCCAGCCAGTCGGCAGTCCGCTCCTTTCTAAACTCTTCATCCTTCACCACCCCGGAAAACTCCCGGGCCGTCTCCTGGATGTGCTGCTTCAATTTCACATATCGAAGGTCATCGACACCATCGTACAGTGCCGCCAGATTCCACTGCGGGAGAGCGGTTGATTCCATAAAGTACCTCGCTTTTACTGCCGACTCAGGCCAGTTTGATCCCTTCGGAAGACCGCCCGCCCTTTATCCAGTCGGCCTCGATCTCGAAATCTATCTTCTTGCCTCCGGACTTGCTCTTTTCCGTCAGCTTTACATCGACAACCACATCCTCGGGAATATCGACCTCGACAATCCCCTGCTGGGCCTGAAAACTCACCTTTCCGCTTTCGATTTTATCGGCCACTCTGCGTAAAAAATCGGCAAAATCGGCCCGGTTCATACCTTCCGAACTCTTGTAGAGAATATTCTTCTGAGCCATAACTCCTCCTCAACAATCAATAATAAAAAATGCAATCTTATAGACACGCCTCCGCCGCAGGTCGGCAGTCCGTCCGGCCAAGACGGCATGCTTCCGCACAGGCGGACGAGCTATTTCACCACCGTAAAATCGGCCCGCTGCTCCTCAATCGAAACGTTCTTGATCTTCACCTTAATCGGGTCGCCGATGCGGTAGGTTTTTCCCGACTTCTTACCCACGAACTGGTAGTTTTCGGCATCGAAGGTGTAAAAGTCGCCGCTCATCTCGGACACATGCACCAGCCCGTCGATCAGGTAGTGGGTCAGCTCGACAAAAATGCCGAATGAAGTAACACCTGAAATCACTCCGTCGTAGGTATTGCCGATTTTTTTGGAAAGAAACTGCATCGATTTAATACGGGTGTACTCCCGTTCGGCATCAATCGCTACCCGCTCGCGCTGTGAGCTCTGGGCACACACGCTCTCCAGCCGCTGGGTCAGGGCTTTTGTTTTACGGGGCCGTCCGCTGCTGCTGTATTCCTTCAGCAGGCGGTGGACCTCCAGATCGGGATAGCGGCGGATCGGCGAGGTAAAATGGGTATATGCATCGAAGGCCAGTCCGAAGTGCCCCTGGTTCTGGGTACTGTAGACCGCCTTGGTCATCGACCGCAGCGCCACCTTCTCGACGAACTCCTTGAACTCCATGTTTTCGATCACATCCAGAATCTTACGGTAATCTTCCGGCTGCAGCTCTCCTGAAATCCGGTAGGAAATGCCCAGGTTTTTCAGCAGCGCCAAAAACTCCCGCAGGTCCTCCTCCTTCGGACGTTCGTGTACCCGATAGATAAACGGCCAGGGCTGCTTTGCACTGTTTTTCTCGGCAACGAAACGGGCTACCGTCAGGTTGGCGGCCAACATGAACTCCTCCACCAGGCGGTGGGCATCCAGCCGTTCGTGCGGCCGCACCTCGTAGGGGATTCCGTTTTTATCCAATGAAATCACCGGCTGAGTCATATCGAAATCGATGCTGCCCATCTCCTCGCGCCGGTGCCGCAGCACCAGACTGAGCATCATCATCATATTCAGAATCTTGGCGTTCGGATCGGGCTTGCCCGAGATAATCTCCTCGACCTCCTCGTAGGTATAACGCCGTTTACTGCGGATGACCGATTCGACAATCCGAAAGTCTTTTACATACCCCCGCGCATCGATGTTCATCATCACGCTGAAGGCCAGGCGATCCTCATTGGGCCTGAGACTGCAGAGATTGTTGGAGATTTTTTCGGGCAGCATCGGAATGACACTGTTTACGAAATAGACCGAGGTTCCGCGCTCGAAGGCCTCATTATCCAACACACTGCCCTGCTGCACGTAGTGGCTTACATCGGCAATATGGACTCCCAGCTCGAAAGTGCCGTCCTTCAGCTGCTGTAGCGAGACCGCATCGTCAAAATCCTTGGCCGATTCAGGGTCAATGGTAAAGCACTTCAGGCCGCGCAGGTCCTCGCGCCGCTTGGCCTCCGCCTTCATGTCGGCCGCCGAAATGCGGTCGCTCTGCTGCTTTACCTTTTTCGGGAATTCGGTGCTGAGGCCGTTTGACTTGGCTACTATTTTTACGTCTATTCCCGGATCTTTCGGATGGCCGATTATCTCGATGATGCTGCCCAGGGGGTCCTTTTTCGGGTCGTCCCAGCGTTCCAGCCTTACCAAAACCATCTCACCCGGCCTGGGCTTTTTCTTCGATCCGGACGGTATTATTTTGTTTTTCGGTATGATAAACGGACGGTCCTGCCGTTCGTTTTCCGGAACCACCATGGCAGTACCATCTTTCTCTTTATATGCACCCACATATTCCTTAGTGCTGCGTTCTACAATCTTTACTACTTTGCCGACCGGATTCTTCTGTTTAGCCTGTTCGGTAATCTCCGCCTGTACCTTGTCCCCGTCCATAGCGGTATACATATTGCCTGAGGGAATGAACAGGTCGGTTCCGTCGGCAACAATGACGAACCCGAATCCACGGTTGGTTACCGAGAGCTTCCCGCTTACCTTAGATTCACTTCTTTTCATGGAACTTCTCCTTGCACCCATTATAAGCTGTAATGTACCTCTTTTTGAAGGGCCGCCCAAGATACACCTTCAATTGAAATATGCGTAAAAAAACGCAGATGTAAGTTGCATTACCTCAAAATCTCTAATATAGTTATACCGAAGGTTTATATGAGTGCAAGATAAATATCATTCGTTGTTCAAACTAATACCGCTCGGAGTCGTATATCACGACGCAGACGGCAAGATTATCGATGCAAATCCGGCCGCCGAAAGAATTTTGGGGCTCAGCCGGGATCAGTTGCTCGGCCGTACCGCTAAGGACCCGTATTGGAAGGCGATAGACGAGGATGGCCGCCCCTTTACCGGTGCACAGCATCCGGCCGAACTCGTCTTGCAGAGCGGCAAAGCGGTGCATAATGTAATCATGGGGGTTTTCGCCGCTGAAAAGCCGGAAGACGGAACATGGATACGGATTGATGCCGAACCGCTTTTCTCTGAAGATAACCCGCGGCTTTCGCAGGTAGTAGTAACCTTTAAAGACATTACCGAAAGCAGACGTGCCGAACGAGAACTGCAAAAAAAACACCTCGCTTTACGCGAACGGGTTAAAGAGCTTAACTGTCTCTACTCAATCTCCACGCTTGTATCAACCCCCGGCATTACTCTTGATCAGATTATACAGGGTATTGTCGAGCTCATCCCGCCGGCCTTTCAACACCCGGAGTTCACTTCGGCCTCAATCATACTCGACAGCCAATACTACTGTTCATCCGGTTTCGTTCACAGCAAGTGGTATCTGTCGGAAACAGTCAGAGTACACGGACGGGATGCCGGAGAGTTGTGCGTGTACTACTCCGGCGAAATCCAGGATGTAAACCGGCAGCCATTTATCGAAGAGGAACAGACACTCATCCGCACTATCACCGAGCGGCTCGGACGAATCATCGAGCGAAAAACCGACGAGGAGCAGATTCGCTCCCTCCTCGCGCAGAAAGAGCTGCTGCTGCAGGAAGTGCACCACCGTATTAAAAACAACATGAACACGATGATGACCCTGTTAGGCCTGCAGGCGGATCTCATCGAAGATCCGAATGCCGCGGAGGCGCTGCAGGTGGCTATGAACCGCTTCATCAGTATGAGCGTATTGTACGACAAGCTCTACCGTTCGGAGAATCTGCGGGAAATGTCCGTTAAAAACTATCTGCCTTCTCTTATTGACGATATCATGCGTTCATTTCCAAATTGCCCCGACATAGCACTAAAAGTGGACATTGCCGACCTCACTCTGGATGTAAACCAGCTTTCAACACTGGGTATTATTGCCAATGAACTCATAAGCAATGCGATAAAACATGCCTTCTCCGACGCATCCAAGCCCGAATTGTCGATCTCGCTCCGCGTGCAGGACAACGGAATGGCGGTGTTTACGGTCGAAGACAACGGCTGCGGCCTGCCGCCCGGCACCGGTTTTGAAAACAGCCCCGGGTTTGGCTTGCAGTTAGTGGCCACCCTGAGCGATCAGCTGGGAGGAGTAGCCAGTCTCGAACAGAACGGCGGTACGAAAACTAAGATTGCATTCGAACCCTAATTGAATATATAGTGGGTGCATGACATATTTTTTGAGAACAGCCAGATGGCTGACACTTGCCGGTATGTTTTTTGTGGCGGCTGCCTTTACTCTGCCGGCCAGCGAAAGTGAAGCCTCGCTGCTCTTGTCGGATCATCCTATCATTCTGGGGGAATCAGATTTTATCAAACGAATCGAAACTCCGCTTTCCGGCCGGGATGAACCGCTGGGTCTGTTGCTCTCGGGAGGCTCGGCCCGTGCGTTTGCCCATATAGGAGTACTGAAACGGCTCGAGGAGGCCGGATACGCACCCGATTTCATCGTTACCAACTCGATGGGTTCGATAGTCGGGCTGCTGTACGGGGCCGGTTTTTCTCCGGATGCGATCCTTTCTCTCTTTCAGACCTTCGAGCCGTCTTCGCTTTTCGAACCGGAAATCCCTCTGCGTGGCGGCATCCTCAACCCGGGTAATTTTATTGAATTGATCGAGGAACTGGTTCCTTACCGAGACCTCAGCGAACTGCCGATTCCGGTGCTGGTGGTGTGTGAGGACCTGCGCACAAAACGGAGGGTGGTGTTAGCCGAAGGCAATTTCAGCACCGTATTGGCCGCCTCCTTTGCCCTGCCGTTCTATTTCCCCCCGCAAAACCTTGTTAACCTGCGGCTGATCGACGGGGGAGTAACCAACCTCGCCCCCATGGAGGTGCCGTATACCTACAGCGATACGGTGCTCGTCTCCACCACCTTCTATCAGAAGCAGCTCAATCTGAGCAATCCGGTGACCAACCTCAATGTAGCCATGGACATCGGAAAATCGAGACGTGCAGTCAGCAGCATAAAGCAGTTCGACCCGATCTGGATCCGCTGTAACGTAGAAAAATTTTCTTTCATGGACTGGAATTTTATTGAAGAAATCGCCACCCGCGGCTATGAATCCGCCAGCCGAACGCTGCTCTCCGCACAAGGCCGGCTGGAGGGTATCCCGAGTGTCGATCCAATCTATCTAACCGAAACCCGGGAAACCGCGCGTCGGAGAGCCGCTCGTGAAACTGCACAATACCATCGTACCGGCATGGTACATGTAGAACCGGCCCTGACGGGGGCCCGCATCGGGATACAACTGGCGGACGGCCAATACGATCAGCCGCTTTTCGGCGACCGCAACCGTTTTACCGCCGGGGCCTACCTGAAATACGGCAACTTCGACGCCAATCTCAAGCTCATGTATCAGCCCGGCTACCTAAACCGTTATCAAATGGTACAAGAGGATTTCACCGGGACAGCCCTTAATATTATCTGGATGCCCGGGCGGTTGATTCGTTTTACCGTGTTCAATGACCTGAACTACAGCTTCGAGGAAAACCGCAGTATACCCCTCGACCTTCATTCAACCCACTCCTCAGGCGAGCTGTTTATGCCCTTCCGTCTTGGAGTAGACATAATCGGAGGCCCGGCCGCCGGAGCAGAACTCAGCACGGATGACGAGCTCTCCCCGGAGAACTACTGCTACTATGGAGGGCTGCGAGCGTATAGCAAGCGGCCGGAGGGTTTCATCAGGAATTTCGAAACCCATATAACGACCAATCAGGCCGACCAAATTGCCCTGCAGGCCGAAATAGCCGTGAATCAGAAGCTTGTCGGCCCTCTGCGGCTGAACCAACGTCTGTTTACCCGGCTGCCGGTTGCGCACAGCGAACAAGTCACCTATCATCCGGCCGATTACTACACCCCTCTCAAATCTCCCGAGCAGGTAGACCGGCTGATAATAGCAAACACAAAAGCCCTACTCAGCTTTCCTCGCTTTCAGCCGACCTTCGGAGAAACTCTCCTGATGGAGCAGTTCAGCATAGGCCCGTTTTTCGATCTGCGCGAAACCGGTCAGGGTTCGCTGAACTATGCTGTAGGCGGAGGACTGCAGACCGCACTCAGTCTACTCGGCCTGAAACCGATCAGCATGCGAATGGACGCCGGCTGGAGTGTTGATTCCGAACAGTGGTTCTTTTCCTTCGTCCTGTGGTCCTGACTCCCAGGCCGGCCTCTATATAGCTGCCATTCTCGAAAGGGTCTGTCTGATCAACAGTGAAAAGCGCTCCCGCACCAGTTTGGCTACCTCGAAAACCTCTTCCTGGGTAATCGGCTGATCCAGCACACCGGCGGCCATATTGCTGATACAGGAGACCCCGGCTACCCGGATTCCGCAGTGATGGGCGGTAATCGCCTCGGGAACCGTTGACATCCCCACGGCATCGGCTCCGATGCTACGCAGCATGCGGATCTCCGCCGGGGTTTCGAAGGAAGGTCCTGACATCCAGGCGTATACCCCCTTCTGATAGTCGATGCCGTTCTCTTTGGCGGTAGCCTCCAGCATGCCGCTCAGTTCAGGGTTGTACAGGGTGCTCAAATCGGGAAAGCGGGGCCCCAGCTGCTCGTCATTCGGCCCGCGCAAAGGGTTCCGGCCCACCATATTGAGGTGATCGGTAATTATCATCAGGTCCCCCGGCTTGTACTCTTCATTCACACCGCCGGCGGCGTTGGTAAGCAGCAGAGTATCGACTCCCAGCGATTTCATTACACGGATCGGGAAGGCAATGGTGTCCATATCATAGCCCTCGTAGTAATGAAAGCGGCCGCCCATCACGATTACTTCCTGCCCTTCCAGGGTTCCGGCTGTAAACACCCCGGCGTGGCCGGGAGCGGTGGAAACCGGAAAATGCGGGATCTCAGAATAAGGAATACTCACCGGATCCTGCACCTCTTCGGCCAGCACGCCCAATCCCGAACCCAAAATTAGGGCTGTCCGGGGGATTCGTTTTACTTTGCCGCGGATATAGTCCGCCGCCGCCTGAATTTTATCCTGTGGATCCATATTTTCCTCCAAAAGATGTAAATTATATTTATCCCAAACATTGTGGGGTTCTAGGGCATAAATTCTTTGTTGCCGGTAATCGCTGCCGCGCTCGCTTGGGCTTTACGGTAGATCTCCTGCTCGTCCAGTTGGGTAAGTTGACGATCCTGCATCACGACTTCACCGTTACAGATAACAGTTTTCACGTCAGAGCTCTGGGCGGCATACACCAGACCGGCACTTACACTGTGGCGCGGATAGAAGTGGGGGGCCTCGATATCGATTACGATGATATCGGCCTTCTTACCCACCTTAAGGCTGCCGGTTGTCTCCTCGAGACCGAGGGCCCGGGCGCCGTTGATAGTTGCCATTTGCAGCGCCGTGTAGGCCGAAACAGTGGTCGGATCCTCGGTGACGCCCTTGTTCACCAAAGCCGCCAGATGAATCTCCTCGAACATATTCAGGTTGTTGTTGCTGGCCGAACCGTCGGTGCCCAGGGCCACGTTTACTCCCGCCTCCAGCAGTTTCGTGACCGGCGCAAAGCCGTTGCCCAGTTTCAGATTGCTGGTGGGGTTGTTGATTACGCTAACTCCGCTCTCCTGCAGAATCCGGATATCCTCATCGGTAATGTGCACACAGTGGGCGCCGTAGGTCTTGCACTCGAACAGTCCTTGATCCCGGGCGTGAGCAATCGGGGTTTTGCCGTGGGCCTGCAGGCAGTCGTCCACCTCTTTCCGGCTTTCGGACAGGTGGATATGTATTCGGGTATTCAGCTCCTTGGCCAGTTCGGCTACTTTGAGCATGTACTCGGGCGGAATGGTGTACACGGCGTGCGGTCCGACATCCACCTGCAGGCGCCCGCCGCCCTTCCCGTTCCAGTCCTTATAAAACCGTCTGCCTTCCTCCAGCTTGACCAGATCTTCGGGCCCGTTGAACATCAGCCCGCGGGTCAGGTTGGCCCGCAGCCCCGATTCCAGGGTAGCCTGAGCAACCGCATCCATATTGGAGTACATCTCGGCAAAGGTGGTCACTCCGCTCCGGATCAGCTCGACCAGACTGAGGCGCGAGCCGTGGTAGACATGCTCGTCGGTCAGGTTCTCCTCCACCGGCAGTATCCGTTCGAACAGCCAGGTCCAGAACGGCAGGTCGTCGGCGTAGTGCCGCATCAGGCTCATGGGTATGTGCGTATGTGCGTTCACCAAGCCCGGCATCACAATGGCACCGGCGGCGTCTATTTCGCGGTCCGCCCGAAAGTCGGCCGGCTGCTCGCCGATAAATACGATGGTCTCTCCTTCAATGCCGATATCTCCGTGAATGAGTTCCGCTTGGGCGGTTTCCATGGTGAGAATTGTTCCGTTTTTCAGCACCGTTTTCATGCCGCTCCTCCTATACGTGCGAAAGTGCCTGGTCCAGTTCGGCCAGGATATCGTCGATATGCTCGAGTCCCACCGAGATGCGGATCATGCTCTCGGTCAGGCCGAACTCGTGCAGACTCTCCTGATCGTAGCCGCGGTGGGTCATAGCCGCCGGCAGCTGCACCAGGGTTTCGCAGTCTCCCAGACTAACTGCCAGCTGGAAGAGGTGGGTGTTGTTGACCATCCGTTTGGCCGCCTCCAGGCCGCCCTCTACCTCAAAGCTCACGATGGCCCCGTAACCGTCCATCTGCGATTTGGCGATTTCGTGACCCGGAAAATCTTGCAGTCCCGGGAACTGGACTCCAGTTACCTTCGGGTGCATCTGCAGGTACTCGGCCACCGCGACCGCGTTGGCCTCGTGCTGCCGCATCCTCAAACCCAACGTTTTTAAGCCGCGCAGCAGCAGCCAGGCATTAAAGGGACTCAGTACACCGCCGAACTCGCACATATAATCGAACTTCAGACTCATTATATAGTCTTGATCGCGTGAAACTGCAACTCCGGCCACCACGTCGCCGTGGCCGCAGATGTATTTGGTGGCACTGTGCACCACTACATCCACTCCCATCTCGAGGGGCCGCTGGAAATAGGGGGTGGCAAAGGTATTGTCTATCACCACCTTTATCCCGCGCGGCTTGGCAAAATCGACGATTTTCCTGATATCGACTATACTGAGATTCGGATTGCTGGGGGTTTCGAAATATATGACCTTGGTTGACTCGTCAACCATCCCCTCCAGCGACTCCGTCTGCGCCAGATCGGCGATTGTGCAACCGATCTCATATTTCGGCAGCACCTTGGTCACCACGTTGTAAGAGGATCCGTAGAGGGTCTTATGAACCAGCACCTTGTCACCCGGTCGTAAGAACGAGAAGAGCACCGAGCTGATGGCAGCCATTCCGGATGCAAACGAGACCGCTCCGCTGCCGCTCTCCAGCGCCGCCATACGGTTCTCGAACAGCCGCAGGGTGGGGTTATTCCCGCGGGTGTATACATAGTCGTCGCTTTCAAAACTCATCACCGCATCGACTTTATCGGTGTTCTCGAAAGCGAAGGTGGAAGTGAGAAAAATCGGCGGATTGAGGGCATTCTCGGGATTGTTGTGCCCTCCGCCGGCGTGGATCGATTGTGTTTCAAATTTCAGTTGCTTGTTGTCCATATAATCTCCTAAAATACCGGTTGATGCTCGCAGCTGCAGGCCGCCTTCTCCGCGTACAGGGCTGCAACGGCCAGATCGAGGAGTATTCGCTTGTTCTCCACAACCCGGTCCCGGGTGATAAACTCGATATCCTGTTTTACACCGGCGGCCCAGTTGATCGAGTAGACCATTCCGGCAAAGTGGATATCCCTCTCGCGAGCCAGAGTGGTTTCGGTGGCCGCCGTCATGCCCGCAAAGTCGGCTCCCCATTGCTTATACATCTGTATCTCCGCGGCAGTTTCAAACCGCGGTCCGTTGCAGCAGAGATAGGTGCCTTGGCTTCCCATTTCTATCCCGCGCGCGCGGGCGGCCGACAGCACATTGTTTCGCAGTGCCGGGCAGTAGGGTTCGCTCATGTCGGTATGCTTGAGCCCGGACACCCCCCCGTTGTAAAAGGTACTCTGCCGGCCGTGAGTCATATCGATAAACTGGTCTATCAGCCCAATACCCCCCGGCGGCACCCGGTGGGTGATCGAACCGACCGCATAGATACCGACTGCGTGGCTCACCCCCAGCAGCGACAGGGCCTCGATGTTGGCGCGGTAGTCGACCATATGCGGAGGAACGCTGTGGTCGGCTCCGTGTCGGGTGATAAAGTAGAGATCGGAGTATTTACCCTGCCCCCGGTACAGCTCAACCGGGCCGAACGGGGTGTCTACCTGTTGTGCGTCGGCGGCAATGCCCTCGGCACTGTAGATGCCGGTTCCGCCGATTATGGCTACACTCATGCGCCCGCCTTCCGGCTCGCCTCCGCTTCGCTTGAAGCGAAGACCTGCTGCAGCTGATAGGCTGAGACCAGTCCCTTCGGGGTGATGACGCCGGCGATGAGGTGCGGTGGAACGATATCGAAGGCCGGATAGTAGGCCTGCATATCGCTGCGGGTGGTCAGTTCTCCCTTTGCCCGCTTCACCTCTTCGGGGTCACGCTCTTCTATAATGATCGAATTCCGGCCTCGCCGGGTCATATCCGGGTCGATGGCAAAGGGAAAGTAGGGAATTCCGTGATAGTTGGCCGCAATGGCGTTCTGAAAGGTACCGACCTTGTTGGCCGCCCAGCCGTCGCGGGTAATAATGTCTACAGCAGTCATATACTTCTGAACCTTACCCCGGGACATCATGTAGGCCACCATGCTGTCGGTTATCAGGGTTACGTCGGCACCGATCTCCTGCAGACAGGGGGCGGTCAGACGGGCCCCCTGGAAATAGGGACGGGTTTCGGGGCTGTAGACCTTTATCTGCTTGCCCTGCTCCATGGCCAGTGCGATAGAAAGAATGAAGGAGGTCTCGGCAAAACACATCGTCATAACCCCGTCTCCGTCTTCTATCAGCGAAGCGCCCACCTCTGCCATCCGGAAGGCCTTCTGTTGATACTCAGCCTTGAAGCCTTCGATAAAACCGGCTGCCACTTGTTCTATATTCTCTCCGGAGACTATACCGGAGCGCACCAGCTCAACCATTACCTCCAGGGTTCGCGCCATAGTGGTATTGGTCGGACGGGTACTCTGCAGCCGCTGCTTGGCCTGCTCAAAAACATCCGGCCTCTTGGGAATTTTGCCGGCTTCGGCTCTGGCAGCCAGCAGCTGGATAGCCGTCATGGCCACGTGCACCGGACCGCCGCCCTGGGTTACCATCATTTCGATCGCCTCGGCCGCCTCTTCTACACTGGTGCAGCGGTAGAACTCCTTTTTGAAAGGATATGCGCGGCGGTCTCCGATCAGTAGGGTATCCGCTTCAATCCGGGCGATATTGTTATGTTGTAGTACAAACGGCAAGTAATCATCAAACTGTTTCATTAGGCTCTCCTGCGGGCATCTGTGGATAAGAGGGGCCGCCCGGCAGCACCCGCTTCGGGGAGTGCCGGACGACCCGCATATGCAGTCGTATAGCGTATGAAGCTTACGCTTCCTTCTTGGGCATGGACTGAATGAATGCTGAAACAATGAGTCCGGCAGTTCCGATACCGCCGATTAGAATAACTCCGGCTGTACCGACATCGCCGCCGGCGCCGAAACCGCTGTACAGCAGTCCCTGACCGACACCGAGTGCCGCTAGAAAGCCTCCGACCAGACCAACCAGGATGCTGATGGTCATCACGATGCCGCCGATCTTCGACAGTTTTCCGGCCACCGGGATGTCCTCTTCGTCCATGATTTCGGTCCACAGCAGGTCCCACTTCTTAATCCGCGGGTACAGGATCAGCATAATCGGAATTCCGAGAAACACCGACGGCACCGAGTTGTTGATAGTAATGATACTGCCGAGGGCTGCAAAGGGAACCATTCCCAGTAATTCCAGACCCCAGGCAATCGGCAGGGCACAGGCGGCCGAACCCAGGATGCTGACGATAACGTAGGCCAGAATCTTTCTTCCCGATTTCAGGTCCGGTTCGCTGTCCTCTTTGGATAACAGGCCGAGATTGATCCACAATTTATACGGTACGTAGGCGAACATGAAGTTGCCGACAAAACCGAACAGGCTTCCGATTCCCAGAGAACCGAAGAAGTCTCCAATCAGGTTACCGATGGCCGCTCCCCACGCTCCGGCGGGTCCGAACAGCAGTCCCAGGACAACCGGCAGCGCACTGGCGGGCCGGATCTCGGTAATTCCGGGAATCAACACGAAGCCTTTGAACGGAATCAGCAAAGCTGCGTACAAACCGGCAGAGAGTGCTACCAGTACCACCATTTTAGTGTTTTTCCACATGGCAAAAACGTCTTTCATACTCCTCACTCCTTATAAGTGGTGCAATATATTATGCCTTTCAGGCAAAATCCCCCCAAGGGAATAGATTGATAAGTGTGTTGTAGGCCGCCGGGTCGAATTTCAGATAAGATGCGGCCGCTACAATCGCCAGGCCGATCAACATCATCAGGTAATCATGGCCGGTCATCTTTAACTTCAGGAAATTACTGCGGTTGTTGCTGTATCCGAAGCCCTTCGACTCCAGCGCCATGGAGAACACATTGGTTCCCCGGATGACCGATACCAGCGTCGGGATCATCAGCGGCACGTATTTCTTGATTTTCTCAAACAGGCTTCCGCTCTCCAGGTCGAGTCCTCGGGATTTCTGGGCCTGAATGATGGTGTAGCTGGTGGCCACGATCATCGGCACAAGTCGAATAGCGGTTGAAAAAGCAAACGCCCCGCGGTAGGGAACCTTGATCTTCACCAGTCCCTCGGCAATCTCCTCGATTTTGGTGGTACTTAGAAAGACCATACCGGCCACGATCATCAAATTGGTCTTGATCGCGATCATGATACCGTACAGAACCCCTTCCAGCGAAAAGATCAGGAAACGGGTTTCTCCGGATTGAGCGATCGACCATATGACCACCGAAAACAGGGT
Source organism: uncultured Sediminispirochaeta sp. (assembly GCA_964603735.1). Taxonomy (GTDB): domain Bacteria; phylum Spirochaetota; class Spirochaetia; order DSM-16054; family Sediminispirochaetaceae; genus DSBN01. Next base: position 24,553 of record CAZRWN010000017.1, on the reverse strand, counting down.
AATCATTATCAGCACAACCTTGATACGCTTGAGATTCGCCAGCACGTGACCCATTCCGCCGTAGATGAGAACCAGTACCAGTGCCGCCACCAGCACAACTATATTTTTGTACATTACACCCACCGCAAAACTCAGAAACATCAACAGCAGCTTCGTGCGCGGATCGAGGCGGTGAACATAGGTGTTCAGATCCATATATAAAAACATATCCATTACTGCAGCCCTCCGGTGCAAAACTTCATCTCTTCAATCGACAGGACGGTGCGCGCGAGCATATTGCTCAGACTCACGATGTGGGGAGTCTTCAGGTAGGAATCGTACAGCTCTTTTTCGCGGGCGAACACTTCGCGGGTCGGACCGTCCATCATTATTTTGCCGTCCTTAATAGCCGCCACACGATGGGCATACTCGGAGACCACCCACATGGTATGGGTAATCATGATGATGGTGTGGCCGGAGGCGTTGAGCTTTTTGATGAGCTCCATCATCCGCTTCTGTTCCTTGTAGTCCAGACCGGTGGTCGGTTCGTCCAGCACGATAATTTTCGGTCTGGCCGAGAGCACCGAGGCCACCGCCACCCGCTGACGTTCGCCCTTGCTCAGCGAAAACGGGTCTTTTTCTTCGTATCCGGCCAATTCCACCGCCTCGAGGGCTTCACTTACCCGCTCCTTTACTTCCTCTTCGGAGCAACCGCGGATCTTCGGACTGAAGGCAATCTCATCGAATACGGTGTCGGCGAAGATCTGGTGGTCGGGATTCTGAAAGACATATCCAATCTCTTTTCCGATTTCGAAAATGGAGTGCTGGCGGGTGTTTTTTCCGCCAACTGTTATGTTCCCCTCGGTGGGGTCCAGCAGGCCGTTGAAGTGTTTGACTAAAGTGGTTTTACCGCTTCCGTTATGACCGAGAATGGCCACGAACTCCCGCTCGCGAATATCCATACTAATTCCGTCGACCGCGCGGTTGCCGTTCGGGTACACATGCACCAGGTCTTCGACGCTCAGGACTACTTCGCCGTAACTTTTTCGGCGCTCCTCGTCGCGGGAGACCAGCTGGTCGTATTTACTCTGATCAACTTTCAAGCCCTTCTGTTGAAAAAACTTGTATCCGTCCTCCGGATTCAGCGGCAGGTCGCAGTTTTCACAGTCCAGCAGCTCCTTGAAGAATTTGGGAATCTGCAGCGACATGATGCCGACCTCGTCGGTAAACTTCACTTCACGCAGAACCTCCAGAGGATTGCCCTGCCGGAGGATTTCGCCGTCTTTCATCACGATCACGCGGTCGGCATGCAGTGCCTCTTCGGTCTCGTGCTCAATGATCACAAGTGTAAAATCACTGCTCTCGTGCAGCTCCTTGGCGATGGTGAATATTCCCAGTTTGCCGACCGGATCGAGGTCGGTGGTCGGCTCGTCCATGCAGATGATGTTCGGATAGGTTGCCAAGACCGAACCGATGGCCAGCCGCTGTTTCTGTCCGCCGGAGAGAGTGGCCGGCTGGCGGTCTTCAAAGCCTTCCAGCTTGACCGTTTTCAGCACCTTTTCGATCCGCTGTACGATCTCATCGCGGGGTACTCCGAAGTTCTCCGGCCCAAAGGCGATTTCCAGGTTCACATTGGTGGAGAAGAGCTGAGCCTCGAAGTCCTGAAATACAAGGCCGATCTCTCTGGCCATTCGGCTGACTGGGGTACCTTTGACCTCATGTCCGTTGACCAGCACACTCCCGGAATACCTGCCCTTCATAAAACCGGGAATCAGCCCGTTCATACTGTTGGCCAGGGTCGATTTACCGGCGCCGCTGGGCCCCATAATAACGACGAACTCGCCCCTGTCAACATCCAAATCGATGCCCTTAACGGCCTGATTTTCTTCATCACCTTTGTAAGTGAAAGTTAATCCCTTCACCTCAATGGCTTTATCGCTGCTCATACTTCCTCTCCCTCGTTATCGCGTAAGACCGGCGATAGAATCGTTGAACGGCGGATAGAGCACTCCCTGCTCGGTCACAATCGCCGTAATGTTCTCCGCCGGACTCACATCGAAAGCCGGATTGTACACATCTATTTTGTCGGGCGCGAACTGCACACCCTCAATATGGGTGACCTCATCGCCTCCCCTTTCCTCTATTTCTATCTCTTGGCCGCCCGGACAGTCGAAATCGATGGTAGAGACCGGTGCAACCACGTAAAACGGCACCTTGTACTGTTTGGCTATCACCGACAGCATGAATGTACCGATTTTGTTGGCTGTATCGCCGTTCGCTGCAATCCGGTCGGCTCCGACCACTATCAGGTCGATCAATCCGTCGCGCATCAGCGTGGCCGCCACACTGTCAGCGATCAGTTTGGCAGGGATACCCTCTTCTACCAGCTCCCAGGCAGTCAGCCGGGCTCCCTGCAGCCGCGGCCGGGTCTCGTCGGCATAGACAAAGATCTGCTTGCCGGCCTCATGGGCTGCCCGGATGACACCGAGCGCAGTTCCGGGTCCGGGCACCGCCAGTGAACCGGTGTTGCAGTGGGTCAGAATAGTAGCACCCTGCGGCACCAAGCGGTTGCCGTGAGCGGCCATTGCCTCGCTCTTTTTGATGTCATCGCTGAGAATTGCATCGGCGGCGCGCTTCAAAGCGGTGTATATTTCAGCCGGAGCCGAATCGCCTCGCCCCTCGAGCACGCTCCGCATCCTTTTGATCGCCCACATCAGGTTCACCGCAGTCGGTCTGGACCGGTTGAGCTCTTCAAGGGCTGTTTCCATATTGCTCTTGAACTCCGCCGGGCGCTTGTCCCTGAACTGTCCGGCCGCCAGCACTACTCCATAGGCTGCCGCCGCACCGATGGCCGGCGCCCCCCGCACCACCATGTCACGAATGGCAAACTCACACTCCTGATACGTGCTGCATTCGAAATAGGTGAACTCCTGAGGGAGCTTCCGCTGATCGATCAGCCGCAGCCGTCCGTCTTTGAACTCTATTGCATCTATTCTTCGCATCTGTTCCTCACCTGGTTCTGTTGATTTTGAATCGAATTACATCCGGCTGAAAGTAATCGAGAGAATATATGAGCGGCTTGCCCTCGTTGTCGTAGTGCAGCTGCTCGAGCAGAATAAAGAGCTGATCCTCATCAACCCCCAGCTCTTCGACCATTTCCCGGGTAGGAGCGGTAGGAATTACGTAACTGACCGCAGTTTGAATGTAGATTCCCTTCTCCCGCTCGAGATAGCTGAAGACTGATTCATCTTCGATGGTATACGGAATCGAGTCGAAATAGCTGACAGGCATACTGTCGACACAGTAACTGGCCAGATTGCCGCTGGCCAGGCGCAGGCGCTTGAAGGTGATGATCTTCGCTTGCGGGTCTATCTGCAGTTGCTCGGCTATTTTACCGCCGGGAAGTTTTACCTCTATCCCGATCCAGCGGGTACTCGGCTTCAACCCGCAGCTTTCGATTATTTCGGTGATACTCTCCAGCTTCTCCAAACCCTGCTCTATCTGCAGCGGCCGGCGCTTGAGGAAAGTCCCCTTGCCCTGTACGCGATAGACGATACGTTCCTGTTCCAGCAGAGCCAGGGCCTCACGCACGGTATGCCGGCTTACCCCCAGCATCTTCATCAGGGCCGCTTCCGTCGGCAGTGCGTCGTCCACCCGCAGGTCGGACTCCTTTATAAAGGCGAGGATCTTTTCTTTTGCTTTCAGACTCAAGGCACCGCTTTTTCCGAGCGATCTCACGATATTCCTCTTTCTTCGGTTTCGATCTTGAGTCAGTTTAAAATGGAATTTTGCAGTTGTCAAACAAATTTTGAATAAATTGCGCAAATTTTATTTATTTATGGATGTTTACTGCCAATTTCAAACACTAATAGAGGCTTTTATCGACAAATTAGACAGTAATAAGCCTTATACCGCCCTCTATAAGCTTATTTCGGAGGGATTTGTCCAACAAATCGTCTGTAATAATTGTGTCAAACTGATCGATATCGGCAAAATGATACTGGGTAAACTGCCCGAATTTGCTGGAATCGACCAGCAGTATTCGCTGCTCCGCTGATTCGAGGCCGGCCCGTTTCAGTTCGGTTTCGTATTCATCCGAAGTGGTCACTCCCAAGCGCCGGTGCACACCGCTGGCTGACAAAAAGGCTGTGTGGAAACGCCGACGACGCACCATCTCGACACCTTCGCTGCTCTCGAACAGCATGGAGCGGCGGTAAAAGCGGCCGCCGCTCACATGCACCGTAAGCTCACGTCGATCGAGCAGGTGCTTCAGTATGTTATAGCTGAAACAGAATGCCGTGCCGGAGAGCCCTTCCGGGAGCAGGGATGCCAGTATTTCGATAGTCGAACCGGCGTCGAACAGAAAATCCTGGCCGGGCACGATGAAGTCGAGAGCCCGGCGGGCAATCCGCTCCTTGGCATCCCGCTGTTTGAGCGCCGCGCTGACCAGCGAGTAGGGTTCGCCGGCGCGGCCGGAGGCCTCGGGCAGGTGCAGAAAGGTTCCCCGGATCAGTTGAATCTCCGGATCGAGCAGAATATCGTCCAGATCGCGGCGGATAGTCATTTCCGAGACATCGAACTCCCGGGCTACACTGCTGAGCTGCAGCGACCCCGCCTGTCTCACCCGTTTTCGAATGGCCTGTACCCTTTCCTGATGATTCACCCTTTTACCCTTTGACTAAATTCCGAATTGACGTTAGTATTCTCACATAGTAATGTGAATTTTGCAACATTTCCAACAGGAGAATGCCATGAATCAAGTAAAACAGGAGCTGCGCGAAGCCATCGCCGCGGGCGGACGCCGGATGGTGGCGGAAAAACTGACCGTCGGTACCTGGGGCAACCTCAGCATCCGCGATCCGGAAACCGGCCTCATATATATTAAACCGAGCGGTATGCCCTACGAGTCTATCACCGCCGATGACGTAGTGGTGATGAACGGCGATTTCGAGGTGGTTGACGGACATCGCAAGCCGAGTATCGAGTTCAATTTCCACATCGCCATTATGAACGCCCGCAAGGATGTGAACGCGGTTATCCATACCCACCCGATCTATTCGAGCGTGTTCGGTGTCATTCAGGAAGACCTGCCGGGGATCAGCGAAGACTTCGTGCAGATTGTCGGCGACAAGATCATCAACTGCCAGTACGCCCTGCCCGGTACGCCCGAGTTGGCCGAAAACGTAGTGGCCGCTCTGGGAGCGGAGCGCAATGCGGTGCTGGTACCGAACCACGGCACCATCTGCGTTGGCGCCGATTTCGACACGGCCATGAAGGTAATCCACGTGGTAGAAAAATCGGCCCATGTGTATATCATGGCCCGCAGTATCGGTACTCCCCACCTCATCAGCGATGAAGATATCCAGGCAATGCAGGATTTTGTCCGCACCAAATACGGACAGGACAAGTAATACAGCACCAGTACTTCTTCTCCTCCTTTTCCGGCCGGCCGGTGTACAACCCGCCGGCCGGTTTTTTAGCCCGCCTCTGAGCCGGCCCCGCAGAATATTGGCCGCACGCTGCAGCTGTCTTTAAAAGAAGTTTTAATATATTTATATTGACATATTGTATTTATTATATGTATTATGTTGATAGAAATAGTCAAGTTTGGAGGCTGCATGATAGCTTTATATATAGTGACCGCCGTACTGGTGGCGGTGTCGTTTCTGGCCGACCGGCGCAAGACCCTGGAGGGTATCAAAATCGGGGTAAAAAAGTTCCGAAAAATCCTGCCTAACTACCTCAAGTTGCTGATTCTGATCGCGATTGTGCTGTTTTTCACCGAGGGGCTGATCGTGAGGTATCTGGGGCAGGAAAACGGCCTGATCGGGATGCTGGCCGGAATGCTGCTGGGTTCGGTTACGATGATGCCGGGCTTTATTGCCTATCCGCTGGCCGGTGTGCTGGTGGAGGTGTATGAATCACAGGGCTATTACACCGCTCAATATAAATGACCCATGCGTAACTTTTTCGTTTCGAGGTAGAACTGGTTGTGCCGGTTCGGTTCGGTGATAACCGGTTCGCGCCTGACTATGTGAATTCCCTGTTCACTGAGCTTTGTTACTTTGTCCGGATTATTCGTCAGCAACACCACACTTTGAATGCCGAGCGCCCGGATGATAGCCGCTGATGCTGAATAATCCCGTGCTTCGGCCGGGAAACCGAGAAACTCATTTGCCTCTACCGTATCGAGGCCTTCATCCTGCAGTGAATAGGCCTTGAGTTTATTCAGCAGACCGATGCCGCGGCCTTCCTGCTTCATATAAATCAAGACGCCCCGGCCTTCCCCGGCAATATACTTCAAAGAAGCTTCCAGCTGTTCGCCGCAGTCACAGCGCATTGAGCCGAGAACATCACCGGTATGACATTCGGAATGCACCCGTACCGGACACTCCTGCATACCGTCGATCTCGCCTTTCACCATAACCGTGTGAACCTTCTCAGTTCCCGCCTCGCTGAAACCGTACAGTTCGAACTGACCGTATTTGGTAGGAAAGTTTACTTTCGCCACCAGCGCCACCAGCTCATCTTCGGTAGAAGGGCGGGGAGATTCGGGAGGTGTCTGTCTAAAAAACATTGTTGAATCCGATTCCATTAATTAAATATTAAAAATCAATATATAGGAAGTCAAATCTTCCGGTAGGTTTCCCGTCCCGCTGACAAAAAAACCACCTAAATTTGCTCCCGAAGGGTTGAGCTTCTATGATTAAAACGAAGGAAGCAGGTATGAAAGCAAGACGTCCCTTTATAACCCTGAGTTACGCGCAAAGCGCCGACGGGCGTATCGCAACTCTCGATGGTCACGCCGAACGAATCTCTGGTGAGGAGAGCAGTGAGTTTACGCATACCCTGCGCCGCGACAATCAGGCCATTATGGTGGGGATCGGGACGGTACTGGCCGATGATCCCCTGCTGACCTGCCGGCTGCCGGGGGGCTGCCCCTCGCCGGTGCGTATCATTCTGGACTCCGATTTGAGAATGCCGACAGATTCCCGGATTGCCCGGTCGGCTGAAACGTATCAAACGATTATCTTTTGCTCGCAAACAAGCGCCGAATCAAATTCGGGCCGGCGGCAGGCACTGGAGACACAGCAGATTGAGGTTGTGCCGGTCTCGGCAGAGGGCGGTAGTGCGGGCAACGCTAAGGGTGCAGCCGGCGAGGCGTATCTCAGTCTGCCCGCCGTGCTCGAGATACTTTCCGGCTTGGGCTTCTCCAGTCTGTTTGTTGAGGGTGGCGCGGACCTGATCACATCTTTCTTTGAAGCACACCTGGTCGACAGGCTCTGTATCGTCGCTGCGCCGGTAATCATCGGTCGTGGAAAGCAGGCAGTGAAAGATCTTCGGGTCCGCAAGATGGAGGACGCACGGCGGGGGCACACCACTTCGGTTCGGCAAGTCGGGGATGACATCGTCTGGGACATCTCGTTTGCAGCCGCTTCAGCTCCAGCAATAACCGCCAACGCCCTCTACTTTACCCGACCGCAATCGGTGGAGCTGCGTACGGAGCTGCTGCAGCAGGGGATCGGCACCCAGCTGATCACCTCTAAGGTTATCGGCATCAGTCACGGCAGTGAGAGCCATTTGTACCGCAACTCCTTTCCCAAGGGAAGCACCAAAGACAAGGTGCCCGGAATAGATGGATCCATGGCCTATCCGATTAAATACGGATATATGAATGCCGGTCTCACCCCGGGCGGAGATAAGGTGTTTGCCTTTTTTCCGCATCAGGACAGATTTTATTATCCGCAGGATCAGCTTATATATTTTCCTGACTCGTATGCATTCGAGGATATAGCCCTCTACCCGAGTGTAGAGACCGCCTATACCATCGTGTTAGATACCGCACCTCTGCCCGGCGAGCGAATTCTCATTATCGGTCAGGGTATGATCGGACTGCTTATCGCCGAAATTCTGAGCGAAGAGACGGGACTGCACGTAGGGGCTCTGGAGCCGGATGACTACCGGCGGCATTTGAGTACCCGCCTCGGTCTCCCGACCGCCGATCCGTCACAATTCGACCCGCCGGAATTGGCGCATACAGTCCGGCGCCTGTTTCACAATGAACTCCCCGATAAAATCATACACGTCAGCGGCAGTGAACAGGGCCTGCAGCAGGCCATCGACTGCGCCGACTTCGAATCTCTGATAATCGAGGCCTCCTGGCACGGCGATCGCAGGGTGCAGCTGAACCTGGGAGAGAACTTTCATCGCAAACGCCTGACCATCCGCAGCAGCCAAGTGTCAACACTCGGCGCACATCTCGGCCGCCGCTGGAATCGGCAGAGGCGTACCGCCGAGGTTCGCGACTGGGTGCAGAGGATAAGCCCCTCCAAATACGTCACCCACCGCTTTCCCCTTTCGGAAGCACAAAGTGCATACCGCCTGCTGTTTGACCACAAAGAACCGGTACTGCAGGCGCTGTTGATACCAGACTCCGAGGAATAAAAGAGGTTAACCATGTTTGCAACCGGAATTCAGCACAATTTACAGGCCCGTCATTATCTGCGCGGTGATTTCGGCGATGAAGCACAGCCCCACAGCCATCCCTACCGAGTCGAGCTGATTTGCAGAACTCCGCACCTCGACGGTAACGGCTTTTCTACGGATATTGAGCTGCTCGAATCCGCGCTCGGCACTACTCTTGCAGAAATAGATGATGTGCTGCTGAACGATGTGCCCTTCTTTGAAGATCGACAGCCGAGTCTGGAGAATTTATGCCTCTACATCTTCGAATCTGTGAAGAAAGTACTGGCTGGCACTGTCGACGAAATAGAAATCAGGATATGGGAATCCGCCACCGCCTGGGCCGCATACAGTGCGGCGATAGAATCGCCAACATGAATATGAGGAGCAGTAGAGAGCAATGATAGTGCTGCTGGCCCCGCAGAGTGCAAGCCTCAGCGGGGGCTATCTGTACAATCAGCATCTCGCATCCGAACTGCCGGCGGACCGCTTTAAGTATCTCCAGCTGCAGCAGCGAAGCGGTGATAACAGGCCGCCGCAGCCGCAGGAGCTGGCAGAGATAGGGGTGCCTCCGGAGGCTACCCTTCTCATCGACAGCCTCTACTTCTCGTTTCCGGAGTGGGTAGAGGGGCTGGCGCGTTCGCACCGCGGCTCGCTGGCGATGCTGGTGCATTACCTGCCATCTCTGGATCCGACTATTGCACCGCAAACAGCAGCTATACGTGAAAGGGCCGAACTCCGCTGTTTTAACTGCTGCGCCCGCATAATCGTTCCCAGCAACTACACAAAGACGGAAATCGAGCGTCTGCTCGGTCGGCAGGCCGCGCCGGAGAAACAGCCGGCGGCCGCCACCTGCCCTGATCCGGCGATGCCATTAATACAGACGGCCCCGCCCGGAACTGATATAGCTGCCCCTGAGCACAGGTATACCGGCCCGTCGAGCAGCAGTCAGACCGGTCTGCAGCTGCTGACCGTGGCCAACTGGACGCCCGCCAAAAATCATCGCTTTCTTTTGCCCCTACTGGCCGAGTTCGGAGAACGGAACTGGATCTGGAAGATCTTCGGACAGGCGGATGAACACGGGACTCTGGTGGAGGAGTTTCGCCGCGCCGCCGAACAGCTGGGGCTCTCTGATCGAGTTCACCTCGGCCCACCGATAAGCCCCCGCGAGGTCGCCCGTCAAATGCAGTCTGCGGACGTATTCCTCTACCCGTCTCTGTTCGAGAGCTACGGGATGGTGGTGGCCGAGGCCCTGGCGGCAAGACTACCGGTTATAGCCAATAGGACCGGAGGTATTCCCGAAGCCGTGGGCCAGGAAGAGGCAGCCCTGCTGTGCAGCGGCCGTAGCTCTGCAGCTGTCACAGAAGCCTGGCGCAAGGCCTTGGAGTCGGTTCTGACAGACAGAGACTGTCGCGAACAGCTGCGCAGAGCGGCCGCCGCCAGAGCCCGTACCCTTCCGACCTGGCCGGATACCGCAGCTGCAGTCCTGACGGCACTGGAGCACGCCTAATGAAATTCCGCCTCAGGTATACGCAGTGGAAATATCTGCAATCACTGCTGGCTCTGATATTTATCGCCGATCTCTGGGCTGCTCCCGGAAATGCCCTTAGCCTGCGGTGGTGGTTTCTGGGACTATTGTACCTGCATACGGCTTTGCTCCTGCCGATAATCGGGGCATCTCTCCTCAGGCCGGCAAACCTGCTTACCCTCGCTCGGGCTTTCGGTACTCTGCCGCTGTTTTTCCTGTTCGAAGCCCGTGAAACCACCTCTCCGGTACTCCTGACTGCAGTTATTCTGCTGCTGTGTACCGATCTGGCCGACGGATACGTCGCCCGCCGCTTCGGTACAAGCGAATCGGGAGCCAAACTGGACGAGGAGACCGATGCATGGTTTACCCTGGTGCTCTCGGTTTTACTGTACCGCACCGCCGGGTATGCGCCCTGGATTTTAGGTTTTGGGGCAATCAGGTATTTGTTTGTGCTGCTGTTCGCGGTCACCGGAAAAAGAGAGCAGTATCCGCCCCGCTTTTCCAATTTTTCCAGGCGTGTGTGTGCCGTTTCGGTTTCGACTCTGGCCGGCGGATTTGCCCTGTTTCTGCCATCCTGGCTGCGGACGGCTGCCCTCGTGGTCGGCTTGCTCTCACTGCTCGCTTCCTTTCTCTGGGAAACATATCTGAATGTACACAGCAGTCGCTTTCAGACCCTGTCGGGTCTGATCAAATCTTTTCTCATTTACTACGCGATTCCTACCAAGCGAATTCGTATGCAGCGGCTCTACGGACAATTCATCGGCCGGGGAAGTCTGGCCTTCGACATCGGGTCGCACATAGGCAACCGAATAGGCGTATGGTCGCGGCTCGGGGCACGGATAATTGCCCTGGAACCGAACCCGAACTGCCGGCCGGTTATTGAGGCCCTGCACGGAAAAAGAAAAAACCTCACCTTTTTGCCGCTTGCTGCCGGTGCCCGCAACGGAAAAGCCGTGCTCTACTGTGATCCGGTGCATCCTACCCTGAACACCCTTTCTTCGGAGTGGATTCGGACGGTGAAGGCTACCACCCCGTTTGCCCGCATTCACTGGACAAAAGAATGCGAGACCGAGGTGCTTACCCTCGACAGCCTGATCAGCGAGTACGGAGTGCCGGATTTCTGCAAAATAGATGTGGAAGGCTTTGAACTGGAAGTGCTGAAGGGCCTCTCGCTTCCACTGCCGGCCCTGTCGGTAGAGTATCTGCCCTCTGCAATAGAAGAGGCCTGCCGCTGCATCGAGCGGCTGCAGAAGCTGGGCCGCTACGAGTTCAACCTTTCAGCCCGCGAGACCATGCACCTCAAGTGGAAGCAGTGGCAGAGTGCGGATGTTGTGTGTAATGAACTGAGAGCCCTCTCTCATACTGCCGCCGCCGGAGACATCTACGCCCGGCTCGAAGCTCACGGAGAATCCGCGTGAAGACTAAGCTGCGGCTCTTGAAGCTGCTTGCCATGGCTGCGGTGGTCTATGGCCTAGTCTGCCTGCTCAATATACTGCTGGGCGCTTATATCTGGTTTCCGCGATATGAGTGGCGCTGGATCTTTATCCCGCTCCCGGAAGCGGCCGCCGCGGTTTTAATTCTGATCGGCTTAGGCTCCCACACATCCCGTTCTTTCTCGCCGAAACTCGCCCGGATACTTCTGTTTCCGTTCACTCTGCTGTTTCTGGTCTTGCTGCTCTTTTCTTCAATCGAGGCCTTTTTTCAGCATGTGTATCTGCGCACCTTCGATATTCGGGCCAACATTCCGCTTGTGTCACATTTTTTCAATATGCTGTTCGATACCGAACTCTTTTCCCAGCCTCTCATCTTGATTCTACCGGCCCTAGTCGTGTTCGGCCTTATGGCCGCTCTGCTCTGGGCTCTCTTTCGGTATACAACTCCCGTTATCGGCCGTTTACCCCGAAAGCCCAGCCTGAGCATCGCCGCATTCGCGCTGTTATTGTCAATTATAGCAGCTCCGGCTCAACCGGCAGCTGTCCGCCTCGTTGAGCAACTTTTTTTCTATGAAAAGAGCCTGGTGAGTGCGACAGTGCCCCTTTTCGACCCTTCCAGTTCGGCCGAATCCTATATCCACGCTGCACCGAGTTTTGCTCTGCCGGGGATCAGGGACAAAAATATTCACCTGGTAATCGTCGAGTCGTACGGTACCACGATTTTTACCAACCCTCACCACTTCGCACGCTTAAAGGACTTCTATCGTCAGCAGGAGGATCTGCTGCAGCAGTCAGGCTTTCACGTATTCAGCCACGCGTATGACTCAACTACCTTCGGCGGCACCTCCTGGCTCGCGGATGCAACCATACTCAGCGGTATAGAAATACGCAGTCAGGCAGAATATGACCGGGTGGTAAAAAGCAAAACTCCGAATCTGCTGCATTTGCTCTCGAAGTCCGGCTACCGAACAGTGCTCTCGGCTCCCGGTTCCAAGTTCATGACCGATGAGTATACCGGTTTCTATACCTACGATTCCTATGTGCTGCATGAAGATTTCGAGTACTCCGGTCCCTTCTTTACCTTCGGCGAACTGCCCGATCAGTACCAACTGCACTACATTCACTCGAGCATACTCGATCATTCGTCTTCTAGGCCACACTTCGCGCAGTACATACTCTGCTCCAGCCATGTCCCCTGGAACTATATCCCCCCCTACATTGAAGCCTGGCACGGCTTTAACAACGGGCGAATATATTACAATCGGGCCCGCAACACCTGGTACAACAACTCATGGGCCCTGGGCAGCGAACTGTTCGAAGGCTACGCCCACTCCATACGCTACTCTTTGGAGTCGGCCTTCGGATATGCCCGGGCGCATTTAGACGAAAACGATTTACTGATTATTATCGGTGATCACCAGCCCAAATTTCCGGTTAGTGAAAAAGGGGCCGGATTCGGGGTTCCCATCCACATCATCGCAAAGAATCGTTCGATTGCATCGCCCTTTCTCCGTTACGGGTATGAAAGCGGACTTCTGCCGCCGCGCCTTTCCAACCTGCCGGGTCTAGAGCGCTTTCTCGACCACCTCCTTTCGGTGGCGGACGGCCGCTTTCTCAATCCGCGCCCTGCCGCGGCCCCTTTGAATATTCCTAAGTGACTTTTTCGAACCGCAGCAGAAGGTACTTGATAGTACCGCCCAATAACAGCCGCTGCAATGCATCGCCGCCCAGCAGGTTGTTCCAGAAAGGGGAGTCTATCGGCAGCCAGCCCAGCAGCCTCACCAATATACGGATTCCGATATCTCTGGGCCGGTTAAGCTCGAGATGGGGGGTCAAATCCTCGGTATTTTTGAGGATGAAACCATGCTGCTCTGCGAGTCTGCGGGTCTGGCCGGCAGAGAACAAGCTGCGAACCTGCCATCCGCGTCTGAACCGTGCCAGTACACGTGCACGCCCGGGATTCCCCGCCTTCGGCTGAGGCGCGAGAAAATCATCACAGACGAATAGTCTGCCACCGCTGCGTAAGAGGCGGGCCGCCTGCGCAAAGAAGAGCTCGGCAGCGGGCATGTGCAGAAACGATTCAATGGCATAGGCGGCGTCATACGGCGGCGACAGCAGCCCGGGCAGGTGCGGATCGGTAAAATCACCGGCCACCAGGCTGCATCTTTCAGCACATCCTGCCTTCTCGATCAGCTGCTGCCCGATCTCGGCCTGACGCGGGCTGATAGTCACTCCATCTATCCGGGCAGGGGTTGTCAAGACGGGGATATGTCGGGCAAGATACAGCATACTTCCACCCACCCCGCAGCCGATATCTAAAACTTTTTCAGCCGCAGCACTGCTCAGCGATGCTGCAATCCGCGCATTTACATAGTTCATGGCCTGCCGTCGGTTTTCGACTCCCGCTGCCCACACGGCCCGATGAATTGCGTTACTCCCGGCGCCCTGCCCGTACTTGAGAAAACGGGCGGTATTGCTGTCATAGTAGCGAATTACTTCATTACCCACTATACTTCTTATAAAGGAGGAACGGTGCAGGCGCAAGGGAGGTACTCGAATTTTCTGCTGCTGCTGACCGGTCAGCTGCTGTCCAAGCTTGGCTCGAGCGTGTATCTGGTGGCGGTCATACTGTTTATCAAACAGCTCACCGGCAGCCCCGGAGCTTTGGGGCTGTTTCAGTTCATCGCATATCTGCCGATTGTGGTGCTCACCCCGATCGGTGGAGTCTGGGCTGATTCCGCTTATAAAAAACAACTGATAGTCTGGGCTGATATCCTGCGGGGATGCATAATGATCCTGCTGGGGATAGCAGCTCTGCGGCAAATCCTCACATTTCCCCTGCTGCTGGCCGGAACCTTCCTCGTGTCCAGCTGCACAGCCCTGTTTCTACCGGCTGCCCACGCCCTCTTCCCGGAAATAGTACCGCCCCGAAAAATCAAGTCACTGAACTCGATAAAAAGCACCTCTCTGCTCACCGCCAATTTTGCCGGCACCTCGCTGGGAGGCGCTGCTTTCGCCCTTTGCGGTCCGGCGGCGCTCTTTCTGGTAAACGGAATTTCATTCAGCCTGTCAGCTGTCCCCGAGGCCTGCATTAGATATCGCCCTCCGGCGGCCGAACAATTGCCTTCACTCTCCCGCTTCCGGCCGCGGATAAAACATCAGTTCAGTGAACTGCGCACTTACACCCGCGGCAATCCCGGTCTTAGCCCGCTGCTGATCTCCTACAGCTTTGTAAACAGTCTGTATCCGCCGGTGATACTGGCCCTGCCCTTCCTACTGGAACAGCGGTACGGATTCGGCCCCCATCTGTTCGGAATCGCCCTGGCTCTGCTTTTGGCCGGAGGGGGTGTCGGGGCTCTGTTATACGGTTTTTTGCCGGGACTCCAACGGTACAACCGCGGTTTGCTGTCGTCAGCTTTGGCTTTGCTGGCACTTCTACTGATCCTGCTGTGGCCCCTGGCCAGTCCGGTGTATATGTGGATCGCACTACCAGCCGCCGGGGCGGCAATCGGAGTAGTACACCAAATCATCACCACCTCTTTATACCGCCATATTCGCCCGTCGGCCCGTGGAAAAATTTTCGGCATCATGGAATCGATGGCCTCCTTCTCCGTACCACTGGCGTATGCGGCCGCCGGAGTACTGATTGAGGTGTTTCTCGCCAGACTACCGCTTTTCTTTGCAGCGATGGGCAGCGCAGTAGGACTGTCGCTAGCAGCAATCCACTTTTTCAGCAGAATTGGAGATTTTATCTCTAAAGATTACCTATATCCGGCCGATGAAACTGAAAATTTGTAAACTATTCCAAAAATTTTTCAGTATACCAAACAAAAAACTAGTTACAATTCTTCAATCCTTTGTTACACTGTTTTCCGCAAAATCAACAACATCTTATCAAAGGAGGACGTAGTGCAGGATAATCAAAATTCTCACACATTCAAACCCTTTATTCCTGCGAGTGAATCGAAGCCGGAATTCACCTTACTGGCAATTGTGA
This sequence comes from uncultured Sediminispirochaeta sp., assembly GCA_964603735.1. Taxonomy (GTDB): domain Bacteria; phylum Spirochaetota; class Spirochaetia; order DSM-16054; family Sediminispirochaetaceae; genus DSBN01. The sequence goes on along the minus strand of CAZRWN010000017.1, from coordinate 9,153 downwards.
TAGGAGCGCTGATGGCGGTTGTCTTTGGTGCAGCCAACGCCTACATCGGTCTGATTGTCGGTATGACCATCAGTGCTTCAATTCCGGCCGCGGTTATCTCGATGGGAATAATTCGCGGTTTATTGCGGCGCGAATCGATCCTGGAAAACAACATTGTTCAGACGATCGGTTCGGCTGGTGAGTCGCTGGCAGCCGGGGCTATCTTCACACTGCCGGCACTCTATGTCTGGGCGAATACCCTCGAAGGTTTCACAGTCCCAAGCCTGGTGCAGGTAACGGTGGTTGCTATCATCAGCGGTCTCTTGGGTGTGTTCCTGATGGTGCCGCTGCGGCGAGCCCTGATTGTAAAGGAACACGGGACCCTGCCCTTTCCGGAAGGTACTGCCTGTTCGGAAGTACTGATTGCCGGCGAGAAGGGCGGAGCCAGCGCAAAAACCGTTTTCACCGGTCTGGGAATCGGTGCCCTCTACAAGTTCATTGCTGACGGCATTAAGCTCTTCAAGGGTGAGATCGAATGGGAAATTCCCGGCTACAAAGACGCCGCTATCGGCGCCAACACTTATCCGGCTCTGCTGGGTGTAGGGTTTATTATTGGCCCGCATATTGCCGCCTACATCTTTGCCGGTGGGGCCCTCGGTTGGCTGGTGATTATACCCATGATCAGCTATTTCGGAGGAACGCTCTCGGAGACTATCTACCCGGCAACAGCCCTCATCAACGAACTCGGTTTCTGGGGGATATGGGACAACTACATCCGCTATATTGGTGCCGGTGCAGTTGCCTTCGGAGGTATCTTCTCTCTGATCAAAAACCTGCCGCTTATCTGGGACACCTTTAAGAAGGCCATGGGCGGCTTTTCAGCTGCCGGTGAGGAAAGTACCCAGCGTACCGACATGGATCTTTCGATGAAAGTCGTTTTGATTGGCGTCGGCATCATCATCCTCTTCATGATGGCCACTAACTTAATTCCGGTGGGCATCGTCGGTGCCTTGATCATTGCGGTGTTCGGTTTCTTCTTTGCCACGGTTTCGGCCCGCCTGGTTGGTTTGGTCGGTTCCAGCTCAAACCCAGTCAGCGGTATGACCATTGCAACGCTGATCATAACCGCTTCTATTTTCAAGGGAATCGGCTTCACCGGTGTACCGGGAATGGTCGGAGCACTGTTGGTGGGTACCATTATTGCCATTGTTGCCGCCCTGGCCGGTGATACCAGCCAGGACCTGAAAACGGGATTCCTGGTGGGAGCAACTCCTAAACGCCAGCAGCTCGGTGAAATCGTCGGAGTAGTGGCCAGTGCCCTTGTTATAGGGGTAGTACTGTCACTGTTGAACAACGCCTACGGATTCGGTTCCAAGGAGCTCCCCGCTCCTCAGGCAACTCTCATGCGGCTGGTAATCGAGGGAGTTATGGAAGGAAATCTGCCCTGGGTACTAGTTTTTGGCGGTGTAGGTATCGGACTGGTACTCGAACTACTGAGAATTCCGGTTCTGCCGGTAGCGGTTGGACTCTACCTGCCTATCCATCTTTCTACCCCCATCATGGTCGGTGGGTTAGTACGCGGTTTTCTCGACCGCAAGAAAAACATGGATACGGAAACCAAGGAACACAAGGTTCGCAGCGGAGTACTGTATGCATCCGGTTTGGTTGCCGGTGAAGGGCTCATCGGTATCTTGCTGGCCATCTTTGCCACTGTACCCGTAGCTGCCGGAACCCTGGCCGATGTGGTCGGCTTCGGAAACGGAGTACTCGGCCAAGCCGGCGGTTTGATTTTCTTCATTCTGCTGGTACTTACCTTAGTCGCGGCTTCGTACTGGAGCACACCGACTCGGGAATAATATATACACCACTTTTGAAAAGCGGTTCGGCTGTTTCGGCGCTAAACCCGGAGGAGCCGGCCGCTGTTTCTGTCAAAGAGGAGCCGTTGTGAAACGAACACAGAGCCCAGACAAAAATTACCTTGATTTCGTCCCGGAGCGCGCCTCGCACATTAAGTGGCGCCGTTTAGATGACGGTACAGTGCAGCTTACAATCAGAAGAACCGGGTTTTTTAACCGGGTATCACAGAAGGTTTTCGGTGCGCCCGAATACTCCTATATCGACCTGGATGAGCTGGGCAGCTTCGTATGGCAGCAGATTGACGGGGCTCGAACCGTGCACGAGATTGGACAAAGCGTGCAAAGCGTGTTCGGCGAATCGGCGGCACCGGTTTATGAACGGCTTGCTGATTTTATTAAAATGCTCCAAAACAACCATTTTGTACAATTCAAAAACAGTTGAGCTCCCTAGATTAGGGAAACGTTCAGTTCACTCGTCCCACAGACGCGGCCAGCCGTGCGGACCCGGCATAGTCAGCTGCAGATCTTTGCGCAGCTTTTCCATCACCTCTGTAGAGGGGCCTCCCACCTGGGCATCATAGCTTGCGGCCGCCTCGAGTACCCGGGGCAGCAGAGAGATATCTCCCACCGAACAGAGAAACAGCTGTGGAAAGGACAGAACAAACTGCACCGCCTTGTCGATATCCTCGGCCTCTTCGAGCGGCTGATACCATACGCTGCGGGTCTGCGGCTGTTTCTCCCACGGACCCCGGGCTATCGATTTGATGGTCTGCACGGCGATCCCGCGATCCTGACACTCCTGGGTGAAGGCATCGAAATCGGCGCGGTACTGCGGATGGGTACTCAGATAGTAATTGAAAGGCAGCAGGACCGAATCGAAGTCATACTCTTTTATACAACGCTGGAGGATCTTGGGCGCATCGAATCCGTGGGCCGTGACTCCGGTAAAGCGAGTGAGCCCCTCCGACTTCGCTTCGTCCAATACCCTCACCGCACCCTCTTGCGAAAAAAAGGTGTCGGCGTCACTGCTGCGTACCAGTTCATGCATCTGCAACAGATCCACCTGTGTGGTATTGAGGTCTGACAATGAAGTTTCCAACTCCGCCCGCGCTTCGCGATAGGTCCTGGCATCGATCTTGGTTGCCAAGAAGAACTGCTCGCGATGCTGCTGCATCCAGCGACCGATATGTTTCTCCGAATCTCCGTAGGTAACCGACGTATCGATATGGTTCACACCATGATTAAGCAGCAGTTCGAATACTCGATCTGCTTCTGCGGGCAGCACTTTGGAGAGTGCAGCTCCGCCAAAAATTACCCGGCTGCTGAGGTGGCCGGTCTTTCCAAACTCCGACTTTTCTATTTGACGTTCCATACTATAAGTGTGAAGCTTTCGGTGCTGTGTGTCAAATGTGTCGCGGCTTATTCAGGCCATAACCAGGCAGCGGCTCCGGCGGTTGCATAGCAGCCGGCTGCGCAGAGAATAACCCCCGGAAACCCTATCGCGATCGACAGGATTACCGCTAAGGGCCCGGCGGCCACCGATGCAAACCCGTTAATCCCCCAGGCCCATGGAATCAGATCCGGGGCTTCGTCACGGATCATCTGCATACCCGACGGAAGCATCCATCCCATAAAAAAGGCCAGCGGAGCCAGTATGAGCAGAGCTACCGAAAAGCGGATGAGAGTCGAGTATTCAATGAACAGATCCAGCAGCGGATCCATAAACAGTGTGCTGCCAGCTGCCAGTAGTACTACAAGGGCGGCTGCGCCGCGTATCCGCTGCCTGGCCGGCCGGGGGAGGCGGTCCTGTAGCGAACTGCCGATACCCGCACATACCAGAATAGAGGTGATTACCGCCGAAGCACTGTAAATCGGGTCTCCCAAAAAATGGGCCAGTTTCTGGATCATCACCATCTCTAGAAGCATGAACCCGAATCCGATCCCTCCGAAATGAAGAAACACCGGCAGTCTGCGACCGTACAGACCGGTCCCCCGGCTGACTTCTTCCGGCGCTTTTTGCGGGCTCTTTCGCAAACGGCCGAGCCACAGCGGCAGCAGGATCAGGACGAATGCAACCGCACAAATTTCTATAAAGGTCAGCACCAGCACAACATAACCCAGATCCATTCTGCGGAGAAACCCGCCCCCGTAGGCATCAACGAACAACTCGTAACTGCGCCATTTGAAAAAATTGTGAAAATAGGGCTGTTGATCGGTTGGAGGACGCACATTATAAGCCCAGGAGCCATAAAACTCCTCGGCTTTTCCGCTCAGGAGCTGTAGAGCAGCATGGTGGTAATAGGAATACCGCTTTCCCGGCGGCCCCTGAATCTGGTTTTGCTGCTCTATCTCGGAGGAACGGATTCCCGGAAAATATTCCACATCCATTCCCAGCTCCCGGCACTCCGCCCTGAACCGCTGGACAAGCCCCGCATCAATCGGCGTCATACTCACCAGAGTGGTAGCAGCCAGATAGTTCCTTGCCTGCAGCAGGTGCCGCTGCGGCTGCTCGACTCCGGCCAGCTTCAAGGCTTCCAGGAACATCGCACACACTTTGATATTATCCCGGGGCGGGGACTGGATTCCGCGCGTAATCGCAACAAAGCCATTTTGCCGCAGACGCTCGAGACAAGCTGCAATACCCTCCCGCGTCAGAAGATAGTTTTCGTGCAGTGACTGCAGGCCGCTCGACCCGGCCGGCATACCTTCGGCGGAAGCAATATGGATTATATCGTAGTTTTGGCCTGCTCTTTCCAAGTACAGCCGGGCCGGACGAGCTATCGTCTCAACTCCCTCCGAGAAAAACACATCTCCGCCCTTCCCGCGCAACTCCCGGCGAAAACTCCGCAATAAAATCTCCGCGGGCTGCAATACTGATACATTTCGAATACCGAAGCGCTTGGCCATCCACACATTTGTGCCGCCCACTTCTCCCAGCAGCAGGGCCCGCCCGGCCGAGCCCCTGTCCCGCAATAGTCGATACGGAAGGGACTGTGGAGTGGAGTCGAGAATGGCAGCCTCGGCAGCACTGTCAATTCGAAACAGTGTACCGGAGACCTGTCCGTCAAACAGCACAGTGAGCTGCGGGGGAGGAGCGGTTTCAGCCATCGGACCGGCGAACAGGGTCTGGTGCAGAGAGGGCGCCTCGTACAGATCCAGACGCATCCGCGGGCTGTATTCGGTGTAGATGTGCTCGGCATCGCCCTGCCGTTCCAGCCGCCGGATATGCGCAAGGCTCTTGTATTGGTCGATACCGCTTTCTACCGGAAGCGCGAAACCGGCAAGCGCACACAACAGGCCGGCCGCAGCTGCCAGCCAGCCGGCCGGGCGTTCGGCTATTCTGCGGCCACGGCCGCCCGGGGATGGAGGCGCTCCGGCCGCCCAGACGACCTGGGCCAAAACTCCGGCCACGGCCGGGGTCAGCGGCAGAGTTTCAGCCGGCAATAAGTGCATTACCCACAGAGCTCCGAGGCCGCCCAGTCCGCTGCCAAAAAGATTCACTCCGTACAAAACCGGTATCGAATTGCGGTAATACCGCAGACACATACCGATGAAAACCGCTCCGAAAAAGAACGGCAGCAGAACCAGCAGGTTATATACGATCAGAATCAAAACCTGTTCAACACTGTACAGAAGATACCGAATGTCGATCGGCAGCTCCTTCACCAGGGTGTAAGAGATGGGTATGGAGGCGGAAAACGCCAGTAATACCCGCCGCGAAGAGGCCTGAAAGTGTTGGGAAATTTTGTGATAAGTAAAAGTGAGGTAGGTACCGCTGACTCCAAAGCCAAGCAGGGCAGTACTTATTACCAGATAGGAAAAATGGTGGTAGCGGATAACCGATAAGGCCCGCATGTAGAACAGTTGAAGCGCAATCAGAGCAAACGACACCAGAAAAATACTTGTACCTACTGCACCGGCGACCTTCCGCATGGGTTTTTATTTGCCGCTCTTCTGCTGCGCTTCACCACGAAACGGAACAAAACGCACCGGCATGAGCCGCTCGGTCCGCACCTCACCGCCGGGAGTTTTCCGAACCAGCATGAGAGACTGCACCTCGTACACCCCGCCTACCGGAATAAGCATTCTTCCTCCCGGTTTCAGCTGCCGTAAAAGCGGCGGCGGAATATGACCGGCGGCAGCGGTAACGATAATCGCATCGAAGGGTGCGTATTCCTCCCACCCGTAGTACCCGTCGCCCTGACTGGTCCGAACCTCGTTATACCCGAGCCGCTGCAGACACTCAGAGGCCTGCGCGGCCAATTCTTCAATGATCTCGATGGTATAGACCCGATTCGTTATCTCAGCCAGCACGGCAGCCTGGTATCCGCTGCCGGTTCCGATTTCCAGGACCTTGTCGCCAGCCTCCAGCTGCAGCATTTGAGTCATGTAAGCCACGATATACGGCTGGCTAATAGTCTGCCCATGTCCGATCGGCAACGGCTTGTCACTGTAGGCCTGCCCCTGCTGAGCAGCAGACACGAACTCGTGTCTCGGTACCGCCCGCATCGCCTCAAGCACGGCCGAGTTCTCTACTCCGCGCCCCTCGATCTGATTGGCCACCATTGCGCGGCGCTCATCAGCATGCTCACCGGAGGAGGGGCTCCCGCCGGGCCCGGAGTCTTCGTCATCGTCGAAAGTGCCCTCCTGTTGTGGTGAGGCCGGAGACCCGCTCTGTGAGCCGGCAGCGAAGCTCGAAACAAGCGGCCCGCTTAGAAGCAGCACCGCTGCCAATAGAGTGCTTACGGTTTTGTTTTTAATCATATACTACGCCCTTCCGTTTCTAGTATGAAACTTTGAGAAGCGCTATTGCAAGCATAATAACTGCCGTGTGAGGAAAAATACTTTTTTTGAGACCATGTAACCTATGTTACGGAGCGGCCACCCCGCCGGCCCTTTCCTACTGCTTTTTACTCTTGATTTTCTTAATATTACCGCTATTATTTAGAGAATAAAGGAGTAGGTATGTCCCACGAACCGGTAACGAAGTATTTTCCCTATCTAGGCCACTACATAGAATCCGAACGCACACATGTGCTCAAGGAATACAACTGGCAGAAGGGAGATTACATTTGTTACGCCGGGGAACCACTGGACTACATGCACTTTCTCACCCGCGGCCGTGCGCGGGTCTTTCTGCCGCTGTACAACGGCAAACGCTTCCTGTTCCGCATCTACCAGCCCGGAGCGGTCATAGGCGACTTGGAGTTCTTTACCGGCGGAAACACCACCTGTGCGGTGCAGTGCCTCAGTGCCTGCACAACCGCCGCAATACCCATGGACGCTGTCCGCCGCAATTCCGACATCAACAGTCCGCTGCTCTTCTCGCTGGGCCGAATGCTGGCGGAAAAACTGGAACGCAACTCAATCGCCGAGGCCATCAACACCAGCTACGATCTGGTCGCCCGGGTCGCCGCCTACTACCTGACCCACACCGATCCCAAAATCCAGGCCCGGAACCTGCAGGAACTGAGCGAATGGCTCGGCACCAGCTACCGCCACCTCTCCCGCATTCACACCAAGCTGGTCGCAGCCGGCGCCCTTAAAAAAGTAAGAAGCAAGTATGCAATCAAAAACAGATCTCTGCTGGAAGAGTACTCGGACACTACCCTGATGGAAGGCAGCTACAGCTTGTCGTGATCAGCCTTGAGCAGCGCCGGCCCCAGGATTCTCGCCGGCCCGCTCGAACTGCCCCTTGGCCTTGTTCTTGCGCACGTCGTCCCAGGGAAACACCCGCCCGTTCATCGCCACGTAGACCCCCGCCGGCAGCAGCTGCACCGCCGCCACGCTGAAGCCGAAGTTGAAGACCGCATCCGAACGCTGCACCGCATATGGAACCATCGCGCCCGTCAGCACCACCGTCTTCTCCAGCCCGGCCTCGCCCAGCACCCGCCCCGTTTCGGCCATCGTATCGGTGCCGTGGGTCACGATAATCCGCTCCTCCGGCGCCCGGCGGCACGACTCCAGCACCCGCTGCCGGTCCTCCGGTCCCATATCCAGACTGTCCACCAGCTGATTGATCTCCACCTCGATCGATTCACCCATCCGCGCCGCCTGCAGAATCTCCGGCAGATGCGTATCGCGAAAAGTCAGCTGCCCGTTCAGCTCGTCGTAGTGTTTGTCAAAAGTCCCGCCCGTCACAATCAGTCGAATACTCACCCTTCGCTCCATTTTATATAAAGTTTTGTTTAGTTTCGAAACTACGGCCCGCGCCGCACAGTCAGCGGGCCGGCTTATGCCTCGTTCAAGCGCACCATGTGTACATGGTCTTTCCAGCGGCCATTGATACGCAGATAGCTCCTGGAAATCCCCTCGTCCTCGAACCCAAGGCTGGCTACCGTCCGCAGCGACGCCTCGTTTTCCGGTACAATATTGGCTTCGATGCGGTGCATCCGTTCAAAACCGAACAAGTACTCAATGGCCGTCTCCAGCGCCTCGCTCATATAACCCCGCCGGCTCTGCTCACCGTCCAAAGCGTAACTTACATAACAGGATTGAAAGGGCCCCCGGATAATCTTGGAAAATTTTACATACCCGATGATGCGGCCGGCCGCCGCGCCCTCGGTCAACCGTATCCAGAAGGCCAGCATATCCTCCGCCGCGATCTGCTGCTGCAGAATCTCACGTTGTCCCGCTGCTGTAAAGAACTGCGCGTCCCGCTGCGGCTCCCAGGGGGCCAGGAAGTCGCGATTGCGCCGGTAGTAGTCGCATACCTCCTCCGCCAGATCAGGATGCGGCGGCTCCAGCCGCAGGCGGGAGCTCTCCAGCCCGCGGCGGTACTCGCCGTCCAGCCCCCGCAGCGCCAGAAAGGTTCTGGCCCTGGCCACAACTTCCATACCATCCGCTTCAATCGCCGCCTGCCCGGTTTCAATGTAATTAATCAGTTCGGCCGGCATGTCGTCGGTCAGCTCGTGGCGATCCAGCACCGTCCGGCTGCCGTCGGGATACAGGAGCACATCCACGATCAAATCGCGGTACTCAACCAGCCCGGTGCTCAGCTTTACCGAATCGACCACATTGAAGTAGGCCGCATCCAGGCTCCCGTCGGCCCGGTACCACAAATACAGGTTATAGGGGCGGTCTTCCCAGTAAAAAGCAAAGGTATACATCGGCGGGCCAAGGTGCAGCTCTTCCACTTTCCACTCGCTGCGGAAGTAGTACTTCAGCACCGCCATCCCTTCCTCTAAATGCACCCGCCCGCATTCGGCCTCCGACACTTTACCGCTGTAGTGATACTTCACTTCCCTGCACTTCGGAAACTCTCCGTTCATACTATCAGTATACGGGTCAGGCGGAGCTACGAAAAGGGGAATTTAAT
>CAZRWN010000016.1:52267-59514 GCA_964603735.1 uncultured Sediminispirochaeta sp. | reverse complement strand
ATATAGTAACATTCTACTGCAATTTCGCTGATTTTACATTAAATCTTCCATATTCTCAGCAATTCTCTGGAACTTATATAGGCGATCTGTCGATGTCAGGTGAATGTACACGGGCCGAGTGTCAGGTGGTTCGAAGCTTGTGGCGGGCCATGCGGCTCATGCGTGTTTTAACCCCCTCCTTCTCCCCGTTTGGAATATAGTAAAAACCTTATTATACTCAGAGAAAGACAATTTTATGTTTTCAGGAGGTTACACCATGAGTTATTATATTGCGACTACCCTCGAGGGGCCCTTTGATGCGGTAATTGAAAGAGTGAAATCGGAGTTGAAGCAGGAGGGTTTTGGAGTTCTGTCGGATATCGATGTAGAGGGCACCCTGAAACAGAAGCTGGGGGTCGATTTTCGAAAATACAGGATTCTCGGTGCATGTAATCCGCCGTTTTCACATCGGGCCCTGCAGGCTGAGGACAAGATCGGCACGCTTTTACCGTGTAATCTTATTGTGCAGGAAAAAAGCGACAGTACCATAGAGGTTGCGGCAGTTGACCCGGTGGTGTCCATGCAGGGCGTTGAGAACAAGGAAGTGCAGAAAATTGCCGAGGAGATTCGGGCGATTCTGCGGAGTGTGATAGACCGGCTGTAATTGTAGTGGTTTGAGGTCCGGGCGTGGGAGCCGAGCCCGGGATAGGTCGTCAGGTCGGGTCCTGGCGCCCGTCCCGATGCTTAGCGTAAAATAGAAAAAAGCCCCTTGCGCTGCGGAGGCAGCACGGGGGGCTTGAAAAACAGTTGAGTGGCGGGTATAAGCGCCGGTATCAGCCTTGGTAACGTGACAGGCGGATTTTTTTCTTGCCCTCGCTCTGGCAGCGAGCACAAACTGCGGCGAACTCTTCCAGATTCTCGGTAATTGTGCCGAAGCGGTTGCTGGGGCGCCAGCCGACCGGCAGCAGGAGGCGGCTGTCGCGGCCGTAGAAGATGCCGAAATCGTAGACCGGATTGGGGTTGCCCTGCCACTGGTGCGGGAAATAGCCGTTCCATATCAGGTCGCCCGGAATCGGGATAACGGTCTGATTCTCAGGCGGTACGTGCAGCCCCTCGTCATTGGGAAAGCGCTCGTGGGGAATCGGAAACGATATTTCCCGGCCCGTCCACATTGCGTGGATGCCCAGGTTTTCAACCGGGGTTTCCAGCAAATTCCAAATGCATTCGCTTGTTTTCGGGGCCTGCTCCCACAGCAGGTCTGCAAAAGCAGTTACCTTTTCGTCGACAAAGGTTATTTCAATACGTTTGACCATGCTTCCCCCTATTCTTCCTCGTCGGTTTTGATCGGAAAATCGTTCGGATCCATCGGATCGAGACCGAGTATTTTTTCCGGGTTGGTTTTGACCATGGTGCGAACATCTTCGGGTGAAACCCCCATATCCAGCATCATAGAGATGTACTGCCGCAGTCCTTCCACCGGAGTCGACAGGGCATAGCGGCCGAAGTCGGTATCCATAATCATATTCTCGGCGCCAAAGGCGGCAACATGTTCGGCAACTATTCCGATTCCCTTGGGTTCGTTCATACCTTCGTCAACCGAGGCGTACTCTTTTTCCACGTAGTAATGGGTTAAGGGAATCATCTGGGCGGCGGTGAAAGCGCCGAGGGTCTGTTCGATGTAAGCGCCCTTTTTGACCATGTACTCGAGCTGCTGCATGCTGGAAACCTTTACCACCGAACTGGAGATTACAATTTTTTCGTAGCCGTAGCGCTCCTTCAGATCGCACAGGCGCATTGCCTCTTCCGGCGAGATGTGCCCGGTGTCCATATACACATCGGGATGATCGGCGATCATGCGCAGAATTTCATCCAGCGCTTCATCCGGCTCTTCATCAAGCGGGATTCGGATGGCGCGGCTCAGTTCCTCTTTGCGGAATTTGGGGTAGATTTCTGCCAGCGATTTGAACTCTCCGTCAATTCTGCGACCCTCTCGGGCGGCCTGGTAATAGGTGGAGTGGGTGCCGAAGGAAATATATTTCGCGCCGCTGCCGTAGTACAGGGCAGTTCTGACGGCCCGCGGGTTCATTCCTCCATAGACGGTGTTCAGCGCCAGTCCGCCGTACACGGTAAAGTTATCTACATGCCGGTTTACAATCCAGGTGTAGCCGTTGCTCATTTCAAAGACATCCACTATCGCGAAAGCCCGCATCCCGGCGTCCCGAGCCTCTATCGCGCATTCGATTGGATCCTGTCGGCGGGGACTGCTAAAAAGGTGGGGTCCCACGTGTACGTGCAAATCGATAGCCCCTTTGAGCAGTTCTTGTGAAAGTTCGAGGGAGCGTCCCTCTTGAAGTGCATTCATGCGTTTCCTCCGTCTGATGACAATTTCTGCATTGTTTGTTATATTTACAAATAAATGTTTAATGTAAAATATTTTACATTATAGTTAAGCATTGTGTCAACGTTTTAATAGCGAACATGTTATTATTATGATTGAATTTAGACCAAAAGATTGTTTGACAACTGCTGAATAATATAGGAATATCAATAGCACCGTACATGCCTATCGGCAGTGCGAAGAGAGGGGAAAATGAAAAATAAGATATCCGAACAGTACGATTCTTTGACGAAACAGCAAAAAAAAATAGCACGCTACATTCTGGATAATATGAATGATGTGATTTTTGACAACGTAACCTTTCTGGCCGAGCAGACCGGTACCAGCGTCGCCTCGGTAGTCAGGTTTGCAAATGCCCTCGGATATGCCGGGTTTCCCCAACTCAAAGAGGACCTTATAAACTACTACAAAAACCAGATGGATATTGCCGACCGTTTCAAACGCACGATCGAAAATCTGCCCGAAGGACGACCTACCTACGCTGCGATTACCGAATCGGAGGTGCAGTATCTGCAGAAGTCGGTGCATAACCTCGACCAGAAAGAGTTTGATAAGGCGGTGGAGTATATCTGCGGGGCGCGAAAGCTGTATGTGTTCGGGAACAGTTCGAATGAAAGCCTGGCCAACAACCTGTGGTTTCGTCTCGACCGTCTGGGTTTGGAAGTTGTACAGCTTTCACAATCCGGTCACACGCTTATAGAACGGCTTTTCCGGCTCAGCGCTGAGGACGTGATAGTAGTTCTGGATTTTTTCACGCCCTCGCTGGATACCACCCGCATTCATGAGCTCTATCCGCGCAACAAGGCGAAAATAGTGTCTGTCACCGATACACACAACCCCGCTATGATCAAAAATTCCGCGGTAGTACTGAGTGCCAAGCGCGGATCTCCCGAATTCTTTAACTCCCACGTGGTTCCCACGGCTATTATCAATGCGCTGGTGATAGCGGTAGCCCACGAACTCGGGCAGCCGGCTTTGGATAGACTGAAACAGCTTTCGAAGCTGCGCGAGACGTATTCTTATCCGCCTTTGGAAAACAGCATGCGCTTGGAGAACCTCTATTAACAAAGCGGGCACCCACGGTGTAATGTGAGTGCCCGCTTATGGATAATTAGTGGGGAAGGGTTGCTAAAACAGAAGTGTTCTCGGAAGAACCAGGCTTACCAGCTGGGTAAACAACAGCCATATAATTATGGTGCCTATCAGGCCCGGAATCAGCACCGATTTAATGTTTTTTAAGGGTTCTTTGGTAAGCATAGCAATTAGAAAAGAGCAATACAAGAAACTGGAGGTGATCAATCCGATGGTTCGAACCAGTTGAAAATAGATTGCTCCCGTGCCTATCAGCAGTACGATGGTCTTTACGTCCAGCCAGTCGATGAGTTTGGTTTTGTTCTCTTTGAAATAGAACTGAAACGATAAGCCCATACCGAACAGTAATATGAATGCCAGTTGTGGAAAAAAGGTCGTTCCGTATCCCGGTCCCGAACTCCAGTCACCGAAAAAGGTATCGAATAACCCGACAATCGCTATAAGCATCATAATGATGCCGATCATTCTCTCGACACTGTAATAGTTCTTGAGCAGTGGTTTTTTCATGGCTTATCCCCTTTGCTTCCTGGTAGCAACAACCGCCGCTACTATAAAGGCTATCGCGGCGCCATACAATCCCAGAGCGATCGGGCTTTCGAACAGATATATGACACTACCCCGTCCGATGAGCAATGCCTGCCGTAAAGCCCGTTCGGTACTCGGTCCGAGTATAAATGCCAGCACCAGCGGCCCCAATGGAAATTTGTGTTTGCGCAAAATGAAGCCGAGCACTCCCATAACCAGCAGTACCCAGACGTCAAAGACCGAGTTACGAGCCGAATAGGTCCCGATCAAGGCCAGCATAAAGACTACCGGTACAAGAAATTTGGTCTTAATCATCGACAGCCGGGCGTAGATGGGCAGCAGCAGGTGCGAAAGCCCCAGATTCATAAAGCTTGCGTATATCAGAACAATGAAAAATGCGTACATGATCGGAGCATTTTCCTGAATCATCCGCGGTCCCGGGGTAATGCCCTGCATAATGAGGGCGGCACCGATGAGCGCGGCGGTGGCACTGCCGGGTATACCAAAGGCAAACAGGGGAACCAGAGAGGCTCCGCAGGTGGCGCTGTTGCCGGCCTCCGGTGCTGCTACCCCTTCCAGACTGCCTTTACCGAACTCCTCACTGTGCGAAGAAAAGCGTTTACCGAGTCCGTAGCCCATAAAACCCGCCAGCGAAGAGCCGGCTCCGGGAAGAACTCCTATGAAAGTTCCGGACAGCCCGCCGATTATTGTGGCCTTCAGGGTGCTCAGGTATATACGCAAGGACATTTTGTCTTTGCTGGGGTCGTAGTGGTCGAGGATTCCGTTGCCGGAGGAATCGTCCGATTTCTGGCTGGCCAGCTGAGCAGCCTTCTGCTTTAGGGTGTCTCTGAACTGAATCCCGAGTTCCGATATGGCAAAAATACCGACCAGCACCGGCACAAGCTGCAGACCACCCCGCAGCACACCGATACCGAAGGTCAGACGGGCACTTCCGGCCATCGGATCCATACCAATGGCACCGAGCAGTAAGCCGATTGCGGCAGCTCCCACCCCTTTGAGCGGATTCCCCTGGGTAAGCAATGCTATCAGCATGAGAGAAAACACATACAGGGCAAAAAACTCCCGCGGTCCGAGCATCAGGGCGATTCTTGCCATCGGTAAGGCCAGAAAGATCAATGTCAGACTGGAAAGTACATCTCCGGTAACCGAAGAATAAAGAGCGGTAAATAGTGCTCTTTTCGGCTGTCCCTTTAATTTGGCCTTGTATCCGTCCTCTACGGTAGCTGCCGCAGCGGCGGTACCGGGTACTCCGAAAGAAATTGCAGATATTGAACCGCCGAACATGCTGCCTTTGTAGATACCGATCAACATGCCCAGAGCTCTCGTTGGGGACAGAGTAAAGACTATCGGCAGGATAATGGCAATGGCGAGGTCGCCGCTCAGTCCGGGGATGGCACCTACCGTGATGCCGATCAAAACTCCGAGGACACTGAACAATATGACGCCAAGAGTAAAGGCCTCGGATACAGCCATCTGTATCAGCTCTAAAAACTCCATTAAAACCTCCTAAGTATGTGAGCAGTTTCGTTGATGCCTCGTTGAGGTATCATAATAGCAGGGGACTGGAAGCATCCGCTCCAGCCCCCTGTGAGTTTACTTTATGTCTGATTGCCGAATCTTATTTTTCTACGGCGTCCATTACCTTCTTGAGGCTCTCGACGGTGTTCTTATACACCGGCATAGCTTCGTCCATTCCAAGAATTTTCAGGTCTACACCGGATTTTTCTGCCATGGCCTGGGCGGATTCGGTTTCAAAGGCTTTGAGAAAAGCTGCCTCTAACTTACGCATATCCTCTTCGGGGGTATCTTTATGGGCAAAAACGGTGAACCAGAACGGGAACACTACGTCGTATCCCAGCTCTTTCAAAGTCGGTACTTCGGGAAGAATCGGGGAGCGTTCGGCAATTGGCACTGCAATAGCTCGGAAATCGCCCGCTTCTACCATCGATACGATTGAGGTGGTCACCGATGCGCCCATATCGACCTGGCCGCCCATCACAAATGCACGGGCTTCCGAGCCGCCGGTAGTAGCAACGTGGGTGTTTTCGATCCCCGCTGCCTGTTCGAAAAGAATAAGAGGAAGGTGCGGAGGAGCCAGATATCTTCCATGTGCAACCGTAACCGACCCCGGTTCGCTCTTAGCCTGCTCAACCCAGTCCTCCACCGTTTCTATAGGAGAATCACTGTTTACAAAGAACACGGGGTGTCCTTCACTGATCTGAACGATCGGTACCCAGTCATCCAGTTCATAGCGCACATCCTCGGTCAGCGCAGTGGTAATAAGCGGGCCGTAATCCGTGATAAGCAGGTTATAACCGGACGGATCGTCAACGATAAAGTTAAGTGCTTCCTGGCCGCCGGCGCCCGACATCGATATGACATTTACAGTCTGGTTCAAAAACTCCGGAGCGGTAGCGGCGAGTATTCTTCCGGAAATGTCCGTAGAACCGCCCGGACCGTACGGGTTGATCAGCCTTATTGGTCGTTCAGACGGAAACTCCTGATCCTCTGCAGTACCGCCTGCAAACAGCATTCCGCCCGTGAGAACAACGAATAAGAGGGCGAATGCCATCGACGACAAAATTCTGGTTTTTTTCATATTTTCCTCCGTTTTAATAACAGTATATGAAATAGTATGCCATATTATGAACTCTGTAAAGTAAAATATTATTCAAAAACTGAATAAATGAATAATTCTATTTACATCTAGCTACTTGAGGCTCCCTAAAGCGGCCAACTGCGCTTCTGCGGCCTTTAAGCCCCAGCTCTGAAATACTAGGTTTCCCTTGAACCTGGACGGCTAGAAGCGGTATCTTGTAGGCATGCAGTTGTTACAAGCGCTGGCGCAGGCCGGCTTTGCCACATATATAGTGGGGCCTTCGGCCCTGCCGTTGTATTTTACGCGACGCTCGGTCCGCCGGCGCAATGAAGACAGAAGTGCGAACCCTGCTGCCGGAAATGAGAACTCCGGCGCAGGTTCATTGCCGGCAGTGATATGGGTGGAAACCGAGGCCTCGCTGGTCGATTTGAGCCGTCTCTTTGGCGAAATCAGTTTTCCAGGGGCTACGCATTTCGATGCGGCTCTGGAGAGCGGGCAGACCCTGGTGCTGTTCCGCTGTATAGAACCCGGGCAGCGCCCCGGCCAGGTGAGCCTGCAGGGCGCCTTCCGCTTTGAACTGAGGCGGGGAGTGTTTCAGGATCCGCTGGGCGCATATCCCTTCCTGCGAGATAC
>CAZRWN010000016.1:50706-52167 GCA_964603735.1 uncultured Sediminispirochaeta sp. | reverse complement strand
GCTTCCGACTTCGATGACATCGCGATACTCGAAATTGCCCTGTTAATAGCCCGGTGCGGTTATGAGCTCCCGCCCAAAGTCCTGTCGGGGGCTCTGTCTGCCGCGCCGCCGGCCTCCGAGCCGCCGCAGCAGGATGTAACCGGCAGCAGAGGTCCTGCGGGCCGACTCTCGCCGATCGAACAGCGCTTTTTGCTGGCAGGAATTCTCACAGGAGCGCACAGCGCAGCTGCACTGCAATTTCTCATGGACAGCGGGTTCATATCCCGCTATTGGCCTTTATTGGCTGATATGGACTCAGTGCCGCACTCGAAGGAACATCATCCCGAAGGCAATGTGTGGAAGCACACCCTCGAAACATTCTCGTACCGCAAAGTGTACGAGCTGGAGCTGGGAATAGGGCTACTGCTGCATGACTGCGGTAAACCATATGCTCAACCGCAGGGCGGCAACCGCTTCGATCAGCATGCCCAAATCGGTTCTCAGAAAACCCGGCGTTTTCTCGAGCAGCTGCAGTTCCCACACTCTGTTATCCAGGCGGCCGAATACTTGGTGAAGAATCACATGCTGCCATCTGCAATCTCCAGCCTGCCGACATTCCGAACCGAGGAGGTGATGGCCTCCCCTATGTTCCCCGAACTGCTCGAATTGTATCGCTGTGATGTGTCTTCGACCTTCCGCGGGCCCGAAGGGTACTATCGCGCCTGTAAAACCTACCGGGCCTTTCTCAAAAACCGCCGCAACCCCTTTCGTTCGTCCGACGGGAAAAAGCGCCTTCGCCTGCTGGTAGAATAAAAGTAATGGATAATTCTGCTCACCGCTGTTAGTATAAAGAACCTAGGAGGTTCCGGTGAGATTCTTGCATAGGACGGCGATGTGGCTTTGTCTAATTCTGGTGGTAAGCCTCGTCATGTTGTCAGGCTGTGCCTCCTCTTCCGCCGCCGAAGCCCGCAGAGCTGACCGACAGCAGACGGCTGAAACTGACAAGGAGGCCGGTCAAGACGAATCAACGACTTTATCAGAGTCGGCAGCTTCCGACGCGGGCTCAGCCGGCGATGCAGACGGCTCGGCCGGAGAAGATGCAGGCAGCGACGATGGTAAACAAACAATCGAGCTCCCTCCGAGCAGGGAGATTCCGGATAGCCAGCTGATGGAGCTGGTAGGTCAGAATGTGCCTGAGCGCTTTATTTTTCTCAGCGATAACGACGGAAACCCCCTCAGGATTTATCATGATTTGGATCAAAACGGCTACGAGGATATTTTTCTGCTGCTGGTTGAGTTTCCTGAGGATGATGGCCGTGACAGCCCCCGCACCGGAGACTCGCAGCAAATCGGCCGGGTTTCGAGCCTGCAGAGTGTCTCGACAGACTCGGCGGAGCAGCCTGTCGAGCAAACTGGGGAGACAGACACCGGAGACACTGGTCAGGAAGGCCGTCTGGCTCAGGCCTCCGAAGAGGACTCCGA
>CAZRWN010000016.1:48014-50606 GCA_964603735.1 uncultured Sediminispirochaeta sp. | reverse complement strand
CTCCGAAGAGGACTCCGAGGACAGCCAATCCCTCCCCGGCATATCTCCAGAGCTGGAGCTGAAACCCGAAGAGCCGCAGCCCGATGCGATTATTCATGACCGGAAGGTGGCCGCCTCCGACCTGGCTGATATGTCGCGGCTCTTTTCCGAGGAGATTCGCCCCCACAAGTTTTATCTGGCCTTTTTCCTGCGGACTCCCGACGGACTGGTCTCGATGTACCGGATCCCCCTGGGCAGCTGGTTTGTCTTCGAAGATTTTCAAGGCTACCAGCTCAACGACCGGCGCGCCATGCCTTACGCCGTCAGCATCTCCTTTCAAACTCACGAGGGCAAAGAGAGTCAGTGGGTCTGTTTCTCCGACTATAACCAGTTCTCCTTTTTCACCCTAAAAAACAGTATTTCGGTCACTAGCGAAATCCGCGACATCAACGATAATGGCTTTGTCGATATTCTCGAATGGCGCAAAGTCTTCGAGGAAGGCACCGGATACGAGACCTTTCTCACCTGGTATAAGTGGGATGGTAAAAAATACGCCCAACATGAAACCAGCAACATCGTACGCAATCTCAATCAGTTTCTGCATAACACCAGTACTCTCTTGTCTCTGGGAAAGTGGTCGCAGGCCTTTTCGCTCGTTCTGCCCGATGAGCAGTACCGTTCACTTATGGATAAAAATATTTCTTTTGGATCGCTTTTTATCAGGTTGTTTCCCTCTCAGCCCGAAAGAGATGAGACCGAATCAATAGACGATGCGCAGCTCAAGGCTAAGATCGACCAAGGCGAGCGGGTATTCAACTCTGTGATCGTTCCGCGGGTTCTGGAGAACCCCTTCGCCGGCGAAAAGCAAGGCATACAGCCTGATTACCGCACCCGTTTTTCGATTCGCTTCATCCTGCGTGACGGGAGTTCGAGTGTGCGTGAGTGTAGCGTACGGATGAACGAGAACCCCTTCGCCGACGCACAATATTTCATCGAGCCCCAGCAGTAAACCGGACGGTTATACCAAAGCTTTGAACCACTGCTCTTGCCAAGAGCTGCGCTGTGAGATAGATTGAACACATGAGCGCCTATGTTGTTGATGGAAGTTTCCCCATAAAAGGAAAAATCCGGGCCGGCGGCAACAAGAACTCGGCCCTCCCGTGCATCGCCGCCACCCTCTTAACAGATGAACCGGTTGTGCTGAAACGCCTTCCGGATATTGAAGATGTACATGTCATGCTCGAAATCCTCACCACCCTCGGGGCCTCGGTAGAACGGCTTGGACCGAACGAGGTGCGGATTCAGGCATCGGACATTGCCACCCACGAAATACCGACCAAGCAGGCCAAGCACATCCGGGCTTCGATTCTGTTTGCCGGACCCTTACTGGCCCGTACCGGAAAAGTACTGCTGCCGCCCCCCGGCGGCGATGTAATCGGCCGCCGGCGTCTGGACACCCATTTTTTGGCCTTTAGTGCCCTGGGTGCGCGGGTAGAGGTAGACGGCATGTTCAAGCTGACCTCGAACAAGCTGGTCGGCGAGGATGTTTTTCTGGACGAGGCCTCGGTTACCGCCACTGAAAACGCCATCATGGCCGCCTCCATGGCCTCCGGCACCACCATTCTTCGGAATGCCGCCAGCGAGCCGCACGTGCAGGATGTCTGTCATATGCTTAACGCGATGGGTGCCAAGATCACCGGTATCGGCTCGAATATCCTTACTATCGAAGGCAGTAGGCGGCTGCAGGGCACCGAGTTCACTATCGGGGCCGATTTTATGGAGGTCGGCTCGTATATCGGACTGACCGCCGTTACCCGCGGCGAGCTGGAGATACAGGACGCCGGCCCCGAGCATCTGCGGGCTACCCGTAACGCTTTTAACAAACTCGGTATTCACTGGGAGCGGGACGGTGCCGATATCTTCGTGCCCTCGGGCCAGGACCTGCGGGTAGTCCCCGAGATGGGCGGGATGATTCCCAAGATAGACGATGCCCCCTGGCCGGGCTTTCCGGCCGACCTGACCAGTATCACCACGGTGGTGGCTACCCAGGTGGAAGGCACCGTGCTGGTGCATGAGAAAATGTTCGAATCGCGGATGTTTTTTGTCGACAAGTTGATCGGCATGGGAGCCCGCATTATTTTGTGCGATCCCCATCGGGCGGTGGTTAGCGGTCCGTCGCGGCTGCGCGGCGGCGAACTGGTTTCGCCCGATGTAAGGGCCGGTATGGCCATGGTTATTGCAGCTCTGTGTGCTGAAGGACGCAGTGTCATTCAGAATGTGTATCAGATCGAGCGAGGATACGAGAACCTGATCGGTCGTCTGCAGTCGCTGGGTGCCCGTATCGAGTATTCGAAAGAGACCTGTGAGGGGGAATCATAGAATGGAAGCGAAATGGCTGAGCACAAAAGAGAGTCTGCCGGAGGACGGTGTGCCCGTCCTGGTCTGCGATAGTGAACACAACTGTTGGGTAGCCGAATATCTGCGGGACGAGCGAATGTGGGTTGCCTCGCCCAAAGGCGATGTACGCAACCTGCAGGTTCGCTGGTGGACACCGCTTCCCAAAAAACCGGAGTAAGCACCGGGCGTGGGAAGAAACCGCCGGAGTGAAAAAAA
>CAZRWN010000016.1:29629-47914 GCA_964603735.1 uncultured Sediminispirochaeta sp. | reverse complement strand
AGCAGCCTCCGGGGCCGGGTTCAGCGCTCCTTCATAATCCGCTCATATGCATTTCTGATTCTCATGAAGGCCTCTGTGGCGGCTTTTTGCTGTTCCGAGCTCAGGCCGTGCAGACTGTCGGGATGAAACTGCGCGGCCAGGGTTCGGTATACGCGTTTGATCTCGTTGGTATCGGTCTCCGGCGGCACTCCCAGTACTTCGTAGTCGGCCGTATCCTCACGGATAACCATTTTGGCGGCTACCTGTACGAACTCCGGCCGTATCCGCAGAGAGCGGCAACTCTGCTGCACGTATTGCCGGCCCTTGTGTGTAATCCGTTTGTTCGAGTCCGCGAGGGTAGCGGCCTCGAACAGCAGCCGGGCGGCCGCCAACTGTTCTTCCGGACTCAGTTCTAAGGGTGAACGCAGATGCCGGCCGGCCTCCTCGGCAAATTGATCGGAACTTGGGGTTGCCGCCGGACCGTTTTTACATAATTCACGGACCACCGATTCACCCCGCGGGGTGAGGTGGAACCTGTGCAGTAGCTGCTCCTGCAGGTACTGCACGTCATGGCGGGGAGCAGGCCCGTTCAGTGCCGCCGCTCTCAGAACTTTACGGGTAAGGCTGATGATGAACTCGAGTTCCGGCTGGTTACTGCCGGCGGTGTTTCCGCGCAGGCTGCGGCGCAGACGCAGGTCCTGCAGCAGAATGTCGGCCAGTGCGCCGAGCAGCACTCCGAGAATCAGTCCGAACAATTTGAGTCCCAGCAGCAGACCGGCTGTCCCGCCGACAAGCTTGCCTATATGTGGTTTTAGTTGTGAGAGATGAAATTTCATAGTTCTTTTTGAAGCGCCACCGAGAAGAGGGCCAGAAACAGGAGCAGTGCTTGCAGGATCAGCAGTCCGACCGCTCCGCTCACAAACCCGAAATTCAACACTACCGCAGTCAGCAGCAGTTTGTGAAGGTACTCGTACAGAATTACGAGCTGGTCTAAAACGAACGGCAGCAGCGGCGCAACGATCAGTACCAGCCAGGGGAACCCGCTCTTATGTACCCGGGTGTGCCAGCCGAAAGCTATTGCAAATGTGGCGAATATCAGAAAGAGAAATGGTTCGAGTATTCGCAGCAGCGTCAGTACTTCGAATCGGTAGGCCGGGTACCCGAATTGAGTAATTACCGGCTGCAGCTTCAGTAGATCGGGTAGTGTAAGGCGGTTGATGAATTCCTGCTCGCGGCTCAATCGCATGAGCTGTGGGATGGAGGGGGCGAGTTTCAGGACAGTGTTCAGCGGATCCTCTCCCTGGGAAACATACACAGTCGGTTCGATACTGCGGTTTTCGCTATTCCGGTCGATTCCCTTCATAATCAGGGTTTCTCCCGATATCTTACCGAAGGGGGCGCTCATATGTTCGAGGACGTCCGGGGGGCTGCTCGTGCCGGTTTCGCTGAGATTAATCAGTTCGATGCCGTAAGCCCAGTGGTCGCCGTTCTCAATGACCAATTTTTCGATAAACACCAGGGTACGGCTTGTATCCATATAGAAGATTTTACGGATTCCGGGGTTGGTTTTGAAGCGTTCGGCTTCATCAATGAAATATGATACTTGTTGTGCCTGCTGCAAACTGCGGCGGTAGTACTCCTTTACATCGGGGTCTCCCGGCTGCGTTTCCCGCAGTTCTTTAAAAATGTAATAGGCCTTGACCGGCTGCTGACGGGTAAGGGCTTCATAACCGCTGACCTTTCGGTTATAGGTCTCGCGGGCCTGCTGCTTCTCTCTGCTTGGTTCCATCGCTCCGATCGCCTCCCATGCGCGGGCGGCCAGCCGTTTCGCATCCTCTCTGCTCTGGTCTTCGCGTTGGGCTACCCGCTGGGCAATCAGCGCCATATAATGAGCGGTGAACGGATCATTGTTGTCCAGTGCCTGGTGTCCCTTTTCCACCAGTTCACTGGAACTCATGTCGCGGTATTCATCGTGACGGAGGGTGTCCGGCGGTTCCTCCTGTATAATACGCAGTTTTTCCTGGGCTGCCTGCAGGCTTAGCTGACCTTCGAGGTAATTCACCTTCTCTTTAATGACGCGGGTGTCGCTGTCTATGCTCAGATAGTCGCGGTAGAGGCTGTAAGCCTCTACCAGGTTTCCTTGCTGCTCAGCCGTTTCGGCCTGCTGCAGATAACTGCGGGCCAGCGAACTCTGATAGATACGGTTGTGCCTGGATTCATACAACTCAGGCAGGAGGCCTATGCTCAGTATGCTGTAAATGAGGGTAAAAACTAAAAACAGAATGATAGTTCGGCTGGTAGAGACGGAGATAACTCCGGTACCCTCCAGCAGTTTCGCCTGTTCGGCCGGATAGGTGGAGAAGGCCAGGAGAACCGCACTGACCGAGATTACCGGAAAGTGTTCTATCAGTAATCTCAGCGCCTCTTCGAATATCCAGGGAGTTTTATAGAAATAGAGCAGAGTATCTTCAGGGTACTGCAGCCATTGCTGTACAAAGAAGAACATATACCCCAGCAGAAACGCCCCTGTGATGAAAACAAAGCTGCGTATGGCGAATCTACTCATTCCCGGCTCCTTTTGGGGCCGGGTTGTAAACTAAGCCCCACAAAATGAACAGACCTGCCAGCAGGAGGAATGCGGCCGGTGCCGCCAGAAAGATGAAATCTTCCAGCGCGAGTACATTCAGCAGCTCTGAGAGTATCCCCCCGCGAAAGGCAGCCTCCAGGAAGAAGAATCCGCGGAACACCAGCAGCGCCAGCAGCGCGTTCAGCAGCGGCCAGCTGCTGCTGGTGATGAGGCTCCAGCTGCCGGTGAGAAACAGGACATGCGCGGCTGCAGCAATGAGAAGAAAAATCCAGCTGCGGGCGGCGCTCTGTTTCAGGGCTGCGTTGACCCCCTCCAGTTCGCCAAGCAGGCGATGCATAATTACAGGCGGCTTGACGAATGCGTAGAAGGGATTTTCCGCCTGGCTGTATTCGAGTAGTGCGCGCGTTTCAGCTGTTTGAATTCTGTTTTCCGCCGGATATGCGGTTGCCTGCGGGTAGTAGCTGATGCGAGGATGTCCGGCTTTGTCCAGTTCGGCCTGCAGGAGCGGGGTGATCCGGTAGCCTTCGTCGATATCGCGTATTGTTCCGGTGTACAGCAGTGTCTGTTCGATCTGCGTCAGCCGTTGTTCGTAGAAGGGCAGGCTCCTGGCCTGCGGACCCTTACCGTGCGCGCTAAACTGCATTAGCAGGAAAGCCGTGCCGGCATACAGGGCAATGGCCAAAATGCTGATGACCAGGCTCAGGACCGGTGCACGGGTACGACTGCGGGTACGCACCAGCAATACCAGCATCAGCGACAGGGCAAGCGCGGCCGGCAGCACTTGCAGCATACTTGCCAGTGCCTGCTGCAGAAAGGCAGCCGACTGATAGATCGGAGAGTAATTACTTATCCAGGTAAAAATAAGCGAAATCGCGGTGAGAAGCGTGAGGCTAACTAGGAAAAATCCGACGTATGCCGCAGATACTACTACAGCTTTTTTCACAGGCACAATCCTTTGTTTCGAGACTAATAGTAGCATGAAGCTACATTGCTCGCAACTCCAATTAATAAAGGAGTTTAGCGGTGGTAGTACACAGCTTATCCACAACTCTTCCGGTGCAAATCATTAGAGGTATTTGAGTGTTGTGAGCTAATGAAAAATATAACTGTGTCAAAATTTACCCTCACAACTAGATAATAGTGGTTTTAATTACTTTTAATATAATAAATTAACTTTATCAACCTAAAAGCCCATCTTTTCTTACAACTTCACTCTATAAAACAGTGATATATTCACGAGCGCAAACAGTACTTATCCAAAATTTTCTCACAAGTTATCCACAATTTGGATAAGATGTGCATCAGCTGTGGATAAGTTGATATCCATAGCCGTATATACTTCTAATTGGTGACGGTATAAGCTGATAGCCGGCCAGGCGATTGAACTTTTTTCGCAGGCCGGAGATATGCACATCCACAGCGCGGCTGTCTTCTTGCCGCGAAGTCCGCGAAGTTCGGGAAGTTCGGGAAGTCAGAGAAATCCGCGCAGTGTGCCGGAGTGCATATTGCAGGCATTCCCGCGGGACCGGATTCTCGCCAAACGCCAGGAGTTGTTTCAGCAGTGCCGCTTCGGGCGGCGATAGCTTTACCGCCAGCGGTTCGGGACCCGCTCGGCCGCCGGGGCGGTCGCTGCTGTAGTGCTGAAGGCACCGCAGGCTGTTCCGATGCATCTCGACCACGGCCCAGCTGAAGCGCATCCGGCGGGGCGGCAGATGCCGGCCGGCCCGCACCCTTAGTTCGGAGATGTTCCAGGGCTCGCGCAGATAGTCGCGGCAGCCGCAGTCGAAGGCCAGCGGAAGCAGCTCAGCAGCGCCGTAGGCAATCACGGGCGGCTCTCCAACCTGCGCTTCAAGGCAACCGTCGGTGTACTGTCGGACGGGCAGTACATAGAGGTCGACGAAGCGGGCGGGGAGGGGTTCGGTGGAGATGCCGAGAGCCACGCCGGGCATCAGCTGGGCGGGAAGCTGTGTCAGATAAAAAGATGCGGGTGTCTCGGCCCGCACTAGGTTGACGAATTGCTTGGCCGCCGCAGACGGGGTGCCGGCGGCCGGTTCAGCGGTGGATCCGCCTGAGCTCACTTAGTTTTTGGAGCCCTCTTCGTTCTTCATCCGCTGTTTGAGATCCTCCAGCATGAGGTCGGCGGATGAGTCGGAATTCTCCAGCTTGGCGAACTCAGCTTCGAGATCGTCGTCGGGGCCGGTGGACTCCATCTCTTCGATAGCGGCGTTGCGGGCCTCTTTGTCTTCGATTTCGCGGGTCATCCGGTCGAATGCCTCGAAAGCCGAATTGTTGTCCAGGTTACCGATGGTCTCCTGGATCTGCCGCTGGGCATCGGCCCGTTTGGAACGGGCGATCAGCAGGTTTTTCTTGCGCTGGGCTTCTTCGATCTTCTGCTGCAGCTGCCGCAGGGCCTGCTTCAGCTTTTCGACCGACTCGTGCTGTGCTTCCCACTGTTCGCGGTACTGCTGAGCCTGGCCGTCGAACTCCTGCTTGCGGACCAGGGCCTGCTTGGCTAATTCATCTTTGCCGGCGGAAACCGCTGTGCGGGCCTTCTCTTCCCATTCGCGGGACTGGGCTAAGGCGTTGTTCATAAGCCGTTCGAGCTTTTTCTCGTCGGCGATTGCCGAGGCGACGCTCTTTTTCGACTCGACCAGCTGCTGGTTCATATCGGTAATCAGCTGATTCAGCATCTTCTCGGGGTTCTCTGCCCGACTGATCATCTGATTGAGATTGCTTTTTATCATTCGTTTGAATCTTTCAAAAAATCCCATGTGTGTTCCTCTGAATACTACTTAGTTACGATAACTGGAGAGTAGTGAGTAGTGCTCGGTAAGTGCCAGACTGACCGCATCGATAGTAGCCTGGAAGTCCTCCAGATCCATAGTTTCGTAGTTTAGTGTATCTATTAAAATAACGTCATTTTCGACTACTGCATAGGCCCCGTGAATGAGGTCGGAACCGTTCAGCTGTAGAAGCTTGAGATAAAACTCTTCGCGGTCCCTGGATGGAACATTCATCACTTTTACCCGAACCACCACCAGAGGCTCGTTTACCGCAACGGCCACCTGCTCGAGGCCGTTGTCCGGGTCGTTGATTATCCACGTGTTTTCACCGAGCTCTGCATAGGTGACACCGAGATTGATGAGATAACTTTCGATTTTGTTCATATAATGCACTCTCCCCTTACTTGCTCAAGTGGGTACGAATGCTAACCTAGAAAGACCTGTCCGGAATTGTCGATTGCCAATATGGTTTTGCATTCGCTGCATCGAAAACGCCCTGGTTTGGTGGCTTTCAGCTTTTTTGAACAGATTGGGCACTTGAATATCTTGGGAAACACATCCGTAGAGCCGGTTTTACCGGCGGAGTTGAAGAACTCGATGGCTTCCTGCAGATTATCCTTGATATTGAAGAATTGAGAGAACCCAAGCAGCTGAAATACTTCATATACTTTTGGCTGGATATCCAGCAGTACAATGTCACCGCCCCGCGGTTTTACTGCTTTCAGAAATGCAGTAAATGATCCGATGCCCGTACTGGACACATAATTGAGCCCGGCACAGTTAAAAATAAGCCGTGAAAAACCGTTTTCAACAGCTTTGCTTACTCTTTTCTGAAAGAAATTTGAGTTATACGTATCGATATATCCTGTCAGATACAATACGAGGCAGCCTTCAACTTTATCGATTTTTTCTAGACGAATTTTGAGGCTATCGTCTTTTTCATCGTCAAAGCCTGGTACAATATCGTTGTTATTCATGAAACCTCTCAATCTTCCGATACTTTCTCACGTTCACTACAATCTTATTCAGGTAATTAATATTTGTCAAACCTTTCTCCGTAAAAAGTATACACTACATCTGATACTTTATCAGGATAATATCAGTTTAACCCGGAATTAATGTATAGTAATTCTCTTATTTTTATCGACCATTATACTGAAAAAATCAAATAGATTTAAATAGATCCACGCAAAACTTGACCCCTCCATAATAAAGACATACAATCAAAGTGAAAAGAGTCCCGGAAAAGAGGTCCATTATGCGGTCCAAAGTAGCACGTACAGGTCTCATTGTAGTGATGTTGACCATGGGTGTGTCGGTTATGCCGGCGCAATCGCAGAACTCACAAGCAGCCTCTCTGCCCCAGCTGGAAGAGGTGCTGGCCTTCGAAATGACTCTTGAACGGCTGGCTGCTCAGGTGTCGGCCGGCGATGCGGGTGGGATTCCGAAGGACCGCTATCTGACGGTCGACGGGGTAGTGTCCTCACGGCAGCTGGTAAACGATTCTGAGCAGGATTTTCTGGGGATCCTCGAACTCTCCTCCGGCAGCTGGGTCGATGGGGAAGAGCTGGAGGTCTATCGCTGTTACGTGCAGCTTCGGGGGCCCGAGTTCGTCGGTACCGTACCGAAACCCCGCAGCCGCGAAACCTCCGAGAACGAGATTCCCCTGCATGCGAGGATACTGCTGATAGCCCGCTATCTCGGCTACGGTGAGGATCAGCAGGGCAATCGTTTTCCCGTGCTTCTGGCCGAGGATTTCCGTATACTCAACTGAGCCTCCGGCTTTCCACCCTCTCAATAGGCAACCCGAATATGCTCGGCTTTGATAGTCCCGCCGCGCGCCAGCACCTGGGCCAACTGCAGGGTATTGCGCAGCTCCCGCACATTGCCCGGCCAGTCGTACTGGGCGAGTTTGATCAGGGCTGAATAGGAAATGGGCGGGTCGGGGGCGGTTGAGCATGCATCCGGCGCGGACTGTGGCCGCTGATACGGCTGGCTGCGCAGATACTGCAGTGCCAGCTCCGGGATATCCTCTATGCGGGTACGCAGAGGCGGCAGTGCAATCGGCAGGGTGTGAATCCGAAAGTAGAGATCGGCCCGAAACAGTCCCTCGTTCACCAGCTGCTGCAGGTCGCGGTTGGTGGCACAAACAATGCGCACATCTATCGTGATGTCTCTTCTTCCGCCGATGCGGGTGATCTGCCGGGCTTCGATTATCCGCAGCAGCTTCATCTGTCCCTGCGCGGACATTTCCCCGATTTCATCCAGAAACAGCGTTCCCCCGTCGGCCTGCTCGAAGAGGCCGGGCCGGCGGGTGGCCCCCGTAAAGGCGCCCGGCTCGCTGCCGTACAGCTCCGCTTCCAGCAGGGAGGCGGGGATGGCCCCGCAGTGAACACTTCTGAAGGGCCCGTTGCGGCGGGGAGAGAGCGTGTGGAGGGTGCGGGCGGCCAGTTCTTTGCCGCTGCCGCTTTCGCCGGTAATGAGAACCGGAGCGGCGGCTTCGGCATACAGGCGCAGGGTGTATTTAAGTTTTTCCAGGGCTCTGGACCGGCCGGCAAAGGCCTCGAGCGGATCTGTTCCCGGCTGGAGCGGGGCTACAGACAGACGGGAATGGTGAATGCAGGTGAGCAGCTTATGGATATAGCTGCGAAACCGGTCCGGATCGAAGGGCTTGGGGAAAAAATACTCGGCCCCGGTTCGCAGCGCCCGAACCACGTTGTACGGCGAGCTCAGGGAGCTGAGGACTACTACCGGCACATGTTCCGGGCAGCGGATCATTCGTTCTAATAACACGTATCCATCAAATCCGTAAAAATCGATCTCGGTAATAATGAGATCGGGCGGGTTTGCCTGCAGTACTTCCAGTGAATATTCGGGAGAGTACACAGACTTGATGGTCAGGCTGGGGAAGGTGCTGCGCAACAGGGAGTGGCTCGGCCCGTGAGAATCGACGTACATGATTACAGACACTTTTTTCCCTTTTTTTGTACATATAGTACGCGATCAGGCCGGCGGGGGGAACAAACCTGCAGAGAGTTTGTATAGGGGATTTCTCGCCGAGAGCGAAACGGGAGGGTGGGAGGCCGTCGGGCCGGCCGACTGGTGACCAGCGGGCAGCTGTGCGGCGGGAGATTTTATAGAAATTTGCATACTTGTATACGCCCGGTCTCTATGGTACTCTTTTTCTGCTATGTTGGAAATTCGATCCTTAATGCGGTTCTTAGACAGCGGTTTTATCCTGAAACTGCTTTATCTCATACTTCTTCTCTCGCTTATCCCGATTGCGGATATGTATGCGCTGCTCCAGCTGGTAGATGTGGTTCCGAAGCACGCGCTGATGGCGGTGGTGACTGCCACCGGGACGCTCGGTCTGTTTCTCGCCTTTCTGGTAATTCGGGGAGTGCTGGATACTATGCATTCGCGGATCAAACAGGGGTATTATCCGGGGGTCGAGTTCTTTGAACTGGCGGGGCTGCTGGTGGCGGCGGTGCTGCTGATTACCCCGGGATTCATCGGGGATGTGCTCGGTCTGTTTCTTCTGATGCCGGGGCTGCGCAGGGCTATCGGTCGGGCGCTGGCCGGAGCGATGGAAGAGCGTTTCAAAGAGCTGTACGAATATCTGAAACTGTACGAGCTGTAGGGGGCCGGCCGGTGCGGGCAGTGGCCGGCCGCTGAAGGCTCATTCGCCCTTGATGCGATAGATCAGCAGCAGCAGTAAAAAGTATGTGTAATAAAAAACCCTGAGTATGGTCCAAGGACGCCGCAGGAGGTCCCGCAGCCAGTAGGTTCCGCGGTTCCAGCTCTTCTCGGCCGGTTTGTCCCGTTTTCCACTGAATATTTCAAAACACTCTCCGCACCACAGAGAAAGCCCCGCCGGGAGGTCTTTGCGGTGCTTACGGAACCAGAGTCTGCCTTTGGTCACGCCGGGGCCTGTCAGTACGAGCGAGGGGCCGGCCTTTTTGATGGCGGTGACCACGTCCTTTTCGCGCTCTTTTGAGAAGTAACCGGCGTAACGGCCCACTATCTGCAGCCCCGGAAAGCTGTCGCGCAGATTAGCCGAGGCGGTGTGCAGGAATTCCGGCCGCAGGCCCACCAGATACACGCTCTTGCCGTGCTTCTCCAACACCCCCAGCAGACGGATCACAAAGGAAAACGGCATATAACGGACCGGTTCGCGCTTGTGCAGGAAGTTGGCCGCTTTCTGGATGCTTTTCGAGGTCGGAATGACCAGCCCGGCTTCGTGGACTGTGCGGGCAAAGTCGCTGTTGCCGCGGGCGCGCAGTAAATCCCATAGTGTGAGGAATACGATCTGGTGCTTTCCCTGGTCATCGAGATAATTTCGGACTGTCTCTTCAATGTCCTTTTCCGGAAGTACATCGATCGGTACACCGATTACCGAAATTCGGCTGTGTCCGTCGTTTCCGGAGATTGGAGTACGGGTTTCCACTGGTTTTTCTCCCCTACAATTGTTTGTACGGCCCCGATTGCATAAATGGCGGCTGTTTCCGCCCTCAATATGTTGGTGTGCAGGTGTACCGGACGGCAGCCGATGCTACGCAGCAGGCGTACTTCGTTTTTGGAAAACCCGCCTTCCGGACCGATAAAGAGCGCTACCTTGTGAGGGCAACTGGAAAGATACCTGTGAAGCGAGCCATTTTCAAGGGGTACCTCATGAAAAAAGAGACCTAAAGTCGAGCTCGACCAATTTTTTTCAACGGTCTGCAGGGTGGTGCTTGGATGGATGCGGGTGATGACGCTGCTGCCGCTCTGCTGAATCGCCTCTTTGATGAGCGCGTCCCAGCGGGAGTGCTTTTTCTCCTCCCGTTGCGGGTTTTCTATTTTTGCCACAGCGTGTTCGCTCTGCAGCGGAATAATGTGGTGGACGCCGGCTGCCGCCGCCTGCCGCAGCACTGCCTCCATGTTTTTGCCTTTCAGCAGGGCCTGATACAGGTAGTATTCGGGCGACCCTGTCGGCGCCTGTGCTGGGAGCTGGCTCCCCGCGCTTGACTCGCTGCCCGGGATAGGCTGAAGTTCTAGTTCAAGCGAGTCGGCGTGAATCTGGATTATTTCCGCCATATACGGACGGCCCTGTCGGTCGATTGCCTCGAAACGGCTGCCCCGGCTGCAGCGCAGAACGTGTACCAGGTAGTGGAACTCGTCGCCGGCGAGGCGGATGCGGGAATGGGGCGGCTGGGCCGCGGCGTGATTTGAGGACTGATGATCCGGGGCGAAGCTCTCGGGCAGCAGATAGCGGCGCATAGGCTGCCCCGGCCCTACTCACCGACCGAGACTACCGCTTTGCGGCTGCGCGGTCCGTCGAACTCGCACAAGTAGATCCCCTGCCAGGTGCCCAGCAGCATGCGCCCGCCGCTGACCGGTATGGTGACGCTGAAACCCATCAGCGAAGATTTTATATGGGCGGCCGAGTTGCCCTCCATGTGAGCGTAGTTGTCGTTGAGAGGGATGACCTTGTTCAGCTCTTTCAAGATGTCCTTTTTCACTGAGGGATCGGCATTTTCATTGATGGTGATTCCACAGGTTGTGTGCGGAATGTAGACCGTGCAGCGTCCGTCCCGAACGCCGCTCTCGCTGACCGCTTTGGCCACCTGCGAGGTAATGTCGTTGAGCTCGGTGTGAGCTCCGGTCCGAATTTGTAATGTTACATGTTTCATGGTTTCGGCTGCTCCTTGCGCTGCGATCCTGCTGCGGGAAAATCGAACAGGTCGAAGTCGATTGCCCCGTTGGCGGCGGAATTTCCGCCTGCTCCGCTGGCGGCATTTTTCTGAGCTTCTTCTATCATGTCGGAGATCTCGCCGTCCTCCAACAGCTCGACCGCCTTCTGCAGCGGCTGGTCGTATTTGAGGTCGTACACCGGCGGAAAGTCCATGCGGCGCTGGAACTCGTTGCGGATGAGTTTGCGCAGCAGACGGTTTTCCAGATTGATATCGTATTCCCGCTTCAGCTGCTGCACGAACTGCTCGCGCTGCCGTTCGGAGGCCTCGGGATTTTCATCCACGAACTTGGTTATGAGCCGCTGTTCGAAAATTTCTTTCAGATCCTCGTTATCCGTTTCGCTCAGTTCGGGTTCCTTGACCTCGATATCCGGTTCGATTCCGACTTTGTCGATATTGATGCCGGCCGGGGTATAGTAGCGTGAAATGGTAAGCTTGAATCCGCTTTGGCCGAAGGGAATAATCTTCTGAACGGATCCTTTACCGAAGCTGGTTTCGCCTATGAGTACGGCGCGGCCGGTATCCTTCAGTGCGCCGGCCAGTATTTCGGAGGCAGAGGCCGAGCCCTGATCGATCAGTACCACAATGGGCAGTTCCGGATCGACATCGCGGTTCGCATCGGCGGAAAAAACCTCATTTTCCTGCTTTATTCGCGAGCGGGTGCTTACGATGGTGTCCTCCGAAAGGATCATGTCGACGGTGTCTACCACCGAGGTCAGCAGGCCGCCGGGGTTCTGCCGTACATCGATTATCAGCTTGGAGTAGTTATTCCGTTTGAACTCGTCAATTGCCTCCTTCACCCGGTCGTCCGTGTAAGGAGTGAACTGAATAATGCGGATGTAGCCAATGTTTTCGTTGATCATGTCGTGCTTGACGGTCGGGATTTCTATGATGGCCCGGGTAATATCGACATCGAAGGTGATGTCCTTGCCGCGCAGGATGGTGACCGTTACTTTACTGCCCGGCTCGCCGCGCAGCCGTTCGACCACATCGTCAACGGTGAGCTTCTTAGTAGACTCTCCTTCTATCTTGGTGATGTAATCTCCGGCATGTATTCCGGCCCGGTAGGCCGGAGTGTCTTCAATCGGTGCGACCACCTTTATAAAGGCATCGCGGCCGTTGGCGGCCTGCGGGTCCTCTTCCGATTCGGCCGGCTTGCTGATGTATAAGCCGACGCCGCCGAACTTGCCGGAAGTAGTGTCGGTCAGATCCTCCATATCAGTGGCGGTCAGATAATAGGAATAGGGGTCATCCAGACTGTCGAAGAGTCCCTGCATGGCTCCTTCGTACAGCTGTTCCGGGGGAACCTCGTCCACATAGTTCTGCAGAATAAAATTGAATGCATATTGAATGCGGTCGATATACTGTTGGGTCGTCTGTGAAGACTGCTGTGCCGAGACTCGGGGAGTAAAGGTAACTACCAGTCCGAAAATAAACAGTGCACTTGCAGCTCCGATCCAGGTGAGTTTGTCGCCGTTTTTCATGTAAACCTCTCTATAGTTCTACTTTCATTCTCTAGGTTTCGACTCGTTTGTCAAGCTAATATCTAATTACTGCTTACTATTGACCTCACTCAATACTGTGCGTACACTTTGCTTTAGATGAGACAGCGAATAATTCCCAGTGTAGCCGGTGTGTGGGAGATAATCCGATATATCCTGATCGTGAATCTTTTGCATACGTTTTTAAACCCTTTGCA
Organism: uncultured Sediminispirochaeta sp.; assembly: GCA_964603735.1. Taxonomy (GTDB): domain Bacteria; phylum Spirochaetota; class Spirochaetia; order DSM-16054; family Sediminispirochaetaceae; genus DSBN01. The sequence goes on along the minus strand of CAZRWN010000016.1, from coordinate 35,134 downwards.
GTCCCAGGAGTATCAGTTTTTTTTCTTCTGGGTTCTCTCCTATGCATTTGCCACTCTTCTCGGCACGGCTCTTACGGCCTTGCGGCCGCTGAAGTTTCAGATAGTTGCCAGGGCAGTCGGGGTCGTGAAGCTGCTGCAACTGGCCGCCGGGCTGCTGCTGCTGCTCTATGAGCTTGGGATCATTTCAGTCATCCTGGCCTATATTAATCCTTCGGCGGGGATCATGGTTCCGGCTACTATTTTCGAGCGGATGGTACCGCTTTTGCTGATCATAAGTGTGATTGATTTGCTTACCGGGATAATTTTGTTAAAATATAAGCCACGGCAGTCGGACGACTCGCAGAGCGTGCAGGTAGAAATTACCGAAGTTGACAATACTCAAGAGGAGAAGTAGATGCAGATAATTCCAATCGCCAGCGGGAAGGGCGGGGTGGGGAAAACCCTGGTAGCTACAAATCTGGCGGTTGCACTTGCAAGGTATGGAAAGCAGGTGGTACTGGCCGACCTCGACCTCGGCGCCAGCAATTTGCATCTTACTCTCGGTCAGAGCGGTGTACGCACCGGCATAGGGACGTTTCTTCTCGATTCCAGCATTAAATTCGATGATATTATTCTTCCTACCGAATATGAAAATCTGCGCTTTATTCCGGGAGATGCGGAAATTCCCGGCATGGCCAATCTGAAAAGCGGACAGAAATCAAAACTGATCCGACGGCTCTACGGAGTGGATGCCGATTACTTAGTAGCAGACCTGGGCGCCGGCACTAATTTCAATACCCTGGACTTTTTTCTTACCTCCTCCCGCGGGATGGTAGTCACGACCCCTACACTGACCGCTACCCTGAACGCATATCTGTTTCTGAAGAACACGGTATTCCGCTTGATGGGCAACTCCTTCAAAAAGGGTTCAGCCGCGGCCGAATACCTGAAAAACCTGCAGAAAGAGGGTTCCCAGCTGCAGCGGGTCTATATTCCGCGCCTGCTCGAGAGGATCAGGCAGGAGGATCCGCAGAGCTTCGATCAGTTTCAGGAAACTATGCGGAACTTCCGTCCGATGCTGGTTATGAATATGCTGGAAGACCCTAAGGATTCCAAGAAGGGCGAGAAAATACGGCGCTCCTGCCGCGAATACCTTGGGATCGATATGGAGCATCTGGGGGTTATCTATTTTGATCATCTCCAAGAGGTCGCGCTCAGTTCCCGGCTGCCGATTGTTGCGTATAAGCCCGGCTCGGTTCTGAGCCAGGCGGTGTACCGGGTTGCTGATAAAATCATACAACACCAGGAAGAGGAACAGGCCGGTCTGCTCGACTTCGACAATCTGGAGCAGACGTATGAAACCGCGGAGATGGAAGCGGAAATAGACTTCGACGCAAAAGTACAGGACCTCGAGAATCTGCTGCACAGCGGGGCGCTTACCCGCGGAGATCTCATTGATACCATCCGGGCTCAGCAGTACGAGATAAACGGACTGAAAAAGGAGAACCAGCTTCTCAAGAGTAAACTGCTGAAAGCGATGGAACAGGGATACAAAGTGTAGATCTCATGCAGACGAAAGGCCGGCTCAAGATTACAGTTGATAATTCCCATTTAAAAGCCTCACTCGTATTCACCGCCGATCCCCACGGCGAGGTGTGGAATGTTCCCAAGATAAAGAACCTGCTCGAAGAGAAGGGCATTGTCGAGGGAGTTCAGGAAAAGGCGATAGAGGCCGCGGTACGGAGAATAGAAGCGGCTGACGAAGAGTCGGTAGAAGCGGTGGTAGCCGAAGGCACTCCGGCGGTTCCGCCCGCTCCTCCCGAGTACAGCTGGAAATTGCAGCCGATTCCGGAAGAGCTGCGGGAGGATGCCCGCTGGATTCTGGAAAAGGCCGGTGAACCGCGAATTACCGTAAAAACGAGCGAACGTGTACAGGTAGAGAAGAAAGTCCCGAAGAAAAGCAAACTGCCCTTCGGCAAACCGAAAGAAGAGACGGTAAAAAAGTGGGAAACCCGTGAAAAAGAAGAGCCGGTCACCGTTGATCCGGAAGTAGTCGAGAGCGGCTGGGCCGAAGAGAATCAGGTTCTGGCCGAGATAGGCGCAGCCCGGGAAGGCAAGCTGGGCCGCTCGGTCTACGGAAAGCCGATCTCTATTAAAGAGAGAAGTGCGAAAGCTGTATATCCCGGACGGGGGGTGAAAGCGACCCAGGAAGACCTGCGGGCAAGCCACTCGGGGGTGGTACGTCGCGGAGAAAATTGGGTGGAAGTAATTCCCTTCCAACATCATAAGTGGGAACTGACCGTTTCCAGGGATCAGGCGACCTGTCTGCTGCATTTCTCGCCGGGGAAAAGGGATGCTCGGCCGCCAAAGGCCGAAACCGTGCTGGGGGCTGCCCGGGAGAAGGGCTTTAGCGCCGAGGAGCTGGTACCGGCTTCAAAAATAAATCAGGCAATTTCGGTATCCATTCAGCGTCAGAAGCCCTTCAAGGATGTGCCCATTACTAAGGACCGGGATGCGTGGTTCAAAGTGGAGGCCAGCTCCGACCATCTGAAAGGGCTTTTGAATGCGGTCAAGGGCAGCGGCCGCGGCAAACCCCTCGTGCTGAAAGAGATTGGAGCCGCTATCAAAAAGAGCGGTTTCAAAGAGATGGATTTCGAAAAAATCAAAGCGGATCTGGTCGCGTTTTATCGAAGTCGGAATCTCGAACTGAAAGATTATGTACTCGCGGAGGGCAAAGCGCCTACCCGCGGATCGGACCGCAGCCTGCAGTTCAGTTGCAGGTTCATGGGGGATAAAGAGTTGGAGGCGCGGCAGCAGGATAGCCTGCTGGCACTCCCACAGGGCGAGGATGCGGATGCAGAGTCGCCGGCTGCCTCCGACGAGCTGATTCCCAGCCTTACCGATTATCCGCTGCCGTCGGTTTCGCGAATGGCCTATGTAAAAGCCGGAAACATAGTTGCCGAAATTACTTCTACCGAAAGTGGGGAAGAGGGGGTCGATGTGTACGGCAAGGTCCTGCCCGGGCTTCCGGGAAACGATCCTCCTATGTGGCTGAAGGAGAATGTGCTGCTGAAGGATGATCAGCTGGTGGCCCAAGAAACCGGCATCCTGGACGTAGTCGACGGCGAAGAGAGCACAATGCTGCGGGTTCGCCCCTATCGGGAGGCCAAAATCGAGGTAGAGGTGGCTGCCGATAAGATGGCCGCCTACATTTCGCTGGAGGAGGCGCGGGGGTTTGCTCCGCCGCTGTCCATGGACCGGGTCAGCAAGGTACTGGAAGAGAACAAGGTGCTGAAGGGGATCGACAGTTCAGCGCTCAGCGATGCAATTCTGCAGGCCAAGCAGGGGCAGTCGGTTGATCATGCTGAAATTGCAGCGGGCAATCCTCCGGTGCAGAGCTCGGAATCGGGTAAAATTACATTCCATATAAAATTGGCCAGCGGTGATCAGGTAAAGATCGATAAGCAGGGCCAGGCCGATTTTAGGACTCATGACGATATCACTGCCGTTGAGGAGAACCAGCTTATTGCCGAAATCCCGGCCGCGGGCACCGGCAAAGCCGGCTGGAATATCAGCGGCGAAACCGTCGAGGCCAAGGGAAAAGAGGGCGTCGATCTGCAGGTCGGGGACAATATCCGCCGCGAAGAAAAAGGTGACGGGCGGGTTTTGTTCTATGCCGAGAAGAGCGGCGAGCTGGAATACGACGGCAAGAGCATCAGCGTGCATGTACACCACCGGGTCAAGGGAAACGTGGATATGCACAGTGGTAATATCAAGTTTCCCGGAACCGTGGAGGTCTCCGGCAACGTGCAGCGCGGTTTTTACGTCATGGCCGGCGGCGATGTGCTGATAAAAGGCACCGTAGAGGGGGCGCTGCTGTCGGCCGGCAATTCGGTGAAAGTGGGGCAGGGCATTGTCGGAGGTAATAAAGCTGTAATCCGGGCGAAGAAAGATATCCAGGCGGTGTTCGTAGAAGAAGCTACTCTGCTTTCGGTCGGTGATATACGGGTGAAGAACAACTGTCTGCGCTGTCAGGTGAAGTGTAACGGCACTCTGTATCTGACCGGTGACAAGGGCAGCTTGATCGGAGGAAAGGTGTTCTCCAAACACGGACTCGAGGCCCGGAATTTGGGCAACGATAAAGGAACCCATACCGTCATCTCCTTCGGACAGGATTATTTGGTTGCCGATCAAATCGAACAGCATGAAAAAGAGATAGATCGGTTGAAAGAACTGGTTACGAAACTGGATATGGAGATGAAACGCTTTGAAGATCAGGGGTTACGGAATAAGCTGGAGAAGGTAAGACGGGAGAAACTGAAAAACTTAAAGATCATAGAAAAACGGAGTATGCGTCTGTTTACCCTGCGGGAGCGCTACGAAGAGCATTTCAATTCAAAAGTAGTGGTGCGCGGGAATCTGTATCCGGGAGTGGTTATCGAGAGCCACGGCCGGTTCTTTGAAACTGCGAAGCCGTTGCAGAACATTACCATCTGGTTTAATCAGGATAACGGACGCATAGAATCTGAACAAATCGAACAGAAGGAGTGAGGTATGCTTGCTTACCTGCAATATCCCGATTGGATTAGTCCGGTGATAATTCCCGGACTGCCGTTTCACTGGTACGGTTTGATGTATTTAATTGCTTTCGGTGTTACTTACGTGCTGTTCCGTTACCAGGTGAAACAGGAGAAGATCGAGCTGAGCGAAGACGACAGCATCAATATATTTTTCTGGACTATCCTCGGATTACTGATTGGTGCTCGTATTCTTGCCACTATCGTGTATGATCCCACCGGGTACTATCTGGAAAAACCGTGGAGGATCTTTTGGCCCTTTGACGAGAATATGAATCTGGTAGGGCTGCAGGGAATGAGTTACCACGGTGGGTTGATCGGTGCGGTTATCGGAGGTTTTACATACTGCCGGCTCAAGAAGATAGACTTTCTGCAGGTGACCGATCTGGTAGTGGCCGGTATTCCGCTGGGCTACACTTTCGGACGGTTGGGGAATTTTATCAACGGTGAGCTGTGGGGCCGGGTGACTACCAACCCCATCGGGATGATATTTCCCTATGCTCCGGCTTATTCGACCCGCCACGAGTGGGTACGTAGAATTGCAGACAAAGTTGGCATCTCATATGAATCCGGGGAGATGATTCAGCTTCCCCGCCACCCTTCTCAGTTGTACGAGGCCTTTTTCGAAGGTATTGTATTGTGGCTGCTCATATGGTTTCTCGTCCGCCCGCGTAAGAAATTCAGCGGTCAGATACTCGGCATCTACCTGATTGGATATGGTGTGGTCCGCTTCATCATTGAGTACCTTCGTGAGCCCGACCTCGGTATCGGATATCCCATTCAGCTCGGTGCCGAGGCCCATCCGCAGGCCCTGTTTCTCTCGCCCTGGAATTTTACCACCGGACAGATTCTCTGTTTACTGATGATCGTCGGCGGAGGGCTGCTGCTGTGGCTCCGCCGCCGGAAGTCCGCTCACCGGCAGTAGGACTGCCGGCAGTAGGGCCGCCGG
>CAZRWN010000016.1:1923-29529 GCA_964603735.1 uncultured Sediminispirochaeta sp. | reverse complement strand
AGTAGGGCCGCCGGCGGCATGAAGCGTACTCTCAACTCACGTTATTCAGAGAGGATTCATCCGAATAGGTCGTGTGGATTTCCTTGATCTCATCAATATGCGCCAGAAAGGCATCCACCACATCGGGATCGAAGTGTCGCCCTCTTTCCGCTTTTATGTGATCCACCGCCTTGTCGAAACTCCACGGCAGTTTGTAGGGACGGAGGGAGGTCAGGGCGTCGAACACATCTGAAATTGCCACGATCCGGCCGCAGACGGGGATATCCTTGCCGGCCAGGCCGCGCGGATATCCGCTGCCGTCCCACTTTTCGTGGTGGGTCAGGGCAATCCGTGCACCGGTTTTCAGATAGGGGCTTTCGGCGTTTCTCATAATCTCATATCCCATTTGGGCATGCCGCTTGATCTCTTCGTATTCGGGGACGGTGAGTTTGCCGGGTTTGAGCAGGATAGTCTCGGGTACCCCGATTTTCCCGATATCGTGCAGGGGTGCGGCTCTGAAAATCAGCTGCTGCATTTCTTCATCATCAGTCAGCTCTTCGGCTATAATTCTTGAGTAGTGCGCCACCCGAATGATGTGTTCGCCGGTTTCGGGGTCCTTGTATTCGGCGGCGCTTCCGAGCACTTTTAGCGTTTCATGCTCCCGCAGCTTGATGTCATTGGTGGCCTTATCCACTTCGGTTCGCAGTACATCGGCCCAATTCTTATAGAGCAGCTGACTTTCCCGCAGTTTTATTAGATTGCGCACCCGGGCCGAAAATTCGGGCAGATTCAGCGGCTTCGAGAGAAAATCGGTGGCTCCGCTCTCCAGGGCCCGCAGTTTCAGTTCGTTGTCAGAGCTCACCGCTGTAATCATAACAATCGGAATGTCGGGATAATATTTGCGGGCTGCCTGAATCAGGCTGATTCCGTCCATGAGCGGCATCATGTAATCTACGAAAATAATGTCGGCGGAGTGGTGTTTGAGGTGTTCGAACGCCGCAACCGGGTCTGTAAAACTGGAAATATTCAGGTCGAGTTTACGGCCCATTTCTTCGATCAATACCAGGTTCAAATATTCATCATCTATTGATATTGCTTGTAACTGTCTTTGCATGTTTGTCTCCATTATTACAATTTAGTATAATAAACCAAACTAGCAAGGGCAATCTTTATATTTATTTGACTTCACTTGACATCGTTTTCTGAGGGAGCATAAGATGGAAGCATGGAATAAGTCTTTATTAGGAAAGCGGGATTCACAGTGCGGAAAAGCGATTTGATAGACATGGAAGCTGCGCAGCGGGCCCTGTTGATTGATGAGCCCACAATTCTGGAATTGGTGCTGCAGTTTTTATATGATAAAGACCATTATATCGCGCCTCTGAAGAGCTCTTTAGCCCAAAGAGACTGGAAAAATCTTATAGCCTATGCGCATCGGCTCAAAGGGTCGGCCTATAATTTACGTATCCACGGGCTGGGCGAGCCCGCCCTTTACCTGGAAAAAGCGGCTGAACAGAGGCAGTCCGATGCGTGCCGCGAACAGATCCATTTGATCGAAGAAAGATTTGCCACAATAAGAGAGCTAGTGGACTGCGATTAAAACGAGGGAGTGTATGCGCCAAGGATGGAAAGGCCGTCTCAGATATAAAACCGAAGAGAAGGGCGCAGTCAAAAGTCTCGATATTACGGAGAACGGTCCTGATGCCAATGCGGATGTGCGGGTCCGAAGAGAGTGGACCGAGGGCGGTGGTGTTTCCATTCTGAGTCTGAGGCTCGAGCCCCTGCGAGTGGTTAAACTGCAAAATGCATATATAGAGCGCTGGATTCCAAAAGACCAGGTAGACTGTGTTCATATGAACGGGTTTCAGTCTTGGACGGAGAGTCGCGAGTGGGCGCATGACGAGGGAATGCATGGTTTGCGGGGCATCTTTTTCCCATGGATACATAAGTATCATCTTGATAACTACGGTGATTACAGCTTCACCCGCTACCGGCCCGAGCGCATACACGGCTATTCCTGGTTCTACTTTCGCAATGCTGAAGAGCTGCTGTTTCTCGGCAGTTTGAGTGAACGGCTCGGGTATACCCGTTTCTACTGGTACCGCCAGCGCTCCGTACTACGGATAGAGCGGGAGTGCGAAGGCCTGGAAATCAAGGCGCCGGTGCAGCTGCTGCAGCTGCTGATTGCCCGCGGAGAAGAAGCGGAAGTCTTTGACGCCTATTTCAAGACGCTGAAGGTCGAGAGCCGGGCGCCCCTCCTCAGCGGATGGACCAGCTGGTATCGGCACTACAGCGCGGTCACTGCGGATATTGTGCTGGATAATCTGCGGGCATTTCAAGAACTCAGGATACCTATCCAGGTATTTCAAATTGATGACGGATGGGAACGGGCAATCGGCGATTGGCTCGAACCGGACGCCAGTTTTGAAGGCCGCCTGCAGAGCCTGGCGGCGGAGATTACTGCTGCCGGTTACACACCGGGCTTATGGATTGCTCCGTTTATTGTAGAAGAGACTTCCAACATCTTTCGGGAGCACCCCCAGTGGTGTGTGGCCGATGAGAACGGTAGGCCGCGCAAGCTGGGCTATAACCCCTTTCAGTGGCAGGGCAACTTCTATGCCTTGAACATTTATCTTCCTGCCGTGCGCGAGTATCTGCGCGAGGTGTTCCACCGCGTAATTCATGAATGGGGATACCGCTTCCTGAAACTCGACTTTCTGTACGCGGCGGCCCGGGTTCCGTTCGCCGGGCGCAGTCGCGGAATGATCATGAACGATGCTATGGACTTCCTCTATACCCTGAGCGACGATGCCGTTACCCTGGGCTGCGGAGTGCCGCTGGCCTCTGCCGCCGGACGTACCCATTATTGCCGGATAGGTGCCGATGTGGCACCCAAATGGGAAGACCGAAGCCTGAAACTCTTAGGATATCGGGAACGGGTTTCAACGGTGAACTCGCTCAGAAGCACCATCGGCCGGCGCGCTCTGAATAGAAGGGCCTTTGTAAATGATCCCGATGTCTATATTCTGCGCAAAGACCGGCACGAGTTGAGCAGCGAGGAGCAGTATACCCTGTTTGTAGTGAACCGGGTATACGGAGGGCTCTTGTTTACCAGTGATAATCCCGGTGAGTATTCCTGCGAACAGCTAAAACTCTATCTGTCGCAATTTCCCCTGCGAACCGTGGACCTGCAGCGGGCAGATCAGCAGAAAGTGTTTTTCAAGATAGATGAACGGGAATATGTACTCTTCCACAACCTCGAAAACAATCCGGTGGAGCATCGACTGGAGCCGGGCCTGTATTATTCGGCCATGCACGGTTTTCGGGGCGGCGGGGCGATAAAGATCCCTCCGCATGCGGCCCGCTGTTTTCTGCGGGTGAGCCGCGATGCCTACGCGGTAGCCGGTTCCACCGACATGCTGCTGCCTGGTTCGGAGATTGTGGATTTTAATGTCACCAAAGATGGCATCGAGTATGCGGTTCACCCCGAAACCGTGAATCCGGGCCTCATATACCTGAAAGTGCCCTCACACGTGAAGTCCTGCAAAGTGAACGGGGTTCGAATTCAGGCCGAGGAGAAGGTGGATATTAATCTGCTGGTCCTTCAACGCCTATAGGGGAATCCCCTATAGCAGGTCTCAAAACACCCTTATTGTGATATTCATCCTCTCATTGCATAGTTATCATGCGAAACATGATCGGTAAGGGGATAATTATGGAAGACGAACTCTACACAGATTCTACAGCAGATGTCGATTTATATTCCGCTGCGGACGGCAGCCATGAAATTGACCCATTGTCACTGTATCTAAAACAGATTTCTTCGTATCCGCTGCTCTCGAAGCAAGAAGAGCTCGAGATGGGAGAATACATACAATCGTACAAGCGCGAGCTGAAAGAATTGGACGAGGACTATCAGGCCGAACAAGTGAGCCGGGATGAATATGTCGAAACCAAAAAAAGCCTCGAAGGGATGCTCGAGCACTACCGCAACCGGATGATAACCTCCAATTTGCGGCTGGTCGTATCAATTGCAAAAAAATATCAGCATCGCGGGCTCAGTCTGCTCGACCTGATCGACGAAGGCAACATCGGTCTGATAGAGGCGGTCGAACGCTTCGATTACACCCGCAAGTGCAAGTTCTCTACTTACGGAACCTGGTGGATTCAGCAGGCGGTTATCAAGGCAATTGCCGACAAGGGCCGGACTATTCGAATTCCGATTCATGTGCTGAACATCATCAGGAAGACCTTTTCCGTTGCAAAACATCTGACTCAGGAGTTCGGCCGGGAGCCGAGTTACAATGAAATTGCCGAGTACATGGACACTACTCCGGATCACATCGAAAACATCATGAAGTATTCGGGAGAGACCGCATCCCTGGACGTAACTGTAGATGATGAGAATGTGACTACACTATCGGACCTGGTGTTCAGCGATGAGTACGAGGAGCCGTTCGACAGTATGTTCTATGTGAATCTGCAGGATATTCTGGATCGCTCTATGGATGAGCTGAGTGCGCGCGAGCGCAAGATTATAACACTGCGCTTCGGACTTTCTGGACACAGTCCGCTCACCCTCGAGGAGATCGGCAAAATCCTCGGCATCACCCGTGAGCGTGTCCGGCAGATACAGAACAAGGCCATTACCAGGATGCGTGATATCACCATGATACGTGAACTGGAATCTGTTATTTAAAACCCCAGCAGAATTCCACCCGAGCGTACAATAAAAGCAACTATCCAGGCCAAGGCTATCTGATACCCGAGAGAGAAGAGCGACCATCTCCAAGACTGTATTTCCCGAACCAGCGTAACGAAAGCTACGATGCATGGGGTATACAGCATAACAAAAAACAGGAATGCCAGGGCGGTAAGCGGCGTGTAGGACCGGCTCAAGGCGCTCCGCAGGGCCGCCGAATCCTCATCGGCACTGCCTCCGACCGTATAGAGCACCCCTAGTGTACTTACGACAACCTCTTTGGCCACAAAGCCGGTCAGCAGGCTGACATTCATTCGCCAATCGAAACCGAGGGGCTGCATGACCGGTGTAATCAGACGGCCGGCCTGACCGATGTAGGTATTGCTCATCGTCTGTTTGTGTTCTTCGATCCGCAGTTCCTGCAGTTCCCGGTTCAGGCGGGTTTGAGCACTCGGGTCTTCGCTCTGTTCCATTTCGGTCTCAAGCTGGTTTAGCTCCCGGGCATACTCGGCATTTATCTGATCCTGCTGCGGGAAATTGCTCAAAAACCAAATGATGATGGAAAACACCAGCACCACCCCGCCCATCTTCTGGAGGTAGTGTTTGGCCTTCTCCCACATGTGGATGAGAGAGCTCTTGAAGGTCGGAATACGGTAGGGCGGCAGCTCCATCACGAAGGGGTACTCCTCGCCTCTGAAGAGGGTCTTCTTGAATAAAAGGCCCATGCTGAAGGCAAAGAAGAAGCTGAAAAAATAGAGCATAAAGATGATATTGCCGGCATTTTGCGGAAAAAAGGTTCCGGCAAACAGTATGTACACCGGCAGTCGTGCGCTGCAGGTGATCAACGGAGCGATGAGTATGGTCAGAATCCGGTCGCGGTTCGATTCCAGGGTTCGGGCAGCCATGATGGCCGGCACGTTGCAGCCGATGCCCATGATCAGCGGGATGAAGCTTTTACCGTGCAGACCGATGCGGTGCATCAGTTTGTCCATGATAAAGGCAATCCGGGCCATATAGCCGGTATCCTCTAAAATCGATATGCCGAAAAAGAGAATGAGAATGTTCGGCAGAAACACCACTACCCCGCCGACCCCGCCTATGATCCCGTCGACTAAGAGGCTGCGGAACAGCGACGGATTCAAGGCCGCCTGTACCGTGCTGCCGAGCCAGCCGACGCCGGCTTCTATCCATTCCATCGGATACGCGCCCAGAGTGAAGGTGGCCTGAAACAGCAGCCACATAAAGGCTGCAAAGATCGGATAGGCGAGAAAGCGGTTGGTCATAACCCCGTCAATTTTCTCCGACAGGTTGATGCGGTCGACCGGGGCCTTTTTTACAGTTTCACCCATAGCACCCATGATAAAGCCATAGCGTTTTTCACTGATGAGGGTAGCGGCGTCCTCATGATACAGCTCCTCGATACGCTGAAGCTGTACCTGCTGTTCCTCCAGGATCTCATTGCCCCCTACGGTTTCTTTCACCTGTTTTGTAACCAGCTCGTCATCTTCCATCAGCTTCAGTGCGTACCAGCGTGAGTTTATGCCGCGCCGGTCAAAATCGACTCTATCGAGTAAACTGGTGAGCTTTTCGAGTGCAGCTTCTAAATCGGAGCCGTACTGTACATTCACTCTGTGCTGGGCAGAATAACTGTGTTGGGCCACATCTACAGCGGTTTTTAAAAGGTTGTCGATGCCTTTTCCTGTCCGGCCAACTGTATAGCAGATTGGTGCGCCCAGCAGATGGCTCAGTTGTTCAGTGTCGATACGGGTTCCCGCACGGTTCAGCTCGTCGTACATATTGAAGGCCAGAACCAGCGGCTTGCCGAGCTCGATCAGCTGAACCGCCAGATAGAGGTTGCGCTCCAGATTGGTGGAGTCGACTACATTGATTATGACATCGGTGTTTCCGTTGATGATGTAATCGCGGGCGACGATCTCTTCCATTGTGTAGGCGCTTAGAGAGTAGGTTCCGGGAATATCGGTAAAGTAGAGCTTTGCATCTGCTCTGCGAATGCTTCCGGTTTTTACATCTACGGTTACACCGCCCCAGTTGCCAACCTTTTGATTGGCTCCGGTTATCTCGTTAAAGATCGACGTCTTACCGCAGTTCGGATTTCCGGTGAGAGCAAATGTGAAGGATTTGTGTGGTGCGTGCTGGCTATTCGACATTGTCACTCTTTCGGGAGACTTCTATCTGCTCGGCTTCTTCTACCCGAAGTGAAATGTGACTGCCCGCCATATCGACCTCCATTGGATCGCGCAAGGGGGCATAACGGACCACTTTGAGTTCTTTCCCTTTGCGAAAGCCGAGATCATGGAGGCGCTTTTTAAACCCACCGTGACCTGTAATTTTATTTATAACAACCTGATCGCCTTCTCTGCAGAGACTCAAGGGGGTGCTCATAGTATTGTCGTCCTTGCTATGAAAACTATCATAGCGGTGAGAGAAAGACAAGCTGGAAGGCTTGGGCTTGATTATGTCTAGCATACATACTCCTGACTACCCTGTCGGTTATCCATATCATGGTAGTTAATCATAATTTAAATAGAGGCGGCTAATTTGTCAATTGGCGGTATTAAAGTGGATTGACATATGCTACGTATTATTGCCACTATTGTAACATAAATGGAGACCTTTAATCTGAATCAGATGCGCCGCGGCGCTGAAGTACGGGTTGTTGCCGTCAGCGGCGGACGGATGGCCCGTAAAAAACTCATGGATCTCGGAATTGTGCCCGGTGAGCGCTTGAAAGTTGCGCAAAACGATGGCAGCGGCCCTCTGATTATAGAGCACCACGGTTCGAGGGTAGTGGTGGGCACCGGACTCGCCGCTAAGGTAAGAGTAAGCGAAATTTGATTTTTCTGCTGAACGCAGCTGAAGGGCCGGCGGCCTATCAAGCCCCCTGCAAAAAGCGCTGACCTTTTTCGGTGAGTGTAAGGGCATTCTGCAGCGGGGTTTTTTCGCCGCAGCCCATCGAACAGCCGGAGCATTTGACCTCTCCGCACTCATCCATTGTTTTTTGCAAATAGCCCAGTCTTTGCAGCTCCCACACCATTTGATGAACCAGGCCTTCGGGAATATTCAGTGTTTTCGATATCTGCGCATATTTGACGGCGCCTCCGCCGACGATTTGAGCGAGTACTCTTCTTAGCATATTACTAAATTAGTAATCTTTAACGGTTTAGGCAAGTGAGAAGAAGTGTGCTATCCTGTAAATATGAGTGAAAAAGAGATTATTGAGCGAACCGGAGACCGGCCGATTACCCAGGAACGGATCCAGGCCGAGCTATTGGAGCTGGGGGTGGAGCCCGGGGCTACGCTATTGGTTCACACCTCTCTCTCTTCTCTCGGCTGGGTGAGCGGAGGGGCCCGGGCTGTGATTCAGGCCCTTCAGGAAGTGGTGCGGCCATGGGGAACCCTTATGATGCCGGCGCACTCCGGAGACTTGTCCGACCCTGCAGGCTGGCAGCATCCGCCGGTTCCGCAGGGGTGGTGGGAAACTATTCGAGCCTCAATGCCGGCTTTTGATCCTGATCTCACCCCCACCCGTGGCATCGGTACTGTGGCCGAACTGTTCAGAACCTATCCGGAAGTAGTGCGCAGCCTCCACCCGCATCTGTCGTTTGCCGCCTGGGGGGAAGGGGCTGTCGAGGTGGTCAGTGATCATCCCCTCGATTATTCTTTAGGTGATACATCTCCACTGGCTAAAATCTACGAGCGCAACGGGTATGTGTTGCTGTTGGGAGCCGGGTATGAGAGCAATACTTCCTTTCATTTGGCTGAGTATCGAGCCGATTTTCCGAAAAAAAAGGAAGTCGACATGGGCGCACCGGTAATGATAGAAGGGCATCGACGCTGGAAGTGGTTTAAGGATATTGATATCGATTCTGACGATTTCGCCCGGGTCGGGCATGATTTCGAGAAGAAACACAGTAATGAAATCAAGACTGGCAAGGTGGGGCTCGCTACTGCCAGACTGTTCTCGCAGCGCCTCTGTGTGGATTTTGCTGTGCATTGGATGCAGCGCCACCGGCTGTAAGTGCGCTGAGAAATAAGTTATAGTAAGGACATGCGTGACGGGGGAAGAATGGACACCGGCTACCGCGAGCTGCTGGCGGCGGTAACCGGCAATTTGAAACAGTACAAAAAACTGCTTGCAAAACTGAAGAATGCGGCTATTTGTCCGATTGCAGCCAGGGTGCTGCAGCTGGTTGAAAAACATTATGGAGGAAATCTATGAGTTCGATACAGGAGCGGCTTGCTTCCCTGCGAAAGGAAATGGAATCTGAGAAGATTGATGCATACCTTGTGTTCGGTACCGACCCGCATATGAGCGAGTATGTCGCGGAGCGTTGGCGGGACAGAGCCTGGATAAGCGGTTTTACCGGTTCTGCCGGTACCCTTGTATGTACTAAAGATAAAGCCGGTCTGTGGACCGATTCACGCTATTACCTGCAGGGCGCTGAAGAGCTCGCGGGCAGCGGCATAATGCTTTTCCGGCAGGGCGAGGCTGATGTGCCGGGCATCTGTGAATGGCTCGGCCATGAGCTGCCCAAAGGCGCGCTGGTCGCTACTTACGGCTGGACTATTTCTGCCGACCTGTTTCGGACTCTCCAGAAGCAGCTGGCCGTGTATGGGGTAGAGCTCCAAGCTTCAGAAGACCTGCTCGACAGAATCTGGGAGGGGCGCCCCGGGCTGCCGGAAGAGGATGTGTACCAGTATGACGTGCGCTATGCCGGGCAGTCTCGACAGGAAAAGATAAAACGGGTGCAGCAGCAGTTGTGGAGCATTAAAGCCGACTATCAGCTGCTCGCTTCCCTTTCCGATATCGCCTGGCTGTTCAACCTGCGCGGCAACGACATACAGTACAATCCGCTGTTTCTCAGCTATGCAGTGGTGGGAAAAGAGGAGGTGTACCTGGCTGTAGATCGGCAGAAGCTTTCCGAGGAGCTGACTTCGCTGCTTGAAGAGGAAGGCATCAAGCTGGCGCCCTACAAACAGATCCAGCAGCTTCTGAAAAAGACCCTGCGCTCCGCGAGTCGCGTGGTGTATGATGCCGGCACAGTGAGCTATGCCCTGGTTCGAGAAGTGGCTGATTTGGCCGTTCCCGTGGAAAAAGAGGATATCACAACACGAATGAAGGCAGTCAAAAACCCCACCGAGATCGAAGGAATCAAACACGCCTTGGTGAAAGACGGGGTGGCCATGGTTCAGTTCCTGTACTGGCTGTATCACAGTTGGCAGCGCGGCAGCTTGAACGAGGTATCTGTCGGGAATGCCCTGCCCCAATACCGCAGCCGGCAGGCCGGGTTCATGGGTGAGAGCTTTCATCCGATAGTCGGTTTCCGTGATCACGGGGCGGTCATTCATTACAGTGCCGACGAAACCTCGGCCTACGAGTTGGATGGGGACGGTCTGCTGCTGATAGATTCGGGAGCGCACTATCTGGACGGGACGACCGATATCACCAGAACCGTTGCATTGGGCGAGACGGCAGTACCGCAGCGCGAGGATTATACCAATGTGCTGAAGGCACACATAAACCTGGCGACGGCCCGCTTTCCACAGGGAATCCGCGGAATTCAGCTGGACAGCATTGCCAAACACAGTTTATGGGAACGCGGGCTCGGCTACAGCCACGGCACCGGACACGGGGTCGGCTGTTTTCTGAATGTGCATGAAGGGCCGCAGAGCATTAGTACGAAGATGATAGATGCGGCTCTCGAGCCGGGGATGGTCTGCTCGAACGAGCCGGGTTTATACCGGGCGGGGGCATACGGAATCCGGATCGAGAACCTGGTGCTCACAGTGGAGCAGTTCGAAACTCCCTTCGGACGCTTCTACGGCTTTGAAACCGTCACCCTCTGCCCGCTAGAGCCAAAGCTGATCGAGGCGGACATGCTGACGGCCGAACAACGGGAGTGGGTAAACCAGTATCACCAAACTGTCTTTAGGGAGCTTTCTCCGCACCTCACTACGGAAGAGCGCCATTGGCTGGAAGAACAAACTGCGCCTGTATAGCCAAACTATCCGCTGAAACCGCGAAGAGGCAAGGAACAGGTATTTTTGTTAACAGTTTGACTATGGTATAATAGGTTTTATAGTTAGGAAAAGAAAGTAGTGCAAGTATGAAGCAGCAGAACCGGGCTCCTCAATTGAAAACGGTAAATTTTAGTTCCCGTCGCCTATACTCAATCCAAAATGGAGAGAGCTGGCTGATAACGGCCCATGATGCGAATGGCGGCGTGAGTGAGCAGGCCCATGTGTCGGTCGAGCTGCCCCAGCTTTTCAAGGAATACGGCTACATTTTTGTAACCGGATCAGAAAAATATAATGATTTTTTTGAATCATTAGATGCAGCCGATGATTCGATTGCAGTGTTTTCGTCGGAAGCCGAGTTCAAATGGGTAAACACCGCCTGGGCCGATCAATTCGGCTTTACTATGCAGGAGCTCGAATCGCAGAGTTTCTTGTCGATTCTGCTGCCGGAGTATCGGCAGATTGCACAGGAAAAGATTGAAGAGAGTGTTCACGGTTTTACTTCCGGTGTTCTGAAAACAAAGGCTACTCCCTTTGTTCTGCGCTGTCGGAACGGCTTTGGTGAGCTGCACTCGATCGAATGTGTGTTCCATGCCTATTGGTGTGATGGGGTCATTTCTCTGATTGCGCTCATGCGGGATATTACCTACCATCAGGGTTTGGTGGCCCGGCTGCGGCAGCTCGAACGGCAGTACAATGTGCTTACCGAAACTGTGAACGAGGCTATTATCCGTATCGACGAAGAGTTCAGCATTGTGTTCGCCAACAGTGCGGTAAAACGCACCTTCGGCTACACTAAGGATGAACTGCTGAATGAGAACTTCAGCAAGCTGTTTCCGCCCGAAATCTTCAAGCGCCATGAACAGGAGTTCAAAAAGTACTTCATAGTCGACGACGAGCATCGCGGCGATCTCGGCTTGAAGCGCAGTATCGAAGTGCTGGGAAAACACAAGAGCCGGGGTGTCTCGCCGATGGAGATGTCGTTCGGCAACTCTTCCGATTTTCAGGGAAGAACCCTCACCTGTATTATCCGTGACATAACCCAACGTAAGAACATCGAACGGCAGCTGCGTAAGCTGGCCTACCATGACCGCCTGACTAATCTGGGTAATCGGGACCTGTTCAACAACGATATGAAGGAAGTTCTGGGGCAGCTGGAAAAGTATCCCATGCTGCGGGGAGCTCTGATGTTTCTCGATTTGGACGGCTTCAAAAATATCAATGACACTCTGGGTCATAAAGTGGGGGATGAACTGCTGCTGAAAACCGCCGGGCGGCTGCGGGAGTGCCTGCGGGAGAGTGATTCGATATACCGCTTTGGTGGTGATGAGTTCGTCATAATGCTTCCGCAGATCGACTCGAAGAAGGATGCGGTGGTGGTTGCCCGAAAAATTCTGGCAGCTATCCGCAGCCCGTACTACTTGCATGCCAAGAAAACCCCTGAAGAAACCTCGATGGTGACAATCGGAGTGAGTATCGGCATTGCGCTCTTCCCCTCACACGGAAAAGATATTCAATCCCTCATTCAGAACGCCGATTTGGCGATGTATGAATCCAAGAGTTCCGGAAAAAACTGCTTTACCGTGTACCACAAATCGCTGGTGTCAAAAGCTACTATGCAGCTGAAGATCGAGCAGGGGCTGAAAAATGCACTCCATGACAATCGATTCGAGCTGTATTACCAACCACTGGTCGACCTCGATGGCAATATGAAGGGAGTGGAGGCTCTGCTGCGCTGGAATGATCAGGAACTCGGGCAGATTCCCCCGACAAAGTTTATTCCGGTGGCGGAAGAGAAGGGAATGATTGTTCCCCTGGGCAACTGGGTGCTGGAACGGGCCTGCCAGGATATAGCGCAGGTAGAAGCGAAATACGGGCGGGGACTGTACGTGTCCATCAATGTTTCACCGGTACAGATGCGGGAAAAACGCTTTGTTTCCACTGTAATGAAAATTATTAAGCGTTCAGGAATCCCGGCGCGGCTGGTGAAACTCGAGATTACCGAGTTCAGTTTGATGCGCAACCCCGAGGAGACTATCGAAAAGCTGCTGCAATTGAAGGAGTCGCTGCCGGGGCTGAGTATCGTAATCGACGATTTCGGAACCGGGTACTCCTCACTGAGTTATCTCTCCAAACTTCCGGCGGACAGTCTGAAGGTGGATATCTCCTTTGTTGCGAAAATAGAAGAAAAACACAATCAGAAAATAGTCGGTACCATGGTTAATCTGGCCGAAAGCCTGGACCTCGAGGTGGTGGTGGAAGGGATAGAAACCAAACAGCAGTGGGACTACTTCCGCGGCATAAAATGTTCCACGCTGCAGGGGTATCATTTCAGCTATCCGGTACGCCTAGAAAAATTAGTGGAAGAACTGTCCCGAATAGACGCTGTGTAGACTTTCCAAACTCCGGGTGAATAGTTACATTGAAATAAATGGAAAATAGCTCATCTCGTTCGAAAATAATTGCCAGATCATCCTGGTTAGGGATTATCGGAAACGGAGTCCTGGCTGCATTCATGGTTGTAGTGGGTGCTATGGGAAACTCGTTGGCTCTGATTGGGGCCGGAATTGATGCTGTTACCGATGTGGTCACTTCTACGGTTACTCTCTTAACCGGCCGGATTATCGACCAGCCTCCCGATGAGGACCACCCTTACGGGCACGGCCGCGCGGAAACTATCGCCACCAAGCTGCTTTCGTTTGTCATTTTCTTTGCCGGGGCACAACTGGTATTCTCTACGGCCGACCACATATTCAGCGGCAGTACCCGCCCGGTTCCCTCTGGGCTTACCATGGTGGTGGCCTTGGCCGCCATTGTCGGCAAGGTGGTGCTTGCTCTGGTAAAGGGACACGCGGGAAAAAAGGTAAACAGTTCGATGCTGATTGCGGATGCGAAGAATATGAAAATGGATGTATTGATTTCCGCTACGACACTGGTCGGCATTTTCTTTACCATTCAGCTGCATATGCCGATTGTAGACACCCTTATGGGTATGGCGGTCGGATTTTGGATTATGTGGGTGGCCTACGGCATCTTTATGGAAACCAATGTCGAGCTGATGGACGGGCTGCAGGACCGGGGAATATACCGGGACGTATGCCGGGCTACCCTCGATGTGGATGGAGTTCACAACCCGCACAAAATGCGGATACGGCAGCTGAACACCAGGTACGTCATAGATATGGATATCGAGGTGGACGGACGCCTGAGTGTGGCCGAAGGGCACCGGATCGCGATGGAGGTGCAGAAAAGCATTCATTCTAAGCTCAAAAATGTGTATGATGTGCATGTGCACGTAGAGCCTGTCGGAAACCAGGAGCAGCGCGAGCGCTTCGGTATTTCGCAGGAGTACTTACGCAGGAATAAAATAGATAAAATAGAAGAGGATAAGGAGTAAGACATGGTAGATCCGTTGAAAAAGAAATCGTCATTCATACGCCGGCCAGGTCCGGTGGTATTGGCCATTATGGACGGGGTCGGAATCGGAAAATATAAAGAGGGTGACGGGGCGGCTGAAGCCCGCACGGAAACCCTGGATGAGCTCAAGGCCAACTGGCCGAATACCCAGCTGAAAGCACATGGCACGGCAGTCGGATTGCCGGACGACGGCGATATGGGCAACAGTGAGGTAGGTCACAATGCCATCGGCTGCGGCCGGGTGTATGCCCAGGGTGCCAAGCGGGTGAATCTGGCCATAAAAGACGGCTCTATCTTTGAAGGCGAGGTGTGGAAAAAACTGGTGGACACGGTGAAAAAGTCCGGCGGTACCATGCATTTTCTGGGATTGCTATCGGATGGAAATGTGCATTCGCACCTCGATCATATCAAGGCCCTGGTAAGCCGCGCCAAACAGGACGGAGTGAGCCGGGTACGGGTGCATGCATTGCTGGATGGACGGGATGTCGGCGAAACCTCGGCACTGGAATACTTCGATCCTTTTGATGAGTTTCTGCGGGAGCTGTCCGGCGACTCCTTCGATGCCAAAATTGCCTCCGGCGGCGGACGCATGAAGATTACCATGGACCGGTACAACGCGAACTGGGACATGGTAAAGAAGGGTTGGGAAACCCATGTGTTGGGCGAAGGCCGCAGTTTTTCCAGCGCCCACGAGGCCATCGAAACCCTGCGTAAGGAGACCGGGGCAATCGACCAGGACCTGCCTCCGTTTGTAATTGCCGACGATTCCGGGCAGCCGGTGGGCACTGTAGAAGACGGCGACAGTTTTATTCTGTTCAACTTCCGCGGCGATCGTGCGCTGGAGATAACTAAAGCCTTCGAGGCCGGCGACGATTTCTCGGAATTCGACCGTAAACGTAAACCGAAAGTAGAATACGCCGGAATGATGGAGTACGACGGAGATCTGCACATTCCGAAGCAGTTTCTGGTTCCGCCCCCTTCCATCGAACGCACAATGGCCGAATACCTGGTTGCGAGCGGGGTTAAGCAGTATTCGGTGAGTGAAACTCAGAAATTCGGCCACGTTACCTACTTCTTCAACGGAAACCGCTCCGGCAAGTTCAGCGAAGAGCTGGAAACCTATGAAGAGGTCAAGTCTGACAACGTCCCCTTCGAGCAGCGCCCCTGGATGAAAGCGGCCGAGGTTACCGATAAGGTGATTGAAGCGATTGAAAGCGGCGAATACGAGTTCATCAAATTCAACTATCCCAACGGAGATATGGTCGGACACACCGGAATATACGAAGCGGTCCTGTGTGCAATGTCAGCCCTGGATCTTTCGCTGGCGCGCATTAAAACCGCTGTCGAAAAGGCCGGTGGTGTTATGATAGTCAGTGCGGACCACGGTAACTCGGATGACATGTTTGCTCGTGACAAGAAAACCGGTGAGGTGAAATACAAGGAAAACGGCAAACCGCAAGCCAAGACCAGCCACTCTCTGAATCCGGTGCCGTGCATTCTGTTCGATCCGGAGTATCGGGACGACTACTCGAAGGAGCTGCGCAGCGGGTTAGGAATTTCTTCGCTGGCGGCCACCTGTATGGAACTCCTGGGATACGAGCCCCCCGAGGATTACGACGCCAGCGTTATCGAGTGGAAGTAGCTGCACAAAACCGTTGAGAACGACACTTCTGGTTTCGTTGAGAAGCGCCCCGGCATACCCGCCGGGGTTTTTTATTCCTCCAACACCTGGCGGGCCTGGTTGGCCACTGGCTGGGGGACCGGACGGTCGGAAAAATCGTAGGTTGCGGGGTCGAAGCTGCGTATGCCGGACTGTTCGTATAAGCCGAGCACATAGCGCAAATCTGCACTGCCTACCTCGACCGCCTGTTGTTTGATCTCTTTGATGGTGAATACACTCGGCAGCGCCCGGCCGACCTGCAGTGAGGTTATTCCGCGCAGAAAGCGGATCAGCCAATCAGGGTGATCTTCGGGTATGGACTGCAGTTCAGCCTGCATCTTTTTGAGGTTTGATACCCCGAAAATGGTCCTTATTTTGGCCACAAAGGCGTGGGCCATGCCGATATGCACAACGAACAGATCCTCGCCGCCGAAACGGCTTTCGGCGGTTTCCAACAGCTCTTTGGCCCGAAATGCGTCATCCTTCTGCTCTGTACGGATGTAGCGGTAGGTGTGCAGGGCGCCGGAGGCATAACGGATGCGATCCAGTTCGGCGGCCGAAAGGTCGGGCGGCGGTTCCCGGAGGAGTGCCTCGAGCCGCTGTATCTCCGTTTCCAGCTCCTGCTGCTCCTCGGTGAGTAAATAGGTGAGGCAGTAGCGCTGGTCAATCCGCGGTATTTCAGTGCTGCTATCCGAGTACCCCTCAACCGGCAGAATCAGCATCTGCATAACAAGAAGTAGAACCAAAAATAGTGATATCTTTTGCATATCGGTCTCCCATCGCATATTATAAGGAATTATGGAACAGATCGCACTACTTCAACAGCTTTTCCTGTGGTCGGCGCTGGTCTATTGGCTGTCCGGCTTTCTTTTACTGTGGCGTATTCCGCCGGTCCGGCCGCGGCAGGATAGTGCGAAGGCTGCGGTCGGAGACATCTCCATTGTAATTCCGGCCCGCAACGAGGCCGGGAATATCGGTGTACTGCTCGAATCTCTTACAGCCCAGCAGAGCCGGCCCCTGGAGGTGTTCGTTGTCGATGACCAGTCCGAGGATGGAACCGCTGAGATAGCCTGG
Organism: uncultured Sediminispirochaeta sp.; assembly: GCA_964603735.1. Classification (GTDB taxonomy): domain Bacteria; phylum Spirochaetota; class Spirochaetia; order DSM-16054; family Sediminispirochaetaceae; genus DSBN01. The sequence goes on along the minus strand of CAZRWN010000016.1, from coordinate 12,658 downwards.
CAGTATTCCGCCGCTGCTCCCTGGATTCGGGTAATACAGGCTGCAGACCGGCCGGGAGACTGGACGGGGAAGAATTGGAGCTGCCACTGCGGCGCCGCCGCGGCGAAGGGCAGTTCGATTCTCTTTCTCGATGCCGATACCCGACTCGAGGCGAAGGATGCCCTGGAACGGCTGGCTGCCGAGCATTCGCAGCGGGGCGGTATGGTATCCGTGCAGCCCTACCACCGTGTACACAAACTCTACGAGCAGCTGAGCGGCTTTTTTAATCTGATTGTGATGGTCGGCTCGGGGGCTTTTGATCTGTGGAGCCGTTCCGGCGATGCGGACGGCTGTTTCGGTCCCTGTATTCTGACGGACCGGAATGAATACTCCGCGGTCGGCGGGCATGCGGCGGTACGCGGCGAGGTGGTGGACGATCTGGCCCTCTGCGCTCTGTTCCGGCGGCATGGGCTCGGAGTGCACTGCTTCGGCGGGCGCGGACTGATCTCTTTTCGGATGTACCCCGGAGGGCTGCGCAGTTTGATTGAAGGCTGGACGAAGAACATGGCTATGGGGGCTTCGCTCTCGAAGCTCCGCAACATCATTCTGCTGGTCGTCTGGTTTACCGGAATCAGCAACGCTCTTTTGGCAGTAGCAGTGAGTAGCGGGCCGGGGGCGGCGGCAGTGTGGAGTGCCGCTGCCTTCGGGGTGTACGGGCTGTATGCCGTTCAAGTTTACCTGCAGCTGCGCCGGGTGGGCGGCTTTTCTGTCGCTGCGGCGCTTCTGTTTCCACTGGAGTTCCTCTTTTTTGTCGGGGTATTCGTGTATTCTATCATCAGAACTAAACTGTTCGGCAGCGTATCCTGGAAGGGGCGGTCGATTACGATCGGAAATAAAAAATGAGTATTTTGGACAGTGAACTGCTGGGAATAATTGTAGTGAACTCGATCGCCTGGTTCCTGGCTATATATATACCGGGCACCCTCATACAAAAACTGCCCCTGCGCCGCTTTCGCGAGGACAGTTTTCTGTTTCGTATCCGCCACTGGGAGCGGAACGGCCGTATCTATCAGCTCTTAGGCATTAAACGCTGGAAGGAGCTGCTGCCGGATGGGGCGGGATTATATCAGGATGGTTTCCGGAAGAAGCGGCTCGACCTGCATGCAGTTGACGAGCTGTATTTGAAGCGCTTCATTCTAGAGACCTGTCGGGCCGAACTGGTGCATTGGGTCATTATTGGCCTGATTCCCCTCTTCTTCATTTGGAATCCTCTCGAAGTGGCGGCGTGGATGATTCCTTTCGGCCTGGCGGTGAATCTGCCCTGTCTGATTACCCAACGTTTTAACCGGCCCAGATTGAAGAAAATCCTGTTGCGAGAAAAGAAGCGGTGATTTGACAATCGGCGCCGAATGTATATGATCTAAAGTTGATATGCAAATAGAAGATGTTCACTATGACACATTCAAATCCGGCAGTAAGACCTATTTCAACAGCAGCCGGTTTTTTCCGCAGGAAGTACGACGGGATGTATTCTACCTGTACGGGTTCGTCCGCAAGGCGGATAATTTTGTAGATGATATCCCGCAGGACCCGGATGGATTCTACCGGTTTCGCGATGCGTATCACAGAGCCCTCGGCGGAGGTGAGAGTTCCGGCTCGGAGGCTGGTTCGGCTTCTGGCGACCCGATCATCGACCGCTTTGTCGAGCTGCACCGTCGCAAAGGCTTCGATCCGGCCTGGACCGAAGCCTTCCTCAAATCGATGGAGAGAGACCTCTTCAAAAAAGAATACAACAGCTTAGAGGAGACCCTCGACTATATCTACGGCTCGGCCGAGGTTATCGGCCTGTTTATGGCCAGAATCATGCAATTGCCCCAGGAGGCCGATTATCCGGCCCGTATGCTCGGACGGGCGATGCAGTATATTAACTTCATCAGAGATATCAACGAAGATGTCGAGCTCGGACGGCGGTATCTGCCGCTTACCGATACTAACTTGACCGGTTTGGAGTACGAGTATGTAAAGAATCATCTGGCCGAGTTCCGCGCCTTCCATACCACGCAGATTGGGCTGTATATGGGCTGGCAGAGAGAAGCCGAAAAGGGATATCGTTTTATTCCCTTTCGCTACCTGCTGCCGATCAAGACCGCGGCGGATATGTATATATGGACCGCCCGGCAGATAGAGAAAAACCCGATGATCGTCTACAGCCGCAAGGTGAAGCCTCCCAAACCGCGGATCGTACTGCAATTTCTGTCCAACATTGCAGCGGCTCCGATTGTAGCCGCCCGGGCCGGACGTTAGAGATGAAAGGTGGAGATATGAAAAGAGCAAAAAGTGCCATCATTATCGGAGCCGGATTCGGCGGATTGTCGGCGGCTATCCGGCTGGCCAAGCGCGGCTGGAGGGTCGCAGTTTATGAGCGGCAGGGTTATGCCGGCGGGAAAGCCGGCTCGCAGCAGCTTGCAGGCTACCGCTTTGACCGCGGCCCTTCTCTGATCACTATGCGCGAAGTGTTTGCCGAGCTCTTCGAATCGGCGGGCCGCCGGCTGGAGGATTACCTGCAGTTCCAGCAGCTCGATACCATCTGCTCCTATTTTTTTCCGGACGGAACGGAGCTGGCCGCCCGGGGCAACCCCGAGGACTTTGCACTGGAAGTAGAGGCTAAAACCTCCGACAGCGCCGCCACGGTGCTGCGCTTCCTGGAGTACAGCCGGGGAATCTACAACAAAACCTCGGACCTGTTTCTGATGAACAGTCTGCACGATTTTGCTACCTATTTCCGACCGGCGGTGTGGAGGGGCGTGTTCAGTCGGGGCAAGCTCGATGCCACGCGCTCGATGGATGCGGCCAACCGCAGCTTTTTCAAAGATCCCCGCATGCTGCAGCTGTTCAACCGCTATGCAACCTACAACGGCTCTGACCCGTATCAGGTGCCGGCAACTCTGAATATTATCCCGCACGTAGAGTACAATATGGGGGCATATGCATCCACAACCGGTATCTATGCAATACCGCAGGCAATGCGTACTGTGGCTGAAGAGCTGGGAGTGGAGTTCCACTTCGAACAACCGGTTGAACGTATCAATGTGCACGCCGGCCGGGCGACGGGAGTGGTGAGCGCCTCCGGCGAGCACACGGCCGATGTGGTCGTCAGCAACGTAGATGCCCGTCGTACCTACGAAAATCTGCTGCAGGATCCGGCAGCACCCTATGCCCAACGCTACCGGCAGCTAGAAGCCTCTTCCAGCGGACTGGTTTTTTTCTGGGGAATGAAGCGCGAGTTTCCCGAGCTGACCGTCAACAATATCTTTTTCTCCGCGGATTATCCGGCCGAGTTCAATGCCCTCTTCAAGGAGCTGCGCTGCCCGGACGATCCGACCGTGTATATCAATATTACCAGCAAGGTCTCTCGCGGGGATGCCCCGCAGGGCGGGGAAAACTGGTTTGTGCTGGTGAACGCGCCGCGGAACAACGGACAGGACTGGGAGAGTGAGGTCGCCAGAACCCGGACTGCCGTACTGCGCCGGCTGGAAAAGGCGCTCGGCCGTTCGGTGGCCGACGACATAGAGGCGGAAGCGGTGCTCACTCCACCGCAGATAGAGCAGGAATCGGGCAGCTACTACGGAAGCCTGTACGGCATAAGTTCCAATACCAAGACGGCGGCCTTTCTGCGTCATCCGGCCCGCAGCCGCCGCTACGGAGGGCTCTACTTCTGCGGAGGCAGTGTGCATCCGGGCGGCGGCATGCCCCTGGCTGTACTGTCCGGAAAAATCGCAGCGGATATTATCAACCGTAAGGAGCGCTAAGTGAGTAAATCAGCTCTCGTCACCAAACTGAAACAGCTACCGCAGGACACTCTCTTCCTGTTGATTATCGCCGACTTTTACTTAGTCGGTCTTATTTTTCATGCTATTCCCGTTACACTGCCGTATATGCTGATGTTTACCCCTTTGGTACTGCTGGTATTCGGGGTGCTCGGCGTGTACCCTCTTATTCAGGAGAGACGGCAGCGAATCTGGATCTGGGCGGCTGTAACCTACCTGATTACTCTGAGTCTGGAGATCATTGGTGTGCACACCGGGAAGGTTTTCGGGGCTTATTACTACGGCGATGTGCTGGGGCTGAAGCTGGCGGATGTGCCGCTGGTTATCGGCTTCAACTGGGTGATTGTGGTGCTGGGAGCAGCCCGTTTCAGCGAGCGCATCACCGGCTCGCCGCTTCTCACGGCCCTGTTAGTAGGCGGTATCTGTGTAGTGTACGATTTTGCGCTCGAGCCGGTGGCCATCGGTTTGAATTACTGGCAGTGGACCGCAGGACATATTCCACTGCAAAATTATGCTGCCTGGTTTCTGATAGCGGCTGTGGCCGGATGGGCCTATCGACGGATGGGCTTGACGGCCGAGACCCGTCTGCCGGAATGGTACGTGGGGGTTCAGTTTATATTTTTTATCGGATTACAATTGCTGGTTGTATGATGCTGGAGGCTTCATGAAAGAGTTTTTCGCACAACAGAAAAAGATTATTACCCACTATTTAGACGACTTTCTCGGGGCAAAGCAAGATGCTTTGAACCGGGTTCACAGGATGGGCGGCGAGAGCGCAGAGCGTCTTCGCGATTTTGCGGCCAAAGGAAAGATGCTGCGCGGCGGTCTGGTGGCTCTGGCCTATTTTCTCACCCATAGTGAGGCGGCTGGAAGCGCACCAGAGGGGGAATATCAGGTTCCTCCGCGGATGGTCAGTGCCGCCGGAGGCGCTATGGAGCTGTTCCAGTCCGCCTTTCTGGTGCACGATGATATCATGGACCGCGACGAAAAACGACGGGGGAGTAAGTCGGTCTATTCACAGTATGTGGCGATGGCCGAGTCGCAGCGCTTCCGCGATGCCTATCATACCGGCGAAGCCCTGGGAATCTGTGTGGGTGATATCGCCTTTTTTCTGGCTTTTGAGATACTGGCTGAAATTGCCGCCTCCACCGGCAAGACGGAGCTGTATGCCCTCTGCAGCCGCGAGCTTTCATATGTAGGGGTTGCTCAGATGCTGGATGTGTACTGGAGTCAGGACACCGCGGCCGTAAGCGAAAAAGAGGTGTTTGATTTATACCGCTATAAAACCGGCCGCTATACCTTTTCGCTGCCGCTGCTGTGCGGCGGCCATTTGGCCGGTGCCTCGCAGGAACAGCTGGACGATCTGGAGAGAATCGGCGAGCTGCTGGGGATTGTGTTTCAACTGAAGGATGATGAACTGGGCCTGTTCGGCGATGAGGCCCAGCTCGGCAAACCCATCGGCTCGGATATCACCGAGGGGAAAAAGACCCTGTTTTATGTAGCGTTGATGGAGAAGGCTGACCCGGAGGAGAAAGCCGAGCTGGAGAGCCTCTTCGGCCGCAGCGGGGTAACTGAAAAAGAAGTGGAGTATGTGCGGTCGGTGGTGGATCGGCACGGTATTCGCGCCAGAGTGCTGGATATTTGCCGCCGTTACGCTGAAGAGGCCCGCGAACTGATAGACGGTATGGAGGGGGTCTCCCCGGCATACCAGCGGATACTCACCGACCTGCTCGCTTACAGCCTCGAGCGCACCAGTTAGAACAGCGCTGCTATCTCATTCATTCGCAGCCTTTTCTTCCGGATAAGGATTTACTTTATCGTAGTACATGCCCTCGTTGTTGTAGCGGCCCGCAGGCTGGTAAACTCTTACTTCGAAGTGCAGGTGCGGCCCGGTAGATTTTCCCGAGTCGCTGATTGAGCTAATGAATTGATTGGCCTCTACATGAGTACCGGGCTTAACTGCCGTAGCTTTGTCCAGATGGGCGTAATAAGTAGACCATTTCTGCGCTTCCGGATAGGCGTCTTTTACTGCATCGGTCATAGGGTGTTCGATTTCAATGTACCATCCGTAGCGGTTGTTGAATCCGTGATCGATCACCACTCCCTCGTAGGCGGCTACTACGTTGCCCGGCGGTTTCCCGTCGCGGACTATTTCTCCGGCCTGGTTCACATATGAGATGTTGCTCACGTTGATGATATCGACGGCAAAGTGCGGGGTGACGCCGCCGGTGCCGACCGGGTCCTCACGCCGGTTCATATATCCGTCGGTAATGCGAAAACCGCGGCCGTCATTCTTTTCATCATTCAATTTGACCGGATGCAGCATGCCCTCAAAGGCTGGTTTGAAGTTGGATAGCGGGATAACCGACTGGCGGTTGGTCGCCAGGAAGATACGAGCCTGATACTCCTCGGTAGGCAGGCGGCTCATTTCGTAGAATACCTCGCTGTAGGTGGAGGCCTGCTGAATATTGTCGGCAATTAAGTTGTACGTCTTTTTTCGGGCGGGAAGGTACCCGGCCAGCTCTTCGGCCATGCGTTTGACCGTCACATAGGCGTTTTGACGGTCGAATTTGAAGTTCTTGCGGTTTTCGTGCAGATTGTTGATCAGGGTCAGGATTTCATTCTCGGTGTTGGAAATGAAATCCTGTACCTGGTGGTCCATCTGGGTTGTGTATTCGCGCAGAGAAATGCTCATTTTTCGTTCCAGGCTTTCTACCCGCAGGATGTGAACCCCTATCAGCAAGAGAATACCGGTTGCCATTGCAGCTGCGGTATAAGCTACCGAATGGCGGGCGAATGAGCGGGTAAAGCGGGTAAAAACGCCGGTACGCTGCAGTTCCCGGTCACTGGGAACTGCAATAGAGAGATGGGAAGGTGCGGAGGCGGCGGTTTCGGCAAAATAGGGGCCGCTGCGCGACTGTAGTGTGAGCAGAATTTCCAGCCGGCGTTCGAAATCGTCCAACTGAGGTCTTATTGCCGTATAGGGCACTGCTCGGCTGAAGTGTTCCAGCGCTGCCACGAACCAGTGCGACTCTTTACGGAAAGTCCATGAACGGAATACTATCTGGCCGCGCACATCGGAAGAGAAGATCTCCTGAATAAACAATTCGTCGCTATGCACTTTTACTACCGACACAAAATAGGTAGCCGGTGTAATTCCGTTGATTGTGCAGCGTACCGGCTTAGTGGAATACGCGTTTTCCTCACCAAGCCATTCCATGAAAATTTGTACTATTTTCTTTGTTTTCTCTTGTAAATCAATCGACATACTAACAATCCCTTATATTTTCGGGCCTTTTGCGGGTTACATGAGCAGTGAATAGTTCTTGTCTATGCGTGTAATCAGTTCATTCAGTGGAAGCGGCTTGCTGTAGTAATAACCCTGGATGTAATCACATCCGACAGCCTTAAGATACTCAACCTGGGCCTTTGTTTCAACACCCTCGGCAACAACTTTCATACCCACGGCGTGGGACATCGAAATAATAGCCTGCACAATGGCCTTATCCCCATGACCTCCGGGGATGTCGTCGATAAACGACTTATCTATTTTCAGAGTATGTGCTTTGAAACGCTTTATGTAAGCCAGTGAGCTGTAGCCGGTGCCGAAATCATCAATTGAGGTTTTTACCCCCATCCGGCCGAGCTCCTCCATCATGGACTGGGCTGATTCAATATCGGAAATGGCCGCGTTTTCAGTGATCTCGATGTTCAGCCTGGTCGGATCGATGCCGGTTTCGTCAATCACATTCTGTACCTGGTTTATCAGCGAGGCGTCCTGAAACTGTTTGCCGGATATATTCACTGCTACGGATATCTCCTGAAAACCTTCTTGATGCAGCTTGTGAATATCCCGGCAGGCTTTACTCAATATCTGCCGTCCCAGCGGAAAGATGAGCCCCGATTCCTCTGCTACCGGAATGAAATCGGCCGGAGAAACCAGCGTTCCACTTTGATTCCAGCGTACTAAGGCCTCGACGCCGCACACCTTCAGTGTAACCGGATCAATTTTCGGTTGATAATAGGTGATGAACTGGTCCTGCTGCAGAGCCTGCCGCATTTCGCTTTCCAGCTGTATCCGTTTCTGTGCCTGATTCTGGAGTTCCGGATTAAACAGGGCGTAGCTGCCCTTTTCCGAGAGCTTGGCCTTATACATAGCAAGATCTGCATTCTGCAGAAGATCGTGAGCAGTACCTCCATCGTCCGGAAAAAAGGTAATTCCGATACTCGCAGAGGGAATCAGTTCGTGTTCGCCCAGTACAAGCGGGTGGGCAATCGCATCCTGAAGCCGCTCTAATATATCGATGACATCGTTTTGATCCTTTATATAGAGATTGACGAGCGCGAACTCATCCCCTCCGAGCCTGGCGATTGTATCCTCTTCGCGGCTGATAGCCTCCAAGCGCCGGCCGATGATCTGCAGATACTTGTCACCAAGATGGTGGCCTAAACTGTCGTTTATCTTCTTGAAGTCATCAATATCGAGGAGAATGAGTGCTGTTTTTTTATCGTTCCGTTTCGAGGATGCTATCGCCTGCTGCAGGCGGTCTAAAAATAACTGACGGTTCGGCAGACCGGTCAGTACATCGTGATAGGCCTGATGCTCCAGCTTTGCTTTGGTAGATTTGATGTCGCTGATGTCATGGAAGATCGAGACATATTTTTTCAGACCGTCTTCCCCGTTGTCGACTACACTTATCGACTGCCACACTGGAATTGCATGGCCTTCTTTGGTGCGGTTCCATATTTCTCCTTCCCAATATCCGGTGCTCATTATCCTTTCCCACATGTCGTGGTAGAATTTCTTGTCCTGTCGATTCGATTTAAGGATACGGGGAGTGGCTCCGATCGCCTCGGCAGCGCTGAAGCCGGTGATGCGGGTAAAGGCGGGATTTACTCTTTCTATGATTCCCTCTTCATCAGTGATGAAGATTCCCTCGTTGGTCCGCTCGATAATGCTTTCCGAAAGATACAGGAGTGCCTCATAGCGCTTCTGTTCGGTTACCTCTTGCCAAAACAGGTATAAGAGATCGGGATTGGTAAAATGAGAGGATAATACCCGAAAAAACTTATGTCCCATAGGTATGGAAACCGAGCAGTTGTTATCGATTATGGGCCTGAGCATATCCAAGACCTGCGCAGTGAAACTGGACAAATCGGTCAGATGATACTGTTTGCAGAGCTTTTCACCGGAAGGGTTGCAGTAAAGGATTTCTCCGTACGGGTTGATCAGCATAACCGGATTCGGGTTCTCTTCCGGGAATTGGGCGAGTACTTCTATGTTTATGTCAGTTGCGTTCTTGTGTTCCATAGTTCTTCACACTACTATTATGAGTATTACAGATTTTTTTAGCAACGTCCAATCCAAATCTTACAAAATAAGAAATTTTGGACAATTTTGTAGGGCTGAGGAGAATTAAATTATTGATCCACAGCGAACGTATTAGCCTTCTGAATACTCACAGTGAAGTTAAGGGCGAATACGTGCTCTACTGGATGCAGCAGAGCGCCCGGGCCCACTACAACCACGCCCTCGAGCTGGCCCTGCAGCGGGCCGCCTTGCTGGGGCTGCCCCTTCTGGTGGTGTATGTGCTGACCGACGACTTCCCCGAGGCCAATCTGCGGCATTATCGCTTTTTGCTGGAGGGCCTTGAAGATACGCGGGGGCACCTGGCCGAGCGCGGAATTCAGTTTAGCCTCCTGCGAGGCGAGCCTGTGGCGGCGGTTTCCGCGGCAGCCGCCCGGGCGGCCCTGCTGGTCTGCGATCGCGGTTACCTGCGCCTTCAGCGGCAGTGGCGGGCGTCGATTGCCGCTGCGATAAAATGCCCCTGTGTTCAGGTGGAATCGGATGTAACGGTTCCGGTTGAGACAGCTTATCCGAAGGAAGCTTATACGGCCGGCATCCTGCGACCGAAGCTGCACGCGGTCATGGAGAGATTTTTAGTCGAACTGCCCGAAACCCCGGTACAGAAGCCCAGCCTGGAAATCGATTTCGGTCTGGATAGTGTGGTGGCCGGTGTTCCGGAGTGCAGCGTCATACCTGCCGACCGGTCGCTGAGCGGCCGTGACGGCCTGGAGGCTGACCTGCGGATCGACCGGGCAGTGGCGCCGGTGGGCTGGATTGGCGGCGGTACTACCGCGGCGCTGCAGCGCCTGGAGGAGTTCTTAGCCGCTAAAATTGATCACTTTCATGAGCTGCGCAACGACCCCTCGGTCGATTATCTTTCCCACCTGAGCCCGTATTTACACTTTGGCCATATATCGGTGCTGTACATAGTGCTGCAGGTGCTGGCAATGCGGGAACGCCCAAAGCAGGCCTCTCCGGGGCGGGAGACAAGCCCGGGCGAGCCTGCTATAGGCTTGGGGGCCATCGGGGAAGGGGCGGCGGCGTTCATCGAAGAGCTGGTGGTGCGCCGCGAGCTGGCCATGAACTTTGCCCATTACAATCCAGACTACGACAGCTATAACTGTCTGCCCGAGTGGGCCCACAAGACTCTGGCCGCCCACGAAGTCGACCGCCGCGATTACCTGTATTCGCTGGAGCAGCTCGAATCCGCGGCAACCCACGACCCCTACTGGAACGCCGCCCAGCGGGAAATGACCCGCCGGGGCAAAATGCACGGATATATGCGCATGTACTGGGGAAAGAAAATTCTGGAGTGGTCGCCCCGGCCCGAGGAGGCCTTCGAACGGGCGTTGTATTTGAATAACAAATATTCCCTGGACGGGCGGGACCCCAACGGTTTTGCCGGGCTAGCCTGGTGCTTCGGTAAACACGACCGGGCTTGGCCCGAGCGGCCGGTTTTCGGCAAGGTCCGCTACATGAATGCCAACGGCCTTAAACGCAAGTTCGACATTGAGGCATACACACGAAAGTATTCCTGACTATTCGGGGGTAAATTCCTATATAGTCTTGACTATTCGGGAAT
>CAZRWN010000016.1:0-1823 GCA_964603735.1 uncultured Sediminispirochaeta sp. | reverse complement strand
AGTATTCCTGACTATTCGGGGGTAAATTCCTATATAGTCTTGACTATTCGGGAATTTATTGGATATGTCATGGGATAGGCAGAAGGATTTGGTTATTTTTGATGAGCTTCACAAGATGCCTAAGTGGAAGAGCTGGATAAAAGGAATATATGATGTCGAAGGGGTTCCTCCGCGTTACTTGGTCACTGGGAGTGCGAATCTTAGCAGCGCCGGAAAAGCCGGCGATTCATTAGCTGGGAGACACTTTTTATATCGCCTGCATCCTTTTGACCTCAATGAGGTCAGTTCAGAGATTGCACCGGAGAATGCGCTGGAAAGAGTGCTTCGGGTGAGTGGGTTTCCCGAACCTTTCCTGCAGAACGATGATACGTTTTACCGGCGGTGGAAGCGAAGCCATACCGACACAATTTTGCGTCAGGATCTGCTGGACCTCGAGTCAATTACGGACATAATGTCGATCGAGACACTTATCGAACTCCTACGGCGCAGAGTTGGCAGTACTGTCTCGTATTCCTCTTTAGCTCGCGAACTCAGCAGAGATCCGAAAACAGTAAAACAGTGGATTCAGCATCTTGAGACACTCTATGTCCTATTCCCGGTTCGCCCGTATTCAAACAAAATCAGTCGATCTCTGCGTAAAGAACCCAAATACTACCTTTTCGATACCGCCCAGGTTTCATCCGGAGAAGGTGCTCAAATTGAGAATCTAGTTGCCTGTGCACTGCTGAAAGAGCTGCACAGAATCGAAGATACCCAGGGCTATGGAACGGCGCTGCACTTCCTGCGCACCAAAGAAGGCAAAGAGGTCGACTTTGCTGTGGTAATCGATGAAGAGGTTCGTTATCTGATTGAAGTGAAAACCAGTGACGCTTCCCTCCATAAGTCTATGGAATACTTCGGAGGTCTGTTTCCGGATGCTGTGAAACTACAACTGGTAAAAAACATCACCAGAGAAAAAACTTATCCCAATGGTGTTCAGATTCGCCGCTTATCGGATTGGCTGGCGCAGCTGCAGCTCATCTAACCGGTATGCTGGCCGGATTCCGGCTCTGTTTCCCACTCAGCCAGAATCTGCTGATAGGCGGAGATGCGGGCTTCGTGTTCCATGTCGCCGACCGGACCGCGGCCGGTCCAGTTGTTGCCTTCGTGCACATAAGCGGTTTCTAACAGCTGTTTCAGGGAATCTATCGTAAAGTCCGGATCTATTTCGCGCAGATGCTGGATTTGATTCAGGGCATCGTTAAATGCTTCGTTGTATTTCTGGTCCTGCCAGTCTTTGATGGACATTCTTTTGAGCTCCTAAGCTATACAATTATAGTACTGTTTATATTATAATAATCTTTGTTCCGAATTCAAAGTATCCGGCTAAGGGGCGGTACGAAAAGGCGGTACAGCATAAATGAAGGAATTGTTTACAATTGCACACATTACTGATTTTCACGTAGGCCGGGAGATCAATTTTCCATCAGGCAAAATTGATCTGTATGACGAACTGTTACAGACTGCCCGTAAACTTGTTTCAATGGATCCGCTGCCTGACCTGGTGATGGTAGGCGGCGATCTGGCTAATCATGGGGTGGACTCCGACTATATGCGGGTGAAGAAGGTGCTGGACGAAATGAATCTTCCTTACTGCCTGGTAGTCGGAAACCATGACAGCCGGTCAAAGATGAGAGCAATATTCTCCGAACATTCCCGGCTGCATACACAAAGTGAATATATTCAGTATGTAATCGAAAATACCCCTCTGCGGATTATTGTGCTGGATACTCTGGCTGCCGGCCTCTACGGGATAGAGCATCGCCTGGAGTGTCAACAGCCTT
>CAZRWN010000015.1:56389-62528 GCA_964603735.1 uncultured Sediminispirochaeta sp. | reverse complement strand
CAGCACCGAAATCGAATCCGGCGCCGTCTCTATCAGCTCGGTCCGCACCTCCGCCTAGCGGCTGTACGTGCCCATCAGCTGTGCCTCGGCAATCACATGGCCGTCGATCGCCTCCATCAACTTCCGCTTGTCCAGGCCGGCCTGGGCATCCAATTTGAAATCGAGAGCATACAGAGTGAAGAAGTAGCGGTGGGTACCGCCCGGCGGGCAGGGGCCGCCATACCCGGTTTTACCAAAACTGTTCTTGCCCTGCAGACCGCCCGGAGCCGGCTGCGGTACACTGTCTACAGCAGCCGGCAGGCTCTTCACCTCGGCCGGAATGTTGTAATACAGCCAGTGTACGAAGGTTCCGCCCGGGGCATCCGGATCGTCACAGATCAGCACATACGATTCAGTTTCAGCTGGTTGGCCGTCCCAGCTAAGGGCCGGAGAAATATTCTGTCCGTCACATGAAAACTTCTGGGGAATCGCCTGGTTGGGCTCGAAAGCCGAACTAGTTAATTGCATAGTTGTAGCCTCCTTAATATTACATTTTTCATATTTAAAACATAACAAATGCGCCCAAGCACGGCAAATCAGCCGCCGGTGTCCGCGATTCCGCCTGTCCTGTCTGCGCGCCGCTGCCGTTTTTCAAAACCATCGATAATAGTACTGAGGTACCGCGACTTCATCTGCTCGCTGGCCATAATCTGTTTCACCGGCGCTCCCTGATGAAATCGGTTCAGCCGCTCAACCAAACTTGCAGAGCCGGCTGCGGATTTGAGGGTTCTATGGGCTATGCACCTATTGTAGCATTGTTATTTTGCTACTCAAATAGAGAATTTCTTGTTAAGCTGTACCCGATGCCTAGACCAAAACAGGCCCGGACAAAAAAACTCAAGGTAAAACTGCAGCTGATAATCTCCATCGCACTCCTGGTTCAGATTGTCATTATCAGCACATTGTCTCTGTTTCTGTTTCATCAGAATATTACCAGAAATGCGAATGAAGACCTGGTACAGGATATGGAGCAGACGCGCGCGTCCGTCGAATCGCTCAAACGGGATCTCTTCAACCGCATGTTTCTGCTGCGATATACAATTGAGGAGATGGAGCCGGAGGAGCTGCGGCCCGATACTCTCAATAAACATATTCACACCCATTTTACTTCCATCGACACCGACCGGGTAGTATTACTGGATGGACAAGGGAAGGTACTGTTTCGGATAGAGAAGCGTTCGGGCGAAGCCCCGGCGGTTGAAAATGAGATCGACCTGCAACAGTTTAATTTTGTCAGAAGCACCTACAGCCTCGGTACCCAAACGCCCCAACAGGTGTACCTGCTGACCGGGTCCAAAATCTATCACCCCAGCGGAAAACACTTTTACCTGTTATTTATCAATTCGCTGGATAAGAGCTTTGCCAACAACCTCTACAAGCGAACGGGTATCAATTTTGTTTTCTTCCTCGAGGACAAACCGATTTGCTCGGTGGTCCCCGGGTTTAGGCTGCCTGAAGAATCGGTCGATTCATTCAAGGAAATTAAAATCGGATCGACACCCTATAAAATTCATACCGAACTGCTCTCTTCCGATGTAGCCGGGGGGCTCAGCCTCACTGTGCTGCGTTCGAACCTGAGAGACAGTCTCTATCTGCGCTGGCTGAACACTACTTTCATCGTATCATTCTTAGTAACCCTGTTGGTTTCAATGGTTTACATCATGAGTATGACCAATCGAATCCTTTCACCTTTTTACGAACTCAACTCCTGGCTGTCCGAATACCTCAAGACCGGAAAGTCGGGAGAGCTGAACATCAAACAGGAAGGGGAAATCGAGTTCCTGACGAAAAACTTCTACTCGATGGTACAAAAAGTAATCCGGGAAGAGCAAATCATACGGAAACAGTTGCACCAAATCTCCTTTCTGAATAAATACAACACCGAGATCATGGAAAATCTGCGCGCAGGAGTGTTGATCCTGACTCCCGACCGTAAAATCGACTTCTTGAACGAGTATCTGCGCCGCATATTAAAAATAGGCGATCGGGCGGATATTATTGGCATGCACTACACAGAGTTCATTCGTGCCTATTTCAGTCCCGAGGGCAAATGGGATAACTTTCCGCGGTTGAGCTTCGCTGGCAAGCACTCGTACATGCTGAGCATGCCGGATGAGAACAACTCGGCAACAAAATTGGCGCTCAAACTCTCCAGACTGGACGAGAACGACGAACATAGCCGCGTCCTGATCGTACTGGAGGATATTACCGACACCGAGCGCCTCTGGAACAAGATTCTAATAACCGAGAAAGTATCATCGATGGGATTACTTTCGGCGGGCATGGCCCATGAAATCAACAATCCTCTCGATTCCATTCAGTCGCATATCAACTATCTGAAAGCGGTCGAAACAGAGAATGAGAAAAAGGATTCCATTCAGTGGATTGAGACCGAGACAAAACGCATCCAGTCAATCGTAAAACAGGTGCTTACCTTTTCACACGAAGACAACACAGATGCTGCGGTTTCAGATCTGCACAAAATTATAAATGAAGTCGTAGAGGTAAGCCGCTACAGTCTGAAAGGTAAACAGATCGAAATAGTTAAGAATCTGAATGCAGACAGAACAAATGTAAAAATTTCCTCAAACGAAGCCTAGCAGGTTATTCTCAATCTGTTTCTGAATGCTGCCCAGGCGATTGAAGCGAACGGAATAATTACAATTACCTCGCGTAACCGTGAGGACATGCTTTACATCTACATCTCCGATTCAGGAAACGGAATAGATGCGGCTTATTTAAAGGATATCTTCAATCCCTTCTTCACCACTAAATCGAGCACCGAAGCCAACGGGCTGGGCCTGTCGGTCGTGTATAACATACTGCGGAAGGCGGGCGGAGATATACACATCAACAGTGCCCATGAAAAGGGCACTACCGTTCAGATCACCCTTCCCACTTTAACAGGAGAGAGCGAGCCGAATGAATATCTTGATAATTGACGACGAAGCGGGACTGCGCCGCGGGCTGGCCAAGCGCCTTCTTATCGAAGGGTATACCGTATATGAAGCCGCTGGTTACAGGGAAACAATGCAGGTACTCAGAGAGCAGAAAATTCACATCGCCCTGCTCGATCTGCGGCTTGCCGGCGAAGATGGTCATCAGCTCCTGCGTTCCATCAAACGGACCGAGCCGGACACATCGATTATCATCATCACCGGCTACGGAACCATCCAGAGTGCTGTGGAATGTATTAAATCCGGTGCATCTAACTATCTGTCCAAACCCATCGACCAGGATATGCTGCTGACGGCATTAAACCGTGAGATACAGACAATCAATCTCCAATCTCAGAATGCCGGTCTCAGACAGAGTCTCGATGATATGGTAGAAAGGGATAAACTGGTCACATCCTCCAAAAGGCTTCCCTCCCACATCGACGATATCATTCTCAAAGTAAAAGATCTAAACGTTAATACCCTCATTTCGGGAGAAACCGGCACCGGCAAAGAGGTAACCGCAAAACGCATACACTTTTCCGGTTTATACCGCGACAGGCCGTTTATCAGTATCAATTGTTCGGCCCTGAACGACAATCTGATAGAAAGCGAGCTCTTCGGCCACGAAAAGGGGGCTTTCACCGGGGCGGCTGTCCGTAAGCTCGGGCGGTTCGAAATTGCCGCAGACGGCACACTCTTTCTAGACGAAATCGGGGATATGTCGCTTACTATGCAGAGCAAACTCTTACGGGTTTTGGAAGAACGTACGTTCGAGAGTGTCGGTGGAACACAAAAAATCAAGACCAATTGCCGGATTATTGCCGCGTCCAATAAGAACCTGAAAAGAGAGGTAGAGGAACAGCGCTTTCGCAGCGATTTATACTACCGCTTGAACGTAGTACAAATCCATCTGCCGCCGTTACGCGAACGCACCGAAGAGATCCCCTACCTGGTCGACTATTTTATAGAAGAGGCAAACCACCAGTACAATAAGAGCATAAAAACAATTTCCAGTGCTCTGCTGCAAAAAATAATGAACTACAGTTGGCCGGGTAATATACGGCAGCTCAAAAATGTTATTACAAATGCAGTTTTGCTTTCAGACGGAGATACATTCAATGCCTTAAACATTCCCGATTTCGAACGCAACTGCGACGAAAATGAGGCTCCAAACTCCTTCGTAGATCTGAAGACCTATGTAAATCAGCACACCGAACAGGTGGAACGGGAACTGCTTTCGAGAGTGCTGCAAGAGGAGGAGCGCAATATCAGCACGGCCGCCCTGAGACTGGGCATATCAAGGAAGACTTTGTATAAAAAGATTGAGAGTTACGGCTTATGAAACACTATCTAATGATCGGAATTTCAGTGCTGCTGCTCACGGCAGCTCTATTCTTTATCATGCGGCCTCCCGAACACACCGAAAACAAACTCGAAATATTTAGTTGGTGGACCGCCACTGGTGAGGAAGAGGCGCTGAACGAACTCTATAAACTGTATATGCAGCAGAATCCGAAGGTGAAAATAATCAACGCCGCGGTAGTGGGAGGTATGGGTTCAAAGGCCCGCTCCGTACTTGAAACCCGCATGGCCGGCGGCAATCCTCCCGATTCGTTTCAGGTTTTGGCCGGGCCGAGTTTGCTGAGCAGGTGGATTAAACCCGGATACCTGCAGGACCTTTCGTTTATCTACGAGCGCCACAATCTCATCGAACAGTTCCCGGAAGAGCTCTTACAAAAATTGTCGTACCGAGGCGGTATTTACGCCATTCCGGTCAATATTCACCGGGAGAACGTGCTGTGGTACAACAAGTCGATTTTCGAGCGCTGCGGTCTCGACCCGCCCCGTACACCCGAGGAACTGCATTTTGTTGTTACCCAACTGGCTGCTGTCGGCATAACTCCGCTGTCAGTCGGAGACAAGAACCACTGGCCGGCCCTGCATTTGTTCGAATCGATTTTGGTCTCGCAGCTGGAAACGGAGGAGTACAACGGGCTTTGGAGGGGTACAACGCCGTGGAACAGCGATAAGATAAAATCCTCCCTCGAACAATTCCGCTTTCTCTTCGAATTCGTCAACTCTGACCATGCCGCACTTACATGGGACGAGGGGGTACAGTATATGGTTGATGGGAAATGCGCCATGACGGTTATGGGCGATTTTGCCGAAGGTTATCTCAAAGCCAAGGGTCTCGAACCCAATAAGCAGTTCGGCTGGGTATCGTTTCCCGGGTCCCAAGATGTGTTCGTTATGAACTCCGATACATTTGCCCTCCCCAAGAAGGCTGTTCACCGCGAGAACGCCATTAAATGGCTCGAAATGATCGGCTCTAAGGCCGCACAGGATGCCTTTAATCCGGAGAAGGGTTCGATACCGGCCCGCCGCGACAGCCGGCAGGACATGGATAGCTACAACGCCTATCAGCAGAGTGCCGCCCGGGCCTTCCACACCCGCGAGATAGTGGGCAGCGTCACCCACGGAACCGTGGCTCCGGATCAGTGGCGAAACGAACTGTACCGCATCATCGATACCTTCATAGTCGACAAAAACATAGAAAAAGCGGTAAACGAGCTGCAGAGGGCAAGCCGCCCTCAATGTATTGAAGGAAAAGGTTGAAGCCGAAGGGATTGAATGGGTCGACACTCCGGTCGCCGGAGGCAGCGGGGTGCAGGCGATGACCGTACTTCGTTCACGAGTAACCGCCGGTAACCCGCCGGCAGCAGTACAGATGCTCGGATACGATATTCTCGACTGGGCCGAACTCGACGTAGTTGCAAACCTGAATGAACTCGCCGAACAGGAAAACTGGGACCAGGTTATTCCAGATGCACTACAATCCGACACAATGGTCGAGGTGTTTGAGCGCATGGAAACTCTACGCGGCTTTGTAGACAAGGATTTCAGCGGCCGCGACTGGAACCTCGCTTCGGCGATGGTCATCAAGGGGCAAGCGGCTTTCCAGATGATGGGCGATTTTGCAAAGGGAGAATTCCTGCGGGCCGACCAGGTGCCTGGAGAGGACTTCATGGGTTTCCGCACTCCGGGAACCAAAGGCTCGGTTCCCGCCCGCACTGATGTACCCGACGACGAGTTCACTATAATCGGCAAAGAGGCGGTATTTGACGTAGTCAGTGCCCACTTTAACGGTCAGTACACGGCCG
>CAZRWN010000015.1:45557-56289 GCA_964603735.1 uncultured Sediminispirochaeta sp. | reverse complement strand
AAAGAGGCGGTATTTGACGTAGTCAGTGCCCACTTTAACGGTCAGTACACGGCCGAAGAAGCAGCTGAAGAACTGGCAAAGGCAGTTGCAGCCGCCGAATAAATCAGAAGTAAGGCAATTTAACACGGCGGGCCGGTTTTCGGTCCGCCGTTCATTGACCAGATAACTACGGGAGTTTCACGGATCATGATAATCAAGAACAAATGGCACCTGGGTCAGGACGATATAGTTGCCAGACTGGTACTCTTTCCTACCGTTCTTCTTTCAGCAGTCTGCGTATACGGATTTATTATTTACACGATCTACATCTCATTTACCGGATCCACCATCATGCCGGTATATGAATGGGTTGGACTGGAAAACTATGTAAAGCTGTGGCAGCTGCGGCACTGGCACATAGCTGTTAAAAACATGGCCATCTTCGGAGTATTGTACATCGGCATAAGCACGGTTATGGGGCTGTTGCTGGCTATTCTGATCGATTTGAACCGCCTGGGAGAAATCCTTTTTCGACCGATTTTTCTGTATCCGATGGCAATCTCGTTTATCGTAACCGGAACTGCATGGAAATGGTTCCTGGACCCGGGCATCGGGGTAGAACACATTATGCATCTCTGGGGATTCACCTCTTTTCAGTTCGACTGGATCAAGAGCACCGATTTCGCTATTTACACGGTTGTAATTGCGGCGATCTGGCAGGTTACCGGATTTGTCATGGTAATTTTTCTTGCCGGCTTGCGGGCGATAAACCATACTACCATCGAATCAGGCGTGGTGGACGGAGCTTCCGCCTTCCAGCTCTATACCCGGGTAATCATCCCGCAGCTCGGCCCCTCGTTTTTGTCGGCTTTCGTTATCCTCGGCCACATGGCTATTAAATCGTACGATTTGGTGGTTGCACTTACCAACGGCGGTCCGGGTCAGGCCACCGCCCTCCCCTCGACTTTCATGTACTCATACACATTTACCCGCAGCCGGATGGGTATCGGAGCCAGTGCGGCGGTCATGATGCTGCTGGCAATCATGCTGATTATCGTGCCCTACATCAAAAAGCAGCTGAAGCAGTCAGTTGACGGCGTGTGCTTCCCGTGATATTAATTCATGCAATGAATTAACTAAGTGGTAAAATCTTTGGATTGACGCCCGGTCTTATTGATTGAGCCCGGCTTTTTTGACACACTTGAGCATTACTACACATACGGGAAGGACGAAAATGGAGAACCAGCAGACCGTAAAAATCGGTATTATCGGAGCAGGCGAACGTGGCGTATATACTTTGGGGGCCCGCATGGCTGAACGGGTTCACCACGAAGGTTTTGTAGTCACGGCCCTGGCCGATATTTATCCGGAGCGTTTGCAGGAAGGCAAACAGTTTCTGGAACAAAAATACCGAGAATCAGACCGGCAGGTAGAGATAAAAACTTATACCGATTTTCATGCCCTGATAGAGGATCCGGAGGTAGAGTTGGTCATGATCACCTCCTACACCTCGAAGCATATCGAGTCGGCACTTCCGGCGCTGCGCTCGAAAAAAAAGGTCTATCTCGACAAGCCCATCGCAACCCGTATTGAGGACTCCCATGCCATTCTTCAGGTGGAAAAAGCGGAGCAGAACCCGCTGATCATGGGCTTTACCCGCCGCTACGAAACCACCTGGCGCAAGGCATACGACCTGGTGCAGGCCGGAAAAATCGGCGAACTGCAGATGATCCTGCTCAGGTCGGTAATTCCCTACTCCCGCTATCTGCAGCGCTGGCACCGCAACCGCGAACTTTCCGGCGGGGCGCTCAACGATAAAGCCTCCCACCATTTCGACGTGTTCAACTGGTTTTCCGGCGGCAGCCCCGAACTCCTGCAGGCAATGGGCGGTCGTTCCGCAGTATTCAAGCCGGACCCGAATGCCCCCACACGCTGCCGCGAGTGCGACCGTGATTGTCCCTACCGGGTGGTTCCGAGCGAAACGGTAAAAGAGCGCGGTGTCTTCTACACCCTCGAAAAAGAGTACGATGACGATGAGGCCGCGCTGTTCAATCAGCACTCTTGGTACGATGCCCCCACCTATGACGAGCGGGCGGATAACTGTGTCTATGATCCGGATGCCGACATTTTTGATCATGCACTGGTAAATATTGCCTATGACAACGGCATCAAAGCGACCCTGTTCCTCTCGATCTTTGGTCCGGTGGCCGCGGACCAGGAGACACTTGAACTGGTCGGTTCATCAGGCCGGATCAGACTGGTACGAAATACCGGCCAGATCGACCTGGTAAACGAGTTCGGCGCCCGGCACGAAGTAATCGATGCTGCGGATAAAAATCTGAACAGCTCCCACAACGGTGCGGACATCGGACTCCTGAAGGATATCCGTGGTTTTTGTCAGGGGCACACACCAGTTGCCCAATCGGCCGACGGGCATCTTTCCCTGCGGATGGTGCATGCCGCCGAACAGGCGATTCAATCCGGTGGAGCGACAATCAAGATGAGCGAGGTTCCGTTTGGAGACGTATAACAACCAGAAGGTCTATTTTGCCGACCTGCACAACCACTGTAATATTTCATATGGACACGGTTCGCTGCATGACGCCCTGAAAAACGGGCGGCAGCGGCTGGATATCTGCTCGATTACCGGACACGCCCACTGGCCGGACATGCCCGCCCGCGACGGAAAGATCGATCACATCATCGATTTCCACGAAAAGGGTTTTAGTAAGCTCAAGTCGGGCTGGCCGGAAGTGCTGCGGATACTGCAGGCCTACAACCAAGAAGGGGGGTATCTGGTGTTCCCGGGTTTCGAGATCCATTCAATGGATGCCGGTGACTACACCCTGGTATCGAAGCGCTTCGATGCCGAAATCATGTATCCCAACTCAATCGAAGAGCTACGGAACCTGCTCGCCAGTCGACCGGAGCTGCGCAGCCGCTATCTCGCATTTCCGCACCACATCGGTTACGCTGCGGGCCGGCGCGGGATCAACTGGAAGAAGTTCTCCGGCGAAGTCTTTCCGCTGGTGGAAATCTATTCGATGCACGGCTGCGCCGAAACCGACGAAAACGACCACCCCTTTCTCCACACTATGGGCCCCGGTTCGGGAGTCGGAACCATGCGCTACGGCCTCGGCCCGGCGGGAGCCCGCTTCGGCGTGCTCGGTAATACCGACCACCACAGCGCCCACCCCGGCAGCTATGGCCACGGCTTCAGCGGCGTATGGGCGGAGAGTCTCGAACGTGAGGCCATCTGGGAGGCCCTGCACCAGCGGCGCACCTATGCACTGACCGCTGATAAGATGGAGCTGAAGTTCGCTGTAAACGGCGCAGCCATGGGCTCCAGCGCGCCCCTGCAAGCCGCCCAGAAAATCGAATTCGAACTGAAGGCCGGCGGCGCTCTGGACTATGTCGATATCATCAAAAATGGAAAATTACTTTCCCGCTACTCGCAACCGGATTTTCCGCCGTACGCCGCCTCGGAGCACACGGGTTCGTCCGCTCGCGGCACAGTGCACACCCTGCTCTTTCTGGAGCTCGGATGGGGCGAGCGGAACAAGCAGTTCAACTGGGATGTTCAATTCGGAATCGATAGGGGCCGGATCGCAGCAGTGGACGCCCGCTTCCGCGGCGGCGAAGTTGTCTCGCCTCTAGACGCGGCCGAAGGCAGCGGCAGTAACTTTTGTTCCGCCTGGGATCAGGTTGATGAGACTAGGGTCAATTTTGTCACCAAGACCTTCGGAAATCCGACCAATAGTACCTCAGCCACCCAGGGTATGGCGCTGGAGGTCGAAGCCGATCCACAGGCCGAGATCTCAGTAATTATAAATGATAAAACCCATCAGATTTCGCTGCAGGACCTGCGGCAGCGCGCGTTTGTCGGTTATACCGGCGGATTCGACTCCCCGGCCTTTAAACTGCACCGGGCTCCCGGTAAAGAAGAGTTTGTCTGGAGCGGCTGGTTGCAAGATCATGACCCCAGCCCCGGCTACTACTACCTCCGCGGACGGCAGCAGAACGGTGCATGGGTCTGGAGCTCGCCAGTCTGGCTGGAATAACCGCTACTCGAACTCCCCAGACTCGGGACTAAAGGCATCCGGCTTATTGAGCAGCGCCTCGGGCGGAGCCTGTATCCAGCCCTTCAACAGTGGGTCGCCGGTCGACTCCATCCAGCAGCGCAATTGAGCCTCGAGCTCCGCCTTCACCTCTTGATACTCCGGAGTGCTGCTGCGGTTGCAGCTTTCCGTCGGATCCAGCGCAAGATCGTACAACTCTTCGTTCCCAATCTCCGTCGAGAAATACCCGTGCCGGGCGAGAAAATCTTTGCCGGGCGAATCGTCCACATTCACCGCCAAACGGTGCGCTGCCGGTGAATAGCGGCGAATCAGCTTGTAACGCCCGGTACGGACCGCCCGGGCCGGCTCATAGGCGGCATGAAACGAGGTTTCGGTAAACAGGTGCGAACGGAGCTCCCCCTTTTCGCCCCGAGTCAAAGGCAGCAGAGAGCTGCCGCGCAGAGTATGGGGCGGTGTGGTGCCTATCACCTCACAGATGGTAGGATAGACATCGAGCTGACTGACCATTGCATCGATTACCTGTGGATTAAAACCGGGCAGACGCAGCATGAGCGCAACCCCGGTCCCGCTGTCTTTCAGCGTAGCTTTCATATCCGGAAACGCCGGACCGTGGTCGGTAGTAAACAGTACCAATGTATCCCGGTCGAGACCGGTTCGTTCGAGTGCCTGCATAACTATCCCGGTACATTGGTCCACCGTCTCAACGGCCCGGTGAAAAGCGGCTGTGTCTTCGCGCTGTTCGGGGGTGTCAAGAAGCGGATGCGGAGAACGGACCCAGTCGGCCCGGCTGTCCCGTCCAGACTGTGTGTCAGGGGCAGACGGAAAGGGGCGGTGAGTATTGAGCATCCCGAAAGAAAGAAAGAACGGCTCGTCAGCAGCTTCTCCGTCGGTGCGGGGTCCCCGGGCTGCGCGCTTTTCGATATACTCCGCCGCGTGGCGGGCATTCTGCAGGTCGTAGTCAGATAGATTGTCGATACCGCCATCATAATACTCATCCCGATTATCCAAAATGCGGTCATACCCGATCATATTCTTACGGGGAGCCACATGCTGCACCCCGCACAGCGCGGTGGTATAGCCGGCCGCTTTGAGATGGGACACAATGTGCATTCGATAATCCCGCAGGACAAAACCGCGATGGGCCAGCCCGAGCATTCCGTTTTCATGCGGATATGTACCGGTCAGTAAAGCGGCGCGGCTCGGCGAACAGGTCGGTGCAGCGCTGTGGGCATTACGAAATACCACCGAATGTTCCGCAAGATTCTGCAAGTTCGGAGTATCGACCGGATAACCGTAGGGTCCGATACAGCGTCCGGTATCGTGGGTGTGAATATATACAATATTCAGCATAAATAGACGCTCCTAATACAAAGGTTTGCATGAAATTGACAAAAACACAAGTAATTTCTGTAGCATTGGGTCATATTTACCCATATTACACCGGAATTTTCATTTGACATATGCAATTTTTGGATTTATAGTATAAATATATTGCAAACGATTGCATATGAAAAAGAATATAACCATTAAAGACATTGCAGAACTTGCCCATGTAAGCCCATCTACCGTTTCGCGGGGACTAAACGACAGCCCGCTGGTAGCTGAAAAGACTCGTACCCGCATTCAGAAGATTGCGTTGGAGCACGGATTCACTTTCAATACCAGCGCACGCAGCCTCATCACCCGCAAAACCGGAATCATCGGACTGATCTACCCCGAACACTTTAACGAGTATCAGCACTCTTTTTATCTTACTCTACTGATGAATAAGATCAGAGACGAGCTCGAGGATCATGAGTACGATTTAGTCGTCAAGTTCCGCACGAACAAGGACGGAACGGTAAATAACATCCACCAACTGATCAACGGCAAAAAGGTGGACGGACTCATCCTGGTGCATTCGAAAATGGAGCAGGACGACTTCGATTTTCTACATGAGAACGGAGTGCCGTTCGTACTGCTGCAGGCCAAACAGTACTACGTCAACATAGACCACGAAAACTGGGTCTTTGTAGACCACAAGAAGGGCGGTTACATTGCAACCAACCATCTGATCGGACTCGGCCACAATTCTATTCTCTGTATGATGCTGGACAGTCCGCAGTTTCAGTTTGCCGAGCGAACCGAAGGCTACAAGCTGGCCCTGCGCGATAACAATATCGAACCGGAGGCAGAGAAAATCGTGCTCTGCGACGGAACCTTCGAGTTCAGTTACAACCTGATAATGGAGCGGCAGGATCTTCTGCAGCAGGTAACTGCCATTTTTGCCCAAACAGACATCATGGCCCTGGGAGCAATCGAAGCACTGCAGGACCTCGGGATTTCAGTTCCGCAGGACATTGCGGTAGTGGCTTATGATGACATCGAATTCGGAAAACATTTCAGGCCAAAACTCAGCACCATCCATCAACCCCGCGATCAGCTGGCAGTGCTGGGCTGTGAACGGCTGCTTGAAATGCTCGACAGCGGCTGCACCACACCATCTATGCAGAGGCTGATAGAGCCGTATTTAATTGTGCGCGAATCATGCGGTGCCGAGCGGTAAGAGCCGAACGGTAGCCGAATGAATATTTTTGTATTTCTTAAAGGAGGAGATAGCATGAATAGGAAACTACTAGGTGCACTCGTGCTGCTTCTGGTTTCTGCAGGGCTTCTGTGGGCCGGCGGACAGCAGGAAGGCGCCGCACCGGAACAGGAAGCACAGGTCGAGGCTGAAGAGGTTGAACTACACTTTTTCCAGTTCAAACCGTATCTGGATGAAGAGTACAAGAAATTTGCCGACGATTTTGAGCAGGAGAACCCGAACGTAACGGTAAGCACCGAAACAATCGGCGGAGGAACTCAGTGGCAGACAATTCTCAAGAGTAAGTTTGCCGCCGACGAAGGTCCCGACATCTTTCCGGTGGAAGGGAAAGCTCAGTATGAGCTGTGGAACGAGTACATCGCAGACCTCTCGGGCGAACCATGGATGGACAGTGCGATACCCTTTGCACTGGAAGGTCTGAACATCGACGGTAAGCAGATGGGGATGCCGGTCAACTTGGAAGGTTACGGCTATATCTACAACAAGGACATCTTCGAAGAGGCCGGCATTACCAAAACCCCCGCCACCTTCTCCGAACTGGAAGCTGCCGCCGAAAAGATCGAGGCCGCCGGTTACACCCCCTTTGCCACCGGGTACAGCACCTGGTGGGTCATCGGATTACATTTGTACAACGTGGCCTTTGCCCAGCAAGATGATCCGGAGGACTTCATCGAACAGCTGAACGCCGGCGAGGTGAAAATGGCTGAGAACCAGCTGTTCCAGGATCTGCAGAACATCGTCGACCTGACTGTGGAGTACGGCGAGAAGAATCCGCTGACCACCGACCACAACAAACAGGTACAGATGTTCGCCAATGGAACCGCAGCCATGATTCAGCAGGGCGTCTGGAAAGAGGTTCCGATTTTCGAGGCCAACCCGGAAGCCAATATCGGTCTACTGCCGATTCCATTGAACGACAGCGCCAAAATGGACCGCGTACCCGTCGGAGTTCCATTCTACTTCGTAGTCAACAAAACCTCTCCGGAACCGGTGCAGGCGGCGGCAAAAGATTTTCTCGATTACCTGGTAAACAGCAAAACCGGTCAGAAGTATATAACTGAGAACTTCGGTTTCATTCCCGCCTATACAGGAGTATCGACAGAAGCTCTCAAGGGCGTCGGAAAAGACATCCTGAAGTATGCTGAACAAGACAAGACGGTACCATGGATATTCGGAAAGTTCCCCGACGGATTTGCAAACGAGGTTTCCAACAACATTCAGGCTTACATTGCAGACCGGCAGGATTGGGGCAAAACCCTTGAACGCCTTGATGCAGCCTGGCAAAAACTGAAATAAGCCACTATCATTGAAACTACCTGCGGGGCCTGGCTTAAAGCAGGCCCCGCTCTGTATTGAGGAAAGGGAATATGAACAATAGACGTATGAGGGATATTCGCGAGGATATCTTTTTTATCGGCCCGGGTTTTATTATTTTCTCACTCATCGTTCTGTTCTCATTTGTGCTTGGTATCTATTACTCCTTTACCGAATGGAACGGTGTGAATCAAGAAGCCGTCTGGGTAGGAATCGAAAACTATCTGCAAATTTTCAGAGGCGATGAACAGGCGGGAGTATCGGCGATATTCACCCTTAAGTTCACTGTAGCCTCGGTGATCCTCGCCAACCTGCTGGCCTTCGGACTGGCGCTGGCGCTCACCCTGCCACTCAAGAATGCCAAACTGATGCGTACCATTATATTTCTGCCGAACGTCATCGGCGGCATCATTCTGGGATTCGTGTGGCGCTTTATTTTTACCAACAGTTTTGTCAGTATCGGTGAGCTCACCGGCATCGGATTCTTCGAGCTTCCCTGGCTCGGAACCCCGATGACGGGTTTCTGGGGCTCGGTGATTGTATTTGTGTGGCAGAGAACCGGATATCTCATGATGATCTATGTGGCGGCCATCGTCAGTATCGACGATACGCTCTTAGAGGCCGCTTACATAGACGGTGCTTCACAACTGCATATGCTCACCAAAATTATCATTCCCCTGACCGTACAAGCAATTACAGTCTGCATCTTTCTGGCTCTCTCCTGGACTACAAAAATGTTCGATGTAATTTTCGCTTTGACCAATGGCGGACCCTTCGGTTCTACCGAGACCTTTGCCATGAACATCTACTACGAGGCCTTTCAGTATAATAACTACGGCCTCGGTTCGGCCAAAGCAATCCTGTTTTTCATTGTGGTCGGCTTCATTTCCACCGCTCAGGTTTTGATTACTAAAAAATGGGAGGTAGAGGCATGATAACGAATAAATACTTCCCGCGCCTTTTCCTCATCGAAACGGCGGTGCTGGTGATAGCGCTTATCTATCTTTCACCGTTCTACTTCGTAGTAGTCAATTCACTCAAACCCTTCGGCGAGATAATAGAGAACGCCGCATCTCTGCCCAGCATAATTAGATGGGATAATTATGTGAAGGCCTGGAACACGGTCTCTTTTCCACAAGTCTTCTTGAACTCACTGCTGGTGTCCTCCTTCAGTATCGCCGGAATGGTGTTGATGGGGGCCATGGCTGCCTGGCGCATGGTAAGACGGCCGCACAAAATCAGCGGTTTGATTTTCGTACTCTTCGTATCGGCGATGGTCATCCCTTTCCAGTCGGTGATGATCCCGATGGTAAAAGTAGCAAAAATGTTCGGCCTGCTGAACAGTATTCCGGGCATCGTGGTCATCTACTTCGGATTCGGCATGCCGCTGACGGTATTTCTGCTGCACGGCTTCGTAAAGAGCATTCCAAAGGAACTGGAGGAATCGGCCTACATCGACGGCTGCTCGACCTTCCAGAGCTTTTTCCAGATCGTCTTTCCGCTGATGCGCACTATGGTGGTTACCGTCATCATTTTGCAGACCCTCTGGATCTGGAACGACTTCCTGCTGCCGCTGCTGGTGTTGTTCAAAGAAAGCATCCGCACTATTCCTCTGGGTATTTTCAGCTTTTTCGGTCAGTACCTGAACCAGTGGGACTCGGCCCTGGCTACACTGATTATGGGCATGGTTCCCATCATCATTTTCTTTCTGCTTCTGCAGAACTACATCATCAAGGGAATCACCGCCGGCTCTATAAAGTCTTAAGGTTAGCCTTGGCGGCCCCCAAGTATTCGTTTAGGATTCCTGCATGGCCCATAGAATCATCTTCGGCCGTGCAGGAATCTTTCTCTACAATTTCATTCCCCATCCGGGCGATCGGCAGTGAGCCCGATAGCTGGGCCGATGTCCGGGCCCTGATCGGAAGCTGCGCTTACTCTTCCTCTTCTGCGTCTCCGAAGTCGAACTCGGCGGCGCGTTCCTTAAGGTAGCTGGAGAAGGAGATTTTGGGGACGCCCTGGGCCGGTTTGGCCGGGATGGTCATCTCTTCGCCGGTGGCCGGGTTGCGGCCGACCCGGGCCTTTTGGGGCGGGCGTTGCTTGACGGAGATGCGGCCGATGCGACCCAGATTGACCGATTCACCGAGCAGAACGCCGCTTTCGATCATGGACAGGTAGTCGTCGATTACCTGACGGACCTCTTTCTGGGTGAGGTCGCTGCGCTGGGCGATATAAGCCACGATGGACTGCTTGTTGAAGTGTTCGACGGCGCCGTTTTCGGCGGCCCGGGTCTGTTTGTTTATGCGGGTGAAGCCGTTGGTAAGAAAAATGGTGGCTTCGCGGGTGCGCTTGGCCTGCTCGTCCTTGCTCAAGTCAGCCGGAAAGACGGCGATATTGTAGATGGGCGAGGTTTTTTTCAGGGGTCCGTCCTTGACCCGGGCGGGAATGCCGCGGCGGATCGGGCCGTCGAGGCTCACGCCGCGGCCGCGCAGGATTTCGGGGACGTCGCTGCGCATCGGGATGCTGGCATACTCCATCTCGCGCTGCCCTTCGGTGGCGGGCCACAGGCTGAGCAGGGATCCGCTGTTGGTCAGCAGGAGCATGCCGCGCTGGTCTTCCGGGTCGATCTGCTGACCCTCGGCTAACGACTCCATGTCCAGGGCTGCGGTCTGGCCGCTGAACAGCTGCTCTTTCTCGATCCAGGCGGCGGCCAGGCGTTCGAAGCGGGCCTCTTCTGATTCAGGGGAGGCTTCGGGCTCGGCCTGCCCAGCTTGCCCGG
>CAZRWN010000015.1:39379-45457 GCA_964603735.1 uncultured Sediminispirochaeta sp. | reverse complement strand
CGGGCCTCTTCTGATTCAGGGGAGGCTTCGGGCTCGGCCTGCCCAGCTTGCCCGGTCTGCTCGGCCTGCCCAGCTTGCCCGGGGCCGGCCGCTTGTCCGGCGGTTTTCAGCTCGCCCCGCTGGACCAACTGCCGTAGATGCTCCCGGATTTCTTCCGGGAGATTGTCGATTTGTTCTCTTTTTACCTTCATGCCCCTATTGTAAACCCAGTTTTCACGACCGAAAACGAATGTTTTCAAAAAAACGCCCTAATTATGCGCAAATTCACCGCAGAGCCGGCCTGAAATAGCGTAGCGGCTTGTTTTTCACCGCTATGCGTACTAAATTCGATAATGTGCCGGCATCAGAAAGCACATGCGCGGCCGGCGCACAATCATACAAAAAAAGGAGCAGGAAGTTATGGGAGCAGAAGATTTTTCCGAAAAGATTAGACAACACATACAGCAGCTGGTCAAAACAGCTGGTTTACCCGACACCGAAGAGTCAATGGAGAGTCTCGAGCGCGGATGGGAAGAAAAACTCGATACTTTCGAAAAACAGGTCGAGGAGCGCGACATGGAGATGGTCGAAGAGTTTGATGCCGAGGATGAGCGCGGCGCCCTGCTGATGACCTACTCCGGCAGCCTGATCAATCTGGGGCCGAAGGGTGACAACGGCCGCTTTGTGGCCTATCACAGCATCGGCATCAGAAACGATGTTCCTGAATCGGCCGAAACCGATAATACCGACCTGGCCGAGGATGTAACCATCGATGAGGGTGCTGTATTCACCAACGGCCCGATCAAAAAGAGTTCGCCCATCTTTAAAATTGCGGTCATCGTTGAAGAGATGGAAGACAAAGAGCAGGAAGAACTGCTGGCTGAAGTCACTCAGATGCTGACCGACGATTTTATAGAAGTAAATAAAACCATAATCCAGGAGTAGGATGAAGCAACTAATAGATATTGCTCGTCGTGAGGGGCTTCCCGACCGGGAAGCCTACACGACACTCATCCGAAGAGCAACCGAAGTTCTGAAAACCGAAGATCCGCTGTACCGTCCCCGAGACGAACGCGACCGCCCGGGCGGCTTGATCCGTCTGAACGACCGGCCTACGCTGATCGTACCTGACCTGCATGCCCGGCCCTGGTTCCTGTTGCACGTGCTGGCCCATCGTCCGGATCTGGGCAGCCGGGTCGATGATTCTGAGAGTGTGGCCGAGCGGCCCAGCATCGGCGAGCTGCTGCAGCTGGGAGAGATTCAGCTGATCTGCGTTGGCGACGCTTTCCATGCCGAATCACGGGCGGCGCAGCGCTGGAAACAGGCCTTCAAGGAGTTCTCGACTAAATACCGCAAGCATGCGGCCATGGACGAGGAAATGCGCGAGAGTTTGGCTCTGATGGAAATCGTGATGCAGCTAAAGATAATGCGGCCCGATTCGTTCCATTTTCTCAAGGGCAACCACGAGAACATTCTGAACGAAGAGGGACGCGGGAATCACCCTTTTCGAAAGTTCGCCTATGAAGGGGAAATGGTGAAAGAGTGGGTACTGAAATTCTACGGCGAGGAATTCATTTCCGCCTTTGCAGAGATGGAGCATGAGTTTCCGCTGTTAGCGGTAGACGGCACCTTTATGGTGTCCCACGCCGAGCCGCAGCGCTTTTTCACCCATGAAGAGGTTATCCGCTACCGGGAATACGACGATGTGGTGCTGGGATTGACTTGGACTCCCAACGATGGGGCTGAAGACGGCAGTGTAGAGCAGATGATTTCAGAATACTGCAGTCATCCGACCGATGCCCGCTACTTCGGCGGCCACCGCCCGGTGCAGGGTACCTTTAACCTGCGGGCCGGAGACAAGTATATTCAACTGCACAATCCCGGCACCTACAGTTTTGCGCTTGTAGTGCCCGGAATCACCCCGGATCCGCAGCAGGATATCGTAGAAGTTCCTTACGATGAGGATGCGGTACAGAAAGCGGCGGAAAACTGGCAAGATGTAGAGGATTCACATGGCTAAAACTCCCGACAGCATTGGAAAGTACAGAATACTGGAATTGATCGCCCAGGGAGGCATGGGTGCGGTGTACAAGGGCATCCATCCCACTCTCGAGCGGCCGGTCATCCTTAAAAAACTCACCCTGCGGGGGAACCCCGACTTTGTAGAGCGATTCAGGCGGGAGGCGCGTCTGCTGATGGATTTCCGCAACGACAATATCGTGGATGTATATGACCACTTCAAAGAGGGCCGCAGCCATTTTATCGTTCTGGAATACATCGACGGCTTGTCGCTGGAACAGCTGGTCCGCCGTGAGCGCTATCTGCCGAACGAAATGGCCCTGTACATTCTGTATCAGTCCTGCCTGGCTCTCAAATACGCCCACGACCGCGGGGTGGTCCACCGCGACATCAAGCCGGCCAACATCCTGCTCTCCAAACGGGGCGAGGTAAAACTGGTGGATTTCGGAATTGCCACTTCGGCGGAGGATGCGGAGAGCGGGCTGACCCGCGAGGGGATGACCCTCGGCTCTCCCGCCTACATGGCACCCGAGCAGTTCGAGAACACCCGCAATGTCGATCTGCGGGCCGATATTTACTCGATGGGCGTGATGCTCTACGAAACGGTCACCGGTAAGAAGCCGTTCCCCGGAGGTTTTTCCGCCGATCTGGTAGCGGCTATTCAGAAGGGAAAATTTCCGCCGCCGAAAAAATACAACCCCAAGGTGAGCCGGCTGGTCCGGAAGATTATCAAGAAGAGTATTCATCCCAAGCGCAAGCGGCGCTTTCAGAATCTGGAAGAGATCCTGCGGCTGCTCGAGCGTTTTTTCAAGCGGCGCCCCCTCGAGATCTATAAGGCGCAGCTGCAGCAGGCGGTGGAAGGCAAGACAGTCGAGCCGTTGGAGCCGCGGCGCCGGTCGCGCCTGAAAACCGCTGTAGTTGCGGTTCCGGCCCTGCTGGTCGTGCTGGCGGCCGCCGGAGGGATTCTCTACAGCCTGGGCTATTACTATGAGTGGGTGAGTCCCGAGGAGTACGGTTCGCTGTCCTTCGAGGTGATCGTAGACGAGGGCTATAAGCCGCCGGAAGACTACTACATACGCGGATGGCTGTTCACCGATACAGGCGACAATGCCGAGGAGATGGATCTAGCGCCGCTGCGGTTCAGGCTTTTCGATGCTACCGAAGACGATACCCTCCACTTCCGCAGCCGAAAGCTGTATCTGCCGAAGGATGAATACCGGGTGAAGCTGCAGGTTGAAAATGTGCTGTACTGGAAGAGCTTCTACCTCGAACCGCGCAGTGTGCAGAAAGAGAACATAAACACAAAGAACGGCCGGCGGCTGGAGTTTCATTTCGGCGGACAGCGGGCACTGCCGCTGCAGGTCGAGTTTTTCGTGCAGGACCGCTCTAGCTGGGAGAATATCACCGACCAAACCCGGATCGAAATCGAGATCGACGGTCGGCGGCAACCCTGGAGCCGGGAGGCGGCCGAGAGACTCGAAACCGGCGAGGTGTACAGGTTTCACTTCAATGCCCCCGGCTACAAAGCAAAGACTTTCAGTTTACTGATTCGTCCCGAACAGCACAAACTGGTTTTAAACCCGCGGCTGACTCCCGCGGATGATTAACATACGAACTATAATAAGGAGAAGTTGATGTCGACAGCACTCAGGCGATTAGTTATATCTCTGGTGGGTCTGCTGGCCGGCGTGGCCGCCTGGCCCCTGATGGAGCTGATACTCAGCTACCAGTATCTGTTTCCCAGCTATTTTTTATTCAGTCTGGCGCAGGGGGCTTTATTCGGAGTGGTCATGGGCGCCTTTTTCGGCAGCGGTGAAGGGCTCACCTCCAAAGAACGCGGAAAAATTGTGCATGGCACCCTGATGGGAGCGGCAACCGGAGCAGTCGGCGGTATTGTCGGCTTTCTGGCCGGACAGGGGGTTCTCTTCCTGGTAGTGCAGCGCGCATTCACCTCATACCGCACCCAGCAGCTGATTGCGGTGCCGCTGGCCCGGGTGGTCGGCTGGGCGATTCTGGGAATCGCAGTGGGAGTGTCTGAAGGACTGCGGGCCCGCTCGCTCAAGAAGAGCCTGGTGGGGGCCGGCGGAGGATTTCTCGGCGGCCTGCTCGGCGGCGCCAGCATCGAATATCTGCGTACCCTGTATCCCGAACTGCTGTACACCCGGTTGATCGGTCTGGCAGTATTCGGTCTGCTAATTAGTGTGTTCTATGCCCTGCTGGAGCGCGGAGTTTCACTCGGCGTAGTGCGGGTGCTGAACGGAAAACGGCGCGGCAAGGAGTACAGTTTTATTCAGAACAAGCTCAGTATAGGCAGCGACGAACACAACGATATCGTACTGGCAGGATATGCGCATGTTGCTCCGAAGCATGCCCGTTTCCGGGTCCGGGGCAAGGATGTGTATATCGAAAAGGTAGAAGCCGGCAAAGCCGATGCTGCCGGAGTCGCCGCTGCGCAGACCCAGGTCGCGCACAAAGTGTATGTAAACGAGCGGCCGGTGCAGAAGCAACAACTGCTGAAGTATGAAGATGTAATTCAGATTGGCTCGGCCAAATTGTTTTACAAGACCGAATAGTAGGAGTGCTGAGGAGATACGCAATGAGAGTAAAAATACAGGCAGTAACAGTTATATTTTTTATTTTATTCGGTATGGGGGCCGGTATCGGCCCGCTGAAGCCGGCCGGCGGGTACCTGGCAGCCCAATCGCTGAACATCAGCCAGATCGACAACTCGGCCCTGCTCCTGTCCCAGGAGATCGATCTGTACCTGAGTGTGAACAGTGCCGACGGCGAACCGGTTGCCGGGCTGCGGAAAGACAACTTCAAAGTATTCGAATCGGCTGACGGTCGGCAGTACTCGTCTGTCCCCGCAATCGAGAGCTTGGCAGAAAAGCCGAATGTAGAACAGGGAATCCATATCATGCTGTTGATCGACAACTCGGGCAGTATGTACGATACCCTGTCCGGCGATCCCACCGAAGATCCTGATGAAATGCGCATCACCCACGCCAAACGGGCAATCCGCAATTTCATCAACCGCTCTTTCAATCCGCGGGATGTTGTTTCTCTGGCCTCGTTCAACACCAATATGACCCTGCATTCCGAAGCCTTGAAAGACCCCAGCGCACTGGAGGGGCTCCTCGAGTCGATCAGCCGGCCGGAGGACAAGCAGGCCTACACCGAGCTGTACCATTCACTGGACGATTCGGTAAAACAGATGGCCGGGTACCGCGGCCGTAAAGTGGTGGTTGTGCTCTCCGACGGAGAAAACTACCCCTACTACGAACATGCCGGTGCAGCGCATCCGCAATACGGTACCGATCTGATGGAGCCGGAGGAGGTGGTGCGCAGCTATCAGCTCGAGGGCATTACCCTCTACGCCATCCACTTCGGGATTGAACGCGACAAAAACCTGGGTAATATGGCCTTAGAGACCGGCGGCAACATCTACGATGCACGCAACCAGGAAGAGCTGGCCAATGTGTACCAGGATATCAAACGCAAAATCGAAAATGAATATCGCCTAACCTATCAGGCCAGCATGATTCCGGCCGACCGCAAGTACGTAAAGGTGGAGGTTCAGCGCGGCAGCTTGCAGAGCGAGGCGGAGCGCTACTATTATGCCGGCACCCTGTTCGGAATACCCGTGCAGCCCTACCCGTATCTGATATTACTGCTGCTGGCGGCCGCAATTCTGGCCTGGCTCCTGCTGCTGGTACTGCGCTACCGGAAACTGCAGAAGAACGCCGCCCTGGAGGTTCTGCAGGCCGGTTACCGCACCAAGGTCAGCTCCTCGACTATTCCCCTCACCCAGGAAAAGACGGTGATCGGCGGGGGCGAGCGGGCCGACCTGACGATCAGCGGTCTGCCTTCGCTGAAACCCGAGCACGCCACCATCATGCACGATGAGAAGAGCGGCGATTACACCCTGGCGGGAGAGGGCAATATTACTGTGAATAACCGTAAAATCAGCGGCAGCCGCAAACTGCGCGATGGCGACGTGCTAAACATCGAGGGCACCACCATTGTCTTCGATTCGGGGGTGCAGGATACCAAGGAACAAAAGGAGAGAGGCAAGCAGGA
>CAZRWN010000015.1:23657-39279 GCA_964603735.1 uncultured Sediminispirochaeta sp. | reverse complement strand
CGCTTGTCACGGACAGCCGCAATCAAATCTTCGAACTGCCGCTGATCTACCCCTGTCTTCACCTGCCGAGCCGCATCGTAAAACCGGGATTAAACCACACCGGCGTGCACCTCGGCAATCGCTCCGGTTCCGATAATTCCAATTCTATTTTGCATAACCGGCCTTCTGTGCGATTTTCTTGACCTGGTACACGAACTGAGAATCGGTTTGGGCGTCATAATAGCCCTTTTCAATTATCTCTTCAGCCTTATTAAAATCGTTTAAATAGTACTCCCGCAAATCGGGATGCACATACGCATAGGTTTTGAACAACCCGCCCTGGGGGACTACCGTCTGCTGCTCATTAAAAATTGCCATTACGTTGGTGATTACCTCGGGCAGGGTCAAGGCGGCGGTTTTGAGCTCGGGACGCCGGGTGAAGCTGTTGATCAGGTCCCTTATCTGAAAGGTTTCGCGGGATTGAAAGGTGTCCATAAGCCGCTTGAGCGGTGCTCTGAATGCGCCGCTGGAAAGCCTGTCCTCGAGCTTTTGGAGAGCTTTTGCACGGGCGGAGTTTTTCTGCCCGGAGCTGTCAGCTTCACTGTCTTCAGGCTTGTTCTCTACCGCCTGCTGAACCTCTTCAGCCAGCTGCTCGCTTTTTCGAGAGGAAAGCCCGTTTTCCGATTTCTCAGCAGCCGCCAACTCAGAAGTTCGCAGAACTTCTTCGCGGGTCTCGCGTCGTTTCGGGGCAACATCCACCACCACGTGCAGGTTTCCGAACTCATCGGCAACATTCCATGGGAGGTTGTTCAGCACCCCGCCGTCGACCAGCTGGCGTCCGCGAAATGTGTACGGTTTGAACACCGCCGGTATAGACATGGAGGCCATCATCGCATCGAGCAGACGGCCGCTGTCGAAGATTACCTGCTGCCCGGTGTTCACATCAACCGCTACGCTCCGATACGGGATAGGCAGATCCTCGATTCTGGCATCGCCTATGAAACCGTGAAAAAAATCGCGAATGCCGTCGGTATCGATTATTCCACCCCGCGGAAACGATGGGAAGAAGAGCCGTACTATTTCAATGGAACGAACGTGATCGGCCACTTGTTGGATCTGCTTGGAATCGTATCCATACGCATACAGACCGCCGACGATGGCTCCCATTGAAGTTCCTACCACCGCCGAAGGCTGCATACCCCATTCTTCTAAATACCGTAAAACCCCTACATGGGCATACCCATACGCCGCGCCGCCGCTTAATGTATACACTACTCCCACAACTTTGCCTCTCTATCGCTTTTTACTAGTAATTTAGTGCGCGGGAGGGGGAAGATCAAGGGCTGAGGTGTTTAACTAGGATAATGAAATATTCGCTCGACCCCGCTCCAGCCGAAGTACAGGGCAAACCCGATCAGAACAAGCGCAGAGACGGCGATGATGCCCCGGTAGATGCGATCACTGAAAAACCGGCGCCCTTTGCCCACTGCGGTAGATACAATTGAATACCAGGCAAAATCCGCGGCCTGATGGCCGAGGAAAAAGATGAGGATCCCTAGCAGACCTACTTTTTGTGCTCTGGCGACCAGCCCCAAGCCGATGGTAGCCCACCATACCACCCAGTACGGATTGGCGATGCTAAGCAGCACGCCGGTGCGCAGGGCGCGGGCCGATGCCGCCGATTTTTTCTCCGGCCCGACCGGGCCGGTAGGCCCGGCCGAACTGCCGGACGGATTCTGTCGGTCCGCGGTTTGGCCGCTGGCCGATCCCCAATCGATGCGCAGAGTGGGCAGGCTACGGAACATGCCGAAGGCCATCCAAGCCAGAATGAGCGCACCGCCAAAGGAGACCAGAATAAAAAACAAATCTTTCTGCAGGAGGGGCGCTACCCCGGCGATCAAGGCCAGTACAAGTGCCCCTTCGAGCAGCAGGTGCCCACTCATGATCAGCGGCCCGGCTACCGGCCCGCGCTTCACGCTCTCGCTGATGGTGGCCGTCAGCAGCGGCCCCGGCATCATGGCGCCGGAAAGGGCTATGAGGAAGGATGAAATAAACAGCGAGGGTAGAGTTAACATATCAGAGCAGCACCGCCAGGGCGCTCAGTACTGCCACCGAACTGAGCACTACCACGATCAAATGGGCTCCGGTCAGAGCGACTCCGACAGCGACCGCCGCGCCCACCAGCCCGTACCACAGCTGGTCGTGAATTCCGAGAATCCCCGGAAATATGAGTGCACCCAGGGCGGCATAGGGAATATTGCGCAGCATCCGGGCCAGCGTAGGTGGTATTTTCTCCGCATCCAGCGCAACCAATGGCAAAAGCCGGGGAATATAGGTGACCAAAGCCATTCCGATGATGATTATCCAGATAGTATCGTTGATCATTTCAACCGTCATGAGCTTCCTCCTCAGACTGCTCACAGCGCTGCGGCCGTCCGCGAAAACCCTGCACCAGCTCCAGCAGCAGCACGGCCCCGATAGTCGCGCCGATGATCGCCCAGCCGGCCGGCAGCAACATGACAAACAGGCTATTCAGCATAGCCGCCGCCCCGGCCAAAAACAGGGCTTTGCGGTACTTTTTCACAGAGGGAATCAGCAGGCCGATAAACATGGCATACAGGGCTACACTCATCCCCTGCTGAAAGGCCTCCGGCAGAGCCGAACCGGCCGCATACCCGATCCCTGAGTTGATCACCCAGCTCGAATAGGCCATCAAACTGAGACCGAACAGGTAGTTGGAACCCACTGCCCCGTCCCGGGTAGATGCAACAGCAAAGACCTCGTCGGTAATGCCGAAGGCGTATATCAGCTTGCGCAGTTTCGACTCCGGAACCGCCTTTTCATTGATCGACATACTCATCAACAGATGCCGGATATTCACTATAAACGTGGAAAACACTATTTCCACCGCCCCTGTCCCCAGCGCCAACAACCCGAGGGCCATGAACTGCGAGGCACCGGCAAAGACCAGCAGGCTCATCCCAACAGTATGGGCCAGACTGATACCGGTATTCTTTGCCAGCAGTCCGAACGCCAGCGCGATCGGCATATACCCCACGGCAATACTCACTCCGGACTGAATACCTTGCAAAAAACCGGGCAGCGTGGGCAGTCCGGTCGCTTCATGTTGCATTTTCAAAACCATTGGTACTCCAATTATTTATCGCCGAATAGAGCAGTCCCCCCAAGTGGCTGCAGAAAAGATCTTTAATGGGGAGGTAACTCTGTTTGTTGACGCTAACCCTTTCCAAGGGTATCAAGAAAAAGGGTGACTGCCAATAGATCCGCACAACCTCCGGGGCTCAGATTCCGCTTCACGAATTCTCTGTTCATTTTTTTAATACAGTTCCTTCCCGCAGCTGTGTACATACCACCGGCCGCCAGCGCCCGGCGGGCCGCAGCCTGAGTATAGCCCAGCGCCGCAAGCCCGCCCCGGGCGGCCACATTGCTGTCCTCCACAACCGTCATGAGCGACAGCAGTACCTGCAGGCCGCTGGCATCGGCATTCAGGCCGGCCTGTCGGGCCAGCCGCAGAACCGGTATACCAAAGCTCCGAACCGCAGGGAAACCCAGCTCCGCCTCTCCCCTGATCCCGGTCAGTCCATAGGTCCGGTACACCCGGGCGCCGGCGGTCGGGCAGCCGTCCCGGTCAGAGGCCAGCTCCTCATCCACAATTCCGGCAACCATGGCGCCGGCACACTGCAGCAGACTTTCTTCAGAGACCGGCCCGGCCTGAGCGCCCCGTTCGGCTGTGCGGGCAGCCCTCACATACCCCCAAGCTGTACTGAGCAATCCCAGGCTAAAAATAGCTCCCTTGTGGGTATTCACCCCGCCGGTGGCCGTGAACATCGCCGCTTCGGCTTCCAGGCCGATCCGCCGGGCCTGCGCAAACACAGCCTTCGGCGGCTGGCCGACCCGCAAGGCCCCGCAGGCCGCCATGCGTCCCAAAAAGGGAGCGATGGTCTCGGCACTGTGGTAAAAGGTGTGCAGATTCATATCGCGGTGCGCACCGCTGTCAAAGCGGTCTACCAGCCCGGGTTTCGGTGCAATCCAGGCTTCCCTTCGCAGCGCATCTGCAGCGGCCCGGCTCACCTGTTCTGCACTATGTTCGGATTGCAGTTTCGATTCAAGCAGTACCGCCATATTACTCCTGCGAGAGAAAACGGATGACTGTCTCATCGATGAACCCGCGCAGCTCTTCAACGGAATGGCGCTGCATTCGGGCACATTCGCGGGCCGGCGCATCGCATAAAAAACACGAACGCTGCGGCAGTTCGAGCGTCTTTCGGTCCAGCACCGAACCGTCGGCAGAGTAAACATCGAAATCAAAAATTCTTCCCAGAGTATGCTGCGTCTCGATACCTACACAGAGCCGCTTGATCAGCTCGGCGGCCGATGCGCAGGGGCCCCGCTGCTCTGCGCCCATCAGGAACAGGGCCTCCCGTCCGCAGGCACCGCTCCAGACCTTCCGCTGCAGCACCTCGACCCCGACCTCGCTGCACTGCCGCAGGAACTCCCGCTCGCCGGTCAGGTGTGCTTGCTCATACAGAGGCGAAGACTTGTCCGCACCCGGTATGTTGAGCGTGAACACGACCGCCGGCAGCCCGTACTCCTGCTGCAGATCAGCGCGCCGGCGGGCCCGCTCCTCCCGGCAGGCTAAAATGGCGTCTAAACCGCTTATTTCGCGCGCGCTCATTCCTTCACCTGGTGAACCACGTCAATAATGGTGCCGTCGCGGTACTCCACCACTCCGACTATTTTGTTTTCGAACTCCACCGGCGCGGGCACACCAGTGATCTTTTCAGCCTTCCGTTTGAGCTGCTCGATCGTGTAGATCGGCAGGTGCTTGGTCTTCAGACGGTCATAGATATCCTGCCGCTTAGGATTCACCGCCACCCCGTGGTCGGTCACCAACACATCCACCGTCTCGCCCGGCGTGATGATGGTATCTACGCTGTCCACTACTGTAGCGGTACGTCCGCGGATCAACGGTGCAACTACAATCGAAATACCCGAGCCGATAGCGGTATCGGAGTGTCCCCCGGAAGCTCCCCGGATAACCCCGTCCGAACCGGTCAGTACATTCACATTGAAATCGGTATCTATCTCCATCGCACTGAGTACCACCACGTTGATCTTGTTGGTGGCGCAGCCCTTGTTATGCGGATTGGCGTAGTATGATGCATCTATCTCGGTGTGATAACGATTCTCGGCAATCGACCGGATGGCCTCCTGGTCGAAACTCTGCACATCCAGAATGCGCTTGATCAGCCCCTCCTCATGAAGCGAGACGATATTCCCGGTCACTCCGCCCAGCGCGAAGCTGGCGGTGTATTTTTTGCGCAGCATTACATCCCGCAGGAACTGGGTAACCGCCAGGGAGATACTGCCCGAACCGGTCTGAATAGAAAAACCGTCTTCCATATAGCCGGAGTGTTCGATAACATGCGAGGCGTACTGGGCAATCAGAATATCCCGGGGGTTGCGGGTCATCCGCAGCGCTCCGGCACTTATCCCCTGCGGGTCACCGATTTGATCCACCGGAACGATAAAATCCACATGATCCTGGTGAATACTGAAGGGGGTGTTCGGATACTCGACCAGGTTGTCGGTGACCAGCACCACTTTATCGGCGTGCACCGCGTCTACCTTGGCATAACCCAGCGAACCGCAGGCCGAGGGGCCGGTGTAGCCGTTTGCATTACCATACACATCGCAGGAGGGCACTGCCAGGAAGGCCACATCGATACGCAGCTCCCCGGACTCGACCATCCGCGCCCGGCCGCCGTGGGAATGGAACAGCACGGGAGTATCCAGCAAACCGCGGGACACCGCCTCGGCCAGTTCTCCCCGGATCCCGCTGGTAACCAGCCGGCGCACCACCCCGCGTTCGATATGCTTTATAAGGGGAGTATGCGCCGAGGTCAGCGAGCTCGAGGCAACAGTCAGGTTCTTTATGCCGAGGTTCGAGATTACATCCATCACCATATTCAATACCATATCGCCGTTGCGCAAATGGTGGTGGAAGGAAATCGTCATCCCGTCCTTCAAACCGCTTTTGAGCACCGCCTGCTCGATGCTGTCCACGATTTTATTCAGCCGCGGGAGTGTCCGCGAACCCTTCTGTTTGCGGACCAGGGGTGTGTTCTGAAAAGCGCCCTCGAACGGCTTGACCGCGGGCAGCCCATCTATCTTCGAAGGAATATTTCTTCCGGCCGCATTCTCAGGCATTGATCTCCTCCTCTTCGATCTCGTCCAGATAAATCCCGGAAGCTTGGGCCAGTTCGAGGGTGTGCCGGGCCCGGTCCACCACCGGCTTGTCGATCATCTTCCCGTCTACAGCCACAACCCCGCTGCCCTCCGCTTCGGCCTGCTCGATGGCCCGGATTATCTTACGGGCGGTTTTGATCTCATCAACCGAGGGCATATAGATGCTGTGGACGATGCCGACCTGCCGCGGATTGATCACCGACTTGCCGTCATAGCCCATGTTCTTTATCAGCTCGACCTCCTTGCGAAAGCCTTCATCATCAGCAACATCGGCAAAAACCGTATCCACCGCATGCAGTCCGGCGGCGCGGGCGGCCAGCAGAATTTCCTGCCGGGCGGTAAACAGCTCGGTACCCGGCTTACTGCGGCTTGTGTGCATATTCGTCACGAAGTCCTCCGCCCCGA
This sequence comes from uncultured Sediminispirochaeta sp., assembly GCA_964603735.1. Classification (GTDB taxonomy): domain Bacteria; phylum Spirochaetota; class Spirochaetia; order DSM-16054; family Sediminispirochaetaceae; genus DSBN01. Next base: position 32,625 of record CAZRWN010000015.1, on the reverse strand, counting down.
AAGCTATCCCCACCAACCGCTCACTCGAGGTGGCAATTCTATAAGCATTCACCACGCCGCGGGCACTTTCTATCGCGGCGAACAACTTGATCCGGCCGACCTCGACTCCCGCCTGCTTTTCCACCTTCGACAACAGCCCGTCGATCTTTTCAATATCTTCGGGCTTCTCCGTTTTCGGCAGTCTGATAATATCCGGTTGAGCCCGTACCATCGCCTCGACATCATCCTGTCCGAAAGGGGTGTCGAGACCGTTGATGCGCACCACCGTCTCCGTATTCTCATAGTCGATACATCGCAGGGCGTGAAAAATGAGAAAGCGGGCGGAGTCCTTCTCGCGAACCGAGACCGAATCCTCCAGATCGAACATCACCGAATCGGAACGGTAGATGTGGGCGTCCTTCACCATATTGGGGTTGTTGCCCGGTACGTACAGCATGGTTCTGCGCAGTTTCATCACAGCTCCTCCCAGCGGTACTTTTGTATACCCGCCGCTCTATACAGGGCCGTCTCCAGACGGGCTCTAATCACGCAGTCGAGGGCGCTGCGGTCGTCTACATCCACGATCGCGGACCCCACCTGCATCTCCTTCAGGATGTCCCGCACCAGCTGCTCGATATGCTTTCCGAAGCGCTTTTCCACAATACTTTTGAGCTTAATATCTATCTTATTATTCGGATTGGTTCGAACGCTTATCAGCACATCACTCGATTCCAAGGTACCGGCCTTGCCGGTTCGAATCAGCTCCATCCTCTCTCTCCTCTCTGTCTCGTCTGCAACTCAGTGGCGTCTGTTTTCACGCCGTATCCGTTCTAAAACCGGCACCGCTTCCGGGCGGTTCAAATACTCCCAGGTAGATGGCGGCACCAGCGCTTCTATCTCGCTCCAACGGTTTTCCCGTATCAGTTCACGCACCTTCGAAGCACTCACCGCCGCTCCGCCATGGGAGAGCCGGGGGATTTCTTCAACCTCAATCCCGAAAGCGGGCAATATTCTCCGCATTTCACGGTTGTATGCAGCGGTCACCGGACAGTAGGGTTCCTCGCCCACCATTCTGCGGCGAATGTCGAGAGCCGGCGCAATTCTCTCCCCGAAGATCCGCAGGTCGAGCCGGGCGTGGGCGGCGGTCACCGCCGCGCTGTCACGCAGGAAGTAAGACGGAAAGGTCGCTCCCGATATAATATACGGCCCGCCGTGATGCACCCTCACATTCTCAAACTCCGCAGTCCCCTTTCTCACCAGCTCGTAGCGCACCTGCTGCGGAAACAGAGACCGCTCCGCCGAGACAACAAAAAGATGCACCCTCTGCCCCTCTGCAGCAGCCCGCCGCGAGGCCTTTTCTACTAAATACCGGTGTCCCAGGGTAAAGGGGTTACAGTTCATCACCAGGGCCGTCGCCGGCCCCGCGGCTGCCCGCGCAGCCAGCTGCTTGAGCCAGGTGTCTATCAGTCCTTCCGGCTTTTCCAGCAACACTACTTCGGCGGTAGCCTCCGCCCCGCCTGCCCTTTCATCGGCGCCGTCCGGCTCGCTACCCAAGGCCAAAAACGAAGCCGAAGCGACCGGCCCGAATCCCAGACTCTCGAAAACAGCACGATTCGAAGCTCTGGTAAAGAGGAACAGATGGTCAATATCTCGATGGTAGGCTTCCAGTTCGAGTTCGGTGACGATTTTGTTGGTGAGCGCCTCACCCTGATACTCGGGATCCACGGCAATACACTTCAGCACGTTGCCGGCCAGAGAGCCGGTTCCGACAAGCTTGCCGCCGCTTTTCACCGCCAGGGTGAAGTCAACATCAGGGTCTAATTTGAGCTGTTGCAAGGCCAGAAACTCTTCTACCAGCCTTCGCTCGGAAGCGAGGTCCAGCTGAATACTGCAGATCTCGTACTCATATACGCCCATATATTTTCATCATAGTAACATGAAATTTCAACAAACCAAAATATTTTTGTTATGAAAAAACACCCGCACGATCCTGGTAAAGAACCGGCGGGTGATAGTTGATTTCTTTTATCCTGGGCGGAAACCAGTTGGTTTGCCGCCTCAGGCGACTCTACTCAATAAGCTTTGGCAAAAATCGCCCGGTGAGTGGCGGCCCCGCCGCAGCGTATACACTTTTTACCCTCCACATCGCTCTGGTCGAAGGGCAGCACACGGATGGTGGCTTTGGTGTCCTCTTTGATGGCCAATTCGCAGTCGGAGGAACCGCACCAGTGGGTATCTACAAAGCCGTTTCCGTCGTTGTAGAGAGCTTTGAACTGCTCGTAGTTATCCATTTGGTAGGTATTTTCCCGCCGCAGCTCGAGTGCCTTTTCATACAGGTCCTTCTGGATTTGTTCCAACAGCTGGCCGACCCGGTCAGCTGCGGACTCGATGTCAACCAACTCCTTTTCACCGGTGTCGCGCCGCACCAGCATCGCCTTGCCGTTCTCCATGTCCCGTGGGCCGATCTCGATGCGCACCGGAACGCCGCGCATCTCCCACTCGGCGAATTTCCAGCCGGGAGAGTTGGCATCGTCGTCGTCGAACACGACCTTGTAGCGCCCCTTCATCTGCTCATACAGCTTCTCAGCGTAGGCAAGCACCTCGGCTTTGTTCTTGTTTTTAAAAATAGGGATGATCGCCGCTTCGGTCGGTGCCAGCCGGGGCGGAACTACCAGACCGCGGTCGTCCGAATGGGTCATGATGAGAGCGCCGATCAGCCGAGTAGACACGCCCCATGAGGTGGCCCACACATAGTCCAGTTGGCCCGCTTTGGTCTGATACGTAACATCGAAAGCCTTGGCAAAATTCTGCCCCAAGAAATGACTGGTACCGGCCTGCAGGGCCCGCTTGTCCTGCATCATCGCTTCAATCGAATAGGTGTTGATCGCGCCGGCAAATTTTTCGGTCTCTGTCTTACGGCCGGTGAGCACCGGTACCGCCATGTACTCCTCGACAAAACGGCGGTACACCTCCAGCATCTTCAGCGTCTCTTCCTCGGCCTCTTCCTTGGTTTCGTGGGCGGTGTGGCCTTCCTGCCACAGGAACTCGCTGGTCCGTAGAAACAGCCGGGTCCGCTTCTCCCAGCGCAGTACATTGGCCCACTGGTTGATCAAAAGGGGCAGATCGCGGTAGGACTGGATCCACTTCTTGTACATACTCCAGATGATGGTCTCGGAAGTGGGACGGATGACCAGCGGCTCTTCCAGCTCATCGCCGCCGGCGTGGGTCACCACCGCCAGCTCCGGAGAAAACCCTTCCACATGTTCGGCTTCTTTATGAATAAAGTTTTCAGGAATCAGCAGAGGGAAATAGGCGTTGCTGTGTCCGGTTTCCTTGAACATCTTGTCGAGCTGTCCCTGAATGGCCTCCCACAGAGCGTATCCCCGCGGCCGGATTACCATGCATCCCTTAACCGGCGAGTAATCGGCCAGTTGAGCCTGCACTATAATATCTACGTACCACTTGGAGTAGTCTTCACTGCGGGGAGTAATTTTTTCCGCCATATAAACCTCTATTTAGCTATCTTATTGTTGTTTGGAGAATAATTTGCAGCAGTATTGTACTCAGGAGAGGCGGGATGGTCAATGCTGCGGCCGGCAGCAGAGAGTCACGAGTTCGCCGGCCGTCACCTTACTTATGGAACCAGAGAAGTAGTTTCAACCATGTAGCGGATGTCTTTGCCCTGATCGTCCCAGAGCTCCTTCTCGACAACTACTACCAAGCCGCTTTCCGCCGGCGAAAAAAACACTTCCTGTATCCGATATGACAGCACCCCTTCACGGCGGTAGTCGGGGATTCCGAGGGTATAGGTACGGGTGACCTCGCCCTTGCTGGTTACCGCTAAATTGATATGAAATGAGGCGCTTACGTCCCGGCCCGTGCCGAATTTACGCTGCACGAGGGTCAGCACATAGGAATCGCCGCGGTAAAAGTCCCTGAACTCGATGCGCTCTTTCGGTTTATCCCCGTCCACATGCACATACACCAGGCGGCCGGTTTTGAGGTGATCGATCGAGTATTTTTTTACCTGGGGAGCCACAGTATGCAGTAAATTGAACAGAGCTCCGGAGCCGTCCTGCCCCGGCTGAACTTCATCATCAGACTCTTTTTTGCTCACACCGTTTTCAACAAAGGAGTTTTTATGTACATCAACAGTATAGATCTCCGCATAGGGACGCTCTTCTTCATCCTCCACACCGTACTGGCCGAACATAAACACGGATGAGTCTTCAGAAAAACCTAAATTGACGAAACTGGCCACATCTCCGGCGGCTAAAGGTGATAGAGCGAATAGAATTAATACTCCAATGAGAATCAATCGTTTTAGCATTTGTCCGTCCTCCCCTTTGTATATCGAACAAAAATCTCCGCAGCTGTAGCGGTTTTTCATACCAGTAGGATATTGATTTTTCAATAGAGTATCCGTACAGTGAAGACATGACGCGGAAAGTACGAAAACGTTTCCTTATCGGTGCGACTACCACTGCACAGATAATTGTGCTCATACATATTGTTGTTATTCTCTTTTTATTTGTCTTTTCCGAAGGCTTACAATCTTCCGAATTCCTTGCGGAGATGATACCGCAGGGAAATCCTTTGCTGCTCATTACGGGGATGGCATTACAAGCCGCCGTCTGCGGAGGTGCGCTTCTGGGCTTGTTTCTCTTTTTTAGAAAGACTCCGTCACCGGAGGTTTTCTTCTTTCAGTTTGCACTGCTCGGATTCGCCTTTTCCAGTTTAAGACTGCTGGCCATCCCGATGTCGCACTACATTACCTCAATATTCACTCTTATGCCGCTCACTAAGTTTGTTTTTTTCAGTCGTCTGTTTGCAGTGCTGTGCCTGTTTCTTTCAGGACTCTTCTCAACCGGGCTTACCTTTCAGAAACAGGGAGTGTATCTGTCTACAGCCTTTCTGGTTGCGTTAGTAATCGCCGCTACCTTGCCCGTTGATTGCACGCGTTTCACCCTGCCCTTGATCTGTGATGCAGGCAAAACAATCGGTTTTACGCTTGCTTTTTATATTTTGAGTATCTTTTCCATACTGAACTATGTATACGCTGCCGGACTACACTCAGATCGTAACTACGCTTTTAATGCGGTCGCGCTGCTGCTGGTGATAGCCGGAATGCAGTTGTCCTATTATTTTGCCCATGCGTGGTTAGGAATATTCGGACTTGCATTGACGGTCTTGGGAACCTTTATTTTTGCTCACCGCACACACACAATATATCTCTGGTTCTAGGTTTAAAAGTTCCAGGTTTAGATCATCAGCAGGTAGGTAAACAGACCTACCCCCACCGGCAGAATGATATTATCGAGATCTCTGGAGGGCAGCATTTCGAGCACTGTCGCCACCACGGCAACGGAAGCCGCGGCAAACAGAGTCGGTACAGTTCCGATGGCCAACAGAAACACTACGAAGAAACAGGTCAGACTGCCGATCACGGTTTTTCCTCCGCTCCACGGTATCCGCACACGTCCGAAAGCTTTTCCGACTACACTGGAGAGACCGTCCCCGAATGCAAGTGCATAGATAGCCAGACTGGCAGCCGGTTCCGGATACAGCATGAGGGCTATCATCGCCCCCATCGCCAGGGTAATCGGCCCGAACACTATGCCGTTCATATCCCTGCTGCGGGATGCGCTTACGGTAATGAAGGAGACAAACCCGATATTCCGCCCCTCCAGCCGCTGGATTTCGGCCCATGCATAAAAGAGCACCCCGCTGCCCAACATCAGCAGGGTTACTTCCAGATTGAGCGATGCGAGCGGCGGTACCAAAGCAATCATCATATGGATGGATTTTCGGATTATTTCGGTACTTAATTCCTGTTGCCGGAGCAAATTCGCTGTTTTTTCAATTGAACTCATATATATCCTGTTCCCGATAATAGTCTGTTATTCTCTCTACAAACCTGCAATTATTATGCCAAGTAGAAAACTTTCCGTACGTACAATATATTCTGTTTATATATAAGAAATTACTATTCAAACCTTTTTGAAGAATTATCCAAAATCTGTAAAGAGTGCATTTTTTCATACACCTTTATTCACAAATTACTACACCTGCTGCTGAGTTTTCTTCTGCCTGTTTTGTAAAAAAAACCTAATACGTAAAACATTTTTTCTATATATTGTTGAAAATGGATTCTTCGGTTACTTAGAATATACTACGTTGGTGTGAATTAATCAACTCGTATTACGCTACCCGCATAAAGGAGAAAAGGTATGTTTAAAAATCTGAAGCTTGGTGTGAAGATCGGCGGCGGCTTCGGGGTAATGATTGTGATTATTGCCCTCATCGGGCTGCTGGCCTGGAACAGCATGAATAACATAGTGCATGTGGTCGATATTGCCGATGATGCAAATCGACTGGTAAAAAGCGCACTGAATGTCCGTCGGACTGAAAAAAACTTCATTCTACGAGAGGATCAAGAATCGATCGACAACGTAAGGCAGTATCTGACCGATATCGAGCAGCAAATTCAGACCACTATCGGAAAATCGAATAAAGCCGAAGCAATCCAGAGGCTGGAAAGACTCGGTAATGAAGCTGAAGATTATCAAAGCAATTTCAATGAGTATATCCGTATTTACAATGATGAACTGGTCCCCACCCGGGATACAATGGAGCGGGCTGCCGAAAACGCGCAGGAAGCGGTGCTGGCGCTGCGCTCCTCGCAGACCGAGCAGATGCAGCAGGAGTTCAACGCCGGAGCCGCCATCGAAGACCTGGAGTTGCGGGTCGAAAAAGCCAATGATGCCAATCGTCTGCTGCAAATGGTCTGGGAAGCCCGTACCATCGAAAAGGACTACCTGCTGACACATGAAGACCTGTATCAGCAGGCTATGAATGAGCACATGCAGCAGATGTACAATCAAATCGAAGCGTCTCGCGCGAAAATGGAGGTTCGCTCCGATATTCAGCAGATGGATGAAATGCTGAGCGCTGCGGAAAACTACCATGAGGCGTTTAATCAAAACGTAGCGGCCAAACAGCGGCAGCTGCAAACGGAAGACGAAATGGTGAATGCGGCCCGTACGTTCGTCGAGGATGCCGAGACGGTGAGAACCTATGAAGAGGAACTCATGTACTCGACACAGCAGCAGGCGCTCTTCCTCATTCTTATTGCCCTGGCGGTTGCCATTATTGTAGGAATCATATTCGCAATTGTAATTACCCTTTCCATCACCCGGGCAATGCAAAAGGGCGTTCGCTTTGCCTCGGCTATCGCAGATGGCGTTTTAGATGTCGACCTGGCAGTCGATCAGAGGGATGAAATCGGCCAATTGGCCGACGCGATGCGGCAGATGCAGAAATCGCTGCAGTACAAAGCCGGCATCATCAGCCGTTTTGCCGACGGCGATTTCTCGGCGGATGTGGAAAAAGCCTCTGCCAAAGACCGGCTCGGCGAGTCCCTGGTAACAATGAAGCAGTCACTGAACAACCTGCTGAGCCAGGTCAACAATGCGGTCGAACAGGTCTCCAGCGGTGCCGACCAGGTCTCGCAGGCCAGCCAGAACCTCTCTCAGGGGGCTACCGAACAGGCCAGCTCGCTAGAGGAGATTACATCCTCTACCAATGAAATCAACAGCCAGTCTAAACAGAATGCGGAAAATGCTACCGAAGCCCACGCCCTGGCAAAACAGGCTACTCAGGATGCCGAAACCGGCAATACACAGATGAACGAACTCTCCCAGGTCATGGAACGGATCAATGCCTCTTCGGACGAGATCACCAAGGTAGTAAAAGTTATCGACGACATTGCCTTTCAGATCAACCTGCTGGCCCTGAACGCAAACGTCGAGGCGGCCCGGGCCGGAAAATACGGAAAGGGCTTTGCGGTCGTCGCCGACGAAGTGCGCAACTTGGCGGTAAAATCGGCCGACTCGGTGAAAGAGACCACCGCCATGGTCGACGAAACGGTTCAGAACATCAAGCAGGGAACCCAGGCCGCCGAGTCTACGGCCAAACAGCTGAGCTCAATTGTTGAAGGCTCCGGCAAGGTCGCCAACTTCTTAGAAGAAATCGCACAGGCCAGCCGTGAACAAGCTCAAGCCATTGAACAGATTACCGAGGGTATGGATCAGATCGATCAGGCAACCCAAGCCAACACCGCCAGTGCCGAAGAGAGTGCCTCGGCAGCTGAAGAGCTGGCCGGACAGTCGGATCAGCTGCGCGGTTTAGTGGGACAGTTCAAACTCGACCGGAGATTAGTCGGCGAAACGCAGATGATCACCGACCAGCGCAGCCAGCCCACGCAGACCCGCCGCGCACCGAAGCCCACTAAGTCTGGGCAGCCTGCGCGGCCTGCGCGCGACAGTCAAAACCGGGGAACTACAAGCACGCCGACCGGCAGCAGCCAAAACCGCAGTGCCCGGAAGGAACAGCAGAATTACGGTTGGGAAAGCACCGACGGCAACGAACAGGAAACCGGCATCACACCGGTAAAACCCGAAGAGGTGATCAATCTGGATGACGACGACTTCGAGCGCTTCTAAGGGAGAAGGGCGCCACCCGTAGGAGCCGGTCCGCTAGGGCCGGGCCGGCTTGTGCACTAACATGATATCGCCGACCCGGCTGCCGCTGTGGCGGGCAATTACCTTGCACTTCGTCTTGAACAGGAGATAGATCTCACGCTCGACATCCGAAAGCGTTTCGTAATTGCCCTGCCCCTTGCTGATTACCACATCGGCCGAAGCAAACAGGTCTCGAAACTCATCGCTGACCATCGCCATCGGGGTTCCCGGAGCCTCGCTGCCGCTGGAGATAACCGGAACCAGCCCGGTCAAGCCGATCTCCTCGGCATCCGCCAGGGTAGCGTCGTTAATGATGGGAGCGTGGCGTACCGCCACGGTGATTGCGATCTGCGGGTATTCGCGCTGCAGCTGCTCGATCAGCAGCATATCGAAGACGATCTCCCCGGCGTTATCGGCAATGTAGAGCAGCGATCCGGCGGTTCCGGTTCCGCCGCCAGTCCCGGTTC
>CAZRWN010000015.1:3799-23557 GCA_964603735.1 uncultured Sediminispirochaeta sp. | reverse complement strand
CCAGTCCCGGTTCCGCCGGCCGCTCCGTGGGCCGCCCGCGCAAGGTCATCCCGCAAGGCCGGCAGCGCAAAGTTGGCCGGGTCCTCGGTACCGATGCGCGCCTCCTCGTCCTGCACCAGCTGCTGCAGGGCAGCGGAGATATCCAGATCGCTGGCAACCCCCAGATCGATGCTGTTGCCGGCTATGGCAAACTCGATGGCCGTCAGCAGCGGATCTACGCTGCGGGCTATCAGCTCGCGTACCCCCGGGGCGGCCTGCAGGGCCAGCCGGTTGCTCTGCCGTTTCTCCTCGGCAAAGGGATCCCGACTGCCGGTAATTTCACGAATCATGCGGTTTATCCGCAGCGACATCTCGGGCGGGGTAGCATCAGAGGGAAAACCGGGCAGCATTTCCGCCACCCGGTTCAGGACATCGCGCTGTGCGGTTTCATCCAGACCACTGCGGCGGGCAATGCCCAAACCGTGGTCCATAAAACAGGCAAAACAGTCTAAATACGTACGCATACGGACCGTTCGTCAGCTTTTATCCGGCTCTGCGCCGGCATCAGCAGCCGCACCGGAATCGGCCCCGGCAGCTGCATCGGCCTTGGCAGCCCCGTTCTTCTCTATATTGCCGAGGATATTAGCCACAATCTTGCGCATAGCCGCGGAGGAGATACTCTCCGGTTTCTCGAGAATGTAGTGGTACCCGTTGTCCTCGGCCTCCATCAGGGCCTGCTCGATGGGAACCGCCCCCAGGAAGGGAACTTCCATCTCTTCAGCGGCCTGTTTGCCGCCGTCTTTACCAAACAGCGGGGTCTCCTGGCCGCAGTGCGGGCAGATAAAGCCGCTCATATTCTCCACTACTCCCAGCACGGGGATGTTGAGCTGTTTCGAGAAATTGATGCTCTTTCTGGAATCGAGAATCGCCACCTGCTGCGGGGTGGTTACCACGATACTGCCGTCCATTTCCGGCAGCAGCTGTGCAACCGTCAGCGGCTCGTCGCCGGTTCCCGGCGGGGTATCCACCACCAGGTAATCCAGTTCGCCCCAGTTCACATCGGCCAGAAACTGTTTGATCACACCAATCTTCAACGGCCCGCGCCAGATTACGGGAGTATCCGGACCGTGGCCGGCCATCGAAAGACTCACCACTTTCAGGTTCTTCAGCACGCTGAAGGGCTCGATGCCGTCGTCATAGGAGACCAACTGGGCGTTGTCCGCCCCCAGCATCTTGGCCACGTTGGGGCCGTGCAGGTCGGTATCCAGCAGACCGACGGAATAGCCCTTCTCGGCCAGAGTAAGGGCAATATTCACGGAAACGGTGGTTTTACCGACCCCGCCTTTTCCGCTCATTACCAGCAGTTTATGGGTAATACCGGCCATACGTTCTTTCAGACGGGCATCCTGCGCCTGTCTATCTTCTTGTTGAGAAGCCATCTATAATCCTTCCTTCATTCTGCGCTGATATTGTTCCACACCGATTTTAATCGATCGGCAATATCATCGTTAAAATTACATGCGTAAGGTTTCAAATCCGCAACCGAATCAACGATCCGTTTGTCATACGGGATGTCACCAAGATATCGAATTTTCGTCTCCGCGGCAAACGCCCGCAGCCCGGCGGCCATCTCCGGGTTGATGCTGCTCTTGTTGATTACCATCCCGACCGGTATTCCGAAGTGCATGGCCACCTCCATTACCCGCTTGACATCATGCACACCGGCCACCGTCGGTTCGGTCACCAGCACCACCATATCGACCCCGGTCATAGCGGACATCACCGCACAGCCGGTTCCCGGCGGCCCGTCGATCACTACCCAGTCTTTCTGCCGCTCCTCGCCCACGGCACGGGCATTGGCCCGCACCTGCTGCACCAGCTTGCCGGAGTTCTCTTCACCGGCAAACAAGTGAGCATGCACCATCGGCCCGTACTGCGTGTCCGAAATATACCAGCGGCCCGCATCACTGGTACGATAACTGAAGGCATCGGTCGGACATACCAGCCCGCAGACCCCGCAGCCTTCGCAGGCCACCGAATCCACCTCCGCCACCGCTGTCCGCGGGCCGTCTATACTGCCCCCGGCCGCTGTCGCTGCGGTCTGGGCCGGCACCATGCTCAATGCATCGAAACGGCAGTGCTCCACGCACAACCCGCAGCCGGTACAGGCGTCGGCGTTCAGCTCGGCGATCCGGCCGCCCTTGAACTCATGAGTCTCCCGCACCTCCGGCGCCAACAGCAGATGCAGGTTGGCCGCATCCACATCGCAGTCGGCAAAAACCGCGTTTTCCGCCAGGCAGGCCAGCGAAGCCGAAACAAAGGTCTTGCCGGTACCGCCCTTTCCGCTGAGAATTACTATCTGCTTCATTTTTCGCGGCCCTCCTTCCGTTCACCTCTGCCAACGGCCTCCGCGGCATCAACCCGCCCGGCCACTATCGATTCGATACTGCGGTACATCTCCTGAAAACCGGCGCGGAGGCCGGGATCGGCATCCACAATACTCGCGCCGCGGGCGTAGAACTCCGCTATCCGGCGGCTGTACGGGATGCGCATCAGCACCGGAATCTGCTTTTTGCGGCAGAAGGCCTCGACATCGCTGCGGCCGATGTCGGCGCGGTTGATCACCACCCCCATCGGCATATCCAGGTCGCTGAGCACCTGCACCGCCAACTCCAGGTCGTGCAGACCGAAGGGGGTATTCTCGGTGACCAGCAGACTGAAATCGGAGTCCTTGACCGCCGTCACCATCGGACAGGTGGTGCCCGGCGGCGAATCGATAATCACCGGCCCGCCGGCGCCAGCCTCGCTGGCTGCAACCCCGCCCCGCCGCTTCACCGCCCGGATCAGGGGCGGAGCCAGCACCTCTCCGCTGTTCAAGTCGCCGTACAGCAGCTCGACCCCCGGTACCGCCGCCGAGACCAAGGCGCCGATGGGACGCGGCTCTTCCCGAATCGCGTTCTCGGGGCAGACCAGCCGGCAGCCGCCGCAGCCGTGGCAGAGGTTGTCGAAGACCAGCAGCTTGTCCTTCAGACGGGCCAGAGCGCCGTACTCGCAGAAAGCGCTGCACTTGCCGCAGGCGGTGCATCTATCAGCATCGATGCGGGGCACCGGAATCGAAAAATCCTCGCGCCGCCGCTCTTCCACCTGCAGAAACAGATGACTGTTCGGCTCTTCCACATCGCAGTCCAGCAGCCGCACCTGTTGCTCCAGGGCCCGCGCCAGCCCCACCGCCACGGTGGTTTTGCCGGTGCCCCCCTTTCCGCTTGCAACTGAAATCGTCATACACAAACCCGTACCTATGCGTGCCGGGCCGGGCCGGTCGCCTGCCCGGTTTTCTCGTACTTGCCGTTCAAAAAGGCCTGCACCGCCTGCTCAACGGTTCCTTCGGCCTCGGGATACACATCGACCCCGGCGGCATTCAGGGTCTTGAAGGCGTTCGGTCCCACCTGTCCGGTCAGAATCGCCTGCACCTCTTTCTCCGCCATATACTGGCTGGTCTGCACGCCGACCCCGCCGACCCCGGCCGCAAAGCGGTTCGGCTCGAAACTGTACTCACCACTGTCTGTATCGTAAAAAGCGAAATACGCACAGCGGCCGAAGCGCGGATCGACATTCGAACCGCGCTGCTCTCCCTGCGAACTTATACATATTTTCATGAAGAACTCCTTGGAAATTAATATTTTTATATGGTCTCAATCATGGTAGCGGTTTTCCGCCGCCTAAGGGCCGCGGCGCCGCGCCGGAGCGAGCGGCTAATGCCGCCCGCAGTCTCCGTGCGCGTGGTCGCCGTGGCCGTGTGTACCATCGCCGTGGCCTTCGCCGTGGGCGCAGAGGCTTTCGCCCCCCTCCAGCGTGCCGGCCAGGCAGGCATTCAGTACTTCGTCCACACTGCCGGTCACGCCGACGATCTGTTCTATGTCCATTTGGCTGAACAGCATTTGGGCCCGCTGGCCCATACCGCCGGCAATTATCACGTCTACATCGTGGTCCCGCAACAGCCGCGGAATGCGGCCCGGCTCGTGGCCGGGATTCTCGATTTCGCGGCGCTTATCCATTTGTCCGTCGACCAGGTCTACCAGGGTGTACAGCGGGCAGCGCCCGAAGTGCTCTGCCACTTGTCCGGCTTCGGTTGCAATCGCGATACGCATGTCAGTCTTCCTTTTTCTCAGAGTTAATAGCGTCCATCTCGCGCTTCAAATACTGCAAGCGCTCCTCCAGTGCGGCCATCTCGTCCGCCATCATTGCCTTGCGGTTCTCCGGCGCGGCCGGCGCTTCAGGCCGGTTCCAGGCCATTCCGCGGTCGCCGAAAGCCCGTCCGTAGGCGGGGCCGTGGCCCCAGGCCATTCCGCGTCCCGGTCCGCGTCCCATTCCGCGTCCGCCGCCCCAGGCCATTCCACGGCCCGGTCCGGCTGCGGTTGCAAATCCCGGTGCATCGTAACCGCTGCAGTATCCGAAACCGCGTCCGGTCATCGGTCCCATTCCATTCGGTCCTGTTCTGTCTCCTCGTGGCATAATTCTACCTCCTCGGGATTCTATCCCGTTCTATTGTGGTGTTGTTTCGCTGCACTCACGGCATACGCCGTAGAGCTGCATCACGTTCTGCCGCACCGTAAAGCCTTCGGATGCCTTTACCATCTCCTCGATTCGGTCCAGCAGTTTGTGCTGATCCTCGGGAATCGCCTGTACGGGAAAACTGCGGTTGCAGTTGGTGCATATGAGCACCTCACGGTGGCGCAGCTCCTCCTGCTCGGCCAGCTTGAAGCGGGCCTTGCCCTCGCCGGTATCGATCCGGTGGACAACCCCGATCTCGGCCAGCAGCTGCAGAGTACGGTACACGGTGGCCAATCCGATCCCCGGATGACGCGCGTGAACCTGCAGATATACATCGTCGGCGCTCAGATATTCATCGGCCTGCTCGAGTATCTCCAGGATGATCTGCCGCGGAACCGTCAGGCGGAACCCGCGACCCCGGAAGGGACCGCCTCCGTGTCCGCCCCGGCAGCCCGGGCCGAATCCGCCGCCCCGTCCGCGACCCTTTCCGCGCCCAAAGCCCCCGCCGGCGCCCGGCATCCAGTTGTCATTCTCATCTATACCCATACAATTGATTCCTTTATGATAATCATTCTCATTAACAAAATACACCTTCTCATCTGGAATGTCAACAATAAACACCACGGTAATTACAATTTTATCTTGCCCCTGACGGCGGCTTGTTCTACTATGGAGCTGATTCAGTACATATCGAAGGGAAACACAGGGATGACAAAAAGAAATTACCTAAACCGTCTCATTTTTATCGGTACAGTATCGCTCGGCCTGCTGCTGGCAAATTGCGGCGGTGAAGGCGAGCAGAACGGTGTACAAACCCGAGCCCGGCCGTTGCCCGAGAGCTCATCGACGGAGGAGTACACCGATTACATCGGCAGCCATACCGCCGGGCTCATTCGCCGGAACGATCCGGTTCAAGTAACTCTGGCCAACCCGCCCGCCGCCCTCGACCAGGCGGCCGCCCAAAAGATGCTCTCCTTCGATCCGGCTATAAAAGGACAGGTGCAGCTGGAGCAGCCGGCGACCCTGCTGTTCGTCCCCGACCAGCCGCTACCCTCCGGCACCATGTTCCAGGGCAAGGTGGATTTGTCCCGGATGTACGAGATTCCGAAAGACAAAGCAGAATATGCATTCGTCTTTTCCACGCAAAAACAGAATTTCGAGTTTGAGATTACCGACCGGTCCTACGATGCCGATGTAGAGCTGCGCGGCCGCATCCGCACCGCCGACAGCGCAGCCGCCGAAAAGATAGAAGCGGCATTGACAGGCACCGTGAACTACGAACGGATCGAATGGAATCACGATTCAAACAACCGCCTCCACTCCTTCACCATCTTCGGTATCGAGCGCACGGCCAAAGAGCGCAAGGAAACCCTGCAGCTGGCCGGACAGAGCTTCGGCGTAGACCGGACGGAGGAGCTGGAGTTCACGGTCCCGGGTATCGGCAATTTTTCCTTTCTCTCCTATCAGGTAAAGGCCGATGAGGAGGGCGGTATAGAGCTGAACTTCTCCATGCCCCTCGACCCCGAACAGGATTTGACCGGCCGCATTTCGATCGAGGAGCGCGACGATCTTCCGCTCAGCATCGAAGGATCCAAGGTGCTCATCTATCCCGGATCCGACGGCAGACAGGAACGGCAGGTCAGCATTCATCCGTCGGTCCGTGCAGCCGGGGGAGCCGAGCTGGGCCAAGCGGTCGAGTTTACCATACCGGCCCGCTACCCCAAGCCCGAGGTCGAAGTCATGATTCCGGGCGGCATCCTGCCGAGCACCGACCAGCACCTGATTCCCATCCGGGCGGTGAGTCTGAAATCAATTGATGTCGAGGTAGTGCGCATTTTCACCGACAACATGCTGCAGTTTCTGCAGAACAACCGCGATGTGCGGGGCAACAACAGCATCAAAAAGGTGGGCCGTCCGGTAGCCCATGACACGATTTCTCTGGAGGGCAACGAGGGGGTGAATCTCTACGAGTGGAACCGGTTCGACCTCGATCTCTCCACCGTTTTCGAGCAGGAGCCGGGGGCTCTCTATCAGGTACACCTCTCCTTCCGCCCATCCTCCTCACTCTACCCCTGTCCGGCCGACGGCGAGGCAGCGCAGCTACCCTTTCCCCGGGGCGACTGGGACAGCAGCAGCTACACTACCCGCTGGGACGATTTCTACAGCTACTACAACTGGCGCGACCGCGACAATCCCTGCGCCCCCTCCTACTACCTGGTAAACGACAAGCAAGTGAGCATTCTGGCATCCGACCTGGGGGTAATCGCGAAAAAGGCGGACGCCGCGGGAGTGCACGCCTACGTACGCAACCTGGTCAGTACCGACCCAGAAGCGGGCGCCGTGGTGCGGGTGTACAACTACCAGCAGCAGGAGATGGGCAGCGCCGAAACCGACGCTACCGGATATGCGAACATCCCCGTGGAAGGCCAGCCCTTCGCCCTGGAAGCGGAAAAGGAGGGCATGCGCAGCTGGATGCGGATAGACGACGGGGCCTCCCTCAGCCTCAGCGACTTTGCCGTCGACGGAGTAGAAGCCCGGCGCGGCATCAAGGGCTTTATCTACGGCGAGCGGGGAGTCTGGCGGCCCGGCGACGATATCTTCCTCAACTTCATCCTGCAGGACCAACTGAAAACCCTGCCCGAACACCATCCGGTGACCTTCGAGCTGATCGATCCGAAGGGCCGGACGGTGGAAAAAATGCTCAGCCGAAAGGGCGTCGGCCCGATCTATCCCTTCCACACCCGCACCGATGCGCAAGCGCCCACCGGCAACTGGACCGCCCGGGTACGGGTCGGCGACGAGGTGTTCGAGAAAACCGTCAAGGTGGAGACCATCAAGCCCAACCGGCTGAAGGTCAACTTGAGTGTGGGCAGCGGGCGCATCACCTGGGAGGACCGCGGCAGCCTGCAGGCGCTGCTTGCGGCCGAATGGCTGCACGGGGCCACCGCCGGCCACCTCGACGCCGAGGTGGAGTTGACCTCTTACTCGATGCCCCTCGGTTTCGATGACTACCCGGCCTTCGACTTCAACGACCCGGCCAAAGACTACTATCAGGCCGCCCGCAAAATCTACGACGGCCGCCTCGATGCGCAGGGAAGCACCCGTTTCGCCGTCCCCCTCTCGGACAAACCGGAGCTCTCGGGGGCGGTGCGCATGGAGTTCGTCAGCAAGGTCTTCGAGAACGCCGGCGACTTCAGTTTTAACAAGGAGAGCGCCGAATACTACCCCTACCGCTCCTATGTGGGCATCGACGCCCCCGCCGGCGACGCCCGGCGCAATATGCTGCAGACCGACACCGAACACCTCTTCCAGATTGCCACCGTGGACGCCCACGGAAATCCGGTCTCCCGCCGCGGGGTCGAGATCGAGCTCTACGAACTCTCCTGGCGCTGGTGGTGGGACAAGAGCGAGGACGATATCGGCCGTTATCTCTCTTCACGGCAGCGCAACCGGATAAAACGGGCCACCATCGACACCGAGGACGGCCGGGGCCAGTGGAAAATGCGGATCGACTACCCCGAATGGGGCCGCTACTACCTGCGGGCCACCGACCCGGTCTCCGGCCACACCGCCGGACAGGTCATCTATATCGACTGGCCGGGTTGGGCCGGCGCGCCGCGCCGGGGCGATTCCGGAGCCGCACTGCTGAGCTTTCAGTCCGACCAAGAGGAGTACCGGGTGGGCGACACCGCCGAACTGTCGGTGCCCTCCGACGAGGGCGGGCGCATCCTGATCAGCCTCGAGAACAATACCGACGTCATCAACTCTTGGTGGGTGACATCACAGGAGGACATGACCACCGTCCGCTTTCCGGTCACCGCGGAGATGGCCCCCACCTGTTACATCCACGCCACGCTGGTGCAGCCCCACGCCGAAACCGCCAACGACCGGCCCATCCGCATGTACGGCATTCTGCCGGTGCAGGTGACCGACCCCGAGACCCGGCTCGCACCCCGGATCGTAACCGCCGATGTCTTTGTTCCCGAGGAGGAAGTAGGCATCAGCGTCCACGAGGCCCGGGGCCGCCCGATGACCTACACCCTGGCGGTGGTGGACGAGGGGCTGACCGACCTGACCAATTTTGCCCTGCCCGACCCCTGGAGCTCCTTCAACGCCAAAGAGGCCCTGGGAGTAAAGACCTGGGACGTGTACGACGATGTAATCGGCTCGCTGGGCGACTCCTTCGGCACCCTGCTGTCAGTCGGCGGCGGCCGGGAGGAGAAGCCGACGCCCCCGGACAAGCCCAACCGCTTCAAGCCGGTGGTCGAGTTCTTCGGCCCATTCCGGTTGGAAGCGGGCGAAACCGCCGAGCACACTTTTACCATGCCGCTGTACATCGGTTCGGTGAAGGTGATGGTGGTCTCCGCCGCCGATGAGGCTTGGGGCAGCACTGAGAAGAACGTGCCGGTGCGCAAGGACCTGATGGTGCTGGGCAGCTTTCCGCGACGCATCGCTCCGGGAGAGATTAGTTCGCTGCCGGTGAATGTGTTTGCAATGAAGGACGGACTGGGTACGGTAGATGTCTCGGTCCGCGCCAGCGACGGCCTCGAGCTCTTGGGCCCGGCCAGCCGACAGATCAGCTTTGAGCAGGCCGGCGACGGCTACCTCTATTTCGATATCGAAGCAGCCGAGACTGTGGGTCCGGCCAAAGTCGTTATCGACGCCCGGGCCGCCGGGGTGGAGACCCGCTACGAAATAGAGCTGGAGATCATGACGGTCAATCCGCCGGTGACCCGTCTGCAGGACACTATTATCGAGCCGGGCGCCGAGTGGTCGGTCCGTTCGGAGAGTTTCGGTCTGGCGGAGGAGTTTTCCCGCAGCCTGGAGGCCTCCTGGGCGCCGCCTCTGGATCTGCAGCGGCGGCTGGCCTACCTGATCGGCTACCCCCACGGCTGCCTCGAGCAGACCGTTTCGCGGGCCTTCCCCCAGCTCTACCTGCAGTCGCTGACCGACCTGAGCGCGGAGCAGAAATCGGACAGCGAGCGCTACGTCTCGGAGGCAATCGAAAAGACCCTGCGGCTGCAGCACGAGGACGGCGGTTTTCTCTACTGGCCCGGCCGGAACCGGGCCGACCCCTGGGTCAGCTCCTACGCCGGCCACTTTCTCCTGGAGTCCCGCTCCAAGGGCTACCATGTGCCCCAGGAGGCCCTGGATAAATGGCTCGGCTTTCAGCAGAACCAGGCCCGCGGCTGGATGGAAGACAAATCCGAGGTAGCCATCCAGGCCTACCGCCTGTTGTCTCTGGCGGCAGCCGGCGAAGCGGAGATCGGGGCGATGAACCGCCTGACCGAGTACCGCTACACCGGCGACCACAGCCGGCTGCAGCTGGCCGCCGCCTACGCCATGGCCGGCCGGCCCGACCTGGCCCGGCAGCTGCAGAGCCGCGTCTCCCCGGACTGGGACCGCCACTCCCCGCAGCAGCACACCTACGGATCGCTGCTGCGCGACAAGGCCATGGCCCTGATCGCCTACACCGAGCTGGAGGAACAGCAGGCGCGCTTTACCCTGGCCGAAGATATCGCCCGGGAGCTCTCATCGGACGACTGGCTCAGCACCCAGTCCACCGCCTTCGCCCTGATGGCGATGGCCCGGCACCTCGGCACCACCGGCCGCGATGAGCCGGTGGAGCTGCGCTGGCAGTTCGAAGCCGAACGGGCGGTCGCGGAGTCGAGCGCGGCCCGCTACCTGCTCACCGACCTGCCCGGCGGCGACGGGCTCTTCTCGGTGACCAACCGGATGCAGCGCCCGCTGTACGTGCAGATCGTCAACCGCGGAGTACCGCTGCAGCAGGAGCTGCCCAAAGAGAGCCGCAACCTGTCGATGCAGGTCAGCTACCGCCCGAAAGACGACATCGCCGGTTTCTCGGTCGATTCAATCCGCAGCGGGGTCAGCTTTATCGCCGAGGTAGAGATTACCAACACCGGCCCGCTGGATGTGCAAGACCTGGTCTTGAGTCAGATCTTTCCCAGCGGCTGGGAGATTCTCAACCAGCGCATGCTCGGCCAGCAGCAGGCCGGCGACGGCACGAAAGATGCGGCGGAGTACCGGGATATCCGCGACGACCGGGTCTACACCTACTTCGATCTGCAGCGGGGCCAAACCAAACGCTTCGCCGTCGAGCTGAACGCCGCCTATATGGGCGAATACCGGCTGCCGATGGTCGACTGCCGGGCGATGTACGACAACCGCTATTACGCCCGTCAGCCGGGCAGGGGCGTTCGGGTCGTTGAATAGCCGCGCCAACTATTTATGGAAAGCGGGAGCGGCGGCTTTTGCGGGGGTGCTGCTCGCAGCGCTGCTCATGCTGCTGGCCGTTCCGCTGCCCGCCCCCCTGTTCAGCGGGCCCTACGCCACCCCGCTGTACGACCGGGAGGGTGCGCTGCTCAGCGTGGCAATTGCCGCCGACGACCAGTGGCGCTTTCCGGTCACCCAGGAGCTTCCGGAGCGCTACCGCCGCTGCCTGCTGCATTTCGAAGACCGCCGTTTTTACCTGCATCCCGGAGTAGACCCGGCGGCGGTCCTGCGGGCGGTCCGGCAGAACCTGCAGGCCGGCCGCATCGTCAGCGGCGCCAGCACTATCAGCATGCAGACCATCCGGCTCTCCCGAGCTGGCCGTCCCCGCAGTCTGCCCGAAAAAGTGATCGAAGCGGTGATGGCCCTGAAATTGGAGCTGCGTTATTCCAAGCAAGAGAT
The DNA here is from genome assembly GCA_964603735.1 of uncultured Sediminispirochaeta sp. Lineage (GTDB taxonomy): Bacteria > Spirochaetota > Spirochaetia > DSM-16054 > Sediminispirochaetaceae > DSBN01. The sequence goes on along the minus strand of CAZRWN010000015.1, from coordinate 12,334 downwards.
TTTGGCCCTGTATGCCGCCCACGCCCCCTTCGGCGGCAACACAGTCGGTCTCTCGGCGGCGGCCTGGCGCTACTTCGGCCGGTCGCCGGCGGCCCTCTCCTGGAGCGAAGCCGCTCTGCTGGCGGTACTGCCCAACGAACCGGCCCGCATATTTCCGGGCCGCAACCGCGACCGGCTGCAGGACAAGCGCGACCGTCTGCTGCGGGACCTGCACCGGCAGGGCATCATCGAAGAGGCATCCTTGCAGCTGGCCCTGGCCGAGCCCCTGCCGCGGGGCAGTATTCCATTTCCCCGCCGGGCGCCGCACCTGCTGACCCGCCACATCGAGGAGGGCGGCCGGGGCCGCAGCCTGCACAGCAGCATCGACGCCAGCCTGCAGCAGCGCGTGGCAGCCACGGTGCAGCGCCACCACGAACGGCTGCGGGAGAGCGGCATCCACAACGCCGCCGCTCTGGTCCTGTCCCTGGAAAGCGGGCGGCCCCTGGCCTATGTGGGCAATGTGCAGCCGGAGGACCCGGCGGCCGCCCGGCGGCACGGCACCAGTGTGGACGTCGTCTCCTCCGTCCGCAGCCCGGGCAGCCTGCTCAAGCCCTTTCTCTACGCCCTGGCCCTGGACGACGGCCTGATTACCCCGGATCAGCTGCTGCCGGACATCCCGATGTTTTTCAAGGAGTTCGTCCCGCGCAACTACTCCAACGAGTTCTACGGCGCCGTTCCCGCCTCGCAGGCCCTGATCCGCTCGCTCAACGTGCCCTTCGTCTACCTGGCCCGGGAGTACGACTACGCCCGCTTTTACCGTCAGCTGCGGCGGATGGGGCTGCAGTTTCCCCGGCCGGCGGCCCACTACGGCATCTCACTGATCCTCGGCGGAGCGGAGGCCAGCCTGTGGGACCTGACCGCCCTGTTCGCCGGCTTCGGCCGGACCCTGCTGGATGCGCAGCAGCCCGGCGGCTCGGCGGACTTTCCAGTAAGTGCCGGCGCGGTCTGGTCTACTTTCGAGGCCATGAAGAACCTGGTGCGCCCGGAAGCACAGCAGTCCTGGCAGCGATTTACCTCGGCCCGTCCGATTGCCTGGAAGACCGGCAGCAGCATGGGCTTCAAGGACGCCTGGTCGGTGGGGGTAACGCCGGAGTACGTAGTGGGCGTGTGGATCGGCAATGCCGACGGTGAAGGCCGCCCAGGGATCAACGGGCTGTTCGCCGCCGCCCCGCTGCTCTTCGATGTGTTCGATCTGCTGCCGGCGGAGAGGCGGTGGTTTTCACCGCCCCGAGATCAACTGAAAAGCCTGGAGGTCTGCAGCACCAGCGGCATGCAGGCCTCGAAGGCATGTCCGGAAACCCGCCGGGCCGAGGTGCCGGCGGCGGCGCTGCGCGCTCAGGTCTGTCCCTACCACAAAACTATCCACCTCAATCAGGAGGAGGACCGGCGGGTCGACAGCTCGGTGTATCGCGTTGCGCAGATGAAATCGCGCAGCTGGTTCATTCTTCCGCCGGTACAGGCCTGGTACTACAAACACTACCACCCCGAGTACCGCGATCCGCCGCCGGCCCTCGGCACCGACCGCGATAGAATGCGCTTCATCTACCCGGCCGAGGAGGGTGCGGTGCTGAAACTTCCCCGGGATTTCGGCAATACCGGCGAAACGGCGGTGTTTCGGATAGCCCACCGCGACCCGCAGACGGAACTGTACTGGCACCTGGACGGCCGCTACCTGGCCGCAACCCGCGGGTTCCACGAATTAGGAATTCAGGCCGCCCCGGGCAGCCACCGTATCACCGTGGTGGACGAAAACGGCAACTCCGTCGACCGCCGCTTTTCGATAGAGCCGGGAGAAACAAACTAACTTCCCATTCGACCGGATAGCAGATATACTCTGAATTTATGAGCGTTCCTATCATTGTAAAAATCCTCGTTTCTTTGGCATTGATCCTGCTCGGAAACAAGCTATTCAAAAACCTCTCCGCGGCGGTGGCCTTAGCAACGGTGGTGCTGGCCCTGTGGTCCGGTCATTCGATCGAACGTATGGGCGAGATCACGCTGGAACGCTTCTTGAGCGTCGACAACGGTCTGCTGCTGGCGGTGGTAATCATGGTCATCTGGCTCTCCAGTCAGATGGACCGCACCGGCATAATGCGCGACCTGGTCGGCAGTCTGCGGGCTTTTCTCTCGCCCCGCAGCGCCATGGCGGTGCTGCCGGCGGTGATCGGCCTGCTGCCGATGCCCGGCGGTGCGCTTTTTTCGGCGCCCCTGGTGGACGACTGCGACGAGCGGAACGAGGTTTCGCCGCTGATCAAATCGCAGATCAACTACTGGTTCCGGCATGTCTGGGAGCTGACCTGGCCCCTGTATCCGGGGGTCATTCTGGCCACCGATATTGCCGGTCTGGAGGTGTGGCAGGTATTCCTGGTGGGCGTACCCATGATGGCCGCCTCGGTAATCGCCGGCTACTTCTTCATTCTGCGCAAAGCCCGTATCAGCAGCGGTCACACCACCCCCTCCCGGCACCGCTTTCTACACATGATGCTGCCGATTTTTACCGTAATCGGGGTGTATATCCTGATCTTGATCATTTTTCCGCAGGTAGGCAGGTTCAACAAATACCTGCCGATGCTCTTCGGCATCGCCGCCGCGATAGTCGTGCTGCAGTTCAAGCGCCCGCTGCCGTGGAGCGAGTGGCGGCAGATCCTCTTCAGCCGGCGGGCCGTTCACATGGGCGCGATAGTTGCGCTGGTGCGGGTGTACGGGGCATTTATCGAAGCCCGGCTGCCCGGCGGGACCATGCTGATGGAGCAGATGCGGTTGGAGCTCAACGCTGTGGGCATCCCGTTGATTCTGCTGATAATGATACTGCCCTTCATCAGCGGGCTGACCACCGGCATTTCGGTAGGCTTTGTGGGGGCCAGCCTGCCGATCGCCTTTTCCCTGCTGAGCCCGGAGGCCGGGCTGGCCGAGCGACTGGGCACCCTGATGCTGACCTACCCCTTCGGCTTTATCGGCGTGATGCTCTCGCCGGTGCACGTCTGCTTCATCGTAACCAGTGAGCATTTCAAAATCAGCCTTGTCCGCAGTATGGGTCGAATTCTTACGCCGTCGGCAATCGTGCTGCTGATGTCATTCGCCATCGGGATGTTACTCTTATAAATACAAGGGATAGAAGTATGGATACGAATCAAAAAGCGGAAATGATGCAGAACCTGGAGGAAAAGCGCGAAGAGATTCTTCGGGAAATCGAAGAGTACAACCACGAACGCGAACAGATCAAATCGATGCTGGGAAAAATCGGCGGCAAGAAGTACTCGAAAACCGACAAGTTCATCAACATATTCTTTGTAGTCCTGATCATCGCTTTCATCATTGTAGAGGTGACCACCCATTTTTTGCCGCCCTACATCTCTTTGGAAGTTAGCGTGCTGCTGGTGTCGATAAAAATTATCTGGATGATCCACTCGCAGCACAAGTTCAACCACTTTCAGTTCTGGATTCTCAACTCGCTGGAGTTTCGCATGAACAATATGTATAACCGCATTAAAAAAATCGAGCGCCTGGTGGCGGGCAAAGACGAGGACTGAGCGGCGGCTCTTAAAGAGTGCAAGCGGCGGACCGCCGGCCGTGAGCGGGCCTCCGCCGCGAAATCACGGGCAGGTTATTTTTCTTCCACAACAGGGTTGCGTAGTGTGCCTATCTTCTCAATTTCAATTTCCACCACATCCCCGTGATGAATCCGCCCCACCCCTTTGGGTGTTCCGGTGGCAATCAGGTCGCCGGGCTGCAGGGTGAAGTGGCGCGAGACGAAGGCCACGATTTCAGGAATGGAGAAGATCATCATTTCGGTGTTGGAGTCCTGCACCGTCTCGCCGTTCAGACGGCAGGAGATGCGCAGTTTCTGTACGTCGCCGATGTCTGCCTGACGTACGACCTGGGGACCGACCGGGCCGAAGCTGTCGAGCGATTTGCCGCGGAACCAGCCGGATTTGTCGGTGGTTTGAAAGTTGCGCTGGCTGACGTCGTTCATGCAGGTGTAGCCGTAGACGTGGTCCAAGGCCTCCGCCTGCGGTACGTTTTTGCAGCTGTCCTTGATGATGATGCACAGCTCGGCTTCGTAGTCGACCCGTATGTCCTCGAAATCGTACTCCTTCAGGTAGGCGGGAATGACGATCGGCTGGCCGGGGCCGATCAGTACGTTGGGGGTTTTGGCAAACAGCACCGGCTCGGAGGGACGCTCCAGAGCCAGGCCCTTGGTGTTCAGAAACACACTCTCTTTAACGTGATCGTCGTAATTCAAGCCCAGGGCAATGATCTTGCTGGGATTGACCGTATATTTTTCGCTGCTCCCTGCAATCGGCAGTTCTACCATGTCGTTCTCCTTTGAGTTGTGTGGTGAGTTGTGTGGGCCCGGCCGGCTGCAGGTCCGGGCCGCTCGCTTTGAGTATAATGGGTTTCAGCGCGTGAACTCAAGTGATTTTATCGGCTTTCCGCCCGCAGCCTTCCGCAGCATCACTGTATCAGCGGCTGCGGACCTGCTTCCAGTTGATCCTCCAATTGCGGGTTTGGCTTACCTCTTCGGGTGCGTCCAGTCCCAGCTGGCCGCCGGGGTTCATGATATTCTGGGGGTCGAAATAGTGTTTCAGGGCTTGCAGAGCCCCCATCTGTACGCTGCCGAGGTGCTCCCGCATCCAGGGGGCCAACATCTTGCCGACTCCGTGATGATGGCTCAGGCTTCCGCCGCTGCTGGCGATCGCATCGATCACTCTGGTCTGAAAATCTACGTACTCATGCCGGTCCTTGAACAGCCCGTTGAGGATGAAATAGAGATTGGTTCCGTGCGGATAAAAGTGGCTGGCATGGGTCATGCAGATAGTGTTGGGGCGGGCCTTCACCACTTTTCGCACCGCCTGGTGCACCTGCTGCAGGTTTTCCCAGGTAACCGAGGTTTCCAGGGTGTCGATTACAATGCCGAAATCCTCCATGTCCTCACGCAAATAGGGGTCGCGGTAGCGTCCGTGCTCCCAGCTCCTGACCGCATAGCCGCTCAGCGGCACCCCGCCGAAGCGGCGGCAGATGCGGCCGGCCTTCCGCAGTACATTGCGGGAGAATCCGCGCTCTCCCTCGGTACGTGCCAGAAACAGACAGCGCTGCCCCGGTTTGAGCCGCAGCATTTTGATGGCGGTATCGAGAATGGTTCCCTCGACCCCGTACAGTTTCAGGCCGACCTGGGTTTCTTCGGGATCGGAGAGCCGCATCACCCCCGGAAAGCCGAACTCGCCCTGACTGATAGTGCGCACCGCCGCCACTCCTCGTTCCCAGTCGGGAAACATGTAGGCGAATCGAAAGGTATTCTTCGGGAAATGGTAGAATATCTTCATGGTCGCTTCCACCAGGATGCCGTACGCGCCCTCGCTGCCCTTCATGATATCGTTGAGTTTCGGGCCGGTGGCCGTGGCCGGGAAGTCATAGGTAACGAAATTACCCTGCGGGGTTATGTACTCCTGGCTCAGGACCAGGTCGCAGGCGTCCCCGAAGTAACTGGACTGCTGCCCCGCCCCCCAGGTAACGATCCATCCGCCGACGGTGGAGTATTCAAAGGACTGGGGAAAGTGCCCGCAGGTATAGGCCCGCTTGGTGCCGAACCTCTGCGGGGCCTCGTTCAGAGCTTCTTCGTAAGCCGGTCCCAGCATACCGGCCTGCACCGTGCAGCTCTTGTTGAGTTCGCTGATCCTCACGATGCGGTTCATATGGGTCTGCAGTACCAGTACTACCCCTCCACAGGTCGGCCGGACCCCGAAATTGACGCTCGAACCGGCCCCGAAAACGGTAATCGGAATCGAGTGCCGGTGGCAGTGTTCGACGACTGCGGCCACCTCCTGTTTGTCGCGCGGGTGCAGCACCACATCGGCTATCTCCTTCACCACCCCGTCCCGCAGCTCCAGGGCCTCCTCCATAGTTTTACCATAGGAGTATCTGACTCGCTCATAGTCCTGCAGGGATATGTTTTCGCGGCCGACGATCTTCTCGAAGGCGTCCACATGCGCGGCTTCGATGGCCGGGGGACGATTTTCGAGAGCGACCTCTTCATCCCCCTCCTTTCGGCGCAGGGCAAAATCGTCATCAGTCAGCCGGAACTCCTGCTTCATCAGCTCGAAGAGTTTTCTATTGGGATGTTTGAACTCGTGGGGATCTCCCCATTTGAAAATCGAACGGAAGGTACGCGGAGCGGGGGCACTCTGCCGCCACGGCGGTGTAAAGGCATGTTTTTTGCTCATTCTCTGTTCTCCTCAGTTTTGTCGCTTGTTATAAAAGTTCCAACACCGGATCCGGATAGCCGACGGCAACCCCGATTTCCCGATACAGCTGCTGCATGGTCGGATAGATTTTCTTATAGATCGCGAACAATCTGTCGTAGAGCTCGCGATGCTTCGGATCGGGGTAAAAGGTCTCGTGGTAGTGAACCATTTGTGCAACTGCACTTTCGAAGTCCGGATGCAGTCCGAGACCCACCGCGGTAATCAAAGCGGCACCCAGCCCGCTGGTCTCCCAGGTGTTTCCACGTACAATCGGCACACCGAAGATGTCGGCGCTGATGCGGCAGATTTCGTCGCTGCGGCTGGCCCCGCCGCTGACCGCCGCCTGCTTTATTTTGACCTTGCCGCGGCTTTCGAGGGAGTGCAGCCCCTCCCGCAGGGCGTACGAGAGCCCTTCGATCATGGCCCGGTACACATAGGCCCGGTCGTGCACGTCACCGAAACCGACCATGGCACCCTTGGCCATCGGATGCTTGAGGCCGGGGCTCCAGTACGGCTGCACCAGCAGTCCCATCGATCCGGCGGGCACCGTTTTCAGCAGCTCGTCCAGCAGCTCTTCCGGGCTCCGTCCGCAGTGCTGCGACTCCACTACCTCCCGATAGCCGAACTGCTCCTGAAACCAGCGAATCATCCAGAATCCGCGAAAAATTTCCACCTCGGGATTCCAGCTGCCCGGCAGCGGGGCCGGATAGGCCGGCATAAAGCGTACCGGCTCGAAATAGCGCCGGGCGGTTGTCTGCACGGTTGCGGTAGTGCCGAAACTGAGACTGGCCATGCTCTGGTCGATCACCCCCATCCCCAGTGTCTCGCAGCCTTTGTCGGAGCCGCAGGCCACCACCCTCAGCCCCGCCGGCAGCCCGGTAGCCTCCGCGGCCTGCCGGTGAACCGTACCGATAACGGTGCCGGGTTCGGCCAGCTCCGGCAGCTTTTCCGGTTCTACCGGAAACAGTTTTGCGTTGAGAGCCCCGGGTTTGGCCCACTCACGTTTCTTATAATTGATCGGTATGTGGCCGATCTGACTGGCCTTTGAATCGGCAAACTCCCCTGTCAGACGGTAATTGAGAAAACCGGATACCTGCACGTATTTATGACAGCGGTCCCACAGCTCCGGCTGATTTTGGCGGATCCAGTTGGATTTTCCGTCGCACTGCGATTTCATCAGCGCCGAATGCATCCCGATGCTGCGAAACAGGAGGGCTGCCGCACCGCGGGGCCGGTACACCGGCGTGGCTTTGCGCTGATCGAGCCAGGTGATTACCGGCCGCAGCGCTGCGCCCCGGCGGTCGAGACAAACCATACTGTCCCGCTGAGCAGTCACGCCCAGGCCCGCAACCGCCTGAAAGGCGGGCCCGTTTTGACTGCCCAGCTGCCGGCACGCCTTTATCAGGCTGTCCCAAAACACTTCCGGGTCCTGCTCCGCCCAACCCGGCTGTTCGCAATAGTACGGCGAATAGGGTATCTTGACCGATTCCAACAAGCTTCCGCCCAGATCGAACAACAGGGCCCGCAGACTCTGGGTACCGCAGTCGATTGCCAGCAGGGTCGGCGGCATCACAGCATATACCCCGTAGCGATCAGGGCGACCTGTCCCGCCCCGTCCTCATACACACAGGGGCTTATGACATCGCCGGGCAGCATTCGGCGTTTCACCACAATAGTCTCGACCGACTGCATCACCGCGGAGAAAGCCTTCAATTCGATGTCGCGCTCGGTTCTGACCGGCAGCCGCGGAAAATCGGCAAATGCAGTCCGCACCGTGGTGGTCAGGGTGCGCATGGGATGCAGCAGCTCCTCACGAACCCAGGCCTCGCCCCGAGCGCAGGAACACCCCTCCATTTCAGTAATTTCCCCAGCTGAACCGAGGCGCACCTCGACGTTACAACCCCGGGGACAAGCCAGACACGTAAGCCTCTTCTGCATTATTCCGCCTCCTCAATCTCGGCTTCGAGCCCTATGATGTGCGCCGCACCGGCGATGAGATGCTCGGCGGTAATGCCGACATCGATCCGCTCCATCTCGCTCGGCCGCAAAAAGCGGTATGTGTGGGTGAATATAGGTATGAGATTTTCTTCATCAAGGACCGCTGAGATTTTCAATCGGGCCGACTGCAGCTCGCGGTTCACACGAAAGAACGCAGTGAGGGTATCCCCCGGCAGGCACCTAAGTTTCCGCACTCGTTGCGGCACAAAATAGGCTATCGGAGATTTCTTATGAACAGGAATCTCCACCTGAACAG
>CAZRWN010000015.1:0-3699 GCA_964603735.1 uncultured Sediminispirochaeta sp. | reverse complement strand
TGAACAGGAATCTCCACCTGAACAGAATTCTCCACCGCGTGCCCTTCGGTATAATGTGCCGCTTCTCTCCCAGCGGTCTCCCCCGTTTCCGAAACGTAGTCGACCAGATCGCTGACATGCAAAGAGTTTCCGCAGGAGAACAGCCCCGGAACAGTGCACATCATAGCGTCGTTTACCACTGGCCCCTTGGTTACCGGATCTATCTCAGCACCCAGTTCCACAGCAATCTCGTTTTCAGGGATAAGCCCCACCGATAAAATCAGACTGTCGCATTCGATGTACCTTTCGGTTCCCGGCACAGGCTGCTGCCGCAAATCCACCTGCATGGTTGTTACCCCTTCCAGTCTGTCCCGCCCGTGCACTCGAGTAACTGTGGTCGAAAGGTACAGCGGGATGCCGTAATCATCCAAACACTGTGCGAGGTTGCGGGGCAGGCCGGATGGCTGCGGCATAATTTCATACACCCCTTCGACCTCAGCTCCCTCCAGGACTAGTCTGCGGGCCATTATCAGTCCGATATCCCCGCTGCCGAGAATTACGCATTTCTGCGTGGGCAGGTAGCCCTGGACGTTGATGAAGTACTGCGCTAATCCGGCCGTAAACACTCCGGCCGGCCGGCTGCCGTGCAGGAAAATCTGCCGGGCAGTTCTTTCACGGCAGCCTGTCGCCAACACGATCGCCTTGGCGGCGAGCGAGAAGCTGCCGTTCGGATTCACGCCGGACATCCGGAACCCGTCCTGAGTACGCTGCACCGAATCGATGTACGTTGACAAAAAGATAGGAACACCCAGTTGATTCACCTGCTCCAACTCGCGCCAGGCGTATTCCGGCCCGGTAAGGCGGGCGTTATAGCGGATAAGGCCGAAACCGTCATGGATACACTGCTTCAGGATCCCACCCGGGCGCTCCTCCCGCTCGATAATACAACAGCGGACTTTCTTGGTCGCGGCCGAGGCCGCCGCGGCCAAACCGGCCGGTCCGGAGCCGATGACCACTACATCCCACCTATCCTGCATGGCGCACTCCCGTCTGTTTTGTTTCCCGCAACAAGAGGGTCGATTCGCCGCCCCGTTTGGTCAGCTGCTCGATCGGTATATTCAGCTCCTTCGCCATAACCTCCAATACCCGGGGAGTACAAAAACCACCGTGGCACCGTCCGGTACCCGCGCGGGTACGCCGTTTTATGCCGTCCATGCTTGCCGCCGGTACCGGCCGGCGGAGCGCGTCCCGAATCTCTCCCTCGCTGATCTCCTCGCAGCGACAGACGATTCGCCCATATGAACTGTCGCGGGCAATCAGGCGATCCCGCTGTTCAGGCTCCAGCTCGGACAGTTTGACCGGCCGCTCGCGGGTAGCGATAAAGTCGCTTTTCCGGCGAATCTCGAGTTCTGTCTGCAGCACTCTCAGGCAGAGTTGAACGGCATCTGCGGCTATGGCAGGCGCCGAAGCCAGACCCGGCGACTGTATACCGGCCAGATGCAGCAGGTTCTGTATGCGGGGAGACATACGGATAATAAAATCTTCGTCCCAGCTGCAGGCCCGAATCCCGGCGAAATAGGTAATAACCTGTGAAGCGTTCAGTTTTGGATTGACTTCGAACCGGGTAAACAGCTCCTCCAAGTCCTCCGGGTCGGTTTCGTAGTTTTCACGACCGGGCACCTCGCGGGCGGTAGGCCCTATAAGGATGTTCCCTTCGATGGTCGGCACAATTCCCCCGCCCTTGGTGTTCTCTTTTTTCTTCCCCAGCAGGTGCGGCATAGCGGCTATTCGATGCTGATACTGACCCGTATTGATGTCCAAGATAGCATCGACGCCTTTTCTCCCGTGCAGCGTAAAAAAGCGGTCTCCGGCCAGACCGGCAATCCAGTCGGCCCAGATTCCGGCCGCATTAATTACCACCCCAGCCGTACAGATACCGCGGTTGGTTACGAGCTTGTGAATCCGCCGCTGATTGCCAACCTGCTCAAAGTTCATTACAGCGGTATTGAGAAAGAACTGGACTCCGTTTTCCGCAGCGTTTTCCGCCAAGGCAATGGTGAGTTTGTACGGACTCAATCTTCCGGCGGTGGGAAAAAAGAGGGCGCCGTGCTGCTGCTTCGTAATCCAGGGTTCCAGCTCCGCCACCCGGCGCTTGCTCAAGAAGCGCGCCCCTTCGACTCCATTTTTCTTTGCCCTTCGCAGGAAAAGCGGCAACAGGAGTTTGTACCACCCCTTTGAAAAGAGCACCAGCGAACCGGGACGGTCAAAATCCACATTCAACTCCCGGCACAGCCGATCGTACATCCGGTTCCCGCGCACATTGTATGCGGCCTTTTTTGAGCCTGGCTGCGGCGCAAAGCCGGGATGAATCATACCGTCGTTCCGGCCGCTGGCGTGCATTGCAAGGTCACACTCTTTCTCCATTACCGCTATCGACAGTTCATACCGGCTCAGTTCGCGCGCAACCGCACAGCCGATTACTCCGCCGCCAATGATAACCACATCGAAACTGCGGCCCTCCACCAGATCGTCCCGTAGAACCGGTACGTCCGGGTGATCCGGCTCATCTATTCCATTCACTTTGATTTCATTTAGAACCGATGCTCCGCAGAACTCCGCAGCGATATGGCCGGCCCGCACCTTGTCATCCCAACAATCCACAGTGCCCGCCAGCCGGAATGAATCGCGGCTTGCCTGCACTGTGAGTCCATCCATTCCGGCGCGCTGCAGTTTGGCTTCTATTTTTTTGACCGACTTTTCATGAGTGCGCATCGTCCGCTCCATTTCCGGTCTCGCTGCTCGCGCCGAGCCTCTCAAGGCCGGCCCCTTCTGTTCCGGCGCTTTCTGCACCGGCCCGCTCGGACGCAAGGAGTTGGTTGAGCTTCTCGGCGCTCTTTCGCAGCAGGTGCCCCATCTCCGATGCGGCGGTATCGCCGTCTCTGCGTTTGAGCGCTTCCAGTATCCGATGGTGGTTCTCGAGGATCGGTTTGAAATCGATATTGTGTCTGTAGAACCTCAGAAGGATGTTCAGATATACGGAGCGGAAACTGTTCATGAGCAGCGGATATACCATATTGCCGCTTGCCATTGAAAGGGTGTGATGGAATCGGAAATCGGCCTCGGCTATCTCGATGCCCCGGCTCGCATCGGCTGCATATAAGCGCTGTTCCTCGGCGTATGCCGCTTCCAGCCGCCCCATATCCTCTGCACTAAAATTTTTGGCGGCCTTTCTGGCTATTTCCGTTTCGAAGAGCAGCCGCATATCCAGCATTCCGTCCAGGATATCGGGCTGTAGTTCCCCCTGACCATATTGCAGCAGACTGTGCAGTAGTTCGACCGAACCGTCGGTTCGAAAGTCATTCACCACCGTTCCACGACGGGGTATGATCGAAACCAGCCCTTTGGCCGCCAGCTCTACTAAACCCTCATGCACAATCGGACGACTGACTGCCAACATTCGGGCCAGTTCTCTTTCCGGCGGCAGTTTTTGACCGCATTTGAATTTCCCCGAGAGTATGAGCTGTTCGAACTGCTCGATAAACTGCTCTTTCAGGCTTTTGGGCTCTAAGGGCTGGACTACATCTGTCATATACAACTCCTGCTGACGGCTCGCTACCGCTGATTCCATTTCCTGGCTGGTGGTATTACCACGGATGGTATAGTTAATAGTATACCCAAAGTTCTGATTCGTAAAACGATTTTTCAGAAAATTTAGACCGA
>CAZRWN010000014.1:7091-63440 GCA_964603735.1 uncultured Sediminispirochaeta sp. | reverse complement strand
CAATGAAAAATGCAGGTCAACCTGCATTTTTTGTACTAAAAACGCAGGTTGTGGTGTGCACCACCGAACCAGGGTCCTCCGGTGCGGTGGGGGCGCTGGCCCTGGAGCGGTCGGCGGCCCACATGTCTAAGGGATTGAATTTTTAAAAAAAATGGTTCGAAGCTTGTGGGCTCCGAACCGGTGTTGGTGGGGCGGCTGAGGAGGGGCCGGTTTAATTGTCCGGCTGGACGTATTTGTCGTAGAGGTCTTCGAAGAAGCGTTTGTGTTTGCTCTCCTCGCCGGCCAGCATCCGGAAGGTTTTTTGCAGGTCGGGGTTGTCGGTTTGCTGGAGGAGCTCTTCGTAGAGGGCGTGGGAGCGGTCTTCGCGCTTCATGGCGATGATGAGGATGTCCTGGTAGCTCATGTCGCGGGCGGGCTGGGCTTCGACCAGGTAGGTGGAGGGCATGAAGTTCGGCACCCTCTCGACGCGGATGGCTTCCGGGGACTTGGTTTTAAGGTTTTCGAGGATTTTGACGTGTCCCTGCTCCATGCCTTTGATTTCGGACAGCAGCTCCTTCTGTGAGGCGAACTGGGCGATGTGCTCCAGCTCGGTGTAGAACTGCACGGCTTCCTTCTCGCGCTTGATGGCAAAATCGATTATTTCACTGTATTGTGTGTCCGGCATTAGCTTGTCTCCTTTTTTGATTGGCCTTCTCTGAGATAGCTGTCGATACCCTTGGCGGCCCGGTGGCCGTCGGCGATGGCGCTGATGGCGTCCTTGGTGCGGTTGGCGATATCGCCGCCGGCGAAGATCTTGGGCTCGCCGGTTTCTCCATGCAGACCGACCTTAATTTTATATTTTATTATACCGATTTTTTCGGCCATGTCTTCAGGGATGAAGTCGAGGCTGCTGCCCTGTCCGATGGCAGGGACGATGGTGTCGAAGAGGTCGGTGTGAATTTTGTCTTCCTGCAGTACCGGTTTGGGCCGACGGTCTTCGCCTTGGTCGACCATTTCGGCCTCGCCCCAGACGAATGCGGCTTGCTGGCCTTTGGCTTCCGGCTTGTCTTCGATGCGGACGGGGATGGCCTGGGTGATGAATTTAACACCCTCTTCTTTTGCTTCGGTGATCTCCTCCTGGTCGGCGGGCATGTCGACCTCGCGGCGGCGGTAGAGGACGGTTACTTCGCAGCCCATGCGGCGGGCGGTGCGGGCGGCGTCCATGGCCACGTTGCCTCCCCCTACGACGGCTACGCTTTTGCGCAGGTCCGGGGTCTGGCCGGCGGTGACGTCCTCCAGGATGGAGATGCCGGAGATCACCCGCGGGTGGTCTTCTCCCTGGATTCCCAGGGTATAGGGGTCGGGGAGGCCGGTGGAGAAGAAGACGGCGTCGTAGTCCTTGTACAGCTGGTGGAAGCTTGGTGCCTGCGAGCCGTTGATGCGGGTGTTGTATTTGATTTCCACACCAAGCGAGGCGACCAGGTCGATGTCCTTGTCCAGTTGATCGTAGGGCAGGCGGTATTCGGGTATTCCGTAACGCAGCATCCCGCCGCCGCGGGGCTGGGCTTCGAATACAGTTACCTGGTAGCCCAGCAGGCGCAGGTAGTAGGCGGCCGAGAGTCCGCCGGGGCCGGCGCCGATGATGGCAACTTTTTGGGGGCGGTCGGGCTCGGCCGATTTGGCGATGGCCTGATAGTCGTTTTGGTCGGCCATGTCGGCGATGTAGCGTTTAAGCCAGCGGATGGCGATGGGCTCGCCGGTGTGGTTGATGGCGCAGACCTCCTCGCAGCGGTGGGTGCAGACGCGGCCGCAGCTGGCGGGGAAGGGGTTGGTCTGGTACATCAGGGCCAGGCCGCCGTGGATGTCGTTCTCGCGGATGGCCCGGATGTAGCCGGGGATGTCCATGTGGGCCGGGCAGGTGGCCACGCAGATGCCGCATTCGACGCAGCGGTCGGCTTCGCGCTTGGCTTCCGCGGCCGAGTAGCCCTGTACCATTTCGATGAATGAGGTCAGGCGGGACTCGGGTGTAAGTTCCGGCATTTCGACCCGGTCGGGGTTGAGCAGCTGGTAGCCTTCGGCCCGCCGATAGCCGAGCTCGTTCTGGTCCCAGGGTTTGTCCTCGGCGCCGGGGACGAAGCGGAAGACGTCGGGGTCGGTGTCGACCCAGATGTACTCGTTGCTCATGGTGAGCGAGCTGGTGGTGCAGATGTCCACACACAGGGCGCACCAGCAGCAGCGGCCGTAGTCGATCTGCGGGCGCAGGCCGCTGTCGGCGCCGGTGGTTTCGATGCCCTCTACCGGCACCATGTCGATGGCGGCGTTCTGGCAGATGGTCTCGCAGGTGCCGCAGCCGATGCAGGCCTCCATGTCGTTTTTATGGAAACCACGGTAGCGGGCTGCCCCGGGGCGGTCTCTGATGGGGTCGATGACGGTGTAGGGCTTGTCGGCGGTGCGGCGCCACACGGTCAACGGCGATAGTATATCCTTCAAACTCATGTGCTTACCTCTCAATCTCGGGGGGATAGGTGTGAAAGCTGACCATCAGGCCGGCTATGTCGGCGATGTTGGCGCCCACGGCCATGCTCTCCATCAGGGCGACGGCGTGGGTGTAGCTCGGCCCGCGCACGTACACCCGGCGCGGGTAGCCGCTGCCGTCGGAGGCCAGGTAGTAGCCATACTCGCCGCGGGTGCACTCGGCCCGGCGGTAGGTCTGGCCGGCGGGGATTTTCCAGTGCAGCGGGTTGGGCAGCTGGGTGTGGATTTCGCCGCCTTGCGGCATTCGGTCGAGCATCTGGCGGATCAGGGAGACCGACTGGTGCATTTCCTGAAAGCGCACCCAGGCGCGGTCGTAGGTGTCGGATGCCGAGCCGGTGACTACCTCGAAGTCGAGCTGGTCGTACAGCAGGTAGGGCTGGTCCTTGCGCACGTCCCGGGCCACTCCGGCGGCGCGGGCGTTGGGGCCGGTGATGCCGTAGCTGTCGATCATTTCGCGGGGTACTACGCCCAGGCCCTTGGCGCGCATTTTGAATACGGCGTTGTGGAACATGGCCCGCTCGATGTCGTCTAACAGGTTTTCGACCTTGTCGAGAACCTTGCGGGCTCTCTCGTCAAAGCCCTGCGGCAGGTCGCCGCGGACTCCGCCGGGAATGATGTACATGTGGTAGATGCGTCCGCCGGAGAGCTCTTCGAAGAGGTCGAGCACGTAGTCGCGGTGGGTGATGCCCCACTGGCCGATGGTGCCCATACCGAAGGCGCCGGTCTGCCCGCCGATCCACTGCAGGAAGCTGGCCAGGCGGGCCATCTCGAGGGTGAGGTTGCGCAGCCAGTCGGCTTTCTCGGGCACCTGTATGCCGGCCAGCTCCTCGACGGTGGCGGCGTAGAGGTACTCGTTGAAATCCGGCTCCGGCACGCAGATGCGGCAGACGATGGGGAAGTTCTGGATGTAGGTGCGCCGCTCCATCAGTTTCTCGAAGCCGCGGTGCAGGTAGCCGACGTGGGTCCGCAGGTCGACTACCTCGTCGCCGTTGACGGTGAGCTCCAGGGACATGTTGCCGGTGATTCCGGGGTGCTGGGGGCCCTGCCACAGCTTGAGGTACTTGCCGGAGGAGAGGTCGACCCGCCGGCCGGCCAGGTGGTTGTCGGTGATGGGAATAATTCGGCCTGCGGATTTATTCGTTGTATTAAGCGTGTCGTGCTGCATGGTTTACTCCTTGGGGTAGAGTTTCCGGCGCATGTAGTCGGCCGGGTCGCTGGTCGAGCGGCCGGGGCGCGGGAAGTAGGTGGTTTCGGAGTACTGCTTGGTGTCGAACTCCCGCCGCATCGGCGGCACATCGTTCCAGCCCTCCAGTATAAAGGGCTCGTCCACCCGCGGGCTGCCGGGGAAGTCGATGCCGAACATCTCCTTCAGCTCGCGCTGGTAGGTGCCGGCCTGGGCCCACAGGTCGTGGATGGACTCCATGCTTGCGTTGTCCCGGCCGATCGGCACCTGCACCCCGATGTCCATGTGCTTCACGTAGTTGTGCAGCAGGTAGGTCAGCAGGAACTTGTCCTCTTCGATGTAGTCCACGGCCGTCAGAAAGACCAGGTGGGTGAATCCGAAGCGGTCGCGCAGGTCGATGATGAGATGGCGGGCCGCTTCGGGGCTGACTGTGACGAAAGCCAGGTCGCTGCTCTGCACCTGGCTGCGGCCGATGGTTACCGGATGGGCGGCTGCTTCGTTGGCCGCGCCGGCGGCGGGCTGGTCTGTGGGCTTTTGCCCGGCGCTCGCTTGTGCGGCTGCCAGCTCCAGAAGTTCTTCTATGGTTTCATAGCTGTAATGATAGTTTGTGCTCAAATTATCCTCCCTTGCCTACCAGTTGTAGTCCGGCATGTCCCAGTTGGTGATGACCTTCTTCTGGTTGGCTTTGTACCAGTCGAAGTGCTCGGCGTACTCGTTGGCTTTTTCGCCGCGGCCCGCTTTGATCAGCTCTTGCAGCTTGACGAATCCGGCCAGGATGGCCTCGGGACGCGGCATGCAGCCGGTGATGTACACATCCACCGGGATGTACTGGTCGATGCGGTTGATGGTGTTGTAGCTGTCCCAGTACATGCCGCCGTTGATGGTGCAGCTGCCGAGGGCGATGACGAACTTGGGATTCTGCATCTGCTCGTAGCTGCGGACGATGCGCTTGAGGGTCTTTACCGAGGCGTATCCGCCGATGATGAAGACCGAAGATTGCCGGGGTGTCGGCCGGCCGGCTACGCCGAAGCGGCTGGCGTCGAAGCGGCTGGTCATCAGCGGCCGCAGCTCGATGGCCCCGCAGCCGGTGCCGAATCCGAGTACCCACAGCGAGTTGGCTCGGGCCCAGTTGAGGAACTTCTCGATTATTCCGCGGTAGGGCTTTTCGACCTTGGGGCGGGCGTCGCAGAAGAGTGTGGTATCGTTGGCGTCGGCGGGGCCGGGATAATCGGCCGGGTCGATGCCCATTGCCTCGACCACCTGGCGGATGGAATCCTGCGGGGCGGACTGAGTTTGACCGTCGGCCGGATCAGACTGCATCTGTATTTCTTGTTTCTCTTTTTCTGTGCTCATATATGTGCTCCTGTCTCCCTTACCAGAGTGCCACTAACAGACCGATCAGGCCGATGATGGTTGGAACCACCAGGAAGAAGCGAATCGACTGCTCCACCCGGAAGCGGGGGAAGGCGACTCCGATAATGACGGTGATCATGTAGATCAGAAATGTCTTGATAATCATTACAATCAGATTGGTGGCGCCGCCGAAGAACAGATTCATGTAGAGAATCAGCTTGGCCGAATTGAAGATGGCCCGGTTGGTCTGCAGCAGGCCGAGGTAGTTACTGTGGTATTCGACCGGCGGGCCGATGGGGATTTCCTGGGGGGCGGTTACTACGCTGAAGGGGTTACCCATGCTCATACCCAGGAAGGCGATAATGGCGGCAACTGTGGCGGCCGGGTTGGTGAACAGGCTCCAGTTGAGGATTCCGCCCTGCTGGGCGGCCACTATCTCGGTGATCGAGAGGGTGTCGTGCTGCACCGCCAGGGCAATAATGGCCAGGGTGAAAGGCACCTCGAAGGCTGTCATCTGTGCCAGGCCGCGGCTTACGCCGATGGCGCTGTAGGGGTGCCCGCCTTCTCCGGCGCCCAGGGCCATGCCGAGCTGTCCGAAGAAGATGAAGTAGAGCACCAGCAGCACATCGCCGGCAAAACTGAAGTTGCTCCACACCACCGACCCGTAGAGCACCGGTATGAAGAGAAAAGTGCCGATGCCGCCGGCAATCCGGAAAATCGGCCCCAGGTAAAACATCACCCCGTGGCTGACGGAGGTGCGTTTGGCGTTGTTCTTAATGATATCCAAGTAGGGCTGGTACCAGCGGATGCCGATGCGCCCCTGTACCCGGGCGCGAATTCGGTACATGGTCGACCCGAGCAGGATGCCGTAATTGAATACTACGAACAGCGCGAAGGCTGCATAGACTATTTTTAAGAGTAAGTGTGTTTCCATTCCTTACCTCGCAATCACAAAGTAGAGTAGAGTTACGAACAACAGAATATGCAGGGCATAGGTCTGTCCGTTGCCGGTATACAGGCGTCGTGCGGCGCCTCCGACCGAGCCGGTGATCTCGCCGATCCGGTGCCAGAAGCGGCCGGCCAACGGGGTTACCAGAAAGCCCAGGGCCTTGCGGTACGGCGCAAAGAAGTTGTGGCCGTAGTGGCTTGTTTCCGGCCGTTCGGGCCGCTCGGCGGCAAACACGATGTTGAACTGTGAAACGGTCTGCGGCTTTCGCTGCACGATCAGCAGCCAGATGAGCATCAGAGCGAATACCGCCATAGTTACGTACATCACCGCGCTGCCGTTCCAGTAGCCGATTGAACTGGCTATGGTTCCGCCCTGCCAGCTGGAATCGGCCGAGAACATCGGGAGGGCAGCCTGCAGCGGTTTGATCAGCAGGTTTGGATACATCGATACGGCCATAATGGCGATAATGAATACGATCTGCGGCAGCAGCAGCGCGAAGGGCGCCTCTTTGATCTGCCGATTCTCGATTTTCAGCTGTCCCAGGAAGACCGTGTAGATAAAGCGGAACAGGTAGAGAAAGGCGATGGTGCTGGAGAAGAAGGCCACTGCGGCCAGCAGCACATAGTTGTTGGCGGTCAGTGCATTGTACAGCAGCCACTTTCCGCCGAAGCCGGCCAGAGGCGGTACGCCGGAAAGGGCGATGATGGCAATCAGTGCCGAGAAAAAGGATACCGGCATCTTTTTTATGAGCCCGCCCATGCGGTACATCAGACGGGTGCCGGTCCGCTCGACCACTGCCGCGGAAGTGAGAAAGAGCATTCCCTTGAACAGCAGGTGCAGCACCGACAGGTACAGGGCGGTGACCCAGCCTAACTGGTTCAGCAGCCCGACAGCCAGCACGATGTAGCCGAGCTGGCCCATACTCGAGTAGGCAAAGACCCGCTTGATGTCCTCTTCGAACACTGCCATCAGTGTGCCGAAGAATGCGGTCAATACTCCGACCCAGCGCAGCACGAAGGGCAGGTCGAACCAGCTGAACAGGGCGGCCGGAAAGAGCATCACAAACAGCATCAGGCCGAAGATGCCGGCCTTGCTGAGGACTGCCGACAGCAGAGGGGTGACATCGTCGCCGGCCTCGGCATAGGCGTCCGGCAGCCAGATATGCAGGCCGGCGGCACCAATCTTCGTCAGAAAGCCGATGGCAATCAGGGCGAAGGCCAGGCCGCCTAACAGCCCGGCGGGCGCGGTGGAAAATACTTCGCGTCCCTGCTGTATGATGGCCGGGGCGGCCGCCAGCAGCGGCTGGGCAGAGATCTTGGCGGCAATCAGCGAGCCCTGGAACAGGTCGGCCGGCAGCACTGCGGTCATCAGCAGCATGCCGCTCATCAGGGTGAAGGCTCCGCCGACGGAGAAGGTCATATAGTTTAGGGCCGGTTTCTCAGCGTTTCGTCCCAGGAGAATCAGAAAATAAGAGCTGAAGGTCATGAACTCCCAGGCCAGAAAGAACTCCAGCAGGCTGGCGGCCTGGATCAGGCTGCCGAGCGAAAGGACCAGCGCAGCGAACAGGGGATAGAAGGCCGGCGATGTCTGGTGCTTGTACAGGGTGGCGATCAGCATCAGCAGCCCGCCGCCGTAGAATACCAGGGCGAATACTGCCGCAATGCCTTCCATCTGCGGCACGTACACCGCTGCGGTAGCTGCCACCAGGCCCGTGGCAACCAGACCCAGCAGCCGCGAAGGCATCCAGGCTAGCAGCACCAGGATGAGGGCGGCTGTTAGAGGTATGAACATTAGTACCTGCACGTCGGCAGCCAGTCCGGCCAGCACTCCGCCGGCGGCCAGCAGAACAGCGGCCACAAAGGCCGGAACGGCAACCCGGGCCGGCGTTGGCCATGTGGCTGGGGCCGGGGGCTGAACCGGGGACTGAACCGGGGCTTGGGCCTGCGGGGCGGCAGAGCCGGCGACTGCCTGCTCGTCTGCGCCCTCGCTCGCCTGCTCAGCCGCGGGGCCGGCCGCCACTACGGCCCGGCGCAGGTGAACGGTGCGGCCGAACCAGCGCAGCAGATAGACCGCTTCGCTCAGCGAGCCGATCAGCAGCAGAACAACAAACAGCGGCTGCTGCACAATAATGCTCTTCACCAGCACCCATTTGGCCCAGAAAGTGGGGAAGGGGGGCAGACCGGCCAGTGCGGCGATAAAAACGCCGAGCAGCAGGACGCCTCCGGTTTTCGCCGGACCGCTCCAGCGGCGCCAGTTGGCCTCAGCCTGCACCTCGGTCAGCCAGAACAGGCCGGCCTTGGAGAACAGGTGGCCGAAGAAGACGGTGGCAAAGACCAGCAATTGCAGTCTGGGCGACCAGCCGTAAAGGTTGCTGAGCGACAGGGCACTGATAAGAAGCCCGATTTGCGCGGAGGAAGAGTAGCCGAGCATCCGTTTGACATCGCTCTGCCGCAGTCCGATCAGGTTGGATGCGAAGAAGGTAATAATGCCGATCCACAGCAGTGCTTGTATCAGGGTGGACGGCAGCATCGGAAACACTTTATACAGGGCAAACAGCACGGCGGCGCTGTTTACTACCGCGATTACCGAGACCACTCCGCTCTGCACCGCCTGGTATACATCCAGAGCCCAGCCGTTGGCCGGAAAGGGTTTTAGCTCAATTAGCAGGGCGGCGGTCAGCAGGAATACCGCCGTTACACCGGAAGCTCCGGCGGCGGCCGGCTGAGCGGCGATGATGTCGGCAATGGCCAGCGAGCCGGCAATCCGGTACAGATAGATGGTACCGATCAGAAACAGCGCCGAGGCGATGCCGCCGGCAATGATGTACTTGAAACCGGCACTCATGCTGCGGCTGTTTCTCTGCAGTGCTATCAGCGAATAGGTGGCGATGGAGGATATCTCGAGAAAGACGAACAGGTTGAAGAGGTCCTGCGTCATTATCAGGCCTTGGGCTCCCAGCATTACCATCAGGAACAGGACCATCCCGGTTACCGAACCCCGGGATATCCGCCGGCCCAGTACTAGCGCGGCGCCCAGCCCGGCCAGGTTGGCGAAGAAGAGAAAGAAGGCTTCCTCGAGTCCCATTGCCAGGGCGATTGACAGAGGTGGTTCGAAGCCTGCGGTGAACACCAAAGTTTTCGCGGCCGCAAGCTCTACGTTACCAGCGCCGGCGGCCACTTCCTGAACGAAGCTATATAGCCAGCTGCCCGAGATGGCCGCCAGGGCGGTCAGGCCGGCATAAAAGAGTGTCAGAGAAACTGCACGGCCGATCCGGTCGAAAAACGAAATGAAAAAGGCGACTGCCAAGGGTATTGCGATGAGATAAATTGGACTTACCATTTGAGCTCCTTGTAATCGTCAATGTTCATAGAGGTTCGTTCACGATACATCCGGACGGCGTAGGTCAGCATCAGCGCAGTGATGGCCAGTCCGATTACAATTGCCGTCAGCACCAGTGCCGAGGGAATCGGATCGACTATTTGCGAAGCTGCCGCGCCCCTGTCTACCGCGTTGGTGATGATGGGGGCGGTGCGCCCGGGAAGGTACCCTATGGATACCATTACCAGATGAATACCGGTATCGATGATTGAAAAACCAATTATGATGCGAATGATATTTTTTCGTGTGAGCATTCCCCAGATTCCTATCAGAATCAGGGCGAAGCCGATGAATGTGACTAAGGTCATACTTCTTCCTCCCGTGGGCAGTGATCGGATGTTGATTCATCGGGATGCGCAGACTTCATTTTCATAGTGTCGATTACGTTGGTCAGTTCGGTTCCTACCTTCAGCCCTACCAGCGAGTAGATGAGAGGAATAGCGCCGGCGCTCAGCAGGCTGCCGAACTCTCCCAGCGGGAGTATGCGGTTGTCCAGGAAACCGGCGGCCAGGAATATTCCCAGTACTCCGATCACAAGGTAGGCGAAACCGGAGATTGATTCGACAAAGGAAATGACGAAATGGTTCAGGTGAAAGGAGACCCGGGCCAGCATCAGCAGCAGGAAGGCCGAGGCAATGACAACCCCGCCCTGGAATCCGCCGCCGGGAGTCAGATGGCCGTGCAGGAAAATGTACACGCCGAACAGCATCAGCAGCGGGAACAGCAGCATAGAGCCGGAGCAGAGCAGCTCCGAGGCTTTCCGGGGAGCGTGCGCCGATTCGGGGGTGGGGGCCGTGCCGGCTGTCTGCTCACCTGCTTTATCGGCCTCATCCTCTTCCTCCCGGCGCAGGAGAAACCCTACCCCGGCGGTGGCGATAAACAGAACCGTGACCTCGCCGAGCGTATCCAGACCGCGGTAGGTGACTATGACCGCGGTCACCAGGTTGGCGGCGCCCAGCTCGTCGGGTCCGTTTTCGGCGTATGCGGCGGCCAGCGGGGCCAGTTCCTGGAAGGGAAGCATTTGCCGAACCAGCGGCAGAATCATCAGCGCAAATAAAACGATCGTAATCAGTGTGAAGAATCTCTTAATCATCGATGGCCTCCTCGGCAGAGCGGGAATCGGCGGAGCCGCCCTCGGCAGCGCCTGCATATGCATAGATTCTGCGCAGGGCCAGCAGAAACACCACCGTAGTCAGGCCCGAGCCGATGGCCGCTTCGGTCATGGCTACGTCGGGAGCGGCCAGCAGTATATAGATGATGCTGGCCAGCAGGCTGATGACGCCCGAGCTGATGATGGCCGAAAGAATGCTGCGGCTGTACACCGCAAAGATGGCGGCACCGATCATCATGGCACCGAATATTCCGATTATGACAACACTCATTCGCACACCCCCTGTTGGCCAGCTTCGTCGTCGGCCAGACAGTCACGGACGCTGCCTTCGGCCAGCGGAATGCCCCGGTAGTGGGCCGCCCGGGCCAGCACGTGGGATGAAATCGGGTTAGTGAAAACAATAAATACGATCAGCAACAGGATTTTGCCCAGCCAGGCCGGTTCGGCCAGGCCGATACCCAGCAGAAACAGAATGCTGCCCAAGGTTGTTGCCTTGGTTCCGGTCTGCATCCGGTTGTATACATCGGGCATGCGGATAATACCGATGGCCGCCAGCAGCAGAAATACGGCCCCGATGACCGAGAGCAGGCCGCCAAACAGTTCGAGTACGGCTTCAGGTCCCATTACAGCCCCCTTTCGATAAAACGTGCAATGGCGATTACCCCCAGAAAGCTGATGAGGGCATAGACCAGCGCAACGTCGATATAAATAACTCTTCCCAGGAAAAAGGCCGCTGCGGTTATAACCGAGATGGAGATGATCGTCATTCCATCCAGGGCAACCGTACGGTCGGCAACGCTGGGACCAATCAGTAAGCGGATAAAGGAAATAACTACCGCCAGCAGGGCGATGGATACGGCCGTGTAAAACAGTATATTAACCAAAGATTACCTCCAGATATTTCTCGAACTTGGAGACTATATTTTGAGTAGTTTCTTCGATATTGCGGGCGCGTACATCGATCCAGTGCACATAGAAGTACTCACCCTTGGTTTCGACGGTAATGGTACCGGGGGTAAGGGTTATGGAGTTGGCCAGTGCCAGGCGTCCCATCCGGCTGCCCAGCGAGGTACGAACCTTGACGATTCCGGGTTGAATCGGGAGTCGCGGATGCAAAACCCGGAAGGCTACGTCGAGATTCGATCTGACGAGCTCGAATAAGAATACAAACAGATAAGCTATGGCCCAGCTGATTGCCCGTGGTCCGACCCGCATCTCCGCAAAAATGGGAACGCTGCCGGCGGCGATTATTGCAATCAGCAGGCTGACGATTGCGCCGGCGGCCAGCTCCTGAAGGCTGAAGGGATAGGTGAGCAAGAGCCAGAT
Source organism: uncultured Sediminispirochaeta sp. (assembly GCA_964603735.1). Classification (GTDB taxonomy): domain Bacteria; phylum Spirochaetota; class Spirochaetia; order DSM-16054; family Sediminispirochaetaceae; genus DSBN01. The sequence goes on along the minus strand of CAZRWN010000014.1, from coordinate 51,626 downwards.
GATAAGCAAAAAGGTAAAGATTATAAATCTGGCAAAGACACGTTTCATTTTTTCCTCCCGATTTAAGTCCTGTTAATAGTTAAATTATTTGAAGAGATGAACCCAATTGCAAGATATTGAAAGTATTATATATGATATATTCAATTTGTCCAGGATTAATTTGCACTAAAAGAGTCAATTTATTATTATTTTAGGCACAAAAACGGGATTAGAAATGAGTACAAACAAACGCGAATACAATATGGACCGGCATCTTTCCATCATTGATACAATCGCCGGGAGGGTGAGCAGCCTTATATCTAAATCAGACCGAATTACATCCCCTGAGCTGGCGGAGGAGCTTCAAGCTATCCTCGATTCGGTGGCTGAGGCCCGGGATGAGATCACTGCGATGAGCACGAAAGCCCGCAGAAACTTGGGTAATGTGCTGCGGAAGGCGCCCATCGGTATTTGTGTAACTGATAAAAGCGGCATGTTCGAATATGTGAATTCCTCCTACTGCAATCTTTACGGTTATACCTCCGAAGAGCTGCTCGGCCGCCACTTTACCACAGTTGTCAAAGATGCCGAGCGTGAGATGTTTATCGATTTACACGACCGTTTTCTGGGACGGCAGTACGAACTGCGGGGTGAGTGGGAAGTGGTGGATAAGTGGGGCCAGGTTAAAACCATTCTGGCCAGCGCCGCCTATATCGTCGAGGTCAGCGGCGAGCCGAAAAAGATCACCTTTGTAGTTGATATAAGCGAACGTAAGCGGATGGAGGCCAAGCTGAATGAAACCATCAGAGAGCTGGAACAGGAGATCGAGAAGCGCTCACAGCTCGAGCAGAGCCGCGACCGGGTGGAACGGATAGTACGCCACGATCTGAAGAATCCCCTCAACGGAGTGTTGGGAGGGACTCAACTGCTGATGATGGACGAACTGACCGAAGAACAGAAGAGCGTGGTTACGATGATGAACGAGGCCGGCCGCCAGATGCTGAGGATGCTGGACAACTCCTTTGATTACCTGCGCATGGAGGACGGCACCTATCAGCCGAAATTCCGGCAGTTTTCGGTACTTGATACTCTTAAAATGGTGGAAACCGAGGTAAGTGAATATGCCGCGCAATCCGGTGTGCTGCTGCGGTTCTCGTGCAACGGAGTGCCCCTCGACCGGTCCGAGGATTATACGATGACCGGCGAGAAGCAACACATAGTGAACATGCTGGGAAATTTGGTACGGAATGCAATCGAGGCGTCCCGGGCAGGGAAGGCGGTGAGTCTGACGGCCGAAGCCTGTACCGGCGGCGAGGCTTCGCCGAGTGACCGGCTCTACCTCTATATCGACATTCACAACAGCGGCGTCATACCCGCAGATATACGTAATAATTTCTTTGACCGTTACGTAACATCTGGTAAAAAAAATGGAACCGGGCTCGGTACCTATTTAGCGAAGCTGGTGACGGAATTCCATAACGGCAGAATCGATTTTACCACTGATGAACAGGAGGGCACTCATCTGCTGATCTGGCTGCCCTGCAACCCGAATCCTGATAACGCATAATAAAATCTAAGGCATCCTCTTTCGGCAGCAGCTCTCCGACCCGAACCTGCATTTCAGGATAACGGGTAAAAATGGTGTAGATGAAAACGTATGGATAGGGATAAGGAGCAACTGCAGATCGGATGCCCTTGAACTCAAGGGTTTGTTCATTGTAGTCGTGTTTGTCCGGGGAACCGGCTTGCGCCTCTACAAAAACCTTCATTGGTACCCCTTTAAAAGGTAGGATTGGAGGATATGGGATTCGAACCCACGACCTGTTGATTGCGAACCAACCGCTCTAGCCAACTGAGCTAATCCCCCAAAAAACCTGTATGAATTATAATCTAAAAGGAAAATCTATACAAGATTTTGTTCTTGTTCAGTTCCGGCTTGACTTATCACTGTGAGTAACACAAGTTTGTAGTATGCACAATTTTGATATGGAAGAGGTTAATGCGATTCTACAGGCCGCACCGATCGGGATGCTGGTGTTCGATGAGAACGAAAGGGTACTGTTGTCCAACAGCTACGCGAAAGAGATGTTTGAGAACAAGCAGGTCGAGGTGCGCGGAATGCGCTGTGGAGACTTCCTCAAGTGCGAGAACCGGCATCGCGACCCTAATGGCTGCGGCGAGTCTGAGAAGTGTCCCGACTGCGCGATAGACCAGGCGATTAAGGCGGTGGTACAGAGAAGCCGGGAGTCGGAGCATGAGGAGGGCGAGGCTCTGATACTAACTGAGACCTCAACACGGCCGGAGTACTACAGTTATAAGGTGAACTCTCTCATCCTCAACGGCCAGCGCTGTGCTGTTCTGGCGCTGTACAATGTGACTGCCCAGAGGGAAGCTGCGGAAGAGAAAAACCGGTTGTTAATAGAGATGAATCACCGCATAAAGAACAATCTGAGTCTGATCTCATCGCTTATAGCTCTAAAGCAGGATGAAGTGGGGACCGACACCGATTTATCGGATATTCGTACCCAGGTGAACACGATTATGTTGATTCATGAAAAGCTCTACAATAGCGCCGAAATCAGGCATATCCATCTGGCCTCTTATATCGATGATCTGCTGCAGAGCATTATTTCATTCTTTCCGGAGACTCCCATTATCCTGGAGACTTCGATCGAGGATGTCACTCTGCCGACTAAAGCAGTGGTCAGCATAGGTCTGATATTGAATGAGCTAGCCACCAACGCCATCAAACACGCCTTTCCGGGTGCCGATAGCCCCCGGTTTCGGGTGGAGCTGAGAATCCAGGATGAGACAGAGGAGCTGGTGCTGAAAGTGGTGAATAACGGCAGCAAGTTTCCCGAAGGGGTCGATTTTGAGACAACCCGGACATTGGGTTTACGTTTGATCTCTTCTCTGGTGCGGCAGTTAGACGGGACTCTTCAGCTGCAGCGGGAACCGGAGACAGCGTTTACTATTCGTCTGCCGGCGCGTACTCCATAGCGGGGATGAGCAGGACTCCGGCCGTCGTTATTAATCCCACGCCGACGAAACCGATTCCGAACATACCCAACTCGGCCAACCAGCCGATCAAGGTGGGAAAGGCACCACCCCCGAAGAGGTAGGCGATCGGAATAACCAGAGAGACCGAGAGGTTGCGCTGTTTGGCACTGCTCACCCGGGCCAGGGCGGTGAAGCCGGCCGGGAAGAAGGCCGATACCAGCATCGGCTGCAGATACACCCCGACTACCAGGGCCCAGTGCTGATGCATCCCGAGCATTGCGGTTACCAGACCGGCGCTTACCGTGATAAAGGCGATGACCCGCCGATAGCCGAGCTTATCCGAGAACCAGCCGGCGGCGAAGATGACCAGCAGCGAGGTGAGCCTGGAAGTGCTGACCATTGTGTTTACCAGCGACTGATCGATTCCGCGGGCATCCACCAGATAGGCCGGCAGCATTGAATAAACGCCCATTTCGAGCCCGATAGCCATAACAAAGAAAAATGCGATAATCCAGAACTGCCGCTGCTGCATGATCTTGTACAGCTCATGCCACTGCGGAGGCGTGCCGTGAAAGCGCCCGCCCCGGGCAAAGCGCATGAACAGCAGGCTCCAGCCGAGGGAGACTGCGCTGAGCAGGAACAACAGGCTGCGCCAGTCGGAGTAGCGCAGGGCGATTTCAGCGAAAAACGGGCCGGCGGCTAATCCGAAGATAGGGCCCAGTTCATGGATTGCGATGGCCTTGCCCCACTGGCCCTCCGGAACTACGTCGGTGAGGGCCGTTACTCCCGAAGGCAGATACAGACCGGCCCCCGCACCGATAATAAACAGGCCGATTCTGAACACGAACAGGCTGCCGCTGACTGCGATCAGGAACAGTCCGATGGCGGTAATCCAGCCGGCAATTGCAATAGTGGTGTGATGGTTGAGGTGCTGGGTGAGCGTGCCGGAAAACAGCATGGTCAGCATCAGGCCCACCGAGATGACCAGGAAGAACGAGCCGCCCTCGGCGTGAGTGAGGCCGAGTTCGTACTCGATCGGCAGCAGCAGCGGCGAGAGAATCGTCCTGCCGATAAAGGTCATGAAAAAGACGCCTACCAGCAGCAGGGTCGAACGAATTGGAAACGATTTGTCGGATGTATCCGGTACTGTGTTGTTCATAGCTGCGTAGCATACTACGTGAAAACGGAAGAAACTGCCAGGGGGCAGCTGCCGGAAGGGGGATAGACCAAAGCGGGCCGCCTCTTTTAATATGGGGCAAATGAACAGTCAGGAAAAGATTGATGCGCTGCAGCAGGATCCGGTGTTTGCAGCGCTTTCGCATATACACAAAGAGTTTTTGCGGCGCAAGGCGGCGGAACTGCGCCTCTCATTCCAGGATCTAAAGCAGCTGGTAGATATTGCTGCCGACCTGGAACACTGGAGTGAACCGGGCCTGCCGGAAATATGGGACGAGAGTGAAACCGCCCATTTGAAAGGCAAGAACCGCAAGAAGGTGGTGCTGGACCGCGTGCAGTCGGTTTGGCTGCAGCGCAAGGCCGAGCCGACCGATTACCGCGGTTTTGCCGGAGGTCCGCCGCCAACGCAGCCGATTCAGTACCGCAGGATCGAAGCGGAGGGGGCCATCCTGGGACGCTGTCCGGTAGCCGGGGAACGGACCCGCTGCTGCAACCTGCAGACCCTGGATGCGGTACAGCAGTGCGGCTTTGCCTGCAGCTACTGCAGCATCCAGTCGTTTTACGACGAGGGGCGCGTCTATTTTTTGCAGAACCTGCGCGAGAAGTTGCAGAGCCTGGAGATCGATCCCCGGCAGGGATACCACATCGGCACCGGGCAGTCGTCGGATTCGCTGATGTGGGGCAACCGGGAGGGGCTGCTGGACAGCCTGTTCGAGTTTGCTGCGGCACATCCGAATGTGGTGCTCGAGCTGAAGACCAAATCGGCCAATGTGAAGTATCTGCTGGAACAGCCGGTTCCGCCGAATGTGGTGACCACCTGGTCGCTGAACACCCCGCAGATCATCGAGAACGAGGAGCACCTGACCGCTTCGCTGGATGAGCGCCTGGATGCGGCGCGGAGAGTAGCCGCCACCGGTGCGCTGGTGGGGTTTCACTTCCATCCGATTGTACACCACCGCGGCTGGCGGGAGGAGTACGGGCGGATCTATGCCGAGCTGCAGCGGAGCTTTTCGACCGACAGTGTGGTCATGGTTTCGCTGGGCACGCTGACCTTTATCAAGCCGGTGATCCGCCACCTGCGGACCCTGCCGCTGCGCTCGAAAATACTGCAGATGCCGCTGGAGGATGCGGCCGGAAAGTTCTCGTATCCCTTCGAAACCAAACTGGAACTGTTTCGCCACGCCTACCGGAGCTTCTCGGAAGAGTGGCAGCAGCGTGTTTTTTTCTACATGTGCATGGAAGACGAAAATCTCTGGCAACCCGTCTTTGGGCGGGCCTATAGCTCGAACGCTGAATTCGAGACGGATATGATTGGATTTTATTTAAATAAAATTAATGCAAAGCGCCGGCGGGGGTGAGGCCGGTTTATCCGGGCCGGTTCAGTCGAGAATTATTTCGCTTCCCTCTTGGGCGATCTCGATTTTCATGCCGGTTTTGCCGGCTACCTGCTGCTGATAGCCGTTTAGCAGCTCTTTTAGCTGCTGGTCGGTGCGGTTTGGGTCGTGATGAAAAAGCAGCAGCCGTTTTACGTTGGCCTTGTGGGCATTGTTGATGGCGGTTTCGAAGGGTGAGTGGCCCCAGCCGAGCTTTGAGGAGAGGTACTCTTCCTTTGTGTACTGCGAGTCGTGGATGAGCAAATCCGCGTTCTCGAAAAAGCGCAAGACCTTTTCGTTCTCCTCCCGCGCCGCGGCTTCACCTTCGGCTGCGGCCTCTGCATCGTAACCCGGCGCATTCGGATCGGTGGGAAATACATTGCGGAACGGCTCGGTGTCGTAAGCGGTACAGAATGCCCGGCCTTTGTACTCGAAGCGGTATCCCAGGCAGAGGATGGGGTGGTTGAGGTATTTTGTGGTGACAAACAGACCGTCGCCCAGATCCATGGTGCCCTCTTTCAGCGGGTGGTACCGAAACTGGGCCGACAGTTCACTGTGTTTCACCGGAAAGTAGCGGTAGCGGAGCTGATCGCCGATTATTTTATCAAGTCCCTCGTCTTCGTAGGTAACCGGTCCATACACATCAATCTCCGTACCGGGGATGAAAATGGGAATGAAGAAGGGAAAGCCCATGATATGGTCCCAGTGGGTATGGGTGAGAAACAGGTCTGTCTTGAGCGGGCCCTTCGGCAGGTCGTGTTTGATGATATGCTCTCCGAGCTTGCGGATACCCGAGCCGGCATCCAGGATGATGAGGCGCTCCTCTTCTCCTACTCGCAGCTCTATGCAGGCGGTGTTGCCGCCGAACTCCACGGTTTCCGGTCCGGGGCAGGGAATTGATCCGCGCACACCCCACAGTTTTATTTTCATCATACTAGTACTCCAATTGCCGGGGAATTATTCGGTGATCTTGAGAAACACCTTGGCCTTTTCAATTTCCTGGTTCACCTGGTCCTCTATCGATTCCAGCCAATCCAGTGATATTCCCAATTCTTCGTAGAGTTCCGGCGGTACCGCCTCGGGATAGCGGTTGCCGGAGAAGCCGATGTCATAGCTGTTGGCAAAATAATTGGCAATTATCACACTGAGCAGGACTATCCGGTTGGGCCCTTCGTAATCCTGCCAGCGGTGGTGATACACGATTGCATCGTGGATCTCATCGCCGAGTTTCCAGGCCTTCGAGATAATATTGCCTACATCGGCGTGGGAGAAGCCGACTATCTCTTTCTCGCTGCGGTAGAGGGGCTGCCGGGTGCGGTCGGAGAGCGCCAGGGCATCCAGATACTCCTGCGAGAGGGTATTGTTCAAAGGAATCTTTCCGATGTCATGCAGCAGGCCCGCTACGAAAAAGCTCTCCTGCTGATTTGCAGGTATCCTTTTTTGCTTTGCAATCAGTTTGGCGGTAACGCCCACGCAAAGCGAGTGCCGCCAGTATCCGTTCATGTTGATGACCTGGAAATGAGAGTCGGAACCGAGATTGGTCAAGATAGCCGTTGAGAGCGCCAGGTTTTTCACGGTATTGATGCCGAGCATTATTATCGCCCGTACCAGCGAGGTTATTTTCTGGTGAAGTCCGTAATACGCCGAGTTGATCAGTTTCATGACCTTGCCCATTAGAACAGGATCCAGACTGATAACCTGGTTCAGATCGGCCGGAGAGACATTGGGATCGTTGGCCAGCTCGAGCACTTTGGTAACCGAAGTCGGCAGGCTCGGCATTTTTCGTATGTACGCACCGACTTTCTTTAGGTTTTTCTCATGTTCCATACACTATGTTCCCCGCAGCTTCTCTATAATATCATGCATTTTCCTTTTCAGGGCAACACCTATGCTTTGATTTGGATGCTGGTCGGTCAAACTTTCCAAATATCCGAAGGTTGATTCGATCTGCTGCGGATGAATGTACCCCTTGTTATTAAAAAGCCCCATCTGCTCGGCCTCGGTGACATGCGTTTCTGCTTTCGGCGCGGAGCGCGGGGCCGGGCGCGCGGCCGGGCGCGGCCGCGGGGCTGAATGCCGCGGCGGCTCCTCGGCGGCGGTGTCCGCTGCACTATATTCCTGGGCTTGGGCCTGGGCCGATTGCTGCTGCTTCAGGCGTTCGGCGATAGCGTGCAGGCCTCCCTGGCCCTTCAGTTTAGAACGCAGGGCCTCCATTCGCAGCTTCATTTCGCTGTCCTCGTAGGTTGTGCGCACATCGTCTGGCAAATACTCGGTGAGTCCGGACAGATAGTCCAGCAGGCCCTGAGCGGCATCTACCGGAACATCCTCCTCTTCCGGTTCTTCTTCGGGCTCGAGTTCCGCCATCTCCTCGCCCTCGTCGTTCATACCACCGGCTTCAGTTTGCGGCTCTTCGAAGGCGTCCTCTATTGTTTCGCTGTCCTGCGGAAACAGCGGCTTCTCGGCTTCTGCGGCGGCTGGCTGTTCCGCTTCCGCAGGTTCTTCTGCAGGTTCCGGGTTGCTCCGCGGCGGCTGAGGCTGAGGCTGCGGCCTGGCCTGTGGTTGGGGTTGTGGTTGGGGTGTATAGTTCGGCCACTGCGGCGGCGGAGAATACATCTGCGGCGGGGGAGGCGGTGAGGGCTGCATTATGGGATACGGAATGTACTGCGGCGGCGGGGGACTCTGCTGTGGCGGATACTGTTGCGGCTGTAAGGTTGTTTCCGGCTGAGGTCCTTTGGATTCCTGCGGCGTGTGAGGTGTGGAATCCGGCCCGGTTTCTTCTCCGCCGGTTCCTTTGCCGCCGTTGCCGCCGTTGCCGCCGTTGCCGCTCCCGAGCAGTTCTCCTTTCAGGAGTTCCTCCTCCTCTTCCTCTTCAGGCAGCTCCTCAGGCGGTTCGAGGTCCTCCTCTTCTTCCGACAGACTGATGGTTTCACTATCCTCTTCATTGACTGCTATCACCGGTTCAATGCCGCCTATATCGATAATCGGAACCATCTCGCCTTCCAAATCCTCTTCGATCTCGGATTCAAGCTTCTGTTCAGGTGGTTCCGGACTAAGCTCCGGTTCGGGTTCATCTCGGTGCAAAAACTCGCGCAGATTCTTTTCCCACGCATTTTGATTGTCCATCGCAAAGTCGCTGACGATTTGATCGTACAGTGACAGGCCCTCTTCTAGCTTATCCAAATCTTCAGTGCCTTCCGGATTCCCGAAAAGATGCACGATTTCCTCTGCAACCTGTAATGCTTCCTGCTTTCGGCCCAGTTTCTGGTAGGTCCGCAACAGCCCTTCCAGCACGAACTCGTTATCCGGATATTTCTTTTTTAGATCAAGATACTGGGTCAGGGCGGCATCCAGTTGACCGGCCTGCAGGTCGTTTTCTGCGATCATCAGCTCTATCTGAATTGAATCGGGGTGTAATTTTAAAAATGCGGTTAAGCGTTCTTTTGCTTCCGGGTAGCGCGACATCTCGGTTAGAGTTCTTCCCAGCTCGAGAATGGTTTCTTCGGAATGGGGGGCAAGCCGGACAGCCTTTTCAAGGGGCGGAACTGCCTTAGCATGAGATCCGAGACGCCGCCGGGCTTTGCCTAACAGCACCAGATAATCGGGATTGTTCTGATCTGAATGCATTAGATTGGTGATATGGTTCAAAGCTGCGGTGGTCTTCCCCTGTTTCAGCAGAAGGGCAGCTACTTCCTGCCGGATTTCACTGTTATCAGGCTCTTCTTTTAATAAGCTCTGTAACTCTTCGAGTGCCTGCTGATCATCACCGTTCTCAATGTGCATTCTGCCAAGATTTACGGCTGCATTCTTATAGTTCGGATTGTAGCTCAACGCTTTTTGAAAGTAGTGTTCGGCCTCCGAATATTTTTTTTGCGTCGAGAGCAGTACTCCCAAATTGTTATATGCCTGGTGATTACCCGGGTTGATTTTCAGCAGATCCTGAAAGGCCCGCTCCGCTTCCTCATACCGCTCCAATTTTTGGAGGGCAACTCCCAGGTTATTGATGCCGCGCGGCCAGCCGGGCTTACTTTTCAAGCTCCTCTGATATTCACGCACAGCATTGTCATAGTCTCCGCGGCTTTCGAGAGCAATTCCGAGATTGTACCTCAATATGGGATGGTTCTCGTCGTGTTCCAGTCCGCGCTGAAACAGTTCGATAGCCTCCTGCGTCCGCCCTTGATGATGATACAGATTCCCAAGGTTGTTATAGGCCATTAGAAAACTCGGATTATGGCGGACTGCCTGTTTATAGAGCTTTTCCGCTTGAGCGGGTTGGTTCATCTGCTTGAAGCAGTTGGCATAGTTATAGGTAATATCAGCCCGCTCCGGTGCCAGTTTGTGGGCTTTACCAAACACTTCGAGGGCTTTATCGATGTGATTTTGTTTACGATATACAATACCGAGATTGTTATAGGCTTCAACATTGTGTTCATCCAGCTCGATAGCCTGGAGGTACGAGTTGATGGCCTCCTGAAAGCGGTCGGTGCTGTTGTAGATATTTCCGAGTAATAGGTACACCGCCGGAAGCTCGGGCTGAGCTTCTCTGATCTCCCAGGCCAGCTTTTCCGCCTGCTCATAATCATAAAAAGAGACGGCTTTTTGCGCCCACTGAAATTTCTCACGTATGTCCATAGGCTAATCTCCGTAGTAGGCTGATGGTCTTGCGGACACTTCACGTGACAGGGTGCTGCGGTGGCTTTGGCCGGCCGTATCATAAGCGGCCACCGAAATGTAGTAGAGAGTACCGTTTTGCACACCGCTCAAGCTGATACTGGTATTGTTTCCGACATCAATCGGCGATGCCCCCGCCTCCGAATCTGCGGCCCGGTACACACCCGAAGAAGTCCCGTAATATACAATATACCCTGCCAAATCAGTTTGTTGAATGGGGTTCCACGAGACCTCAATGGTACCGTTGCCCGGGGTCGCCGTGATTCCTGTCGGAGGGGGAGGCGGCAGATTAGGCCGGTACTGCACCTCTGCACTCGAAACAGCCGGAGTCTGTGCGCCAGAGCCGTCCGGATACAGCTGGAACTTCAATTCGAGATACCTCCCGGTAGGAGGAGTCTCAAAATCCTCTCCCGGTTGAAAAGGTACCCATTCGGTTTGGTTATCGATTCGATAATAGAAGAAACTCTTGCTGTCCTGGGGCTCGGAGTGTTCTACATCAATAGAGAGCAGCGAGGATTGAGCTTGTTCGAGATCCAGGGGCCCGACTACCGCGTAGCCGCCGCTAGAGGCGAGGCCGCTTAGCATTGGCTGTTCAACATATTTTCGGCTGATACGCAGCTCATCGATAAGTCCAGTATACTGAGGGGCAATCTGAATTTCTGATTTTGACCGTTCGCCTATATAGGGACGAAGAACGGTATCCGAAGGTGAGCCGTCCTGGGTGCAATACACAACATCCGCAGGTACGCCGTCTACCAGGTATTCCATCACCCCCGACTCGGCATCATATCTGAGCATATGGTGGTGCCACTGCTCGGGAACCATAGCCTCTCTTCCTTTGAGCTGTATCTCGGTTTCCTGCTGATCCGGACGCAGAAAAAAGTTTTGCATGCTCCATTCGAGGCGCCGATTATCGACTACACAGCTGAGGGATTGTAGCTGGAGCGTTTCCTGGTGTTCTTTTTGCCCGCTCCACTGAAGAATAGTCTCGCCATCCTCCAAATACTGCGGTGAGAGCCAAAACTCAATTGTAAAGCTGTCTCCCAAATTCCCGGGAGTAAAAAGCGGAAGCTGCGTGGTCGGGTTGTTGCTGTCTGTTTTACCTGCTCCGGCTATAGTCTCATCCTCAGCCCCCGTCTCTGCTGTGGCTGCATCTCCATTGTTCGAGACAGCCTCGAAATTCGGTTCGAGCGTGATTCCTCCCCGAAAAGCGGAAAACTTGCCGGCCGTGAATCCGACCCGCCCGTCCGGAACTATCGAAAACCCGGCGTCTCGTTTTAGAGAATAATTACCGGCGGCATCGAGATCTTGAGATGTCTCAAAATGAATGAGCAGATCGGTTTCCGGTTCAGACTCGTCATACTGCACCGGCTCCAGGGTAATATCCAAAAAACCATGCTGGCCTGTTTGCAATCTGGTTCCGGCGAATCGAGAAATGTGCTTCCAGCCGTCTTCAAAGCCCAAAGAAATCAGCTTTTGTTCACTGTATATGCTGCCTGTTGCGAAGAAAAACAGCAGTGAAGCTCCTGTGAGTATGAGTATGCGCTTTCTCATCATTCGTATTATCGACACAAATGGAGAATTGCAAAAGTCCCGAGCCTGCAATTCTGTCTCTACTTGCCAATAATCGATTGCATCTGTATCTTTAAATGGAAATGTACGAAGATTTGAAAACTGTGGTGCGAGAGTTTCCTCAGAAGCCTGGGGTTTACCTGATGAAAAACTCGCAAGGCAGAATTATATACATCGGAAAAGCAAAAAACCTGAAAAAAAGAGTCGGATCATATTTTACCGGAACTCAGCCGGTTAAAACTCGTGTACTGGTGAGTAAAATCAGGAATATCGAGTATATAGTGACTCAAAACGAGTACGAAGCGCTGCTCCTGGAAAACAATCTCATCAAAAAGAATGATCCACGCTACAATATCAATCTGAAAGACGGAAAGTCGTATCCATCCATCAGAGTAACAAACGAAGACTTTCCGCGAATATTCAGAACCCGGCGGATTATCCAGGATGGATCCACTTACTTCGGTCCTTTTACCAATGTCGAAAAGATCGATATGTATCTGGAGCTCATTGAGAAGTTGTTTCCCTTGCGAAAGTGTCGGGGGCCGGTGAAAAAGCGCGCACACCCCTGCCTGTATTATCACATCGGCCGCTGCTCGTCGCCCTGTACCGGCAAGATTTCAAAGACAGACTATATGAAACACGTGGAAGGGGCCAAACAGCTTCTATCCGGTGAAACCGACGACTTGATACAGGATCTCGAGAAACAGATGAGCCAAGCCGCACGGGATCTCAATTACGAGAAAGCAGCGGAGCTGCGCGATACAATTGAAGCAGTAAAAACGGTCGGAGAGTCGCAAGAAGTCGTCGATTTCAACTATGAGAAGCGTGATTATGTAGCCGCAGCTCAGCGAGACACTTTGTGTAGTTTCGTAGTGTTTCAAATGCGCGGGGGTAAAATGACCGGCCGCGATATGTATCGGGCTGAGTCTTTCGGCGGTGAAGAGGACGCTTTTTCGGAGTTCTTTTTTAGATATTACGGAGAGTCGCAGTCCAAAGGAAGCAGTTTTCCGGATGTCATCTATACCAGTACCAGCGCCGATGTAGAGCTCCTGCAACGCTTCTTCCGCGAAGAGCTTCATATGGAAATTGAGGTGAAGGCTCCTCAGGACGATCGCCACTCCAAGATACTCAAGATGGCCCTTCAGAACGCTATGCAGGATGTAGAGCGTAGACTAAAATCTGTAGCCAATATCCCCGGTCTGGAGGAGTTGAAGAGCGTGCTCGCTCTGCGGAAGCTGCCGCGCAGAATTGAAGGTTTTGACATAGCCCAGCTTTCGGGAAAGCATCCGGTAGCATCGCTGGTTTCCTTCTATAACGGAAACCCCGATAAGAAGAATTACCGCCGCTTTCACATTAAAACGCTGAATGGAAAAATAGACGACTATGAAGCTATTCGCGAGGCAGTAGCCCGCAGATACACCCGCGTGCTGAACGAAAACCTGGAGAAACCTGACCTGATAGTGATTGACGGCGGCCGCGGACAGTTGAATGCCGCCAAAGGCATTCTCGATGCTCTCGGACTCGACAAGATTCCCGTTATCGGCCTGGCCAAGCAGTTTGAAGAGATTTTTACAGTAGAGCGCGAGGAGCCCATTCGTCTCCCGGAAGGTGCCGAAGGGTTGCGGGTTCTGCAGGCGGTAAGGGACGAGACTCACCGTTTTGCCACTACCTTTAACCGCTCGCTCCGGCAGAAAGACTTGAGCTTGGACACTCTCGACAGCATCCCCGGCATAGGTCCGAAACGCGGCAAACGCCTTCTCGAAACATTCGGCTCAGTTGCCGCAATCAGGCAGGCTACCGCCGAAGAACTGTCGGACAAAGCCGGTCTCTCCCTGACCCTGGCCCAAGAGATTACTGCCTACCTTTCTGAACAATCCGTTTCCTCCGATTAGTGTTTCCGCTATACAGTACGAGCAGCTTTTACTTGCTCCACAACTATGACTGAAGGACGACTACGGATGGCGAGTTAGAGAGAATAATTACAGAGGCACCGGCTCAAGAATGAGAAAAATACTTCGAAATACTTCGAAAAAAACAACTAAAAAATTTGACAGTTAAGAAAGCATGGACTAAATTAATAACAGGAGGAATGAACAGCATCTAAATCTTCCGTTACGGAGGTTAGCTTATGACTCCACCTTACAAAGAGAGCCGGTATTGAACCGGCGATCAGCGAGCACTTTTTGAGTGTAAAAAGAGTATCGTGAGATGTGCTTCAGTGCTCTGTAATCGGTAACCACCTAAGAGCCTGACACGTCCCTAAAAGCCGGCTGAAGCCGGCTTTCCTTGTTTAATGGCCAAAATCCTGTTGCTAAAAAATCCACTCGCCCACAGCGAGTGCAGTCGAAATTTTACATCCAGACATACTTCGGACAGAATACCCCGTCGTGCTTATCCAGCGTCCCGGTCATCCGGCCGATGCGGTTGGTGATGGCCGATTGATTGACGCCCATGATGCGAGCGGTGGCACGGATGCCGTCGCAGTTGATCAGGTGCTGAAAGATCCGCTGGTAGGAAAGCTTGCGCTTGGCGAAGACCTTGGTTTCATAAGAGCCGGCACCGTGGTACCACTTTCCGTGCACTGGCAAGGTAGTCTGCCAGGGACAATCAGAATTGGGACAAAATGGGGGTGTGAGCATAGGAACCTCCTCTAAAAAAGTGCTTACACTCTAATAGAGGCTTGACGGTGCTCATTTGCTTCAAAAAAAAACAGGATTTTAGCCATTAAAAACGTGATACAGGAAAAGTTCCAGGGTTACTTTTTCTGCTTCCGTGCGCTGATGGCGGAGGCGGCCGTCGAAGTCGGCGATCAGAGCTATGATTGATTCAATGTTCTCGGTAGGGAAGTTGGAGCGAGCGGCCATATAGTTTTTCTGGTTGCGTTTGCCCCGTAGGGGGATCTGGCGGAAAGCCTCATCGGGGGAGTAGCGGCGGTCCAAGAGGCGTGAGAGTTTTAGCAGGCGGCGGAATTGCCACAGAAGGCCTCCGAGCAGCTGTACACCGGAGTACTGACCGGAGAGCAAGATTTTGTGGAGAATTTCGAGGGAGCCGGGGAAATCCCTTACCGTGATTTTCTGGAATAGAGAAAAGACATTTTCCTCTTTGGAGTGATAAATGTACTCTTCGATATCGTCAGCACCCAGAGCAGTACCTTTGCCGAAGTAGAGGATCAGTTTGTCAGCAGCGTTTTTCATTTCGAGAGTGTTGTTTTCTACCAGTTCGAGCACCATTTCGATTGCATCGTCATCTACACTCAGTTCGGCGCGGCGGAAGTAGCGGATCAGCCACTCTCGCTTTTTATCTTCGAATAGTTCGAAGAAGGTTTTCTGCTGGGCTTTAGGTACCACTTTCGTGAGTTGGGCAGGGGCGCGGTATTCATGAGTCAGGAGGAACAGGGTGGCGGAAGAATCAGCGGAGCCTATGTAGTCGCTCAGTATCTGGAGGTCGGCCTTTTTCAGTTCTTCTATTTGCAGAACAGTAACGAATTTATAGGAGGAAAACAGCGAACCGTTTTGTAAAAGGGAGACCACTTCGCCCATGTCGGTCTGGCCGGAGTAGAAACGGTAGGTTTCCGGTTTTTCGCCTGTGGCTTTTTCGTAGCCCTGTCTGATGCTCTGGATGAATTCCTGTTTCTCTCCCTCCTCGGGACCGACGAGCAGATAAACCGGCGCGGGTTGTGGCATACGAATGCAGTCTCCTAATCGTAGTTGCGAATTATGAACTCAAGTTTACCAAGGATTGTTACGTTCTGGGAATAGATGGGGGGGTAAATCGGGTTTTCCGCCTTCAGTTTGATGCGGTTTTTTTCATGAAAGAAGCGTTTTAGAGTTACAGCTTCTTCGTTGACCCGGGCTACGACGATATCGCCGTTGTTGGCGGTGCTGCGCTGGATAAAAACGGCAGTGTCCCCATCGAGGATGCCGATCCCCTGCATGCTGTCGCCCTTCACATTAAGAGCGAAGTAATTGCCGGTCTTCAGCGATGAGGCGGGAAATTTGAGCATTCGTTCTAGGTTTTCATCGGCAAAGAGGGGTTTGCCCGCAGCCACACTTCCAAGCAGTGGAATTTCAGTAATCTCCTCTTTTACTTCCGCCGGAGGTTTTACCAGTTCGATGGCCCGGGAGCGGTTGAAATCGCAGCGTATCTTCTGCTTCTTTTCAAGGGCTTTCACATGATCGAAGATTGCCTTAACAGAGATCTCGAAGTGACGGGCAATTTCGCGCATGGTCGGCGGGTAGCCATGGTTGTCTATAAATGCTTCTATAAAGGCGAGAACTTCCTGTTGTCGTCTCGTCAATGCTCTCATTTCTTTGTATCAATCCCGTATTTTTTTATCTTGCCATGCAAATTGCTGGGATAAATTCCCAGCTCTTGAGCAGTTTGTGAAATATTGTAGTCACACTGTTCTAGCCTTTGTTCAATCAATCTGCGCTCAAAATCGGCTCTGGCTTCGTTGAGCTGCATGTTGGCGTATTTCTGCAGCCCCTGCGGTACCTTTTGGACTTTCTTTTCGTTCAGAAAGTGGGTTACCACCTCTGCAGATATTTCCTGCTCGTCTGTCATTATATTAATACGTTCTACGAAATTTTTCAATTCTCGAATGTTGCCGGGCCAGCTGTATCTCTGTAAAGATTTCATTGCTTCGGCGGTAAACTTTCTGGGCGGCTGGTCCGGAATCGGATTGTACTTTTTCATGAAGTATTCAACCAGCTGGGGTAGATCTTCGAGCCGTTCACGCAGCGGCGGCACCCGAATCGGCACAACATTCAGACGAAAATAGAGGTCTTCGCGAAAGCGGCCGGCAGCGATTTCCGCTTCTATATCCTTGTTGGTTGCAGTCAGTAGACGAATGTCTACATTGATCGATTTCTCTCCCCCGACCCGTTCGAATTGCTGTTCCTGGATTGCCCGTAGAACCTTCGCCTGTGCACTGAGTGTCATGTCGGCAATTTCGTCCAGAAAAAGCGTACCGCCGTGGGCTATCTCGAACTTGCCCTTACGGCGGGAAACGGCCGAGGTGAAAGCCCCTTTTTCATGTCCGAAGAGTTCACTTTCGAGCAGCGTATCTGGAATGGCGGCGCAGTTTACCTCGACAAAAGGGGCCTCGGCCCGGCTGCTGCGTCGATGGATTTCGCGGGCGACCAGCTCTTTGCCGGTGCCGTTTTCACCGGTAATCAGGACTTTTGCATTCGATGCGGCACTCTGATGGATTCTTTCCCAGATTATATCCATCTGGGGGCTGGAGCCGATCATCTCGTCTTCCTGAAACAGGGTTGTCCGCAGCTGCTTGTTTTCCTGCTGCAGGTTGTGCATCTTAAGCGAGTTACCGACCAGGGTTATTACTTTATCCAGTGAGAGGGGCTTTTCCAGAAAGTCGAAGGCACCGTTTTTTACGGCTTTCACTGCCATATCGATGTTGGCATGACCTGAAATCACAATCACACTCAAATCCGGATAAAGGGTTTTTATTTCTTTGAGTACGTCAATGCCGCCCATGTGGGGCAGCCACACGTCGAGGATGACTAAGTCCACCGAGTCGTTCTTTATGATGTCCATGCCTTCGAGACCGTCGGCGGCGCTCAAGACCTGGTAGTCTTCGTCCTCCAAGATATCAGTGAGAACCGTGCGGATTCCCGGCTCGTCGTCAATGATTAAAATAGTGCTCATACCAGCTGCTCCAAAGGGAGATCTATATAAAAGGTTGTTCCTATCTGCTCTTCAGTTTCGAACCATATCTGACCTTGATGATCAGAGACTATTCGCTCGACTATCGGAAGTCCCAGACCGGTACCGTTTTCTTTGGTTGTAAAGTAGGGATGAAAGACCTTCTGTTCGAGTTCGCGCGGGATTCCTCGTCCTGAATCCTCGATCTTGATTCTACAGTAATGGGTATGCCCTTTTCTGACAAGGTCCGTGCTGATGGAAATTTTTCCTTTTTCTTCATCAATTGATTCGAAGGAGTTTTTTAACAGGTTCGAAAATACGCGGTTCATCTGATGCGGATCAAGACTGACGCTTATGTGTTCCATGTATTCGGTGTTGACCTCCACACGCGGATACGAAGGCTGATATGTGATGAGGACCTTTGATATGAGTTCGTGTACATCAACCGGTTGAAAATAGGGGGTGGGAAGTTTGGCGAAATCACGAAATTCTCCTAAGAGTTGATTAAGGTGTTCTATCTCCTGGGCGATCGATTCTACTGATGATTCAATTACACGGCCCAGCTTTGGCGATTCCTGGGTGTAGGCCCGTTGGATACGCTGTGCCGATAGTTTGATAGGGGTAAGCGGATTTTTGATCTCATGCGCCATGCGTTGAGCAATCTCCTGCCAGGCAGTCACCTTTTCGGTTTGTCGAAGTTTGGTGCGCGATTGCTCCAGTTCCGAGATCATCGAGTTAAAGCTGTCGACCAGTACTGCCAGTTCATCGCCGGAGCGGGTGAGAATTCTGAAGGAGTAATCACCGCTGATAACCCGCTGGATTGCATCCTCCAAATGAACCACCGGTCGAATTATTTCATCACTCAGCAGAAACCCGATGAGGATAGAGAGCAGCAGAATAGGAAAAGAGAACAACGAGAAAAACACCAGCAGTGCCAGAAAGAAGGTGTTTTGGAACTCGTTGTACTGCGTGAAGGTTTGCAGGGTGGTAGTAATGTTCTGTGCTTTTGTATCGAAGCCGGAGGGCAGTATAACACTCAGCACTACGGCCAGCTTTTCGGATCCCGACAGTTGCGCGGGAGGCGGAAGAAAACTGATACTGCGGATGATGCTGAGGCTTCCGGTTTTAACTCTGGGCAGGATGCCTTCGACTGTTGAAGGTGGCAGGTTCTCCAGGTATGCGTTGGTGTTTCCGATGGACAGCAGATGCGTTCCATCGGCAAGGAATAACTGCATTGCATCCAGATGAGGGTAGACCGAAGTCAAACGGGTCCAGATCTCTTCCGTATTCGGATAGTTCTCCTCTATTACCCGAGCGGTTACTTCACTTTTGGAAAAATCCTCCAGCTGTGTAAGAGTGTTGCGGTTGTACTGCAATGCGATATCGAGGCTCCCTTGAAGAGTATCCTGCAGCTGATTAGAAAACCAGGAGTCCATAGTGGATCTTAAAAAGCTTATGGAAAGGACCCCCTGCGGAATCGAGGCAAGTATCGAAATGAAGGTGAAAAAGATAACCAGCTTTACCTTGAAACGGCTGCCCGGATAGCCGCTGCGTCTTTCCTTAATCAAACGGTTGATGTTGTACCCTACCGAAACAATAAGAAAGAGCGGCAAGAGGATTGCCAGCGGTATGAACACGAAGCGTGAAAGGGCGGTACCGCGGGAGATTTCGGAAAGAAGCTGCCGGGCGAACAGGAGAATCAGTATTATCAGGGTGATGTAGATGAGAACGATACTGAGGAGCCCGAGAGTACTGCTCTGTCCGGTTGATCGGCGTTGCATCATGAACTGCCTCCCGTGTTTCCATCTGCTTTTGGAACCGGTATTCGCACCCATCCGGTAGTCTCGCGGCTGCCCGGCAGAAAAGGTTCCAGGACGTTCAGCGGCGGCATGAGTTTACGCGGGGTGAAGGTAATGCGTGCTTTCAGGTACATGCGGCCGGCTTCAGCTTCCGGTTGTACAAAGTTGGTATAATAAGAGCGAAAAGCGGAAAAAAACTCTTCTTCCTGCATGAAATTATGGGAATTATCGGATGTTTCGAGGTGAAACATTTCATAAAAAGGGTCGTAGCTTCCGTAATAGGTGTCTTTATGCTCTCCGATCAACTCATCGCCAAGAAAGCTCAGGATGCCGGTGGTCTCTCGAAAAAGGCGTACCTCGAAGCTGATTTGCGAGGTTTCTCCCCTCTGGAAGACTCTGCGTACCTTGCGGAACGGAAAGTCTACCATTGTGATTCTAATGGAAAATGTGGATTCGCGGGGAAACAGGCTGTGTGTGAACTCCAGACTCTTGAGTAGCGCCGGCTGCAGAAAAAACAGGATAACAACGGGTATTAGAACTGATGCTTTAGATACGCTACTCTTCTTCAAACCGGTTTTCGAACAGCTTTGCAATTGCCTCGACCGCTTCGCCTTCGTCTGGCCCTTCAGCCATGATAGCTATGGTCGATTTATAGCTGGCGCCAAGTGTGATAATGCCCATGATCGACTTACTGTTTATACGCATTGAGTCCTTCTCCAGAAAAATTTCGGATTCATACTGATTGGCAGTATTAACAATGAGTGCCGCAGGTCGGGCATGTATACCAGCCCTATTTTTAATAGTAACTGTTTTACTTGTCATCAAATTTCCTAGAAAGTGTCTTTATCGTTGAAATACAAATTGCGAGCATTCTCACTCTCAAGCCATTTTAACACATTTTGGTTGAAATCGCGCGCCGAGAAGTACCCCATTTTCTTCAGCCGTTCATTCATCGCAGCTGTTTCTATGATGATGGGTATATTTCGACCCGGTTTCACCGGAATTACCAGTGAAGGAATTTTTACGCCGAGCATATCTTTACTGGTGTCGCCGGAGCCGAGTCGATCATAGACCTTGTCGGCTTCCCACTCTTCCAGTTCTACCAGCAGTTGAACCTGTTTTTTATCGCGAATCGCCCCTACGCCGAACAGATGACTCACATTGATAATGCCGAGGCCGCGGATTTCCATGTGATGGCCAAGAGATTGGTTTTGAGCCGCTCCAATCAACAAGTTGCCGTTCATCCGCTTTAGCTCGACCGAATCATCGCTTATCAGCCGATGGCCCCGTTCAATGAGCTCAAGGGCGGTTTCGCTTTTCCCGACACCGCTGGAACCGCGGATGAGCACTCCTATCCCGAAAACCTCAACCAGCACACCATGCACAACCTCTTTGGGGGCAAAAATATCATTCAATGCCCGCATCAGTCGCAGAGAAAACTCGCCGGAGGGAAGGTCGGTTTGGAGAATGGGGCATTCGGCTTTTTCGGCGATCTCCATAAACCTTTCCCCGGGGGTGTATGAGTTGGCAAACACACAGCAGGGCAGAGGATATGCAAATATCTTTTCGATTGTACCGAGATCATCCTCGCGTTCGAGTTTCGCTATAAAAGCTATTTCGCCGCGGCCAAAGAGTTGAATTCTTTCGTGGGCGAACTCTTCAAAGAAGCCGCTGAGCGTGAGGCCTGGACGGTTTATTTCCGGTTCGGAAATGGTTCTCACGAGGCCCGGACGACCGCCGATACATTTCAGATTGAGGGCGTTGTGCTCTTTAAGATCGAGATCCAGCAGATCAAGGACAGTAAATGAATCCATATATAACTAGACTATACCAAAAAGGTTGAATTGAGAAAAGATACTAAATAGCAGGGTAGAGCAGAGCCGTCCGGCGGCGCTGCTCCTCATGATCAGTGCTCGCGGACCTTTTTTTTCTCCTTCCGCACTACATGCTCCAGTTTATCGATCATTAGTTCAATCGCCTCATAGAGTTCGTGGCTCTCGGCGCCGACATGGGAGGAATGACCCCAGCGAAAGTTTATATTACTCTCGACGGAATAGCGGGGTTTGTTTTTCGTAATGGTGACGAGAAGATCAATAATATATTCATTGGCAAAACTTATCTTCTCCAGTTTTTTGTCAATGAACTCCTTGGTTGCATCGCTTAAATCGTAGTGGACGCCCTTAATTTCAAAGTTCATTCAAGTTCCTCCTCAATATTACGATATACCTATACTATCAACATATTGCGTCCTGTATGAACTGTCAAATTTTCGTGAAAGGTTTGTGAGAAACTTGTGAGCTGGCCGGATGAGCGGGCTCAACGGTAATAGGATGAGTCGATTGCCAACTCTTTGCGGTATTTGGTTACGGTCCGCCGGGCAACGGATATACCGCGTTTCTTGAGTATATCGGAAATTTTCTGGTCTGAAAGCCGTTTTTTTTCGCTGGCGTGTTCTTCCAAAATCTCTTTGATGATCTCCTTGACCGCTTCCTTCGAATAGCGGCCGCTGCCGGTGCTGGCAACCTGGTTTGAGAAGAAGTACTTGAGGGGAAAGATACCCCATTCGGTCTGTATATACTTAGAGTTCACGATTCGGGAGACGGTTGTTTCGTGAACCTGCACTTCCGCAGCCACATCCTTCAGAGTGAGCGGGGCCAGTTGCTTCGGTCCGTAGAGAAAGAACTTGCGTTGGAATTCGAGGATGGTACGGGCGATTTTGACCAGCGTCTGGTTGCGCTGATGCACACTGTAGATGAACCAGCGGGCATCCCGTACGCTCTGTTTTACAAACTTTTTCGTCTGCTTTTCCTGATTCTTTCCCGCATCTTCGAGCTGCTCGTAAAACGGGTTTATACCGAGTTCCGGGATCTCTTCATCATTCAGATAGAGCTTGAACTCCCCCTCTTCATGGCGAACTACCACATCCGGAATGACGTAGGTGGTGGAACTGTTCGAATAGAGCCGGCCCGGATAGGGGGTGAGTGTCTTGATAAACTCGGTGATCGATTCGATTTCGGTTTCGCTGATGCCGGTTTTTTTTGCAATTTCCCGCGGACTGTTGCGTTCGAGCAGTTCCATGTGATGTTCGATAAGTTCTTCGGTATGCGCGGGAGCTTCCGGCGATAGTTCTGCCTGCACCAGCAGTGAGTGGCGGTAGTCGTTTGTGCACACCCCGACCGGATCGAACTGTTGAATCAAGGGTAACACTTCTTCGAGAACTGGGTATTGATCCTCGCTCACCAGTTTTTTTGGCTCTTCAATATGAAAGCCGTTTTCGTCCAGATTCCAGATAAGCAGTTCGCCTACATCGAACCACTTCTTGGGTATCGGCTGTACGCGCAGCTGCCACATCAAGTGTTCGTGTAGCGATTCAGGTCGGGAGAGGGCTCCCTCCATAAATTTCTGTTTTGAATCGGAGGCATCCTGGTCGTAGCCGCTTGTATAGCCCGGGTCGGAGCTGTTTTCAAAGAAATCGTGATCCTCGCGGGTATTCGAGCGAATTTCGTCCAGGGACACGTCGCTTTTTTCGCTGACCATTTCGAGTGCAGGGTTTTTCTCCAGCTCCTCTTGGATTTTGAGTTTGAGGTCCTGCAGCGGCATCGCCATCAGCTGAATGGATTGGTACAGCTGCGGACTCATTTTGAGTTTTTGTTCCTGTACTAAAACCGGTTTTTGATACTGCACTATATGAAAATAATGTACCTGTTAGGGCTGTTTGTCAATCGGCGCCGGGCAGGGCGGGGTCTACGGCATCTCGAAGTCGCGGCCCAGGTATATTTCCCGGGCAATTGGATTGGCCAGTATCTCTTCACGGGTTCCGTGGGCGAGGATCTCCCCTAGATGAATGATGAATGATCGATGGGTGATGGATAGCGTATGCTGCACATTGTGGTCGGTAATCAAGACCCCGACTCCCCGTTTCGAAAGGTCGGTTACCAGCTGCTTGATTTCCGAGACTGCGATAGGGTCGATTCCGGCGAAGGGCTCGTCGAGCAGCAGGAATTTCGGGTCGATGGCCAGGCTGCGGGCTATTTCCGTTCTCCTGCGTTCACCACCTGAGAGAGGATGGGCCTGCTGACGGCGGATGGACTGAATGTTGAACTCGTCTAAAAGCTCCTCCAGGCGGTTTTTTTTCTGCTCGTGAGTGAGATCTTTACGGGTCTCGAGAATAGCCCAGATGTTGTTTTCTACTGACAGCTTGCGGAACACCGACGGCTCCTGCGGTAGGTAGGAAATGCCTTCCATGGCGCGACGGTACATCGGCCGGTGGGTGATATCGGTTTCGTTCAGATATATCCGGCCGGCAGTAGCTTTGATAAAACCGACAATCATGTAAAACACGGTTGTTTTGCCGGCACCGTTGGGACCGAGCAAACCCACCACTTCACCGGTGTGCATATTGAAGGACACATCCTTCACTGCTTCTTTCTTTCCGTAGCGTTTCCTGAGCCCTTCTACCCGCAGGGTTGCAGTTCCGTCAGTTTTGGTCGTTATCTGCAGCTCCATCGGCCGGCTCCTCTTCTGTGCGTGATGTAAACTCTCCCTCTACATTGCCTTCCATCTCGATTTCGTCGGTTTCGAGGTTTATGGTGATACGAACTGCGCTGTACCGATCACCCTTCCAGAATACTACCGGGCTGCCGCTTAGTTCGAGAGTGTCGGCATCGCGGTCATAGCGTGCGTAATCCGAACGGCAGACCATGCGTCCGTCTTCGGATGCCTTGAGAATCCGTACTCCGATCTGGAAAATCGAATAATTCTCTTCGTCGTAATGTTCCATGTAACCGCATTTCACTACGATTTCATTGCTCAAATCCACCATTTCAGTATAGGAGCGAATGCGCAGTTTGTTCTGCTTCCGGTCGAGGAACAAGGAATCACTGGTGAGGGATATCTTTTGTTCCTCCTGCTCAACTGTGACATTGCCATTGCAGCGGGCGTACCGAAAATCCTCGCCGTACAGTTCGATTCGATCGGCGTTGATGGTGAAATCATCGCTGCTGATGCGGGCATCGCCACTGAGAATGGTTCTCTGCTTTCCCTCGGCTAGGGAGATCGAGGTGCTGTTGCCCGAAAATGAAAAGGTACTCTCTTCAGCGTACAGCAGTTCGAGCAGGGGTGAAGCGGTGTATACGAGCAGCAGCAGAATTGTGAGTTTCGAAACGCTGCCGGGTTTAATCATTCTCCTCAGCCTCCTGGACGTAAAGACCGTCCACCTCCTGCGAAAACTCTATCTCCTGTCTGGCGGCATCGGCGATAAAGCCCTTGCCTTCGATACGGGTTCCGTCCGATTTGAGAATAGTGACCTGATGATCGGGTTTCCCTTTCAGCAGCCGTTCTTCGTTGTTCCAGAAAAGGTAGTCGGTAATAATGGTCGACTGCTGAGCTGAACCGGAAAAACGGATTTTTCCGCGCATCTCTACGTTGTCGGTCTGAGTAAAGATGGTCGCCTGCTCCGCCTCTCCTTCGGTCACCACCTCGCCCTCCGGAGAGATTTCGCGGAAAAACAGAGTGGTGAGCCGGGTTTGGTGAATCTTGTGAAACATGCGGGCTTCCGCCGCATATACCTCGAAGGAACTGCGTCCTGAGCGCACATCTACAAACCGATAGCTGCGGATAATGCTGTTGGGAACCTCATCCGCAAGACCTTCGGCCATTTCGGCCTCACTGTAGTTGAATGAGCAGCCTGTGCTGAGAAGCACGGTTGCGAGGAATACACCGCCGGATGTCAGAGCGACGGCGGTAAATAGGTATATCTTACGTAACAATGCGCGCAGGCGACTATGTTTCATTCCTCTTCTGAAAATCCAATCCGGCTTTTATGAAACCGGCAAACAGCGGGTGAGGGCTGATAGGTGTTGAGTTGAACTCCGGGTGAAACTGTACACCGACTCCCCAGGGATGGTCGGGCCATTCTACCGATTCGACCAGTGCTCCTTCGGGAGTGACTCCGCTGATAACCAGGCCGGCCTGATCCAGCTCTTCGCGGAAGGTGTTGGAAACTTCATACCGGTGCCGGTGCCGTTCGTACACCACATTCTTTCCGTAGCAGCGACGAATGTTGGTGCCCTCTTGTAATACGGTTTCGCTGCGCCCCAAACGCATGGTGCCGCCGTACATCTTTACATCCACCTGCTCTTCCAGCAGGCTGATAACGGGATGCGGGGTCGTCTGGCTGAACTCGGTGCTGTCGGCATCCTCGTACCCAAGCACTGTTCGGGCGTACTCAATGACCATTATCTGCATCCCGAGGCAGATGCCGAAGGTCGGGGTTTTGTGCTCGCGGGCATAGCGGGCGGCATTAATCATGCCCTCTATCCCGCGCTGTCCGAAGCCCCCGGGAATCAGGATGGCGTCGAGTTTATCCAGCTGAGCCGACAGCTGTTCCTCGGTTGCCAGATGCTCGGAGTCGATTCGTTCCAGCTTGATACGGGCTTTGTGGGCAATTCCCCCGTGGCAGAGCGCCTCGTTTATAGATTTATAGGAGTCGTTTAATTCAATATACTTTCCGACCAGGCCGATGGTAACTTCGCGTGTGGCATTTTTGATGGTATCTACCATTTTACTCCAGCGCTTTAGATCTGCCTTGCCGCTCTGCAGGCTCAGTTTCTCCAGCACAATCTCATCGAGCTGCTGTTCATGAAAAATTAGCGGTATCTCGTAAATAGTGCTCTTTACATCGTAGGCCGAGATGACCGCCCGCTTTTCTACGTTGGTAAACAGTGAAATCTTGCGGATGATGTCCTGCTCCAGTGGATAGGGGGCCCGGCAGACCAGGATGTCGGGTTGAATACCGATAGCCCGCAGCTCTTTTACCGAGTGCTGG
This sequence comes from uncultured Sediminispirochaeta sp., assembly GCA_964603735.1. GTDB lineage: Bacteria > Spirochaetota > Spirochaetia > DSM-16054 > Sediminispirochaetaceae > DSBN01. The sequence continues at coordinate 25,569 of CAZRWN010000014.1, read as the reverse complement.
GTTGGCTTGGTCTTCAGCTCCCCCCCGGCCACCTCGGGCAGCAGGGTGAGATGGATGAAAAGTACCTGTTCCTTGCCCAGTTCCTGAATCAAATGGCGGGCGGCTTCGAGGAAGGGAAATGATTCTATGTCGCCGACTGTACCGCCGACCTCGATGATCGTCACATCGACTTCAGAATCGTGCCCAGCCAGAAAAATCCGGCGCTTGATTTCGTCGGTAATATGGGGAATAACCTGCACGGTACGTCCCAGGTAGCGTCCCTCGCGCTCCCGTTTGATCACTTCCTGATACACCTGACCGGTTGTAATCGAGTTGACTTGACTCAGCGGAGCAGTTGTAAAGCGGGCGTAGTTGCCTAAGTCGAGGTCGGTTTCGGCCCCGTCGTCGGTTACATACACTTCGCCGTGCTGGTAGGGGCTCATAGTGCCGGCATCAACGTTAATGTAAGGATCGATTTTTACCATGCGAATGTTCAATCCGCGGCTTTCTAACAAATTACCGATTGAGGTTGCGGCAATGCCCTTCCCGAGGCTGGAGCAGACACCCCCGGTCACGAATATATACTTCTTCATGTAGCTGGATTATAGACCAGCTGGCAAAATTGCGCAATTAGTTCGGCGTAGCCAGGGCGGCGGGTTTACTCGCAGCCCACATAGAGGAAAGACTCTGCGGTGTTCTGCGCAAATACAGGCAGCGGATTACTGATAGTTCCGGTAATTATCGCCTCAGGGGTGAGGTAAATTGGTATATCCAGTCGGATCGCCAAAGCGATACCCTCGGCCGGCAGAAGCGACATGTGGTAACGTCGCAGAAATCTGTGGTAATGCAGGATTGCCCGTGCCTCTTTTGAGCCGAGATGGTTGATCTCCAGATACTGGGGGTGCAGAAAGTGTCGGCTCAACAGTTCAGCGATAGCATCCTGGGGGGTAGGAACCGGAGATACTGCACCGCTCATCTGCAGCAGCAGAGTATCCGCTTCTGCAGCTGCTACCTGGATGGTGATAGTGTCGTTTTCAGCCCTGTTTTCCAGGATTAGAAAGGGAACTTGACTCTCCTCGTGCAGGGCCATTCCCTTTACATGGTATTGATGCATTTCGTGTTTCATACTACTTTCCAATATAGCACAGTGAGCATGAAAATCCCTTTAATTCCGTAATTCTGTAGTTTTCTGTTGACACCACATTGAGCAGTTCATAGACTTTATTTTACATATACTGTACAAGAAATAGAGCATGGATAGATATTTAGACGAGCAGGCATTCAAGCAGTTTCGCGATCTCATTTACGACGAAAGCGGTATACATTTCTCTGATTCTAACCGGTCGATTCTGGAAAGCAGACTGAAAGAGCGGTTGCGGAAAACAAAAATCGAGACCACAAAAGAGTACTACAAACTAATTATTAACGATAAAACCGAGCTGAAAACACTGCTCGACACTGTGACAACTAATCTTACCCGTTTCTTCCGGAATACAATGCACTTCAATACATTGGAGCACTATGTGATTCCGGAACTTATTAAGTGGAAGCAGGAGAAGAAACAGAGCTTCCTTAAGGTGTGGAGTGCCGGCTGTTCTACCGGTGAAGAGCCCTATTCCATCGCAATGGTCCTGCGGGACAAGCTGCCCTCTGCGATCAATGTTGAGGTAACGGCCTCCGACTTGAGCCTGAAGTCTCTGATGACAGCGAAAGAGGGGTTTTATCCGGAAAATAAGGTAAACGGAGTTCCGGAGAAATACCTGCAGCGCTATTTCGAAAAGAAGAACAACGGGTATCAGGTTAAAGATGAAATCAAGAATATGGTCAAATTTGACTATCACAATTTGAAAAACGACAGTGGGCAGAGGAATCTTGATATTGTCTTCTGCCGTAACGTGATTATTTATTTTGACGAGATAGCTCAAAAAAATGTAATCGAAAAGTTCTATAAGGCGATGAACAATCATTCGTACTTGTTCATAGGACACTCCGAATCGCTGTTCGGGATGAACACTAAATTTGAATTTCTTAAAACCGACTGGGCGGTTATATATAGAAAGTTTTTAGATTAGAACGGAGACGGGCGGATGGCCGGGTTACGGAGCGAGGTTAAAGGAAGAGCCTGTGGGTGAAGAATTGATTTCGGTAGTTGTATGCGATGACTCGGCGCTGATGCGCAATCTGGTTGGCAAAATGGTAGAAAATGCCGACGGATTGGAACTGGCCGGGAAGGCTATGAACGGCCGATTTCTGTTGCAGAAAATTCCGCGTTTGCAGCCGGATGTGATTGTCCTGGATCTCGAAATGCCGGATATGAATGGAATCGAATTCCTGAAGGAGCGCAAAGCCCAGGGGATCACTATTCCGGTGATAATACTCTCGTCGATCGCCAGGCGCGGAGCACAGATTACGATGGATGCCCTCGCGCTCGGTGCATCGGATTTCATCACCAAACCTTCCGGTTCGATTTCTGAAGATATTCATCTGGTAGAAAAACAGTTAGTAGCGATGCTGAAGGCATACGGGCGCAAGTACCGCCGCAAAGCAGGCCCGCGCAAAGAGAGTTCCAAGGGCTTAGGCGGAGTCCGACCGGCACCCCTGCCGGACTCAGCGCCGTCTGCCGACACCTCGACAACTGCGGTTGCGCCATCGCCACCGGCCAAGGTGAAGGTAGAACCGGCGGTTTCACCGGTTTCGAGAGCTGAAGCGGGTCCGGTGGAGATAATTGCAATCGGGATCTCAACCGGCGGGCCGAATGCACTGCGGAGGGTTTTTGCTGAAATTTCCGCCGACCTGCCGGTGCCGGTAGTTGTGGTGCAGCATATGCCGGCCGGCTTTACCACAGAGTTCGCGAAAAGTTTGAATAGGATCTGCCCGCTGGAAGTAAAGGAAGCGTCCGATGGTGATATTCTAAAACCGGGCCGCATCCTGATTTGTCCGGGCAACTATCATATTATGGTGGAGAAACGCCGTTTAGCCGGGATGGTGCGCCTTTCGCAGGACGATTTGGTCAACGGGCACCGTCCGTCGGCGGATGTGTTGTTCTCGTCGGTGGCTAAGCAATACGCCAGCGGCTCGATGGGAGTGATCATGACCGGAATGGGCCGTGACGGAGCACGGGAGATAGGTGCTATTCATAAAATGGGCGGTATTACTATCGGACAGGATGAGGAGAGCTGTATTGTATTCGGTATGCCTAAGGTTGCCGGTGAGATGGGGCATTTACAGCATATTGTTAGCCTGACCGAAATGGCCGAGACCATTAATCGATTGGCGCGGGAGAACCAGTCGCCCGCGAGCATGTGAGCCTGGGATTAGTCCAGTTTTTTTGTTATTTCTGGAAAATTCTTTTTTTTCGCAATGGAGTTGTAGAGAAAGCTTACGCCGAAACCGGCCGCTAAGCCGACGAGGCCGAAGAGTGCGCGGGTTCCCTCATCGCTCTTCGGCAGCGCCGTTCCAGCCAACACGAAGGCGAGGATAAACATGAGCAACGGGAATATAAGTACTATGAATCCGGAGAAAATAGTGCGCCCCGGTGGAAGATAGATTTCGATTCTATCGCCGGTATGCAGCGGGATATCGCGGTTGTTGAGTGCTTCGATTTCACGGCCTTTCGTTTTGCAGAAGGAGCCGGCTGAGCAGCCCTTGCAGGCGGAGGTATCTCCGCATTCGATAAAAACGCTCTGGCCTTCGATCCTATTGACCGTTCCCACTTCTTTCACTGTCAGCTCCTTCTATGGGGTATTTCAGTCGTTCAATATGCTCGGCGCGGCCCTGATCGTTTATATCGAGAATTACTCCCTGTAGTTCCAGTTGTTCCCAATACTCCTTTGAGCGTTCGGGGATCTGGCTGAGGTACTGTTGAATCTCTACACTCGGATCGAGGCCGCCCACACTCAAGAAACTTCCGGTTCTCCCGCTGTCACAGATGACTGCGGTTCCCTTTTCCTTGATGTGCTCATCGGCTGACAGCACTTTGGTGTGACTGCCGATTACCGCCGATACCAATCCATCGGCATGGTGGAACATGGAGTATTTCTCAGCAGTGGTAGAAGCATGAAAATCGAGGATGACGATATTGGTCTCCTCCTTTACCCGCGATACGAGTTCGGGCAGGAAGGTGAACGGATTGCTCAGATGCACCCGGCTGAAGCCGGATTGACCGAGTAGCGAGATTACTCCGACCTTGCGGTCGCCGGCCTGGTATACCCGCCAGCCGCGTCCCGGATTAGCAGGGGGATAGTTAGCCGGCCGCAATATGTACGGGCTCTTAGCGATGTGCGGGACCATATCTTTTTTATAGTAGACCTTTTCCCCCGCGGTGATGACATCGATGCCGAGTTTGTGCAGGTAGATCGAGTGATTTTTACCGATTCCAAAGCCCCCGGTAGCTCCCTCCCCGTTGGCGATCACAAAGTTGATGCCGAGCTCCGGTTTTAGTTTCGGAAGTGCCTGCTTGATACAGTATACTCCGGCCTTGCCTACGATTTCACCGATATAAAGAACGCGAATGCCCATATTTACCTTTCCATTTGGTGGATGGAGCATACCAGATTGAGCGCATTAATAAAAGGGGTTATAGTGAGGTGATAGGGTAGGTGTATGAGAAAACAATCGGTGATCATGGTGTTAGTTTTCGCGGGTATGGTGTTAATGCCCTGTTTTCAGCCGCAGGGGGTGCAGGTTGCGGCCCAAGAAACGGTTTTACGGCCCGGGCAGACCTCACACAGCGGTTCGTTCTTGCCGGCCGGGTCGATTCAGGGCACGGCTTTATTGGGCCCGCCTTATCCGCCTGCGATAGACTGGAAGATGATCAGCACACCCGAGCACCGGCTGATCTTCCCGGCCGAGTTCGAAGCGGAGGCGCGGCGGGTGGCAGGATTAGTGGACCGGGTGCGGGATCCGATTCAGAGGGATTTCGGGATTCGCGTTCCGCAGCTGCCCTTGGTTCTGAACACCAGCCGCCAGGTGTCGAACGGCTATGTAACGCTGGCGCCGCGTCACTCCGAGTGGTACGCATATAACACCCAGAGGCAGTTTGCCGGGCCGATAGATTGGTTTACGCTGCTGGCGCTGCATGAGGGGCGGCATGCGGCCCAATTCAGCGCTTTGAAGCGGGGTTTTACCCGCTTTGCCCGCTGGGCAGCCGGTGAGTACGGCTGGGGTTTTTTTGCGATGTACTCGATGCCGCTGTGGTATTTCGAGGGCGATGCGATTCTCAGTGAAACGGTATTCAGCAGCGGCGGTCGTGGACGGAGTGCCGCCTTTCACCGGGAGCTGCGGGCGATTGCCGATTCGAAGCGTGAAGTGTCCTACGGTCAGGCCTATCTGGGTTCCTATCGTACACATTTTCCGAACCATTACTATCTCGGGTTTCCCTTAGTGACGTATGTACGGCTAACCTATGGTGAGGAAACCTGGAACCGGATTATCGAGGAGACGGCCCGGTTTTCCTTCTGGCCGCTGCGGTTTCACGCTGCGGTGAAAAAGGTAACCGGCCATTCGCTCCGCCGTGTGTATCGGGATATGCTTCAGTTCCTCGATTCCTATTTTGATGAGAGTGTTGTGGACGGCGGCAATGAGACCTCCCGCGGTGCGAGCGTAAGCGTGAAGTTTGGCAGCGGTGCCGGCTGGGCGAACTATCTGCCGGTGGCAGCTGAAGAGGACCGCTTGTACGTGGTGCGCTCCGGCGATCGGCTGCCGGCGGCATTGGTGGAGCTGGACCTCCAATCTTCGCAAGAGCGGATTCTTACGTACCTTGGTGCCGAGCGCGGCGTATCGGTGCAGAGTGGGACGGCCGTCTGGAGCGAGGAGATTCCGCATCCGCTCTGGTCCAAAGTATCGACCGGCGAGATTATCCGTTTCGACCTTAAGAGCGGTCGGCGTACGCGGCTGACCTTCGGCGGTGCGTATCAGGCCCCGGCGCTGTCGCCGGATGGCGGGCGGATTGCGGCGGTACGCGCACTGGCCGGCGGGGGCGGCCGGCTGGAGCTGCTGGATGCCGAGAGCGGCGCGCTCTTACGAAGATTGGTGCTGCCGCCAGCCGCCGCGGATAGTGGGGGCGGACCGCTTTACCTGCGCCAGCCGGCCTGGTCGCCCGAAGGGACCAAGATTGCAGTGGTGGCGGTGCAGGGCGGCCGCAGCTGGATGCTTGAGTTTGATCTGCGCGCCGGCAGCTGGCGCCGGCTGCTCGGGCCGGTCGGCTACAGTATTTCAAATCCGGAGTACTCTGACGAGTATGTGTTGTTTGTCTCCGAACGCAGTGGTACGGAGCTTGTGGAGGCGGTGAGCCGGAGCCGGCCTGGGAATGACGACGGACCGGCGTTTCAAGTGGCCGGCGGACGATACGCCGCCGGGTATCCGGTAGTTGCTTCGGGGCCGGACGGTGAGCGGCTGTTTATTGGCGACTACACGGTGGACGGTTTCAAACCTAGGGTTCTGCCGCTGCAGCCGGAGCAGTGGCGCCCGTTGGATGCCGAGGCTGCGGCGATTGATTACGTAGAGCCGATTGCCCGTCGCTGGGATGGTGCAAAGCTTGTGGAGGAAATTGAGAGGGATGAGAGCGATGGGGATGATACGGATGGGTTCGAGGTGGAGGAGTACCGCCCGCTGACGGGGCTGGTGAACTTTCACAGCTGGGGCCTGCTGCCCGATACCGAGGGGCGGGTGCAGCTGTTTGCCCAGTCGGATGATGTGCTGGGCCGGCTGTCGCTGAACAGCTTTGTCGGAGTCAATGTGCGGCAGGAGAGCTACGATGCCGGGCTGCAGGGCAGTTTTCGGGGGATGTTTCCGATGCTCCGCTTCGGGGTATCCGGCGACACGAACTCGCCGGGCGATCCGGATGCCCGCTGGAACGGGATGACTGCGCTGCTGGGATTCGATGCGCCGCTGGATTTTTCGCGGGGAGTGTGGTTCCGGCAACTCAACTTGAGTACCACCGGGTTTCTGCGCTACGAGCAGGCCGACCCGCTGGCGGCGGGCGACAGGGATGCCTATGTGCTGCCGCTGCGGCATGCGCTGTCGTGGTACAGCGCCATGATGGCGACGGTGCCGGCGGATTTTGCCCCGCGCTGGGAACAGTACCTGGAGGGCAGCTGGCAGTATGTGCCGGCGCCGGCCGGTGAGTGGGGCAGCCGGATCGGGGTGAACGGGCTGCTGACGACGCCGGGGCTGGGACGGCGGCACCGGCTGCAGCTCGGCTGGGCGGGAGAGCTGAAATCCGGGGAGGATGTGCCGCTGACCTCGCCGGCGGTGCGGCCGCGGGGCTACCCTTTCGACTGGAACGGCGGGTACGAGGCGGACGGGGTGGCTACGCTGCAGTACAGCCTGCCGCTGCTGTATCCGGACATGGAGCTGGGGAATGTATACTTTCTGAAGCGAATTCGCGGCACCCTGTTTGCCGACCTGGGGATCGGTGTGCCGGCGGGGGCAGGCGAGGGGGCCGGCGCCGGACTGTTGGCGGCCGGGGATGAGCCGCCGCAGTGGCTGCGGGAGCTGGATGCGGCGGCCGGGGCCGATCTGCACCCGGCGGCCGGGGTTGAGCTGCTGTTTGAGCAGCACCTGTTCAACTGGCCGGTTGCCCTGGAGGCGGGGCTGCGCTTGGTGTACAGCTGGCGGGATGCGCGCTTTCGTGTAGAGGATACCCTGCTCTTGCTCGGGGTTGAATGGTAACGGGTAAGAATGACCCAAATGCTGCTGCGCTGAGACCGCAGTGGGAAGTATTGATACAGTGCTTGTACGAAGATTGGTGCGGGGCCCGCGTCTAAATGCGGGTTGCCGGGGCTTGGGCGCAGAGAGAAACAAACTAATTGTAACCCAAATAAATAATTATAAATCCCTTAGAATTTGTGGGGCTGGAACTCTCCGTTTGGCACGGATGTTGCTCTATTATTAATAGAGGCGGAATGTCTCGCCGGCGGCCGTATGGCGTCGGAAAATGGCTGCCCGGTATGGGAGCCGCAACACGCAATTTGAGAGGTGTTTTTATGAAAGACAGAATTGTCATCGACATCGGCCAGATTATGGACGAGATTTTCGAGGCGACCCGGAGTTTTGGTGAAAACTTCGGCGAGCGGGCGCGGGAGCGAACGGCTGAGGAGTTTTCGCGCTGGAATGATCAGGTGGATTATTATCCTTCCTATTCGTATCCTCCGATGAATGTGTACCTGACCAAGGACAAGGAAATGGTGTTCGAGTTCGCGCTGGCGGGTTTCCGTGAAGAGGACTTGAGCATCGAGTTTCAGGGCGACTACATGGTGTTTTCGGCCAAGGCGCCGGAGATGGAACCGGACGAGAGTGTACGCTACTTCAAGCGCCGGCTGAAGTTCAAGGAGATCGACGAGCAGCGCTACTTTGTGCCGGAAGACAAGTTCGACCGGGAGAGCGCCAAAGCGGTCTTCAAGAACGGTGTGCTGAAGATTACCGTTCCCCCCAATGAAACCTTTGAAACCAAAGAGGGTATCAAGGTAGAGATCGTGAAGGAGGATGAGGAATGATTTTTTGGCTGATTGTAGGCGTAGCCTTGGGATATTTTTTCAAACCGCAACTGGATGTGCTGGTTGGCAGGGTTATCCGGATGATCCGCGATAACCGCAGCAACTATCCTGACCGAGACGACCGCTTCTAAAGCGGGCGTCCATTATATATATACTATATCCGCCAGAAGCCGGGCTTCGTGAGTTTCGGTGCTGTGTTTCTGAGTTCAGATGATGCAGCAGCCGGGCGTGCGCTGTCCGGCTGTTTTTATAGTTGCAGCTCGGCTTCGCTGACCAGTTTTTCGGTGTCGAGCAGGATGGTGACCTGGTCGCCGATTTTCCCGAGGCCGGAAATGTATTTTTTCTGAGGTTCAGTGGTCTGCCCCTGGCTCTGGTTTTGAAACTTTGGCGCTGGGTCGATATTCTTGTCCGGGATGTCCTCGACTTCGGTGGCCGTGTCGACGATGAAGCCGACGGAATTGTCGCGGACGTTTACCACGGTGATGACGGTGCGGTCGTCGTATTCACGGGGCTGCATTCCGAAGCGCAGGCGCAGGTCGATCACGGGAATTACCTGACCGCGCAGATTGATGACTCCTTTTACGTAATCGGGCATGTCGGGGACTTCGGTTATTTTCTGCAGCTCGATTATGTCGGTTACATCGCGGATGTTGATTCCGTAGACCTCATTGGCCAGCTTACACAGCAGATATTTGTTCTCCTGCTGTTCCTCAGCGTCTTCGACCAGGAGTTCGACGCTTTCTGCGGTTTTATCCTTTTCACTCATGTTTGTCTCCTCGTATCTAAAACCTGTTTTCAGCAATAACCTCGAAGCAGATTGTTCCGAGGCCGGCCCGGCTGTAACGATTAGAACCGTTCGAAATCGCTGTCCTCCAGCCCGTATTTCTGTTCATTCTGACTGCTTCTCTGAGTGAGCAATTGGCTACTGTTCTGTGGCCTGTCCGGCGAGCTGCTCTTCGATCAAAATTCCCAGTTGATCAATATTTTCGCGCATGCTGGTAAAGGCTGTCATTGCATGCTGCGCAGCTCATCAGTATCCACCGCTTCCACCGCCTCCTGCTCGGCAACAAAGGCCTGATAGGCATCGCGGTCCTACAGCCAGATTTGCAGAGTGACCGCTACCTCAATATAAAACTCTTCTGAATCGAGAACCGAGTGAAACATCACTTTATAATTAAATTATAGTAAGACCATAAAGCTTCGTCAAATCAAAATTTACAATGACTGTATTGACAATGGCAGCCAATCTCTTTAATATTCTTTCACACATGCCCAGGTGGTGAAACTGGTAGACACGCTAGGTTCAGGGTCTAGTGGCCTTGCGGCTGTGGGGGTTCGAATCCCCCCCTGGGCAGAATTTTTGTATAAAATAAAGTGTTTTCTATAAAGAAAGTATAGTACTTGTTGCGGCTTGTTTTTAAATGGAACATATGTCCTGTTTAAACGTGAGTGCCACAAAATGTACCATATTTTTTGCAGCTAACGCACACCATTTATCATCAATTACCCGTCAATTTTTATATAACGGGAGATAGTCGCCTTGTTTTTTTTCTTCGATGCCGAATCGTTCCCTCAGAGAGGCATTGGTAAGGTAGTCCTTCATGACCCATTTGAGGCATGCATGCAAATAACAGGCCCGCACCTTTTCCGTCTTGTCCATTCAGCCCTGATTCCGGGAATGAAACGAGCTGCTCTTCTGTTGAAGTTATGCAATCTACCTGCCGATCTTCATTGTGCGTATGAAATGTGCTTCTCCATTCATCAGTGCTGACTGTAAGCCCATTAGGCCCCCACGGGGAAAGTGAAATTTTATTATTGCCATTTGAACTTATTCCGATATAATACTTTAAAAGAATGACATATTTTGGGGATGGGGCAATATGGAGGAGTTTGTTTTTATTTGTATGGGGGGGAGATATACAAAATTTGGAACAAAGGGGCGAGGAACACCGTCAGCATTATCCGATGAAGAATTCAATTCAATAATTCCCACCGTTTTGGCTTATAATCCGGAGGAAAATCGTTTTCTTATTGGGAAAGAAGCGGTTCAGTATCGGTCCATCGATCCTGCCAATACTATCTGGAATTTACCGGCTCTCTTATATCCGCCCTTAGCAGATGAGTTTGTACAGAGGGCAAGTGAAAGCGCGGCTTTTAAAATAGAAGTTGATGAGGATCGTGAATGCTCCGTATGCTTTGATGATAATTGGTATTCTGTTAAAGAGATTGTTCGTTACTATATAGTTGAACTTAAGCATACAATCGAGAAATCTCTGAATAAGGCTTTCGAAAAGGCAGTATTCACTGTACCTCATGGAGCTACGGTAAACCACAGAAAGGCGCTGGTAGAAGCAGCAGAGAATGCCGGTTTTACTACAGTAAGGCTTATTACAGAACCGATGGCGGCAGTTGTGGGGAGTGAGTATCCTCATACGGATGATGAAGTTCTCTGTAATGTGTATCTCGGCTTTTCGACGGCTGGGGTTTCTGTGGTAGAAAAAGAAGATGGCGTATACGAACAAATAGCTATATTTGGGGAAGTACAGCCTGGATTATGGAAAGGGGATCTGGAAATAGCCCGGATTTTAGCCGATTCTTTACAGGGGAATCCGAATGTGCGTTTTACAGAGGGCTCACCTAATTTTGACAGGTTATGGGCTGCTGCTGCTGATTTAAGGGAATCAGCAGCCTCTGAAACCGGAATCCAGGTGAGCGTAGAGAATATCGATTTAGTGAATGGAGATAAAAGTAGAGCGAAATTTTCACTCACTTTTGAACAAATCTCTGAAGTATACGATGAGCTCTTTGAATGGATTGCAGATAGTGCTGTGGAGCTAAAATCAACAGTAAAATCGGCTAAGCTTTTAGTATACACTGAAGAGTATATTCCCTTTGAAAAATTGACTTCGAAAGCAGAGCAGACCTTTTCCCTGCCTGTAGAAGTAGTAAGTGAATATGAGCACAAAAGTGTGGTAATGGGAGCATCCGTGCTCTCCGGGATCCTGGAAGGAGGAGTGCCCGATTTAATTATTCTGGATACAAGTTTCTATAATCTGGGTATTGCAGCCGGCGGCAATGATTTTATGCCGATAATAAAATCCCTTACCGGTTTTCCCGTGACAAGGACCGAAACCTTTACTACAAGTGAAGATAATCAAACGGAAGTGAGCTTTACTGTGTATGAAGGTCTGGAAGAGGATATTACTAAAAATACATATATTGGCAGCTATACATTAACCGATATCCCGCCGAAGGCAGCTGGGGAAGCTCAAATTGAAATTACATTTACCTTAGATGCAAATGGAGTGTTAAAGATAAGCGGAAAAGAAACGCAAAGCGGTATTCAGCTTAATACCACTGAAAATCTAGAGTAAAGGACTTGGAGGAAAGAAATGCCTATTGAACTTATTGGTACCCAAGAAGCTACTGATGATAAGGAATCGATCGAGACAATAAAACAAACTCTTACCGAATGGGCTGATTCTATTCCACACCACGGTTATAAGAATTTCGGGGAAAAAGTAACTATTAAGAGATTAGCAAGCTGTCCTTCTTATGGATTATTTCTTCATACTCAATATGAGCGGAGAACGGTAGAGGAGAGACGAGAACCCTATAGCGGAAAATCTTTTCCTGAGCCAAGCTTTAGCAGGCCGGATCAAGTAGACCCGTGGAATTTTGAGTTAGACCAAGTAAACAGTTTTACCTCTAACAAAGAAGTCTATACAGTGCAGGGGTCGGAGCGCGTAATAACCTGTTCAACATGTAACGGCGTGGGGACACATACTTGTCCCCAATGTCATGGGCACGGTCGGCATACATGCCCTTCCTGTAAAGGTGGAGGGGAAAAGAGGTGTTCTCAGTGCGAGGGAAGGGGAGAAAACAAGTGTCAAAAATGCAACGGCAAGGGATACAATACGTGTACGAGTTGCAGCGGCTCTGGTACAGTAAGGCAATACAGGAGTCAAACAGTCTCTGTGGGGGACGATACGCAAACTGTAAGCAGGCTGACGGATGTAAAATGCGAGTCCTGTTCCGGTAGGGGAAGGAAACAGTGTACAGCGTGTCGGGGAGCAGGAAAAACTGTATGTAGTCACTGCGGAGGAAAAGGCTACATTGTATGTAAGCAATGCGGGGGTTCCGGCTCTATTGTGTGTGAGCGATGCCGCGGAGCAGGTAAAATTACCTGTACGAAGTGCGAAGGAAAGGGCAGTATTCTTGAATATCTTGCGATTGTTCAGAAAAGTGAACCGTATACCCGCTCGCTTTCTCTACTGAATAAGGAAGTGACAAGCAGGTTTCCAGGCTTTGATATTGGAAGGGATGATGTTAATGAGATCCTATCTGAAGCTGAAGGAGAGCGGGTGAGCTCCCAAGCGCTTGAGGCACCGGAAGTAGAAGAAAACCTTAACAAACTTATTGAAAAGAATCATAACAGTGGACCGCTGGGCGAAGTTGATTCACATACTCAAATACTCTTTGAGAAGGCTGAATTAGGTAAGAGTGAGACCCTGGTGGTGGATTATGAGTTTTTGGGAAATGACTATTCCCTTATTTTTTACGGGCCGGAATTCCAGGTGTATGCGCCGGACAGCCCATTTTCAAAGCTAAGCGATATATACTATAAGCGTGCGGAACACATGTTTAAAAGTATGTTTTACGGTAAATGTGTAAAATATTTAGAAAAGGCGGTAGCCCTGGATATAGAGCAGCAGCGGCGAAATGAAATAGAGCGGTTGTGGGAAAAGGCGCATAACCGAATGCTATGGACCTATAGATGGGGTGAATACGCAGCAAAGCTTGTTTCAGTAGGGGCAGCGTGGTATGGAATATTCAAATTAAAGGGCATCCCGGAAATACCGCTTCCCTATTTCAAAAGCCAATATAACTCCTTAAATCTTCCCGCTGGATATTATCAATGGTTCCTATTAGGGCTTTTTACGGTTATTTTGTTTGGTCTTCGTAAAAAGATTAAAGAGTTTATCTATAGAAATTATGGCTCTAGAATTCGAAACGGGATTATGCGCTTTTTAATCGGATTTGTATATACCGTATTATTTGCAGGGTTGGTATATTCTGTTGTTATGCTCGCACACGCCACAGGGATATTGCCGGCTGCTGGACTTGTACTAAATAAAATATATAATTTTGCAGCTCCGTATATCGGGGCGCTACATTAGCATAAGGGATAAGATGCTTATCAAGCTAAGGAGATGCAAATGGAAACGATAAAATGTACTATAGACGGATGGAGAAATGAAACTAAACAGGCCTTTGACGGCAGTATATATTGGATGGTTTTAACCTTTCTTTGTGCCGTTTTAGGAATATTCGGTATTCACCGATTTGCTGCTAAACGAATAGGTCTCGGAATTGTGTTTTTACTGACATTCGGTTTTGCAGGCCTCGGGGTAATAATAGATTTAGTATTACTGATGACACATAGATTCAAGGATAACAAAAAGAACTATATTACTTCCAATATCACGAGGTTTACGCGGGTACTGATTTTCCTAGTTCTATTATATGCCGTACAATGGATCTATGTATTTGTTTCTTCTACACCCGGTATACCAACAAATTTTATAGCATTATACATATTTATAGCACATACCTTTAATCTTGATTTAATGATTAACTGGCTTAATTCAATAACAGAAGTATTCACTTCTTTTTTGGGGGGATAACAAAAAGCTTCAGCCGGCAGTATGGCGTTTGGGTCATGCGCATTGTGCTTCCGATCTGAAAATGGTAACTTGAATTGCCTCTCGGCCGGCCCGCGTCGAAAATCCGTATTTAAGTATTTCAGTCTATAATGAGGTTCTTGAAGTAAAGCTTCCCCCGATCGCGAAAAATCACTTCCAATACGGCTATGCTGTCAAGTTCTGCAGCCCCGACCCTGAAAGGGATTGTCCCGGCAACTGGAACATCCTTGATGCAGTCTAACCCGCCCCATCCGCTGCTGACCTCCAGGGTACCACCGCCGGTAGGTTTGTATTCTCTGCCTTGGTTATCTACAATTCGGCCATTGTAAAAACCTATCCATTCTTCTTGTTCTCTGCCCTGATAGGTTACAATAAAATCGGCCCATAGCTTTGGGCCCTCGCGACGAAGGCCGGTAAGTTTGACCTTAAAATTGTCTATACTCTGTACGAGCTTGGGGTTATCAGCTTCGGGAGTGCCCCGGGATGTTGCAGGGCCTTCGGTTTTTTCATTTACAGGTATAAGGAGTTCGTTGAGCATAGCGTTGATTTCATCTGACTTTGCGATCTTCACTGCAGCTGCAGAGATAACCTTGCCGTCCTCTACAGAGAAAATCCGGGCGTTTATCTTTATGTATTCCTCGAAGGGAGTGATGGACCCAATGACAAGCGCATCCGCTCCTACAAGGCGGCCCACTTCGGTGGCCTGTTTCTCGTCAAAGACTGCGGACATGTTCAATTGCAATTCCGAAAGCGCAGCTTCAAGTTGAGTCCGTTCGACCAAGCTAAAGGAGGGTCCGGCCATGAAAAAGCCTGTAGTTAGTTCCTCCGACACGGCTTTACCAAGGTGGGTTCTTTCATTATCAATGCGGATAAACTCGTTTATTGCCACACGATAGAGCTCCTGATCTTCCAGACTATGTATAATGTCGTTAGTAAGATGTGTTAATCCCTTCTCAAAGGAATAGGTCCTATCCCCAAAGGGGAAAGATGTACAGGAAAAGAAGAAAAAGGGGATAAGAGAGAGAAACAGAAAGGAAGAATAAGTTTTCATAATAAACTCCATGAAAAAGCTTATTTAGCGGCGTGCTACCCGAAAGCCGATATCCAAATAGGTATCTCCACCGCTGCCCCACATACGGGGCGGCTGATTAATAAACTGGGTTACTCGACACATATGCGCACGATTGGCCCAGCTTCCTCCCCGTATTATTTTATACTTTCCCGTCTCAGGTCCTGTGGGGTTAATACCGGAGGGTTTATATGAACCCTTGTACCAATCGTTGATCCATTCGTTTATATTGCCGCTCATATCATAAATGCCTAAACCGTTGGGTTTAAGCGTGCCCACCGGGTGGGTTCGAGTACCATCGTACTCCGAGGCGTTGGGACTCTGCCCGGAATTTTCCTTGTACCATGCAACTTCTTCAATGTCTGCGCTGCCGCTAAAGTCATACTTGCCCCAATAGGTTCCGTCGGTTTTGGACCTGGCCGCCAGTTCCCATTCATGATTGGTCGGCAAACGGTACCCTGACTGAGAGTAATCGCAAGAAAAATCTTCCAGATTGTAGCAGGAGGAGAGCCCTTCCTTTTCGGAAAGGAAGTTGCAGAAAGCCGCCGCCCCGTACCAGTTAAGCCCAATAGCAGGGTAATTTTTATACTTTTCTTCGACCCGGAATCGGCCCTGTTGAAATTTGATGTAGCAAAATCGATTGTCCAAGTCGAAAAGGGGTTTCCCTGCCAATGTGAAAGTGAGAGCCGAGGAATCCGATGGCTGGGCCAGTTTTCCATTTTCGATGGCCCAATTCATAACACTTACCCATTGTCCGGCGGTTACCTCGTAGGTCCCGATTTCAAAGGGAGTTACCTCGGCAGTACCGTAATTGACGGTTATCTCGCCTCCGGGAACCGAGGATAACTTCATAAATGATTGGGCAAAGATATTTCCACAGAAAATAGCAAAGAGCAGACAAATAAATACGGCGTTTTTTTTCATATGAAACTCCATTTTTTTATATGGATCAGCTATGTTTCTCAATTGAATATTAGGTAGGATATTGTGTGGCTGTCAATGTAGCAATCGGGAAAACTAACAAAGCCGGTGAAAAAATTGTGAAGGGGGAAGAGAATAGAACAAAAAGAGGAGAGTTTTCTTGCTCCCCACATTACTCTGTTATATAGTTCGAAAAAAAAAGGAGAAAGTAGGTGGGTATAGAAAAACTCTACGATGCATTGGACAGGGCCTGGGGGCATGATGACTATGAGAAGCTGATCGATATCTACAGCGAGCTCATACGGGACTGGGATCCGAATCAGCCGCTGCACTACTCCGGCTTGGCGACGGCGCAGCTGTTTAACGGCGATATCGACGGGGCGGCCGATACTTTGGAATATTTGGACAATAATGTAGAGATGCAGTCCAAAGATGCCAAGAAGGACCGTGATCTGGCCTACGGATATCTCTATGCAGAGAGGGCCAACCGCTGCTTCACGGGAGTCGACTACGAGCAGGGCATCGAATACCGGTATCCGAACCACGACGCGGAAGTCGACCGCGCAGAGCAGTGGCTCGAGAAGGCGAAACAGATTCCCCATCGTGATGAATACCTCAAGGGGCAGATCAAGACCCTGAGCTCGATCATTAATGCCTACCGGAAACAGCTCAAGAAACGGGTATTCGTCGGGCGCAAGAGCGTCGCCTTCGGCGGTTTTGTTATTACCGTCATTACCCTCGTCTATGCCTTCAACGTCCATTCGGCAACTACGGTCACCGAAGAGATGAATAGGTTTAAGAACATCCCCGACAACACGATCGCGTGGATTGCAAAGGTGATTGAGCAGCCCGGTGCCGCAGGAAGCGATGTGCTCGCGTTTTTCCGCGGGTTTGCCGGTAATTTCGACCACTATATTCAGTTCTTCTGGCCCGGCATCCTCTACCTCTTCTCCCTGATCCTCTACATCGCCGTCGGAAGCATGTCGTTAAGCAAAGCTCAGGCCGCCTTGAACAGCAAGGCCTCTGCGGACAGGGCTCGCTGGCGGGAGTTCAAGAGTGCCCTCGATACTAAGAACACCTACTATCGTGTGACGAAAACGACCCATTACTCCGACGGAAGCAGCACGCGAACCACCTCCACTGAGAGCGACGATGCTCAGGGGGCGGCGATACGCTCGGTCGGTTGTATGCACTTTTTGACCTATCTGTTCAAGGTCGTCTTTCTGCCGATAACGGCGCTGATAAATCTGTACAGGTTTCGGATAAAATAGGCATACCGACTCCTTGTTGAGGAAGAGGCGATGCGACATATAACCGAACAGAAGCGAGGTTTGCTTTTGGGGCCTACTCGAGCCAAATATCCCGGGTGGGGACCTTCCGAAGAAGTACCTTTTCATCGAGGATGTCGACGCCCCCTTGGGGTTCGACGTGTATGACGGCGCGGTAGAGGTGGTCGAGGTAGAGTACCGGGGCGGTGACCCGAAACCCCTCGGACGTTGTTTTGACCCTCGGTTTGAAGAGCCTCAGTTGGAGAAGAAGCAGTCCGAGGGGGTGTATTCGGCCGGTGTACCCGAGCTCGAGACGGTGCTCGACGAGCTTGAAGCTGTCCCCCTCCGTGTGGAGGCGCGAGAGGACGAACTTCACGTAGGCTACTACGGTCTCACTCGTGAGAATGGGTGGGGATATGCGGTTTATTGTTTCGATACTCTCCTGTGTTCCGTCCAGCTTCACCAAGCCTTCCGGAGTTCGAGCAAATTCGATCGTAAAAGTAGGAAGGGAGTTGAGGGCCTGTATGCGGATGAGCGAGACTTCAGAATAGAAGGGGAGGGGGTCTACTTCGACCCAGCTGTTCTCTTCGTCAAAGAGGGGAGAGGCGAGAAGAGAATTCGCCTCCGTGATAAGGGCTCGGGCATTATGAGATGTGTTGTGAGCATAAACCATAAATCGCTGTCGTCCAGTATAGATGTAATTGAGGGAAATGTATGGGAAATGGCGGAGATGATCAAGTGCAGAGGATGGTACGTAAAGAGGTGGAGCGGGCGTGTGGCGGGGAAGGATCTGCGCAACAACCACCTCTGTGAGCTTCCCTTCGAATTGACCGAGCTCGCCGAGCTGAAGAACCTGGGCGTGGCGGGAAATCCCTTCAGCGATGAGAGGCTCTCCGGGGAGATCGAGGGCGATCATCGCTACCTGTGGTATCACTTCGGTTTGCCCGCTCCGTCGGATACCGGATAAACTGGCGGCAGGGAGCAGTCCCCTGCCGCGGGTGCATCCTTTTAGTTATTCACGGGCCACGGAACGGGAATATC